>JBGALY010000062.1:0-16402 GCA_044223435.1 Nakamurella sp.
CCCTCGCCGCGGACCGCCTCCGAGATCAGGATGCCCAGCCCGGCCAGGCCCGTCGGGTGGAACTGGAAGAACTCCATGTCCTCCAGCGGCAGGCCCTTGCGGAAGACGATGCCCAGCCCGTCGCCGGTCAGCGTGTGCGCATTGGAGGTGGTCTTGAAGATCTTGCCGGCGCCGCCGGTGGCCAGCACCACCGACTTGGCCTGGAAGACATGAATTTCACCGGTGGCGAGCTCATAGGCGACGGCGCCGGTACAGACCTCACCCTCGTCCGTCTTGGACAGCAGCAGGTCCAGCACGTAGAACTCGTTGAAGAACTCGATCCCGAGCTTGACGCAGTTCTGGTAGAGCGTCTGCAGGATCATGTGGCCGGTGCGGTCGGCCGCGTAGCAGGCGCGGCGGACGGCAGCCTCACCGTGGTTGCGGGTGTGCCCGCCGAACCGGCGCTGGTCGATGCGGCCCTCGGGGGTCCGGTTGAACGGCAGCCCCATCTTCTCCAGGTCGAGGACGGCGTCGATGGCCTCCTTGCACATCACCTCGGCGGCGTCCTGGTCGACCAGGTAGTCACCACCCTTGACGGTGTCGAAGGTGTGCCACTCCCAGTTGTCGTCCTCGACATTGGCCAGGGCGGCGCACATCCCACCCTGGGCCGCGCCGGTGTGCGACCGGGTCGGGTAGAGCTTGGTGAGCACAGCGGTCCGGGCCCGCTGCCCGGACTCGATGGCCGCACGCATGCCGGCACCGCCCGCGCCCACGATCACCACGTCGTAGCGATGGAACTGCATGGTCACTTGCTCCTGTCAGCTCATCGTGGGATCGAAGGTGAAGATCACCAGCGTGCCCACCGCCAGCGTCAGCACGACCGAGATCAGCAGCAGCAGCTGCAGCCAGAACCGGGTGCCGTCCTTGCGCGCGTAGTCGTTGATCACCGTGCGCAGGCCGTTGGCGCCGTGCAACTCGGCCAGCCACAGCATGATCAGGTCCCAGGCCTGCCAGAACGGACTCGCCCAGCGGCCGGCAACGAAGCCCCAGTTGATCCGGTGCACGCCTCCGTCCAGCACATTCATGATGAGCAGGTGGCCCAGCACCAGGACCACCAGCACGATGCCGGACAGCCGCATGAACAGCCACGAGTACATCTCGAAGTTGCCGCGGCCGCTGGACACACGCTTGCGGGGGGCGCGCGGCGCCTCGATGCCGCGCGTGGCGGGCGGGTCGAATGCCGCGGTCATGCGCCACCACCGAACAGGTTGGACACGGTGTGCTTCATCATGAAGTAGACACCGGGGACCATCACGACGAACCAGATGATCAGGATGATCCACAGCATCGTGCGCTGGTAGCGGGCGCCCTTGGCCCAGAAGTCGACCAGCATGACCCGGATGCCGTTGAGCGCGTGGTAGAGCACCGCGCCGACCAGGCCGACCTCCATGAGGTTGACCAGCGGGTTCTTGTAGGTCTCGATGACCTCGTTGTAGGCCTCGGGCGACACCCGGACCAGAGCGGTGTCCAGCACGTGCGCGAACAGGAAGAAGAAGGTCAGGACGCCGGTGATCCGGTGGGCCACCCAGGACCACATACCGGCGTCGCCGCGGTAGACGGAGCCTCGCCTGGATGGTGGTGCCGGTTGACCGCCGGCCACGACGGCAGGGTTGGACATGTCGCTCCTCGACCTCCGACTTCGACGGCGGACGTGCATGAATGGTGGGTCCGGCGCGATCGGCGGTCCGATCGCAGGGCCGGCAAACCGCGATCAGGGCCCAAGGCTAACCCCGGGTTCACACGGGTCGCTCCTGCCCCGCGTGTGACGTGCTTGACACGAGCGTGGGCTTGGGCACACCAAGGCCCGGTGAGGTCGCCGGGCGCCGGCGTACCGGTCTGGTCACCGTATGTGACCGAATGAGCAGCCATTCTCGGCGGCCGAGGCAAAGTTACGGTCCGTTGCCGAGTGTGGCGTGTTTCTTCTCGAATTGATCCGGCATTCCGGGCAGCTGGTCAACGATTCGGTTACGGAGCGATGCAGCCCTCGCCCTCCTGGCATACCCGCGAGTAGGGTCCGACGATGCCCCCGTCCAGGAAGGGAAAGGGAGATCCAACGTGCGTCGAGCCGTAGGACTGAAACTCATCGCCGGACTCGCGGCGGCCGGCCTCGCGCTGGCGGCCTGCTCGTCCCCCAGCGGTTCGTCCGCCTCCAGCGCCGCTGCCTCGGTCGGTTCGGCGGCCCAGTCGGCCGCCTCCGCCGCGCAGTCGGCGGCGTCGAGCCTGACCAGCCGGGCGGGCGAGGCCGCCTCCTCGGTGCAGTCCCGCGCGTCGGCGGCCATCGCCTCGCTCACCGGGGATCCCTCCTCGGTCAAGCTCGGCCTGGCCTACGACGTCGGTGGCCGCGGTGACCAGTCGTTCAACGACCTGGCCGCCGCCAGCCTGGACAAGGCCAAGGCCGAGGGCGTGACGGTGGTCGGCGAACTGACCGCCGGCCAGGGCGAGCCGGATTCGGCCAAGACCGACCGGCTCAATCAGCTGGTGGACAGTGGCGCCACCGACATCATCGCCGTCGGCTTCGCCTACGCGACCGCCCTCAAGGAGGTCGCCGCGGCCAACCCGAACGTGCACTTCGCGATCGTCGACGATTCCAGCCTGGCCGACGTCGCCAACGTCGCCTCGCTGACCTTCGCCGAGGAGCAGGGCTCGTACCTGGTGGGCGTCGCCGCGGCCAAGAAGAGCACCACCGGCAAGGTCGGCTTCGTCGGCGGCGTGAACACCCCGCTGATCCAGAAGTTCCAGGCCGGCTTCGAGGCCGGGGTCAAGGCGACCAACCCGAGCGCGACGGTGACCGCCAAGTACATCTCCGAGCCGCCGGACTTCAGCGGCTTCAACGCCCCCGACAAGGGCGAGACCATCGCCACCGGGATGTACAACGACGGCATCGACGTGATCTACGCGGCCGCCGGCGGCTCCGGCGCGGGCGTGTTCAAGGCGGCCAAGGCCACCGGCAACTGGGCCATCGGCGTCGACTCCGACCAGTACAACGTTCCGTCGTTGGCCGACGTGAAGGACGTCATCATCACCTCGATGCTGAAGAAGGTCGACGTCGCGACCTGGGACTTCATCGCCAGCGCGGTGAACGGCAGCCCGCTCGGCGGGCAGCACGTGTACAGCCTGGAGAACGACGGCGTCGGTTACTCCACCTCGGGTGGGTTCATCACCGACTACGTGCCGGACATCGAGAAGGCCAAGGAAGGCATTCTCGACGGCAGCATCACCGTGCCGTCGACCACCAGCTGATTGCGGCTCGGCGTGCGGCCCCGGCGGGAGTTCCCGTCGGGGCCGTGCCATTTCTGCTATGACTGCCTGATCGCAGGTCACCGCTCACCCGAACCCTCTCGCGAAGTGCAGGTGCGATGAGTACCGACGCGACACCCACCGGCCGGCCGGCATCGGCCGCGGCTCTCCCGCCGGCCGTCGAACTGACCGGCATCACCAAACGGTTCCCCGGGGTGGTGGCCAATTCCGACATCACCTTCAGCGTTCGCCGCGGCACCGTGCACGCCCTGGTCGGCGAGAACGGGGCGGGCAAGTCGACTCTGATGAAGACCCTGTACGGCATGCACCAGCCGGACGAGGGCACGATCGCCGTCGACGGGAAGCAGGTCACCTTCCACTCGCCGGCCGACGCGATCGCGGTCGGCATCGGCATGGTGCACCAGCACTTCATGCTCGCCGACAATCTGACCGTCTGGGAGAACATCGTCCTGGGCTCGGAGCCCGTTTCCGGCGGCCGCTTGGACGTCAAGGGCGCCCGTCGCCGGATCGACGAGCTGGGCCGCCGGTACGGGCTGGTGGTCAACTCCGGGGCGCTGGTGGAGACCCTCGGCGTCGGGGCGCGCCAGCGGGTGGAGATCCTCAAGGTGCTGTACCGCGGGGCCAAGACGCTCATCCTGGACGAGCCGACGGCGGTGCTGGTGCCGCAGGAGGTCGACGAGCTGTTCGGCAACCTGCGCGAGCTCAAGTCCGAGGGCCTGACCATCATCTTCATCTCGCACAAGCTCGACGAGGTCCGCAGCATCGCCGACGAGATCACCGTGATCCGCCGCGGCACGACCGTCGGCACGGCCGATCCGAAGGCCGTGACCAACCGGCAGCTGGCCGAAATGATGGTCGGTTCCGCCCTGCCGGTCCCGGAGCTGCGGGAATCGACCGTGACCGACACCGTCGTGCTGGACCTGGCCGGGGTGCAGGTGGCCGGCGGAGTCGGTGAGCGGGCCGTGCTGTCCGACATCGACCTGCAGATCCATGCCGGCGAGGTGCTGGGCATCGCCGGCGTCGAGGGCAACGGTCAGGCCGAGCTGGTGGACGCGATCATGGGCATCCGGCCGATCGCCGGCGGCACCATCTCGCTGTCGGGGCAGGACGTCGGGCACCTGTCCACCGCGGCTCGCCGGGAGGCCGGCGTCGGGTTCATCCCTGAGGACCGGCACCGCCAGGGCCTCATCCTGGAGGGCACCCTGTGGGAGAACCGGGTGCTGGGTCACCAGACCCGGCGGCCGTCCGCCCGCGGCTGGCTGCTCGACCGCGGCGCGGCGCGGGCCGACACCAAGCGCATCGTGGACACATTCGACGTGCGGACGCCGGGCATCGAGGTGACCGCCGCGTCGCTGTCCGGTGGCAATCAGCAGAAGCTGATCGTGGGCCGGGAGATGAGCGAGAACCCGGTGCTGCTGATCGCCTCGCACCCGACCCGGGGCGTGGACGTCGGCGCGCAGGCCGCGATCTGGGAGCATCTGCGCACCGCGCGGGCCGCGGGACTGGCGGTCCTGCTGATCTCGGCCGACCTGGAGGAGCTGATCGGTATGTCCGACCGGCTGACCGTGATCCTGCGCGGCCGGCTCACCGGTACCTACGACCCACGCTCGGTCACCCCGGAGGAGCTGGGTGCGGCCATGACGGGCGCGGCCGACGACCCGGGCGGGCCGGCGGGCGCGAGCGGCCGGGAAGGAGCTCAGTCATGACGGGGTCGAAGGGCCGGCGGTTCCTGCTCGGTGCGGCCGCGCCGGTCGGCGCCCTGCTGGTCTCGTTGTTGATCACCGCGGTGCTGCTGATCACCACCGGACACAGCCCGACCGAGGCATTCGGCGCCATGCTCGATGCGCTCGAACGCCCGCGGATCATCCTGGGCACCATCAACCAGTCCGCGATCTACTACCTGTCCGCGGTGGCCGTGGCGATCGGGTTCAAGATGAACCTGTTCAACATCGGCGTCGACGGCCAGTACCGGCTGGCGGCCATGCTGTCCGCGGCCGTCGCCGGCGCGGCCTGGATGAGTTCGCTGCCCGGCTTCCTGCGAATCATCATCACCCTGCTCGTCGCGATGGCGGTGGGCGCCGCCTGGGCCGGTGTCGCCGCGCTGCTCAAGGTCACCCGCGGGGTCAGCGAGGTGATCAGCACGATCATGCTGAACGCGATCGCCACCTTCGTCATCGCGTACCTGCTGACGCCGCAACGGCTGGCCGTGCAGGAGGGCAACAACATCTCGACGCCCAAGATCACCGAGGGCGGCCAGCTGGGTGTCATCGTGTTCGAGGGTTCGACAACGCCGCTGTACTCGCTGGTGGCGCTGGCCGCGATCGTCGGCGTCCTGTACGCGCTGATGCTGTCCCGCACCGTGTTCGGCTTCAGCATCAAGGCCACCGGCCTGTCCGAGTCGGCGGCCGTCGCCTCGGGTATCTCGGTGAAGCGCATGATCCTGTCGGCGATGCTGCTCTCCGGTGCGGTGGCCGGGCTGATCGGCATGCCCGAGCTGCTCAACGGTTCGGCCGGGTCCTACTCGCTGAACTTCCCGACCGGAATCGGCTTCACGGGCATTGCCATCGCGTTGCTGGGCCGCAACAACCCGATCGGCATGATCTTCTCGGCGCTGCTCTGGGCGGCGCTGGACAACTCGGCGAATGCCCTGCAGGGCGTGGGGGTGCCCCGGGAGCTGGTCACCATCATGCAGGGCATCATCGTGCTCTCGGTGGTCGTGGCCTACGAGTTCGTCCGCCGCTACCGGCTCACGCTGGAGGCCCGGGATGTGGCCCGGGCGCTCGCGGCCAAGTCGAAACCGGAGCCCGCGGCGGGGGCAACTCGCGGGGTGAGCTCGTGAGCGTCGACTCGGATCTCGCGGTTCCGCTGCCGAAGGCGTCCACGCCGCGGCGGAACCTGACCCCCGTGATGTGGCTGGGCATCGTCGCGATCGGCATCGCGGTGGTGTCCCTGGTGCGGATCCTCACCGGCGCGAACAACCTCGATTCCTCCGGCGCCATCCAGGCCGCGATCACCGCGGCCACCCCGATCGCGCTGGCCGGCCTGTCCGGCCTGTGGTCGGAACGGGCCGGCGTGGTGAACATCGGCATCGAGGGCATGATGATCCTCGGCACCTTCGGGGCCGGGTACGCCGGCTACCAGTGGGGGGCCTGGGCCGGCGTGGTCTTCGGCATCTTCTGCGGCCTGCTCGGCGGCCTGCTGCTCGCGCTGGTCACCGTCACCGTCGGGGTCGACCACATCATCGCCGGCGTGGCGATCAACATCCTGGCGCCGGGGCTGGCCCTGTACCTGTCCCGGCTGCTGTTCACCGACGCCCCCGGCGGCGGTCAGCGGCAGTCGCCGCCGGTGCCCGACGTGGGCCGGATCACCCTGCCGTTCCTGTCCGACTGGCTGGGTGACATCGAGGCCAAGGGCTGGTTCTTCGTCTCCGATGTGGCCAGCATCCTGCGCGGGATGTGCACCAACCTGTCGCTGTTGACCGTGTTGGCCGTGCTGCTGATCATCGCGACCGGCTTCGTGCTCTGGCGCACCCGGCTGGGCCTGCGGCTGCGGTCCTGCGGCGAGGCGCCGTACGCGGCGGAGTCGTTGGGCGTCAACGTGTACTGGTACAAGTACGTCGCGGTGGCCGTCTCCGGGGGGCTGGCCGGGCTGGCCGGCTCGTTCCTGGTGGTCGGCCTGAAGTTCCAGGACGGTCAGACCGGTGGCCGCGGGTTCATCGGCCTGGCCGCGATGATCTTCGGAAACTGGCGGCCCGGTGGGATGGCCCTGGGCGCCTCGCTGTTCGGCTACACCGACGGCGTCCAGCAGTACGACGCGTCCGGTTCGGCGATGCACGCCTTCCTGATCCTCGTCGCCATCGCGCTGGCCGTCGTCGCGGTGCTGCAGTACCGGGGCGGGCACCACACCGTCGCCGCGGTGGCCGCCGTCATCGCCATCCTGTGCGTCTGGTGGTTCCTGGCCACCGATGAGCTGCCGCAGCAACTGGTCAAGGCCGCCCCTTACGCGATCACCCTGCTGGTGATGGCGCTGGCCTCGCAGAACCTGCGCATGCCCAAGGCCGACGGAATGATCTACCGGAAGGGTGGGCACTGATGACCGAGATCGACTGGCCGCTGCTCCGGCAGGCCGCCGTCGAGGCCGCGCAGGCGGCGTATTGCCCGTACTCCGGGCTGTCGGTCGGGGCGGCCGCACTGATCGACGACGGCCGGACGATCACCGGCTGCAACGTCGAGAACGCTTCCTACGGCCTTGGCCTGTGCGCCGAGTGCACCCTCGTCGGGCAGTTGCGGCTGACCGGCGGCGGCCGGTTGGTGGCGGTGGCCTGCCGGTCCGGGGCGGGCGAGCTGTTGATGCCCTGCGGCCGGTGCCGGCAGGTGCTCTACGAGTTCGGCGGCCCCGAGCTGCTGGTCGAAACCCCGTCCGGACCGTCGCCGATGAGCGCGGTGCTGCCGGACGCGTTCGGTCCCGAACACCTGCCGCAGGCCCGGACCCCCGGCGTCCCCGACCCGACCTGGAGTTGATCATGGCATTGGCGGTACGACACGCCGAACTCGTCGCAGCGTTCGTCATGATCAACTCGAGTCAGGGGCGGGGGTGGGGACTGCGATGAGCACCTTCGCCGCGGTCGACGTGATCCGGGCCAAGCGGGACGGCGCGGCGCTGAGCGAGGCGCAGATCGAGTGGATCATCGACGCCTACACCCGGCACGAGGTCGCCGAGGAGCAGATGTCGGCGCTGCTGATGGCCATCCTGCTCAACGGCATGACCGGCACCGAGATCGCCGCGTGGACCGCCGCGATGATCGCCTCGGGACGGCGGATGGACCTGTCCGGGGTCGGCCGTCCGACCGTCGACAAGCACTCCACCGGCGGGGTGGGCGACAAGATCTCGCTGCCGCTGGTGCCGCTGGTCGCCGCCTGCGGCGCGGCCGTACCGCAGCTGTCCGGCCGCGGCCTGGGTCATACCGGCGGCACGCTGGACAAGATGGAGTCGATCCAGGGCTGGCGGGCGACGCTGTCCCCCCGGGAGATGCGCGACCAGCTGGCGTCCATCGGAGCGGTGATCTGCGCGGCGTCGGAGGACCTGGCGCCGGCCGACCGGAAGCTGTACGCGTTGCGCGACGTCACCGGCACCGTCGAGTCGATCCCGATGATCGCGGCGTCGATCATGAGCAAGAAGATCGCCGAGGGCACCTCGGCCCTGGTGCTGGACGTGAAGGTCGGCACCGGGGCGTTCATGAAGCGGGCCGACCACGCCGCCGAACTTGCCCGCACCATGGTGGAGCTCGGCACCCGGGAGGGTGTGCGGACCAGCGCGCTGCTGACGGACATGTCGACCCCGCTGGGGCGGGCGGTCGGCAACGCCATCGAGGTGGCCGAGTCGGTCGAGGTGCTGGCGGGCGGTGGCCCGGCCGACATCGTCGAGCTGACGGTGGCACTGGCCCGCGAGATGGTCTCGCTGGTCGGCATCGACGTCGACCCGGCCGACGTGCTGGCCTCGGGCAAGGCGATGGACGCGTGGCGGGCCATGGTGGCCGCGCAGGACGGCGACCCGGACGCGCCGCTGCCCACGCCGCGTTTCCGGGAAGTCGTGGTGGCCGACGAGGCCGGGGTCGTCACCGAACTCGACGCCCTGCCGGTCGGCATCGCGGCCTGGCGGCTCGGCGCGGGCCGGGCACGCAAGGAGCACGCCGTTCAGGCCGCGGCCGGGGTGCTCTGCCTGGCCAAGCCGGGCGACGAGGTGCGCGTGGGCCAGCCGCTGTTCGAGCTGCACACCAACACGCCGGAGGCCTTCACAGCCGCGCTGGCCGACTTGTCCGGCGCGCTTCGGATCGACCCCGCCGGCGCCGCGTTCCACCGCCCTCCGCTGGTGCACGACGTGATCACCGCGGACTGACCGGCGCCGGAATCCCTGACCGTCACGAGCGGGGGGGATCGGGTGCGTCGGTAGCATCGGTCTCGGTCGGGCAAGGATCGGTGTCGGTCGGGGAGCGGCGTGGTGGGTGCTGGTGCGCGCCGCTCGCGCGGTCAACGCGCCGGCCGGGGTGGCATCGTACTGGCCGCGCTGCTGGCGGTGGCGGGGGTGATCATCGCGCTGGCCGCTCACCGGGAAGATGTTCCGATCAACCCGAATTCGGCGATCTTCGTCGCGGTGCCCCCGCTGACCCGGCCCGCCTCGACCGGTGCGCCCGTCGCCCCGCTGACCGGACCCGGCGCCGGCCGGTTCGGCCCCGCCGCCGGTGAGGGCCCGACCACCGCCCTCACCCCGGGAGACGACCCGGCCACCGGCGCCGGGTGGCCCGCGCCACCCGCGGATCCG
Source organism: Nakamurella sp. (assembly GCA_044223435.1). Lineage (GTDB taxonomy): Bacteria > Actinomycetota > Actinomycetes > Mycobacteriales > Nakamurellaceae > Nakamurella. The sequence goes on from JBGALY010000062.1 coordinate 9,616, forward strand.
GCACCCGCGATCGACAAGGCGGTCGCCGACGCGGCGGCGAACGGGGTCACCCTGAGTGTGGTCGTCCTGGACCGCCGGACCGGCGCGGAATTGGTGGCGCGAGGTGCCGACGTGCCCTATCCATCGCTGAGCCTGTTGAAGGTGATGATCGCCGCCGACGTGCTGACCACCGGCTGGCCGACGGACCCCGGCGGCCCGGGGACCGCCGACATCGCCCCCGCGGAGTCGGTCTCGGCCCCGCCGACCCGACCGTCGACCTCGGACGGGACCGGAGCCGAGCCGGACGATCTGCAGGCGACCGAGGGATCGCTGCCCGTGCTGACCGACCCGGCGCAGATCGACGCCGTGCTCACCCGGATGATCGCCACCTCCGACGACGTGATCGCCAGTGACCTGTACGACGCGGCCGGTGCGGACGCGATGGTGCAGCGGATCGCCACCCGGTACGGAATGACCGGCACCACCCCGACTCCCGACGGGACGTACTGGGGCAACGTGCAGCTGACCGCATCCGACCTGGCGGCCCTGCTCACCGGCGTGCTGGCCGATCCGCGGACCGCGGGCGTGATCGGCCCGGCGATGCGTGCGACCACGGCGATCGCCGCGGACGGGGTGGATCAGCGGTTCGGGCTGCGGTTGGTGCCGGGCGCGGGGTCCAAACAGGGTTGGGGCTGTTGCCTGTCCGGGATCGCCGGCATCCATTCGATGGGGTTCACCGCCGACCGGATCGTTGTCGTGCTGTCCGGCAGCGAACCCGACGACGGCAGCCTCGGCGACCAGGACGGCCTGGCCCTGCAGGCCGATCCGGGGGCGCAGGCCGGTTTCACCGCGGTCGACGACGTGGTCCGCGCGGCCCTGGGCGGTCCGGCCGGGTAGCGTGCGATGATGCCGACCCCACTGACCGCCGAGACCATCGTCAGCGCGCCGAAAGTCCTGTTGCACGACCATCTGGACGGTGGGCTGCGGCCGGCGACGCTGATCGAGCTCGCCGACCAGCTCGGCTATCGGGCCCTCCCGGCCGGCACCCCGGGTGAACTCGCCAGCTGGTTCTCCGAATCCGCCTACTCCGGGTCGCTGGAACGGTATCTGGAGACCTTCACGCACACCCTCGCGGTGATGCAGACCCGCGAATCACTCATCCGGGTGACCTCCGAGTGCGTGCAGGATCTGGCCGCCGACGGTGTCGTCTACGCGGAGGTCCGGTTCGCCCCCGAACTGCACACGGAGCAGGGATTGACGCTGGACGAGGTGGTCCAGGCGGTGCTCGACGGGGTGGCCGCTGGGACCGCGGCCGCCGCCGCGGCCGGGCACCGGATCAGGGCGACCATCCTGCTGACCGCCATGCGGCACGCGGCCCGCTCCCGGGAGATTGCCGAGCTCGCCGTCGCCTTCCGCGATCGGGGCGTGGCCGGGTTCGACATCGCCGGCGCCGAAGCCGGTTTCCCACCGACCCGGCACCTGGACGCATTCGAGTACCTGCGCCGGGAGAACGCCCACTTCACCATTCACGCGGGCGAGGGATTCGGGCTGCCGTCCATCTGGGAGGCGATCCAGTGGTGTGGCGCCGATCGGCTCGGGCACGGGGTGCGGATCGTCGACGACATCACCCTGCACCCCGGCGGCCGGGTCGAACTGGGCCGGCTCGCCGCCTACGTGCGGGACAAGCGCATCCCGTTGGAGATGGCGCCGACGTCGAACGTGCAGACCGGGGCGGCGTCGTCGATCGCCGAGCACCCGATCGGCCTGCTCGCCGAGCTCAAGTTCCGGGTGACCGTCAACACCGACAACCGGTTGATGTCCGGCTGCTCCATGACCAGTGAAATGACCGGTCTGGTCGACGCTTTCGGCTACGGCTGGGACGATTTGCAGTGGTTCACGGTGAACGCGATGAAGTCCGCGTTCATCCCCTTCGACGAGCGGCTGGCCATCATCGACGAGGTCATCAAGCCCGGTTACGAGCGCCTGCGCCGCAGCTGAGGCGTCCTGACCCGCGCGGATCAACGACGCCGGCGCGGATCAACCGACGTCGTATGTGATTGATGTGACGGGAATCAACGAGTTCGGCCGCGCGGGACAGCAAGTTGCCTAGCCGCGGGGGGCGTCCCAGTCCAGGGTGGCGGCGAAGCGATCGACCAGCACCGACCAGGCCGCGGCCTCGTCGTCGAAGGGCGGCGACGGCGGGAGCCGATCCGGGTCGGGCCGGGTGATCGCGCTGATCAGGTTGCCCAGCGGAGTGGACGAGCCGACCGCCTCGACCGTCTCCTCGTCGCCGCGTTCCAGGGCCGCATCGATGAGCAGTTCGACCGCCAGTTCCAGCTGCTTGCCGTCGACCTCCTCCGGGCCCGCCTTCAACGCGGCCGCGAGACCGTCCAGCCGATAAGTGTTCTCGGGTCCGGCGAGCACGGCCGCGTCCCCGTCGATCACCGCGGTCCGGATCTCCGGCCACACCTCCAACGTCGACAGGCGATGCGTGACATCGGCTTCCATCAAGTAGTTCTCGAGCTCCTCGGCCGAGGTGTACATCTTGATCCGATGGTTCTCGGCGAGGAACACCGGCTCGTCCCCGAGGTAGCAGCGCAGGGTGTACCCGGTGCGCTCGCCGACCGTGATCTCCAGGCAGTCGACGCCGGTCTCGTCCCAGAATTCGAGGTCTTCGTCGCGTTCCGCCTCGTCCTCGGGCTCGACCGTCTCGCCGGTCTTGTCCACCGCGCTGATGGCGGCGGCCTCGGCGCGGGTCTGCGTGAGTTCCTCGGCGTCGATCTCCGGGATCTTGACGATCGCGTCGATCGCGTCGATCACCTCGTCCCATCGTTCGGCGATGACGGCGCCCATCTCGTTCCAGAGCTTTTCGCCGTTGCGCCCGACGAACGCCTGTTGACCCATGGGCAGCACGGCGAAGCCGTCCGCCGAGTCCAGGATCTCGTCGACCACGTCGAGCCCGCACACCTCGGACAGCGACCGGACGATGTTCACGGTGTCGGTCAGCGCCGCCAGGGTCCAGATGTCCGGGATCTCGGCGACCAGGTCGGGCACGCCGACGATGTCGAAGACGTGGTCGTCGTCCGGTCGCAGCTCGTCGACCAGCAGCTCGGCGGCGGTGTCCCACTCCGGGTGGTCCAGCAGGTCGTGCTCGTCCGACGAGCGGATGAAGGCGGCCAGGTGGGCGGGGGAGGGGAAGACATACAGGTCGTCCCCGTGGCCGAGGAAGGCCTCCCACTCCTCGCCGTCCTCCAGCCACTGCGGGGCCCAGAGCGTGTAGACGTTGCCGTCGGTCAGTCCGAGCTGGATGGGGATGATGTCGGCGGCCACCGGGGTCCTTCCGTGCACGTCACGATGCCCCGGCGGGGGTTCCGGCGGAGCGGCGCCAGCTTAGTCGGCCCCGGTGGGGCCTTGGTGTGCCGGCCGAGGTGCGGCAGTGTCCGGCGGACGGTCAGCCGGCGTCGCCGGAGCCGACGGCGCGCATCACCAGGACGTCACCGGCGCCGAGGTACGCCTGGGTGCCGAACCCGGCCGTGCTGAACGCGGCGTCGAGAGCGGCGCCGGTCTGCCACGGACCGGGGCCGGCGGCGGCCAGCACATCCGGCGGCAGCTCGGGCAGCTGTGCGTCGGTCAACCCGGAGGTGGCTCGCAGCCGCGCGGCCACCGTGGGGTCCAGCTCGACGGCCGCGTCGATCCAGTACGTGCTCGGCCCCGGCGCCGAGCTGTCGCCCGTCGTGCCGGACTGCCAGGTCACCGTGGCCGGATCGCCCAGCGCGGTGAACCGGGTGACCAGCGGTTCGGCGTCGTGCCGAACCGGCCCGGGCTCGGAACGGGTCGCGCTGGGCAGGAACGACGAGCTCACCGGGGATGCCTCCGATCCGGACGTACAGGACGACAGCAGCAGGGCGGTCACGAGCATCAGCGCGCCGGCTCCGACCGGGCGCCTCACGTGCCGTCCAGCGGGGGGTTGCCGGGAATCGGCGGCCACGCCGGCCGCCCGCTGCCCAGGTCGTCCGGGCGGTCCTCGGTGGTCGGGTTCCGGGAGACGTCGCCCTCGCCCGCGCTCACATCGCCGGCGTCGCCGACGTCCCAGGTGATCGTCCGGGTCAGCTCGCCGACGGTGTCGAACGGCTTCGCCCAGCCGAGCACCGCAAACCGGCCGTTCTCGTCGTCCGGAGTACCGGTCGCGATATCGGACATGCCGGCATTGAAGTCGTAGCGGTCGTGCGCGTGCACGGTGACCGTCATCGTCGCCACGCCGTCGACGATCGTCACGTCGGCGCTGCTCCACAGCTGATGGTCGCCCAGCGCCTTCTGCCAGTTCTCCGTGGCCGGGTAACCGCCCAGCTTGCTGACCATGGTGGCGTCACCGGTCATCGAGAAGGACGACGAGCCCGACTCGGCGGCCAGCCGTTCGGCGGCGGCCCGAGCGTTCCCGATCTCCGTGTCGACCGCCTTCGCGATGGTCGCGTCCTCCCGGTACGCCTCCTCGTAATCGACCGTCATCGGCGTGCCGGAATGGTCCCGGTAGTGGTCGTAGACGCGCAGCGCGTCGTCCAGATCGGGACGGAGCAGGTGGGCGCCGGCGGCCTGGGCGCCCCACTTGGCCCACGAGGCGTGGTCGGCGGGCGTGGGCGTGGCGCTCGGGTCGTACGGGAAGGAGTCCGTATCAGTCAGCGGCGGCTGGGTCGCGGGCCCGATGACGTAGGCCGCGCCACCCGGAGCGCCGGGCTGATCGCCCGGGTCGCCGCCCGCGGCCGGTACGGGAACGGACGTGCCGAAGCCCCCGGTGAACCCGGCAAGGCCGGCCGCCCCGCCGCCGGCGGGTCCGGTCACCGCGCTGGCCTGCCGCTGCTCGTCGGCGTTGCGGTGCAGGGTGGTGGCGGCGTCCTGCAACCTGGTGGTGGCGGCCTCGAGGGTGCGGCGGTGCACGGCGTCCCAGGCGTGCCGGAACGATTCGGCATCCGATCCCGACCAGCCGATCGCATGCAACTGCGACCGCACCCGGACCGACACCGCCGCAAGCTGCTGGGCGGCGCCCGCCATCGCCCGGCCGAGCTCGTCGAGCTCGTCCGGGTCCGCGCCGACCATCCGCCCCATGGAATGGCACTGTAACGGCGGGTGCAGGATTGCGGTGGCGCCCGGCCATTGAGCCGGGACATGATGGGAGCCCCAGCAGTTCGGGGTGCCGGCACCAGCTCCGACGATCGACAACCACAGCCCGGGAGGCCAACCATGACCGAGCAGGCAGCAACAGAACCGTCGGATTCGAACACCGGACAGCCGACGGCCGGCGAGGCGAGCACCGAATCGAGCATCGAATCGACCAAGGACAAGTTCGCCGCCGCGCTGGCCAAGAAGAAGGCCGACGGCCAGGCCCGGAGCGCGCATCTGGACGGTCACGGTGGGGTCGGCGGCGCCACGGCCAGCCACAAGGCGACCAGGCAGTTCCGCCGCAAGTCCGGCTGATCGGCACGGAAGTCCAGCGCTCCCGAGCGCACCGGACCCCCGGGTCCCGGCCGATCACCTGGACGGGTAGTTCTCCCCATGGTCGATTGTCGGTCCGGCTGGTTACCGTGTGCCGTCCGTATCCGATGTCCGGATGGCCCGCCCAAACGGGTGGAAGCGTCCGTTCGCCGCAGCGGGAGCCGGTAGGGTCGCCTCCGTTGGGGTGACGGAACGTGTGGGGGTTTGACGCGCTGCAACGGGCGGTCATCGGTGCTGCCCGAAAGTGGACCCCACCCCTCGGGAGGATTGATGGAGGTCGTCTGGGGTGCCCAGACGGATCGGGGTCGGGTCCGCGAGATCAACGAGGACGCGTTTCTGACCGATCCGCCGCTCTTCGTCGTCGCCGACGGGATGGGTGGGTACGAATCGGGCGAGACCGCCAGCGCGGCCGTGGTGGCGCAGTTCGCCGGAGCCGGCTCGCGGGACGTGACCCCGGAGTGGATCACCGAATCTCTGGGTATCGCCAACCGGCGGATCCGTGAGGGTGCGGGCGGCGGCACCACGGCCGCCGGGGCGGCCCTGGTCGAGCGGGACGGTCAGCCGTACTGGCTGATCTTCAACATCGGTGACTCGAGGGTCTACCTGTCCGACGGCTCGGACCTGCGGCAGATCAGCGTCGACCACTCGGTCGTCCAGGAACTGGTGGATGCCGGGAAGATCACGCCGCAACGCGCCCGGACGCATCCCGAGCGGCACATCGTCACCCGGGCGGTGGGCGCGGCGGCGGATCCGCGACCGGACTTCTGGCTGGTGCCCCGGGAACCGGGCGACCGGCTGCTGCTCTGCTCCGACGGCGTGACCGGCGAACTCGACGATGCCACGATCGCCGATGCCCTGCGCCAGCCGGGTTCGGCGCAGGACGTGGCTGAGCGGTTGACCGATCGCGCGCTGGTCGCCGGCGGTCGGGACAACATCACCTGCGTCGTGATCGACGTGCTGCCGTCGGGTGTCGAATCGGCCGGGCAGGACCGGGACGACACCCGCCCGCGGAGCCGGGGGGTGCCCGGATGAGTCTGGACTACCGGCCCGGGTCGCAGTTCCTGGTTGCGCTGCCCGGCCTGACCTTCCTGAATCCGGACGAGCAGTTGGCCCGCCGGGTGTGGGCGACGGTCGGCACCACCGGACAGGTCGATGACTTGCTCGTCGAACTCGTCCGGGACGTCACCGACCGGCACTCGACCAACGGGGTCGTCGTGGTGTCCGCGGGCGTGGACCTGGCCTGCGTGCCGGGGGTGCCGACGCCGGTGCCCGACGGGTCGACGGTGCGGTTCGGTGACCGAAGCCTGGTGATTCGCCGGTC
>JBGALY010000020.1:0-101687 GCA_044223435.1 Nakamurella sp.
CGCCGGGACAGCCCGCACAAGGGCAACCGGCACGTCGGCCTCGCCCACACCCTGGTCCACGAGATGCCGCAGGTGCTGCAGGTGATGGAACGCGGCGAGGCCAGTGAATGGCGGGCCACCCTGATCGCCCGGGAAACCGCCCACCTCAGCGTCGAGGACCGCGCCCGGATCGACGCGGCGATCGCCGAGCAGTTGCCCGGGTGGAGCGATCAGCACACTGCGCAGCAGGCCCGCGGCTGGGCGCACCGCCTCGACCCGCAGGGTGCGGTCGACCGCGTCCGGAAGGCGGTCACCGACCGGCGGGTCACCATCCGACCCGCCCCCGACTGCATGACCTACCTCACCGCGCTGCTGCCGATGAAAGAAGGTGTCGGCGTCTACGGGGTGCTGCACCGGGCCGCGATGACCGCCCACTGCAACCCCGACGACCACCGCAGCAAAGGCCAGGTCATGGCCGACGAACTGGTCGAACGAGTGATGACCCCCGCGGGCGGGGAACCCGAACAGCCCGCCGTCGAACTGCACCTGATCATGACCGACCGGGCCCTGGCCGACCGCGACGACGAACCCGCCCACCTCATCGGCCACGGACCCGTCCCCGCCCCCATCGCCCGCGACCTGCTCACCGCGGACCAGAACACCCGGGTATGGGTGCGGCGGCTGTACACCGACCCCGGCACCGGTGACCTGCTGTCCACCGACGCCCGCCGCCGCGACTTCCCACCCGCCGCCCGCCAGTTCCTCGCCGCCCGCGACCGGATCTGCCGGACCCCGTGGTGCGGTGCGCCGATCCGCGAGGCCGACCACGCCGTGGCGGTCAGCAAGGGCGGGGCCACCGACCTGCGCAACGGCAACGGCCGGTGCACCGCCTGCAACCTGGTCAAGGACCTCGACGGGTGGACCACCCACGTCGACAACACCGGCGTCATCACCACCACCACACCCACCGGCCACACCCACACCGGCCGACCACCGAAACCGCCCGAATCGGCGCCGTGGGAAACCGGGCCCCGGATCCGCCGCCCCGCCGGCACCGAACAGCCGGCCCTGCAAATCGAGATCCACTGGCCTGAGCGGAAGTTCAGCCGGCGGGTCTCCCGGAACAGCCCGCCGGGTCGGTGACCCAGCCCTGCTGTCGGGAGTCGGTCCGTGCCATCGCTATCGTCGACGGTCGGTGCGAGCAGGGAGGGCGGCGGTGTGTGCTGACGGCGGGCTGGCCCGACCGGTGGGCCTCCTGGCCGGTTACCTCGCCGACCAACTGCTCGGTGACCCGCGGCGCGGCCATCCGGTCGCTGGGTTCGGTCGCGTCGCGCAGACCCTGGAAAGATTCACCTATCGGAACTCCCGAATGGCCGGTACGGCGCACGTTGTCGCCCTGGTCGGTGGTGCGGTGGGCCTGGGTGTCCTGGCCGACCGCCTGACGCGGGACCGCCCGGTCGCTCGCGCGCTGGCCACCGCGTTGGCGACCTGGGTGGTGCTCGGTGGGCGGTCGTTGGGGCGCGAGGCGTCCGCGGTCGGCAGCCTGCTCGCGGCGCCGGACCTGCCCCGGGCCCGGCGCCGGATCACGCATCTGGTCGGCCGTGACCCGGCGGCGCTGGACAAGGCCGGCATCGCCCGGGCGTGCGTGGAGTCGGTCGCGGAGAACACTTCCGACGCGGTGGTGGCGCCGTTGCTGTGGGGTGCGGTGGCCGGCATCCCCGGTCTGCTCGGCTACCGGGCGGTGAACACGCTGGACGCGATGATCGGGCACCGGTCGGCCCGGTACGAGCGGTTCGGATGGGCCGCGGCGCGGATGGACGATCTGGCGAACCTCGCCCCGGCCCGGCTGGCCGCCGGGCTGGCCACGGGGGCGGCCCCGCTGGTCGGCGGATCACCCCGGGCAGCGCTGCGGGCGGTCCGGTGCGACGCCGGCCGGCACCCCAGCCCGAACGCCGGCCCGATCGAGGCGGCGTTCGCCGGGGCGCTGGGTCGCAGCCTGGGTGGCGTCAACGTGTACGGCGGAGCGGTTGAGGACCGCGGCACGCTGGGTCACGGGCCGGCGCCGGCGCCGACCGACATCGATCGGGCCGTGCGACTGTCGGCTCTGGTCGGGGTGGCCGCGGTGGTGCTGGCGGCCGGCGCGGCCGCAGTGCGCACCGGCAGCGGAGGTGGCCGGTCCGGCCGGCCGGCCACCCGACCGCCGGCCTGAAGTCGGCGCCAGCCGACGATCAGCCGCCGATCGTGCCGAGCACCCAAGCGACGGAGTCGGCCAGACCGGCCACGGCGGGCACTCCCGGTTCGCCCGCCGGCCGGCGCAGGATCACAACTCGTACGCCGAGCCGTTGGGCGGCAACCAGTTTCGGCTCGGTCATCGCACCGCCGGAGTCCTTGGTAACCAGCGCCTCGATCCGGTGGTCGTGCATCAGGGCCAGCTCCCCGGGCACCGTGTACGGCCCCCGTGAGGTCAACACGGACCAGCCCGCCGGCAATGGCGTGGTGACCGGGTCGACCACCCGGACCAGGACGAAAGGTGAGTCCAGGGGGATGAAGTCGCCCAACGTCCGGCGGCCCGTGGTCAGGAGCACCCGGCGTCCGGCCGCGGCGCGGACCGCGGCGGCGGCGCCGTCCACCCATTGCCAGGTGCCGGCCAGCGGGTGGTCGGCCCAGCCCGGCCGGGCGAGCCGCAGCAGCGGCACCCCGACCGTCGCGCACGCGGCCGCGGCCGACGCCGAAATGCCGGTGGCGAACGGGTGGGTGGCATCCACGACGGCCCGGATCCCGTGCCCGCGCAGGTAGTCCGCCAGCCCGGCCGGCCCGCCGAACCCGCCGATGTGCACCCGGCCCACCGGCAACGCGGGGTCGTTCACGCGGCCGGCGAGCGACGACACGACGGGCACGTCCACCTCGGTCAGGCTCCGGGCCAACGACCGGGCCTCACCGGTGCCGCCCAGGATGAGGACGGCGGGCTCGGACACCCGAGCAGGTTAGCTCTCCTGCGGCAGGCAGGCGGGCACCCCGAGTTGCTCCATCAACGGGAACAGCTCGGCGTACGCATCGCCCTGATCGCCGAAGAAGGCGTTCGCGCCGGCCGCCTCGACCTCGGCCGTGATGCGGTCGTTCGCCGCGATCACCGCCGCCAGCGCAGCCTGTCGCTCCTCGGGTGCGCCGAGGGTGGTGAAGTCGTCGGAGATCTTGTACGACTCGGTGACCAGGGTGTCGAAGGCGGCCTTCATCTGCTCGGCCGTGGGGGGCTCGCTCATGGCCTGGAACGTCGCGCCGACCGCCTGGGCGTTGGCCGTGCACAGGGCGGCGGCCTTGGTCTGGAAGTCGCTCTCGGAGATCACCGGGAGGGTCGCGGTGCCGGCCGAGGAGGAGTCCGGAGCCGATGCGGAGGCGGCCGGCGGGGTCGTCGTCGGCTGGCTGGAAGCGGCCTGGCCGGAGCAGGCCGCAAGGCCTGCGGCCAGGCCGAGCACTGCGGCGGCGACGCCGGCGCGCCGGCGGACTGTGCTGCGTCCCATGGTGAACTCCCTTGAGCGGGTTGATGTTTGCATCTCCTCTGTCGCGGTCAGCGGCCTCGGCGGATCATCGTCCACCGGATGTCCGTCAGGGCCAGGGCCAGCGCGCCGGTGGCGACGGCGGCCACCGCCCACCACCACGCCCGGCTGGCGTCCCAGATTGTGGGTTGGTGTGCTGGGAGGGGAAAGAGCGGCACCCGGTCGGCCAGCCGGCCGGTGACCGGCCAGCACAGAGCCACGACGACGATCACCGGCGCCACTCGCGCGCCGGGGTGGGTAGCGCCCATCGCCCGTCGGGTCGCGGTCCAGGCGGTCGCGGCCAGTACCGCCACGAAACCCTGGACCGCGATCTGGACCGGACGATCGAACGATGTGTCCCAGCCCCGGAGCACTGCCCACGTCCAGGCGGCCAGCAATGGCACCAGGCCGAGGCAGCGCGCACCGGTGCGCCACGCCAGGGTCCTCGGCGTCGGATCGACCACGGCCGCGGCCGGCTCGTCGAAACACCACGCGGCGCCCGCCGCGAGGAGGCCGACCGACGCGGCTTCGAGCAACCAGGTCGCGGCGGGACGCCGCGCCACCACCTCCATGAGGGCGACGACCAGCGCCGCGACGAACACGACGCGGGCCCAGGGTATGGCGACGGCGGCGTGCCGCACCATGCTCAGCCGCCGGCGTCCGGCGACGGTATCGGGTTGTACACGATCTCCGGCTGGCCGCCGACCACCGCCAGGACACAGAGCACCAGTGCGACCGCCAGCAGGCCGGTACCGAGCCGAACCACCACGCGTCGGTCACATTCGGCGTCGTGATACACGGCGAACAGCACGCCGAGGGCGCACAGTGCGAGCTGGTACCCGACGTACCAGAAGACCGAACCGGGCAGGACCGCCCATCGCAGCGGATCCGGCTCGACCGACCACATGCCGAGGGGTCCGTGGAAATGCGTCCACACCCACACTTCTCGCCATGCCGCGTTCCAGGCCTGGTCACCGTTGAAGGCCACGGTGACGACCACCACCAGCACCGCCACGATCGGCGGCACCCAGCGCCGGGGAAACCACCGGGCCAGCACCAGCCCGAGCACCGGACCGCCCACCGCCGAGACCACGCCCTGGGAGAACAGGACCGTCAGCACGAACACGTCGGACGTCGCGGCGAACGTCGAGTCGGGCGAGCTCGGGTAGGCCAGGTACCCGTAGGCCGCCGCCACGAACCACCCGAGCGCGACCGTCAGCGGGACCACCGCCGACGCGGCCAGGGCCAGGGTCCGCGTCCGTTCCGGCACGGTGACCGTACCCGCGGCGGCCGCCGCGCGATCGGAATCCCTTACCAGGCCGGCCATCACGACGATGCCCAGCACGCCGAGGGTGAAGGCCGGGCCCAGGCCGTCGAGCGCGGTCCGGCCCCGCTCGCCGGACTGCCCGGCGGCGCCGAAACCGGCCAGCACCAGGGTGAGCGTGGCCCCGAACCAGAACAGCGGGTGGACCGCGTAGCGCCGGATCTCCTGCCGGGCCAACTGGCCCAAGGTCGACCCGAGCGCGGGCCGAGTCATGAGCGCACCCCGTGACCACCGACCGGCTCGGCCCGCAGCAGCAGGTAGGCGTCCTCCACGGAGGGATCGACGGGGCGGCAGCCGGGGCCGGGAACGCCGCCCACCGACCGGATCATCCCGGTCCCGGTCCGCCAGGTCTGCACCGATCCGGCGGTGGGCGCCGGGCCGAGATGGACCCGCCCGGCCGCCGTCGCCAGCAGGTCCGGCACGGTTCCATCGAAGCGCAACCGCCCGCCGTCGATCACCAGCACCCGATCGCACAGTGCCGAGACGTCCTCGGTTTGATGAGTGGACAGCAGGACGGTGCCATCGAGTCCGCCGAGCAGCCCCCGCAGCGCGGCCCGCTGCTCCGGATCCAGGCCGGTGGTCGGCTCGTCGAGAATGAGCAGATCCGGCGTCCCGATCAGGGCCTGCGCGATCGCCAGCCGGCGACGCTGGCCACCGGAGAGCTTCGCCACCTTCCGGGTTCCCAGCTCGCCCAGCTGGACGAGGTCCAGGACCCGGCGGATCTCCCGGAGCCGATCGTCGCCGCGCTTGAATTCCTTGAGCACCGCGATGTAGTCCAGGAAACCCAACGCGGTCATGCCTCGGGGGAAGACGACCTCCTGCGGCAGGTACCCGATGTGCCGGCGGGCCTCGATCCGCTCGCCGTGGCGCCCGGTGATCTCGTGGCCGGCGACGACGATGCGACCCTCCGTCGGTGGGAGCGCGCTGGACAGCAGCCGGAGCATCGTGGTCTTGCCGGCCCCGTTGGGCCCCAGCAGGCCGACCACACCCGGGCCCAGGGCCACCGTGGTCGGGTGCAGTGCGACGGTGCGCCCGTAGCGCTTGGAGACGCTCTCCAGCCGGGTCGATCTCATCGGCCGGCCCCCTTCGTCCGGGTCGTCGTCCGGATCGCGAACAGCGCCGCGAGTACCGCGGTGATCGCCACGAATCCGGCCTGGCTCGTCGGGGAGAGCAGGGCCTCCACCCGGTCGGCCCGGCCAAGGGCAAGGGCAACGGTGATCCAGCCCAGGGCCAGCACACCGGCGACCACCGACGGAGTCAGCCAGGTCAGCAGCACGAGCCCGGCCACCGTCAACCCCAGCGAGGGGAGCAGCCAGGCGAACATCAGCCCGCTCAGGCCGGGGATGAGGACGCCGATCAGGAAGGTCACCGGGACGGCCAAGGTTAGTCCGGCGGCGGTCCGCAACAGCGCCAGCCGGATCCGGGAGTAGGGCGTCGGCGCGCTCACCTCGCGCAGGCAGTGCGTCGCATCGAAGGCAGCGACCACCGCGAGCGCCGGCACCAGCGGAGCCAGCGCCAGGAAGACCGCGTCCGGCCGCCACGGCGTCAACCCGGTGGACAGTGCGCAGGTCAAGGCGGCGGCGACCACGGTGATCCCCAGGAGCAGGACGCCGTCACCCGCCCCCAGCACGACCGCCACATCGTCCGGGAGCCCGAGCCGTCGCAGGAAGCGCAGGGGCCAGGGGACCCGGGGTCGGGCGACGGTCGCCTGCACGCTCGCCCAGACCACCGATGTGTCGACCGCTGACCGGGCAGCGGCCTGGCAGTGCGGACAGGCGACGACGTGGGCCTCCACGCTCGTCGCCGCCGCCGGCTCGAGACTGCCGGCGGCGTACGCCCGCCAGGTCGGGGCCGCGACGTGCCACTCGGTCGACATGGTCACCACCCTTCCAACGGCACCAGGTGCTCGCGCAGCCTGGCCTTGGCGATCCGCACTCGGCTCTTGACGGTGCCCTGCGGGATGCCCAGGAGCACGGACGCCTCCCGGGTGGTCAGCCCATCGACCACCGTCGCCTGCAGAACCTGCACCAGCTCCGGCGACAGCGTCCGGAGCGCGTCGCCGACGCTGCCGTGCGCGACCGCCACCAGCAACTCGTCCTCGGCACTGGCGACGAGGGGGCTGTGGGCCGCGATCACCTCATGGCTGGCCGGGGCCGGCGGTGCCTTCTTCCGGATCCGGCTGATCAGCTGGCGGATCGCGATGCCCCACAACCAGGCGCCGACGTCGCCGTCACCGCGGAACGCGCCGGGCTTGCGCCAGACGGCCACGAACGTGTCGTGCAGGGCGTCGTGGGCCAGGTCATCGTCCGGAGTCCGGCGGCGCAGCCGCAGCAGCAGCCAGGCCGAATGGCGCTCGACCAGTTCCCGGAGCGCCGTCTCCTCGCCCCTGGCCACCAGGGCCAGGAGCTCGACGTCCGACGCTTGCGGCATGCCACCCCTGTCGCGGTCCGGACGCCGATCGGATCACGGACGTGGGACGTTCAACACCTACCGCACGGCCCCGGTCACCAGCCACCGGTCACCCCGGTAGCGCAGGCCGAGGGTGACCGCCCGCGCCCCCATGAACACGCCCGAGAACGCCACCCACAGCCAGACCAGCCCGGCGCTGCCGCCGGGCGCCCAGGCGGTCACCGCGCCAGCCGCCGGGAGGTAGGCGACGAACGTCAGCACGCCCGCCCAGGCCAGGTACCCCCCGTCGCCCGCCCCGATCAGCACCCCGTCGAGCACGAACACCCAACCGCACAACGGTTGGGACACCGCCACCACGATGAGCGCGGCGCCGACCGCGTCACGCACCCCCGGGTCCGGTGAGAACGCCGCGCCGGCGAACGCGTGGATCAGCAGGACGACCACGCCGATCGCGACCCCGACCCACACCCCCCAGCGCAGCATGATCCCGGTGAACCGCCGGGCGGCCGCGCCGTCACCCTCGCCGAGCGCCTTGCCGGTGAGCGCCTGCGCGGCGATGGCCAGCGCGTCGAGCCCGAGCGCCAGGAAGTTCCAGATGGACATCACCACCTGCTGCGCCGCCAGCGCCTCGATGCCCTGCCGGGTGGCCACGACAGTGGTGACGATGATGGCCGCGCGCAGGGTCAGGGTGCGGATGAACAGCGGGATCCCGGCCCGTCCGGCCCCCCGGATGTGCCCGGCGTGCGGGGAGAGTGCGACGCCGAGCCGGCGGGCCCCGCGGGCGACGATGGCGATCAGGACGACGGCCATGCCCGTCTGGGTCAGCGCCGTGCCGATCGCCGAACCGGCGACGCCCAGCCCGATCCCGTAGACCAGCAGCACGTTCAGGCCGATGTTGAGCACGGCGCCGGCCACCGCGACGAGCAGCGGTGTCCGGGTGTCCTGCAGACCGCGCAGCACGCCGGTCGTGGCGAGCACGGCCAGCATCGCCGGCAGGCCGAGCAGTGACCAGCGCAAGAAGGTGACGCCGAAATCGGCGACGTCCGGACCGCCGCCGAACGCTTCGATCAGCCACGGCGCCAACGGCCAGCCGGCCGCCAGCACGGCAACGCCGATGATCACGGCCAGGTACAGCCCGGCGATGCCGAAGGTCAGCGCGTCGGAGGGCCGGCCCGCGCCCAACGCTCGGGCGACCTGCGCGGTGGTGCCGTAGGCCAGGAAGACCGACAACCCGACCAGCGTCTGCAGGATGACCGCGGCGATGCCGACCCCGGCCAGCTGGGCCACCCCGAGGTGACCGACGATGGCCGCGTCGACCAGCAGGAAGATCGGCTCGGCCAGCAGTGCGCCGAGCGCGGGGACGGCCAGCCGCAGGATCTGCCGGTTCAGCCCCGGCTCGCCCCGCCTGCGGCGGGTTTTCACCGGGTTGCGGCGACGCGCAGGATGGCGGCCACGCTGCGGTCGACGTCGTCCTCGGTGGTGGACCAGTTCGACACGGACACCCGCATGTGCCGGCGCCCGTGCCAGGTGGTGCCGCCGAGCCAGCACGTTCCTTCCCGCTGAACCCGATCGATCACGGCGTCGGTGCGGGCGTCGGAACCGAACCGGGCGAGCACCTGGTTCAGCACCACGTCGTTGGCGATCTGCACCCCGCCCGCGGCGAGCCCGTCGGCGAATCGGCGGGCCAGGGCGCAGCATCGCCGAACCAGGTCGGCGACACCGTCGGTACCGAGCTCGAGCAAGGCCGCCCACACCGCGAAACCCCTTGCTCGCCGCGATGATTCGAGCACGAAGTCGGCGGGCGAGCCGGCGGCCCCGGCCCCGGTCAGGTAGGCGGCGGCGTAAGCGGTGGCGCCGACGTGCGTGGCCGGATCCGCGCAGAAGACGAGCCCGCAGTCGTACGGCACGTTGAGCCACTTGTGCCCGTCGGTGCACCACGAGTCGGCCAGTTCGATCCCGTCGACCAGATGCCGGGTCTCCGGGCAGGCGGCCGCCCACAACCCGAAGGCGCCGTCCACGTGCACCCAGCGGTCCGGCACGGACCGAGCCAGCCCGATCGCCGCCCGGAGATCGTCGCAGGCACCGGTGTTCACATTCCCGGACTGCAGCACCACGATGGTCGGCACGTCCGGGTCCCGATCGAGGACGCGGGCCAGATCGTCGATGTCGATGGCCCCCTGCGGCCCCGCGGCGACCTCGGTGACACTGCCGGTGCCCAGACCGAGCAGCCGCAAGGACCGGTCGACGGTGCCGTGCCGCTCGGCGGAGGCCACCACTCGCAGCCTCGGGGAGCCGGCCAGCCCGTCCCGCTCGACATCCCAGCCGGCCGCCTCCAGCACTCGGTGCCGGGCCGCGGCCAGCCCGACCGTGTTGGCCGACTGGGCCCCCGTGCCGAACCCGACGGATGCCGTCGCGGGCAGGCCGAGCAGGCGCTTGAGCCACCCACCGGCCACCTCCTCGACCGCACCGGCGGCCGGGGAGGTCGTCGCGTTGAACGCCAGCTGATCCCAGCCGACCGCCAGCAGGTCGGCCGCCGTCGCCGCCGGCAGCGACCCGCCGACGACGAAACCGAAGAACCGGGGGCCGGCGGTCGCGACCAGTCCGGGATCGGCCGCCGCGAGCAGGTCGTCGATCACCCGGTCGGGCGCGGTCGGCGCGGCCGGCAGCGGTCCGCCGAGGGCGTCCACCATCGCCTCCCGGCCGGCGGCCGGGCCGACCGGTCGCTCCGTCAGGCCCAGGCGGTACTCGATCACCGCCTCGGCCGCCGTGCGGATCAGATCGGTGACGGTGCCCGGTTCATCGGTCATGCCGAATCCCGTAGGGGTCGGGGCTGCGTCGGGAGTGGTGAACTCATGGTCGGGGACGGTACGCCGGACCGTCGCCGCCCGGGCGCGGCCGGCGGCCGCGCGGCGGGTCAGCTCGGCGGCGTCAGCGGCGCATCCACTCGCTGGGATGGTCGACGACCTGGGTGAGCACGGCCGAAGCGGCCCCGGTCATCGCGGCGGCCTCGCGCACGACCGCCGACCGCACCCGCACGTTCGACCACGGGGCGGCGAGCACACGTTGGTCCAGCACGCGTTCGATGCCCGGCACCAGCTCTCCGGCCAGGGTGGCGTAGAGCCCGCCCAGCACGACGGTCTCCACGTCGATCAGGTTCACCGCGTTCGCGATCGCGGTACCCAACGCTCCGGCGGCCGTGGCGAAGGATGCGATGGCGGCCCGATCACCGCCGGCCGCGGCGCGCTGCAGGTGATCGATCGGCAGGCTCAGATCCAGCCCGGCGGCCCGCATGAGTGCGTCCTTGCCGGCGTACTGCTCCAGGCAGCCGGTGGATCCGCACCGGCACAATGGCCCGTCGGGATCGATGACGGTGTGCCCGATCTCGCCACTCCATCCGTGCCGGCCACCGAAGATGGACCCGTCGAGAACGAGCGCACCGCCGACCCCGACCTCGCCGGACAGGTACAGGAAGGTGTGCAGGCCCAGCAGGCGCAGGGCGTCGCATTCGGCCCGCGCTGCCAGCGTCGCCTCGTTGTCCAGCAGCATCGACAGGGATTGGCCGGACGGTTCGGCCAGTTCGGCCCGGAACATCGTCGCCACGTCGACGTCGCGCCAGCCGAGGTTGGGGGCCAGCCGGACGGGCCCGGCGGTCCGGTCGACCAGGCCGGGCAGCGCCAGGCCGGCCCCGGCGATCCGCACCGTTGCGTCGGCGGAGCCGATCACCGTGCGGTACAGGCCGACCAGTTCGGTCACGACCCGGGCCGGATCGCTTCCCCGGAAGTCACCGCCCCGCACCTGCTGGTCGAGCACGGCGCCGGACAGATCGATCAACCGAACCCCGAGGTAGTCGACGTTGACCTCCATGCCCACGGCGGCGATCGTGCCCGCTGCAGGAACCAGCGGGACCGCGGGCCGCCCGGCCCGCTGGGACATCACCGGGGGGAGTTCGGTCACCAGGGCGGCCTCGATCAGCGCGTCGACCAACGAGCTCACCGTCGCCCGGGTCAGCCCGGTGACGGCGGCAATGTCGGCCCGCGAGTGCGGCGTGGTTGCCTCGACAATGATCCGCAGGACCAGCCCGAGATTGTGCTCGCGCAGGTTGGCCTGCCGGATGGCGGATGCACCACGCGGGACGGGCGAGCGGGGGGCCATGGGGTTGACCTTAGCGGGTTTCTCCTATAAGTTCAGTCAAAGAACAAAACGTCCAGACAAGGGAGTCAGAACATGGTGCGCCAGGCAACCCCGGAGGATCGCTTCTCGTTCGGATTGTGGACCGTGTCCTGGCAAGGGCGCGATCCGTTCGGTGAGGCGACCCGGCCCGCCCTCGACCCGGTCGAGGCGATCGGCAAGCTGGCCGAGGTGGGTGCCTGGGGCGTCACCTTCCACGACGACGACGTGGTGCCGTTCGGATCCGATGACACCGCCCGGGACAAGGCCCTCGCGGCGTTCCGCGGAGCGTGCGCCGAGCACGGCATCACCATCGAGATGGTCACCACCAACCTGTTCACCCACCCGGTGTTCAAGGACGGCGGCCTGACCTCCAACGACCGGTCCGTACGCCGGTTCGCGTTGCGCAAGGTGCTGCGCAACATCGACCTGACCGCGGAACTGGGCGCCAAGACCTTTGTCATGTGGGGTGGCCGGGAGGGTGCCGAGTACGACGGCTCCAAGGACGTGCACGCAGCGCTGGACCGGTACGCCGAGGGCGTGGACACCGTGGCCGGGTACATCAAGAGCAAGGGCTACGACATCAAGATCGCCCTGGAGCCCAAGCCGAACGAGCCCCGCGGTGACATCTTCCTGCCGACCATCGGGCATGCGCTGGGCTTCATCGCCAAGCTCGACAACGGCGACATCGTCGGCCTGAACCCCGAGGTCGGCCACGAACAGATGGCCGGACTGAACTACACCCACGGCATCGCCCAGGCGCTGTGGAACGGAAAGTTGTTCCACATCGATCTGAACGGGCAGCGCTCGATCAAGTACGACCAGGATCTGGTGTTCGGTCACGGCGACCTGCTGTCGGCCTTCTTCACCGTGGATCTGCTGGAGAACGGCTTCCCGAACGGCGGACCGACCTACGACGGGCCGCGACACTTCGATTACAAGCCCTCCCGCACCGAGGGTTTCGACGGGGTGTGGGCGTCTGCGCGGGCGAACATCTCGACCTACCTCATCCTGAAAGAGCGGGCGCTGGCGTTCCGCGCCGACCCCGAGGTGCAGGCCGCGATGGAGGCGTCCGGACTGACCGAACTGGCCACCCCGACGCTGGCCCCGGGGGAGACCGTCGACGATCTGCTGGCCGACCGGTCCGCGCTGGAGGACTACGACGCCGACAAGGCCGCCGAGCACTCGTACGCGTTCGTGCACCTGAACCAGCTCGCCGTCGAGCACGCCCTCGGCGCCCGCTGACTCCCTGACCGACCGCCGCCCACCCCGGACCCGCGCGGATCAACCACGCCTGCGCGGATCACCTCCCCGCAGACGGGACCAACGGGTCCCGCGTCGACCACTTCATCCGCGCAGCGCGTCCGGCCGCTCGATCGGCCGGGCGCGCTGTCGCGGTTCCCGGGCCGGGACAGGCCGATCGCCACCCGCTCACCACGGTTTCGACCGAGGATCGGCGGTCCAGACCCCATCGCGAACCGATTCGGACATCCATCCGTACCCCTGGACAAGTCGGCCCACGGCACACCCGGTGCCACCGACGACAGTCCGAGGGGGACTCGAACCATGGCAACTGCCAGCAACGTCAACCTGACCATCGTCCGCGACGTGGCCAACGCCAACGCCACCGTCACCTACACGGTCAACTGGACCGCCTTCGACCAGGCGTCCAAACTGCAGTACCTGGAGAGCATCCGGTTCATCGGCGACGACACCGGCCAGGACGGCGACACCGGCCCGGTCGGGGACGACCCGATCAGCATCGGCCTGACCTTCTCGGTGCTGCTCAGCGCCAACGGGCAGGCGACGACCTCCCGGACGCGAACCTTCACCTTCCCGTTCGCGAACCTGAACGAGGACGACGTCCCGCTCCTGGGCAACACCGACGACGAGATCCGCGCCGTGGTCACACTCACGCCGCGCCTGCCGGTGACCGTCAACGCCGAGAGCAACGTGGTCGTCGTCGCGGCCTGATCCACCTCCGGGCGCCGCCCGCTCCCCACGGGCCGGCGGCGCCCGCGCGACTTTACTGATCTGTGATGTGCGGCCCCCTTGACCGCCGGGGTTTGTTCGTCGAATAATCAAACCAATCGAAGCGCTTCGACGATGTGGTTCCCACGGGGACCAGGGCGGCGAAAAGCTCTCCGCAAGGCGGATACCCGTGCCGGACCGGCGCGATCATCCGCACGTCACGGCCGGGAAGAATGTCGCCGACGCAGTCGGGCGGCCGCCGTCGAAGCGCTTCGATAAGCTAGGCACCGGAGTCCGGCAAAGAGGCGGGAGGTCACATGGCAACGATGCAGGACGTCGCCAACCTGGCGCAGGTCTCGCTGAGCACGGTGTCCTACGCCATCAACAACACCCGTCCGATCTCGGCCACCACCCGGGAGCGGATCGAACGGGCGATGCGCGAGCTTGACTTCCGACCGAACCAGATCGCCCGGAGCCTGGCCAGCCGGCGCAGCAACATCCTTGCGCTGACCTTCCCGGGCACCGAGAACGCGCTCGGCGGCACGATCATGGAGTTCGTCACCGGCGCCGCCGAAAGTGCCCGGGAGCGTGGGTTCCATCTCGTGGTCTGGCCTTACGCGGCGACCCAGGCTCGGGACATGCTGCAGATGAGCCGGCAGGGCCTGGCCGACGGCGTCATCGTCATGGAGGTCCGCCGGGACGACCCGCGGGTGCGCCTGCTGGACGACCACGAGATCCCGCTGACGATGATCGGCCGGGCCGACGACAGCGCCGACCCCCGTTGCGTCGACATCGATTTCGATGCCACCGCGGAGACCGCGGTGGATCATCTGGCGCGGCTCGGGCATACCCGGATCGCGTTGCTCAACCACTCCGCGGCGAGCCGCGACCGCAGTTATGGGCCGACGCTGCGGATCGCCGACGGATTCGACCGAGCCATGGGCCGCCGCGGGCTGGCCGGTCCGACCATCTGGTGCGACGAGACCCCGCTCGCGGGCCGCCGCGCGATCGACGAGCTGATGGGCAACCATCCACGGACCACGGCCCTCGTCGCGATGAACGAGAACGCGGTGATCGGCGCGGTGGGCGGGCTGACGAGGTACGACCACGTCGTCCCGCAGACGTTCTCGGTGCTGTCGATCGTCACCAGCCCATTGATGGCCCAGATGGTGGAGCCTGCGCTGACCAACCTGCACTCGCCCGGTGCCGATCTCGGCCGGTTGGGTGTGCAGAACCTGCTCGACCAGCTCGACGGGCGCCGACCGACCGATGCGCCCACCCTGCTGCCCTGCCGGTGGGAGGCGGGTCACAGCACCGGCCCGGTCCCGCCGGCCGGCCATCGCATTCGCTGAACCTCTCCGACGACCCATCCGCACCACGAGCCGTCCCCCGACGGTGGTTTTCACCGCACCGCCATGGCGATGGCGCACGCCCCGCCGCACCCGTCACCCGACCCCACCGAGGGGTCACCAGCACAGGAGGACAGATGTTCCGACGCCGGTATCGAGCCCTGAGAGTTGCGACAGTCGCTGCTGCGGCGGTGGTATCGCTCACCTTGGCCGCCTGTGGGGGATCGAGTGACAGCGCGTCCGGCGGCGCCCCGACCTCCGCGTCCGGGGCGTCCGAGAGCGGCACCTTGAAGCTGTGGCACTACGAAAGTGCCAACGGCGCGATGGGTATCGCCTGGGACAAGGCCATCGACACCTTCAAGCAGGAGCATCCGGGCGTCACGGTCGACTTCGAGCGCAAGGCGTTCGAGCAGATCCAGCAGAACGCCGGAATGATCCTGTCCTCCGACGAGGGCCCGGACATCATGGAGTACAACAAGGGCAACGCCACCGCGGGGTTGCTCGCCTCGCAGGGCCTGCTCACCGACCTGACCGAGCAGGCGCAGAACCGCGGCTGGGCCGACAAGCTCTCACCCAGCCTGCAGACCACCGCCCGGTACGACGAACGCGGCGTGATGGGCTCCGGAAACTGGTACGGCGTGCCGAATTACGGCGAGTACGTGATGGTCTACTACAACAAGGACGCCTTCGCCGCCAACGGCATCCAGGTGCCGACCACGCTGCCCGAGTTCACCTCCGCGATGGATACTTTCGTCGCCGCCGGCACCACCCCGGTGTGCATGGCCGGTGCCGAGTACCCGGCCGGGCAGTTGTGGTACCAGCTGGCGCTGAGCCAGGCCGACCGGTCGTTCGTCGACGACTACCAGCTGTACAAGAACCCCGTCGACTTCCAGAACGGGCCCACCGCCAAGGGTGCCGAGATGTTCACGGACTGGGTCCAGAAGGGCTACATCTCCGGGGACTCCGCCTCGCTCAAGGCCGAGGACATGGGGACCGCGTTCATCGGCG
Organism: Nakamurella sp.; assembly: GCA_044223435.1. Lineage (GTDB taxonomy): Bacteria > Actinomycetota > Actinomycetes > Mycobacteriales > Nakamurellaceae > Nakamurella. The sequence continues at coordinate 15,741 of JBGALY010000020.1, forward strand.
GCAAGTGCCCGATCATGATCTCCGGCAGCTGGTGGTTCGGTCGGCTCGCCGACGAGATCAAGACTTTCGACTGGGGCACGTTCCTGTTCCCCGGCAGCAAGCTCGGCCTGGGCTCGTCGGGCAACCTGTGGGTGGTGCCGGAGGCCAGCAAGAACAAGGAACTGGCCTACGACTTCATCGACATCACCATGCGCCCGGAGATCCAGAACCTGCTGGGCAATTCCGGCGGCATCCCGGTCGCGGCCGACCCGTCGGCGATCACCGACCCGAAGACCGCCGAGCTGATCAAGAATTTCAACACCCTGTCGGCGAATGACGGGCTGGCGTTCTACCCCGACTGGCCGGTCCCCGGCTTCTACGACGTCCTGGTCTCCGGGTTCCAGTCGTTGATCAACCAGTCCAAGACGCCGGCCGAGGTGATGGACCAGATCTCCGGCCCGTACACCGAGGGCGTCGATTCCATCCAGGCCGGCTGACCGTGACCCGGCCCTGCGCGGATGAACCCGTCAGCTTTGACCCCACCGGTCCCTTTCGGCGGCCGTTGATCCGCGCCGGCGACGGTGATCCGCGCGGGGACCGGGCATTCGGGAAAGGAGATCGACCGTGACTGCCCTGGCTCAAGCCGACAGCGGTTCAGCGGTGCCGGGGTCCGCCCGGAAGGCCCGGGCGGGCGGCTACTGGTGGTACCTGGTGCCCGGCGCGATCGCATTCGTCGCGGTCATTCTCGGACCGTTGGTCTACAACACCTACCTGTCCCTGACCAAATGGTCCGGCGTGGGCAACCCGCGGTTCATCGGGATCACCAACTACGTCCGGCTGTTCGGTGACAGCGTCTTCTGGACGTCGTTCAAGAACTCGGTCGCCATGATCATCGCGATGGTGGTCATCCCCACCGTCATCGGTCTGCTCCTGGCCTCGGTGCTGTTCGACTACCTCGGCAAGCGGTTCGGCGCCTCCGGCATCAGCGTGCTGCGCGCGGTGTTCTACCTGCCGCAGGTGCTGCCGGTGGTCGTCGCCGGCATCGTCTGGGGCTGGATCCTGCGGCCGGACGGCGCCTTCAACGCCTTCCTGGACGCGATCGGCCTGTCGGGTTTCACCCGGGACTGGCTGGGTGACCCGAACACCGCGCTGCCGATGGTCATGCTGGTGATGGTCTGGGTGCAGATCGGTTACCCCGTGGTCATCTTCATGTCGGCGCTGGGCCGGGTCGATCCGGAGATCTACGAGGCGGCCGAGATCGACGGGGCCGGTTACTGGGCCCGGTTCAAGGCGATCACGCTGCCGCAGATCCGGCCGGAAACCTTCGTGGTCGCGCTGACCTGCACCATCGCCGCGCTCAAGGTCTTCGGCCCGATCTACGCGCTCACCCGGGGCGGACCGGAGAACACGACGAACGTGCCGTCGTACTTCGCCTACTACACGTTCTTCAAGAAGCTCGACGTCGGCTACGGGGCGGCCATCGCGACCGTACTGACCGTCATCATCGTGCTCGTCGCCGTCGGCATCATGCGGTGGCAGGCCCACTCCGAGCGCAAGGAGCTGAGCGGATCATGAGCATTCCGGTGCTCACCACCCCCGACGCCAGCCCGGACGGCGGCACCCCGGCCCGGTCGGCCGGACAGCGGCTGGCCGACGAGCGGGCGGTCAAGGCCCGTGACCGGTTCCACCGCGGCGCCGGCCGTTGGGTGGTCCTGGCGGTCGTCGCGGCCGGCGCGCTGCTGATGCTCGTGCCGTTCGCGCTGATGCTGCTCAACGCGTTCAAGTCACCGGTCGACTATTCGACCAACGGCCCGCTGTCCTGGCCGACCGAGATCTACACCAAGGGTCTGACCACCTACTGGACCGAGGTGAACTACCCGCAGAAGTTGTGGAACTCCACGCTGATCGCCGGCGTGGTGGCGCTCGTCGCAGTGTTGGTTTCGTTGCTCAACGCCTACGCGATCGGCGTCGGCCGGGTCAAGGGCCGGCTGTGGATCGTCGCGCTGTTCCTGCTGGGCAACATGATCCCGCAGGAAGCGCTGGTCTATCCGCTGTACTTCTTCGCCAAGCAGACCGGCCTGTACAACACCAAGCTCGTGGTGATCATCATCTTCGTCGTGATCCAGAGCGCTTTCGGCACCTACCTGCTCGCCTCCGTGCTGGGCACCTTCCCGAAGGCGCTGCTGGAGGCGGCGGCGTTGGACGGGGCGAATCGCTGGCAGATCCTCTGGCGGGTCGTCTTCCCGATCGTCCGGCCGACCCTGTCCGTGCTGCTGATCTTCTTCTTCATCTGGACCTGGAACGAATTCTTCATCCCGCTGGTGATGCTGATCGACAACGACACCCAGACCATCCCGGTGGCTCTGGCCAGCCTGCAGGGCGATCGGTTGATGGATGCGCCGACCACCAATGCCGGCGCGCTGATCAGCCTCATCCCGGCGGTCATCTTCTTCCTGATCTTCCAGCGCACGCTGACCCGCGGGGTCACCGCCGGCGCGATCAAGTAATCGACCAGAACTCTGCGAGGGAACCCAGATGAGATTCAGTGACGGCTACTGGATGGTGCGCGACGGCTTCGAGATTCGCCACCCCCGGCAGGCCCGCGACGTGCAGGCGTCCGAACTGGAGGTGTCCGTGCTGGCGTCGACGAAAGTCATCGCCGCCCGCGGGGACACGCTGAACACGCCGACCGCCACCATCACCCTGTCCAGCCCGGCCGACGGCGTCGCCCGGGTAAGGATCGAGCACCACACCGGCCGCCGGCACCCGGGTCCGGACTTCGCCCTGCCCGGCGCGAGCCAGTTCCGCCCGGGGATCGAGGTCGACGAGACGTACGCGACCCTGCACACCGGCGGGTTGACGGTGCGACTGCACCGGGCGGGACCCCTGCGCCTGGACTTCGTCGCCGACGGCCGGACCCTGACCAGCAGCGGGTCCACGAGCATCGGGCTGGTCACCGACCCGGCCGGCGACCCGTACATCTACCAGCAGCTCGACCTGGACGTCGGGGAGGTGGTGCACGGCCTGGGCGAGCGGTTCGGCCCGCTGGTCAAGAACGGGCAGACCGTCGACATCTGGAACGCCGACGGCGGCACCAGCAGCGAGCAGGCCTACAAGAACGTGCCGTTCTTCTGGACCAACCGGGGCTACGGCGTCTTCGTCAATCATCCGGACCAGGTCAGCTTCGAGATCGGGTCCGAGGCGGTCTCGCGCACCCAGTTCTCGGTGCCCGGCGAGTTCCTCGAGTACTTCGTCATCCTCGGCCCGACACCCAAGCAGGTCCTCGCGCGGTACACCGCGCTGACCGGCCGCCCCCCGCGGGTGCCTCAATGGTCCTACGGCCTGTGGCTGACGACGTCCTTCACCACCAGCTACGACGAGCAGACCGTCAACCGCTTCGTGGACGGCATGGCCGAGCGCGACATCCCGTTGAGCGTCTTCCACTTCGACTGCTTCTGGATGCGCGAGTTCCGCTGGTGCGACTTCGAGTGGGACCCGCAGACCTTCCCCGAGCCGGAGGCGATGCTGGCCCGGCTCAAGGCCAAGGGCCTGCGGATCTGCGTGTGGATCAACCCGTACATCGCGCAGCGGTCCAAGCTGTTCGAGGAGGGCCGGGCCAAGGGCTACCTGGTGACCCGGGCCGACGGCAGCGTCTGGCAGTGGGACCGGTGGCAGGCCGGGATGGCGCTGGTCGACTTCACCAACCCGGCCGCGGCGCAGTGGTTCGCGGGCCACCTCGAGGGCCTCCTCGACCAGGGGGTGGACGCGTTCAAGACCGATTTCGGCGAACGCATCCCGACCGATGTCGTCTGGTTCGACGGATCGGATCCGCAGCGGATGCACAACTACTACACCCATCTGTACAACCGGACCGTCTTCGAGCTGCTCGAACGCCGCCGAGGGACCGGTGAGGCGGTGTTGTTCGCACGGTCGGCGACCGCCGGCGGCCAGCAGTACCCGGTGCACTGGGGCGGCGACAGCGATTCGACCTTCGTTTCGATGGCCGAGACTCTGCGCGGCGGCCTGTCGCTGGCCTCCAGCGGGTTCGGCTATTGGTCGCACGACATCGGCGGCTTCGAGGGCACCCCGGACCCGGCGGTGTTCAAGCGCTGGCTGGCGTTCGGCCTGCTGTCCGGCCACAGCCGGCTGCACGGTTCGGACTCCTACCGGGTGCCGTGGGCGTTCGACGACGAGGCGGTCGACGTCGCCCGCACGTTCACCAAGCTGCGGATGACCCTGATGCCGTACCTGCGCGGCACCGCCGACCAGGTCGTCGAACACGGCACCCCGATGATCCGGCCGATGGCCATGGAGTTCCCGGACGACCCGGCCACCGACTACCTGAGCACGCAGTACATGCTCGGCGATTCGCTGCTGGTCGCCCCGGTGTTCCACGCCGACGGGCAGGTCCGCTACTACGTTCCGGCGGGTCGGTGGACCGGGCTGCTCGACGGCCGGATCGTCGAGGGCCCGCGGTGGGTGGCGGAGCGGCACGGGTTCGACAGTCTGCCGGTGCTCGTCCGGCCGGGCACCGTGCTGCCGATCGGTGCCTGTGACGACCGCCCGGACTACGACCATGCCGACGGTGTCGCGTTGCACCTGTACCAGCCGGCGGACCTGACCGAGGCGACCCGGCGGGTCGGTGACGCGCAGTTCACGGTGCGCCGGGACGGTCGGACGGTCACGGTCCATGGTCCGGATCCGGCCGAAAAGGCATGGTCGATCGTCCGGCAACCGGATGAAAAAACCGATGGAAGCGCTTCCACAATGGTGGCCGTGTCCGCTACGGTCACCTTCACGCTGCCCGACGCCGCGCAGAACCGATCGGAAGGACCCTGACATGACCAGCTCGCCGCGCACTTTCCCCGAGGGATTCCTGTGGGGGTCGGCGACGGCGTCGTACCAGATCGAGGGAGCGGTGAACGAGGACGGCCGCGGTCCGTCGATCTGGGACACCCTGAGTCACACCCCGGGCAAGGTGATGAACGGGGATACCGGCGACGTGGCCGACGATCACTACCACCGGTGGTCCGCCGACCTGGACCTGATCAAGGAATTGGGGCTACAGGCCTACCGGTTCTCGATCGCCTGGCCGCGCATCCAGCCGGACGGGTCCGGCGCCTTCAACGTCAAGGGCGCCGAGTTCTACTCCCGGTTGGTCGATGGGTTGCTCGACCGTGGCGTGCGGCCCGTCGTCACCCTGTACCACTGGGATCTGCCGCAGGCCCTGGAGGACCGGGGCGGCTGGACCAACCGGGACACCGCCTACCGGTTCGCCGACTACGCCACCCACGTCGCCGGCGTCCTGGGTGACCGGGTGGAGACGTGGACGACGCTCAACGAGCCCTGGTGCTCGGCGTTCCTCGGGTATGCGTCGGGCATCCACGCGCCGGGCCGCACCGAGCCGGAGTCGGCGCTCAAGGCCGCGCATCACCTGAACCTGGCCCACGGACTCGCGGGCCGGGCGGTCCGGGACGTGCTCGGCGCGGACACCAAGCTCTCGGTCACGCTGAACCTGCACGTCACCCGGCCGGACGACCCGGCGTCGGCCGCCGACCGGGATGCGGTCCGGCAGCTCGACGCGGTCGGGAACCGGGTCTTTCTCGGCCCGATGCTCGACGGTGCCTACCCCCAGGACCTGCTCGACGACACCACGTCGGTGACCGACTGGTCGTTCGTGCAGAACGGCGACGAAGCCACGTGCGCCGTCCCGCTGGACGTCCTGGGCATCAATTACTACTCCACGTCGCGGGCCCGCCGGCACACCGGTGACGGTCCGATGGAGCACGCCGACGGTCACGGCGATACCGGCTTCAGCCCGTGGGTCGGTGCCGACGACATCGAGTTCCGCAAGCAGCCCGGCCCCTACACCGCGATGGGCTGGAACATCGACCCGTCCGGCATGCTTGAGCTGCTGACCGACATGAGCCGGCGCTACCCGGACCTGCCGCTGATGGTCACCGAGAACGGCGCCGCGTTCTACGACACCGTGGCCGAGGACGGCTCGGTGCCCGACGCCGACCGGACCGCCTACCTGCACGACCACATCGAGGCGGTCGGCCAGGCAATCGACGCCGGGGCCGACGTACGGGGCTACTTCCTGTGGTCCCTGCTGGACAACTTCGAGTGGGCCTGGGGCTACGACCGCCGGTTCGGCATCGTCCGGGTGGACTTCGACACGCTCGAGCGGACGGTCAAGGACTCGGCCAGGTGGTACTCGCGGTTGATCGCGACCAACCAGCTGCCACCGGTCTGAACGAACCGACCGCGACGCCGGTCAGTTCGCCGCCGCGAATCCCTTGGCCGCGCCGGCGAGGATGTCGGTCCAGGCCCCGAGAACGGCCGAGCTGCCGGCCGTCGGACGGACGGTCCAGCCCGGCAGGCCACCGGCGAACTCCTGCACCGCGGCGAGGGTGGTGCCGGATTCGTGCTTGCCGTGCCAGACCTCGACCGGCACCGCGACGGCGGCCGGGTCCAGCGCCCAGGTCGGGATGTCCGAGGCCCGGGCGGGCGCGGTCCAGGCCGGATTGATCAACGCCGCGTCCGCGGCCACCGCATCCCGGAAGTCCGACTCCATCCACCGGTCGCCCAGGACCTCGGCGGCCGTCTGGGGCAGCCGATCGATCATCCGCTTCCAGGTCGACTCCCGGGTCAGGTCGGCGTCCCGCCCGGCCGTCTGCACCCAGCACGCCAGCGGGCCGGACCACGGCGCCCGCGGAGCTCGCAACGGATGCCGGAAGGACCGGCGCCCCCGCTCACCGCCGGGCAACCGGACCGATACCGCGGAGACCGACGACACCAGGCGGGGGTAGCGGGCGGCCAGCGCGAAGGCGTCGTCGGCCCCGCGGCCGATGCCGATCACCGCGACCCGGCCGACGGCCAGCGTCTCCACCAGCCGCCGCAGATCCTCGGCGGGCTGCTCGGTGCCGCCGAAGCCGATCGGGTCGGAGGCCCCGATTCCCGGCCGGTCGATCGCCAGCAACCGGATGGCCGCCGGCAGGGCGGAGTCGTGCAACAGCCAACCCGGGGCGAGCCGGGACGAGCCCGTGTCGGGTATGAGCACGCACGGCAGTCCCCGCGAGCTCCCGTACTCCGCCCAGGCCATCGCCCGCCCGTCCGGCAGGCGCAACGCCGCATGCGGTGCGTGTTCCAGCAGCGGAAGCAGAATGTCGTCGTCGTCGTAAACGTCCGGCTGCAGGCGCGCCTCGTGCAGTGCCGTCATCGTGATCTTTCGTCCCCTCGACCCGCCGACCATCCGGCGGGCAGTCGTTCACCCCACGGAACCGGCGAACCCCGACCGCCGACCCCGCTGGGGCCGACGCCTGGCGAGGCGCGCACGGCTCACTCAGCCTTTATATGCGGACAGGAGGGGGCTGCACGGCGTGTCGATACCGATCTGTGACGTGACTTTTTGGTGACGACGTCCCCACGCGGCCGGCGCGCGTTGACGGGCGGCCGGCTCAGCGCCGTTCCGAGTTGTGCCGGTCGCGCCACCGGAGCCACGACGGCACGTCCGTCATGTCGTAGTCCGGGCCGCTCACCCCGATGGTGAACAACGAGACGCCCAGGTCCAGCAGCGCATCCGCGACGGCCACGCCGCCGGATGGAATGGCGGTCGACCGTTCGATCTGCGCGGGGTCCCGACCGATCGCCAGGCAGTGCTCGGCGAGCACGGCGGCCTTGCGGGCCTGCGTGTCCGGGCCGCCGAATGCGTGCCAGATTGTGGCGTACCGGGCGACATGGCGCAGCGTCTTGCGCTCGCCGCCGCCACCGATCAGCACTGGGATCGGCCGCGTCGGCGGCGGGTTGAGCCGGGCCCAGCGATCGGTGATGCGCTGCAGGTTCTCGCCGAGCAGGTTCAGCCGGCTGCCCGGGGTGCCGAAGGGATACCCGTACTCCTCGTAGTCCTTGGCGAACCAGCCACCGCCGATGCCGAAGATCAACCGGCCCCCGGAGATGTGATCGACGGTGCGGGCCATGTCGGCGAGCAGGTCGGGATTGCGGTAACCGCCGCCGGACACCAGGGCGCCGAACTCCACCCGTTCGGTCTGTTCGGCCCAGGCCCCCAGCATCGTCCAGCACTCGAAGTGCCGGCCGTCGGGATCGCCGGACAGCGGATAGAAGTGATCCCAGTTGAAGACGACGTCGACGCCCAGGTCCTCGGCCCGCAGCACTGCGTCGCGGATCTGGCGGTAGTCGGCGTGCTGCGGCTGGAGCTGGATACCGAGGCGGATCGGTCGGGTCGAAGGCGTCATGCCGCCATCCTGCCGGTCACCGGTCAGACCGCCCCGGCGGCCGCCCGCCCCGCCACCCGGCCGGAGAACAGGCAGCCGCCCAGGAACGTGCCCTCCAGTGCGCGGTACCCGTGCATCCCACCGCCACCGAACCCGGCGGCCTCGCCGACCGCGTACAGGCCGGGGACCACCTGCCCGCCTGCGCCGAGCACCCGCGCCGACAGGTCGGTCTCCAGCCCACCGAGGGTCTTGCGGGTGATCACCGACAGGCGCACGGCGACCAGCGGGCCGTTCTTGGCGCCGGGCCCACCGACCAGCTCGTGCGGGGGGGTGACCCGCATCCGCCGGTCGCCGAAGTAACGGCGGGCGCCGGCCACCGCGACCAGCTGGGGATCCTTGCCCAGGCCGGCCCGGACCTGATGGTCGCGCAACCGGACCAGGCGCGCCACGTCGTCGGCATCGACGAGATCTTCGCCGACCAGGGCATTCATCTTGCCGACGAGCTCGGCCACCGTCGGTGCGGTCAGGAAGTCGACACCTTTGTCCAGGAACGCCTGGACCGGTGGGGTGATCTTCCCGCCGGCCCGGGTGGTCAGCAGCAGCTTCACCGACTTCTCGGCGAAGTCGGGGTTCTGCTCGGAACCGGACAGGCCGAACTCCGGGCCGACCGTCTCCCGGTCGAGCAGGAACCAGGAGTGCGGGCGGCCGGTGGACAGGATGTGCCGGAGCGCGCCGAGCGAGTCGAACCCGGGGAACAGCGGCGCCGGGAGCCGCCGGCCGAAGGCGTCCAGCCACAGCGGGCTCGGCCCCGACAGGATCCGGATGCCGTGGCCGGTCCAGACCGGTGAATGGTTGCGCACGCCCTCGGGGTAGTGCCACATCCGGTCCCGGTTGATGATCCGGCCGCCGGCCCGCTCGGCCACGTCGAGCATCAGGCCGTCGGTCGAGTCGGGAACGCCGGAGAGCATCTGCGCCGGGGCCGCCTCCGGTCCGCCGGGCCAGAACCGGCGGACGAGGTCGTGGTTGGCGCCGATGCCACCGGACGCCACGATGACGGCCGCCGCGGTGAGGGCGAAGTCGCCGACCACGGCGCGGGACGACGGCTCGCCCCGGCCGACCGACGTCGGCTCCAGGACCTCCCCCGCCGCGCCGGTGACGCGGCTGCCGTCGAGCGTCAGTGCGGTGACCCGATGCCGGTACCGGAGCTGAACCCGGCCGGCCCGGACCAGCTCGGTGATCCGGCGGGTGAACGGTTCCACCACACCGGGACCGGACCCCCAGGTGACGTGGAATCGGGGCACCGAGTTGCCGTGGGCGCCGACCTCGTATCCCCCGCGCTCGGCCCACTGCACCACCGGGAACAACCCGATGCCGACCTCCTTGAGCCAGGCGCGCTTCTCACCGGCGGCGAAATCGAGGTAGGCCTTGGCCCACTCCCGCGGCCAGTGGTCCTCGGGGCGGTCGAACCCGGCCGAACCCATCCAGTCCTCGTAGGCCAGGTCCGCCGAATCCCTGATCCGCAGCCGCCGCTGTTCCGGCGAGTTCACCAGGAACAGCCCGCCCAACGACCACCACGCCTGACCGCCCAGACTCGCCGGACCTTCCTGATCGAGCACGAGCACCGACCGGCCGGCATCCGCGGCCTCGATCGCCGCCACCAGACCGGCCAGACCCGCACCCACGACGATGATGTCCGCGTCCGCCATGGATCGACCCTGCCACAACGCGGCCGGCCACGCCCCGGACGGCCGCCGGTGCCGGCTCGACCGACGTCGGTCGGGCCACCTGGAGTCCGGTCGGCGTGGGCGGTATCACCGACTCGCCGTGGCTACTCCCTCGGGTGTGATGCACTCGGGGGGACGCCGGTGAGCGGGTCGCGAGTTCGCGAGGCGCGGAGTATCGCACCCTCGCCGAGGTCGAACGAGTCGCAACCGGGTGATGGGCGCCCGACCGATCGCCGCGATGGACCCCTCGAGGAGATGGCGACGCTGCTGGGCCAATCTCGTAGGACATCTCGGACTGCGACCGGACGAGTACGATTCGTGGTCGAGCCCGGGGGAGGGCAGGGGACGTGAGCCGATCGACGCCGGACATCGCGTGGGCGCCATTGCGGGCCACTCCGAGACGGTTTCGGCTGTTCCTGGCCATCGGCGGGGTCGTCGTGCTGGCCGGCTACGCGGTGGTGTTCCGGCGCGCCGACGACCCGAGTGCGGCACAGGTCCTGATCGAGCCGGGCTTCCTGCTGCTCACGGCCCTGGTGTTGCTCGCCGACCTGTACCCGCTCGTTCCGTCGATGCGTGACGTACGGAGCCGGGTGACTTACTCGTGGTCGGCGGCGCTGTCGCTGGCCGCGGTGCTGGCCTTCGGCCCCGCCGCATCCGTGCTGTTCCTGGTGTCCGGATTCACCGCGGCGTACTCGCGGCGCGCCGGCCGATGGTGGTTGATCGCGCTGAACATGGTGGCGATGGGCCTGATCGGGTTGACCATGGCGGCGCTGTCCCGGTACGCGGACACCTTCGACCCGGTCATGCCGGCCGGCGGCTGGCGGTTGGCCAGCTGGGGTCTGCTGATGGGCGCCTTGGTCGTCGCTCTGGCGGCCGGGCTCACCGGATGGGCGCAGATCGAGCTCGGGGTGAACAGCTGGCGGGCGCAGCGCGCCTGGTTCAACCGGAGCGTGCGCATCTGGGGGGTCAGCCTGATCGCCGCGCCGTTGCTGGCCGCGCTGGCGCTCGACGGGTGGTGGGCCCTGCCCTCCATGGCGATCGTGATCGTCTCGCTGAACCGGCTGTCCAGCACGATGTACCGCAGCACCGCGGCCGCCCGGACGGACCCGCTGACCGGACTGGCCAACCGGCTGCGGTTGATCCGGGTGCTGTCCGGCCGGATCGCCGACCTCGGCGACGGTGACGCGGTCACCCTGCTGCTGATCGACCTGGACCGGTTCAAGCAGGTGAACGACACGCACGGCCACCTGGTGGGCGATCGGGTGCTGTCCCGGGTGGCGGCCCGATTGCAGGCGGCGGCCGGGCGGAACGACCTGGTCGCCCGGTACGGCGGTGACGAGTTCGCGGTCGTCTTGGCTCCCGGGATGACGGCCGAGCAGGTGCGTGCCGGCGCCCAGGCCTTCCGGGCGGCGCTGATCGAGCCGGTCACCGTCGACGGTCTGAGCATCGTGGTGGGTGGCTCGGTCGGCGTGGCGACGACCGCTGACCCGGCCATGGACGTGCTGGGCCTGCTGGCCCAGGCCGACCTCGACATGTACCGCAACAAGCGGCGAAGCGACGGCCAGCGGCCCCGGCTGACCCGAGCAACGGATCCGGCACCCCCGCGCCCGGCGTTCGTGCCGCTGTGTTCGGTGAGCCTGCAGGGTGCGCAGACGAGCCCCCTGGACGGCTGGCCGGGGGTGTGCTGGTCGTCCTCGCCCGGCGAGGGCGCTGGGGTGGACGCCGCGCACCAGGACATGCCGCGCCGATGAGCCCTGACGAGACCGACCCGACGACGCCGGTTGCCGGACCCATGACGGTGCCGCTGCGCCGGACCCCCGTCCGGTTCCGCTGGTGGTGGGCAGGCTGTCTGGCCGCGCTCGTGGCCGGCTTCGGCGCCCTGCACGCGTTCGCTCCGGGACCCGATCTGGGGACCGTCGCCCGCGAGCCGGGGGCGCTGCTGCTGCTCGCGTTGATCCTGCTGGCCGACTTCTACCCCACGTTGCCGTGGATGCGCGAGGCCAACCCGTTCGACGAGTTCATCTTCTCCACCCCGTTGGCCATCGCCGCGCTCATGGTGTTCGGGCCGCACTCGGCAATCGTGTTCGTGGTCGCCGGGCTGGCGATGACGCTGGCCTTGCGCATGCGCTGGTGGCGGGTGGTGCTCAACACCGCGCTGTGGGGCCTGCAGGGCTTGGCCGCCGCCGGGGTTCTCGCGGTGCTCTGGCAGTGGTTCTCCTGGACCGACCAGGTCCCCGGCTGGGCGATGCTGCCGGTCACCGTCGTGCTGACCGCCGTGATCGAGGGGCTCAACGTCGTCCTGGTGATGACGTCCCAGGTGCTGGCCGGGGCCACCACGCCGAGGGCCTACCTGGGCGATTGGCGCCGCCAGGTGACGATCGGCACCCTCGACCTGACCGCCCCGATTCCGGCGGTGTTGGCGGCGGCCCAGCCCGTGCTGCTCCCGCTGCTGGCCATCGCGATGATCGCCGCCCTGGCCGGGTTGCGGGCCGTCATCTCCCGGACCGCGCAGGCCGGCACCGATCCCTTGACCGGGGTACCCAACCGGGCCTACCTGCTCGGCCAGCTCAGGGCCAGGCTGGCGGCCCACGACATCGATCGGCACCCGGTGCTGGTGCTGCTCGTCGACCTGGACCGGTTCAAGCAGGTCAACGACGAGCTCGGCCACCTCGTCGGCGACCGGGTGCTGGTGCAAGTGGCCCGCCGGTTGGCGGACGCCATCCGATCGACCGACGTGGTCGCCCGGTTCGGTGGTGACGAGTTCGCGGTGCTGCTGGCCGGTGGCTCAGGACAGCCGCGACCCGAGGAGGTCGCCGCGCGGATCAGGGCGGCGGTCGCCCGACCGGTACAGATTCCGGGTCGCTCCGTTCAGGTGGGGATCACCGTCGGCTGGTCCCAGGCGGACCGGCGCGACACCGACCCGATGGCGTTGCTGCAAGCGGCGGACGCCCGCCTGTACGCGGCGAAGGCCGCCCGGCCGGCCCGGTCCGCGCCCCCGGACCCGGTCGTGTCCTTCGATGCCGGCCGGTGGGCCGGATCCGGGGCAGCGCGATCGACCGTCGGGTCCGGAGTGAGCGGCGGGGGCGGCGCGGACGCACCCGACGGCCGGAACACCGGATCGGCGGCCGGTCCGGGGTGGGACCCGGTGTGGACCGGCGCGCCGACCGGCATCCTCCCGGCGCATGATGGGGATGCGCAGGCCACGTCCGGCCGGTGACCCTCGGGAACCCGGACGGTCGGGGGTGTGCCACGATGCCAGCGGCTGCGACTCACGCCGTCAGACCATTGCAGAAGGGGTCGGGATGTCCGATCAGAGCACCCAGGACCTGACCAACCTCGAACCGCTCGGGGCCGGGCCGACACGGACCCGGTCGATCGAGCATCAGAAGTCCCACGGCCGGTTCGCGTTGACGATCGACGGACGGGAGGTGGCGGTTGCCGACTACCGGCGACTGCCGGGCAAGTGGAACATCGTGCACACCTACACCGAGCCGGCCGCACGCGGCTACGGAGTCGCGTCCGACCTGGTCCGTGAGGTGCTGAACGCGGCTCGGGACGAGGGCGTCAAGATCGTGCCCACCTGCCCGTACGTGTCCTGGTGGATCGGTGAGCATCCCGACTACGAAGATCTCGTCACGACCTGATGGCAGCAGCCCGCGCGGGTGGATCGGGAGCCTCGGAGCCGCCGCCCGATCCGGGCGAGGTCGGCGACGAGCGGCACGGGTCGGATGCGGCGCTGGACGCCGCGATCGACGACGCGCTGGCCGAGTTGGCTCGCGATCACCTGCCGGCGGGCGCGGCCGACGGCTCGACCGAGGCATCGGCGGCCCATTCGGAGCGCTGGCGGCGCAGCCGCGCCGGCCTGCGGGCGGCGATGCACACGCTGGCCGCCCGGGTGGTGACCGATCGACCGGTCGTCGAGTCGGAGGCGGGGTCAGAGGCAGCGTCGGACGACCGCCCGGCCGCCGCGGCGGGAGACGATCGGCTCGGCCGCGGCCGGGCGTCGCCGTTCCAGTGGGGCTTCCTGGGCGGGCTGGGCGTGCTGATCGCCTACATCACCTTCCTGGTGTTGGACAGCATTCGGGACACCCTGGTGATGATTGCGATCGCGACGCTGCTGGCGATCGGGCTCGACCCGCTGGTCTCGATGATGACCCGCCGGGGGATGCGGCGGGGGGCCGGCGTGGCCGTCGTCTTTCTCGGCCTGCTGCTGGTGATCGCCGCGGCCGTCTACGCGATCATCCCGCCGATCGTCAACGAGGTCGGGTCCTTCATCGGCTCGGTGCCGACGCTGATCACCAACCTGCAGACCAACGAGACCATCCACGACCTGGATCAACGGTTCGGGCTGCTGGAGGCTCTGCGGAACTCGAACATCGTGCAGAGCGTGGGCAGCGGCGCGGCCGGCGGCATCCTGTCCGCGGGCTTCACCGTGGCGACCGTGTTCGCCGAACTGTTCATCGTGCTGGTGCTGACGCTGTACTTCCTGGCCGGCTTCGGCCGGATCAAGGCGGCGGCCTACCGGCTGGTGCCGGCCTCCCGCCGCGTGCGGGTGATGGATCTGAGTGACCGGATCCTCAAGCAGATGGGGGGCTACCTGTCCGGCGCGACGATCATCGCCATCCAGGCCGGCCTGGTGGCCGGCACCTTCTCCGCGGTCATCGGCCTGCCCTACCCGTGGGCGATCGGTCTCGGCGCCGCGGTGCTCGACTTCATCCCGGTCGTCGGGCCGATCATCGTCGGCATCTCCATCACGCTCATCGGCTTCACCCAGGGCGTGGCGATCGGCATCATCTCCGGTGCCTTCTACCTGTGCCAGCATCTGTTCGAGGCCTACTGGCTGTATCCCCGGGTGATGCGCCGCACCGTGAACATCTCCACCGGCGGGGTGGTGGTGGCAATCCTGATCGGGGGCGCGCTGCTCGGCGTCACCGGGGCCATCCTGGCCGTGCCGGTGGCGGCGGCGATCATGCTGATCGTCCGCGAGGTGATCATGCCGATGCAGGAGCGTTCGTGACGGCCGGCCGGGGGATCGAGGGGTGGCTCCCGTGAAGGGACGATGGCACAGCATCGGCCTGCCCGACCAGGTGGGGCGACGGGCGATCGTGACCGGCGCGAACACCGGACTGGGGTTCGCGGCCGCCCGGGCGCTGGCCGGCGCCGGGGCCGATGTGGTGCTCGCCGTGCGTGACCTGGACAAGGGCGTGGCCGCGTCCCTGCGAATCCGGCACGAGTTCGAGGAAGCCACGGTCCGGGTCGTCCACCTGGATCTCGCCAGTCTGGACTCGGTCGCCGAGTTCGCGGCCGAACAGGTGGCCGATGGCCCGCTCGACCTGCTGGTCAACAACGCCGGCGTCATGCTCGTGCCGCGCCGCGAATTCACCACGGACGGCTTCGAACTGCAGATGGGGGTGAACCACCTCGGGCATTTCGCCCTGACCGCGCAGCTGCTGCCGGCCCTGGAGCGTGCGTCCGGGGCGCGCATCGTCGGGGTGACCTCCCTGGCCGCCCGCCGGGCCCGTCGGCTGGACCACGGGCTCGGCCTGGACGGCGACTACCGTCCGATGGATGCCTACAGCCAGTCCAAGCTGGCGGTCGCCCTGTTCGCGGTCGAACTCGACCGCCGGCTACGGGCGGCGGGTTCGACGACAGTGAGCGTGCTGGCCCATCCGGGCTGGTCGGCAACCGCCGTCGAGCAACCCGATGACGGCGCCGGCCGGTTTGTGGTGCTGTCCCGGCGGGCCACGGCGCTGCTGGGCAGCTCGCCGGCCGCCGGAGCCCGGTCCGAGGTCGCGGCGGCCACCGCCCCGGGGGTCGGCGGGGGCGCGGTGGTCGGTCCCCGGTTCCTGGTTCGCGGCGCCCCCACGCCGCGGACCGTTCCGGGGCCGATGGCCGACCCCACCGAGGCGGCCTGGCTGTGGGCGCGATCGGCCGACCTGACCGGTGTCGAGCCGGTGCCGGGCGCCGCGTCAGCCGTGCGGACCGGGTGAGCTGTCCGACGGGCCCTGGCCGCGGGCGGCCAGCCGCCGCCGAATGATCATCGACGCGCCGAACGCCAGGATCGCCACGAGCGCGACGGTCAGCCACTGCCAGGCGGACCATCCGGTCGAGGACGACGAGGCGGCGGTGTCGGCCGACGAGGTGACCGGGCCGGCGACCGACGGCGTGGCCGAGCCGGACGGCGTGGCGGCCGGCGACGCGGTCGAGCTCGTGGTGACCACGACGGAGGCCGGTGCCGGGACCGCGAGGTCGAAACGGACCTGACCCTCAACGGGATGACCGTCGTCCGAGACCACCCGGTAGGCGATCGTGTAGCCGCCCGCTGTCGTCAGCGGCCGGACGGCGCTGCGCAGGATGGCTCCGTCGATGGTGGCTTCGCCCGACTGGAATTGACTGCCGTCCGGTCCGGTCACCGTGACGAGCGGCTCGAAGTCCTCCAGTGAGTCGTCGAAGGTGAGCGTCACGGTGGTGGGGGCGGCCTGCAGGGTGGCGCCGTCGGCCGGGTCGCTGCCGATCAGCGTGGCGTGGGCGGACGCGGTGCCGACCAGGCCGACGGTGGCGAGCAGGGTCAGCGCAACCACGAGCACCACCCGGACGGATCGGGAGGCGGCGCGAAGCATCATCAACGTCTCGGGGCAGGCCGTCAGGCGGCGCGCGGCCCGACCAGGTACGACATCAGCTGGGAGTCGACGTCGTCGAGATCGGCCGAGACCGCGCGGAGGGCCGACCGACGGGTCGGCGACGGCATCGAGGCGGTGGCCGCCGCGGCGGCCGACAGCTCACCCAACCGGGCCGTGGTGCTGTCCACGAAGCGCGCGACCTTCGGGTCGGTGCCGCGCCGCGAACGCAGATCGTGCAGGGCGTTGCGCAGTCCGGCGATCCGGGCCTGCACGGAACCGGCCGCGCCGCGGTATTCGGCGACATCCTCGATCGGCACGCCGAGCTGCTTGGCCCGTCGCTCGTCCAGCACTCCTCGCACCTCGGTCGACGCCCGTAGCGCGCCGGCGGCGACCGCGGGGCCGATGATCTTGGCGGCGAGCAGCAGGCGGCGCAGCGCCCGGGGGTCGCTGAGCAGGGCCGTCATCCCCCCGGAGGCTTTGGCCTGGCGGTTCGTCGTCGCGCCACCCTTGGCCTGGGTGCCGGACTTGCCGGCGGCCGAACCGGACGAACTCGCCGCCTTCTTGCGGGACTTGCGACGCAGCGCCACGCCTGCTCCCTCCTCGCCCCGATCGCGCCTGACGCGGCGCCCGGGTGGTCCCGGCCAGCCTAGTCGGCCGAGCCTGCGAGGCCGCCATCAGGCGCGGTGGCCGAGCCTGCGCGGCCGCCATCAGGCGCGGTGGACCGAGCCTGCGCGGCCGCCATCAGGCGCGGTGGCCGAGCCTGCGCGGCCGCCATCAGGCGCGGCGCGGACGGTCAGCGCGGCGGCATCCGGAGCGCGCCGTCCAGGCGGATCACCTCGCCGTTGAGATAGTCGAGGTCGGCGATCGCCAGCACCAGCCGGGCGTACTCGTCGGGGCGGCCCAGCCGGGACGGATGAGGCACCCCGGCGGCCAACGCGACGCGGAATTCCTCGGTGATGCCCGCGAGCATGGGGGTGTCGATGATGCCGGGCGCGATGGCGACGACCCGGATGCCGAACTGGGCGAGGTCCCGCGCGGCCGGCAGGGTCAGCCCGACGACGCCACCCTTGGAGGCCGCGTAGGCGGCCTGTCCGATCTGCCCGTCGTAGGCGGCCACCGACGCGGTGTTGACGATCAGGCCCCGCTGACCGGCGTCGTCGACCGGGTCGCCGGCGGCCATCGCCGCGGCGGCCAGCCGCAGCACGTTGAATGTGCCGACCAGGTTGACCCGGATGACGCGGTCGAACAGGCCCAGGTCGTGTACCCCGGAACGGGAAAGGATCCGCCCGGCGGTGCCCAGGCCCGCGCAGTTCACGGTCACCCGCAGCGGGGCGGCGTCGACCGCCGCGTCGACCGCCGACTGCACGTCGTCCGGGTCGGTGACGTCGCCGGGGGCGGCGGTCACGCCGGCCGGTGGTGCCGCCGCCCGGTCCCACGCACCGGCCAGATCCAGGCCCACCACCGCCACCCCGGCCCCGGCCAGCGCCGATGCGGTCGCGGCGCCGAGCCCCGAGGCGGCCCCGGTGACCAGTGCGGACGATCCTGCGAGTTCCATGGCGCCTCCTACGGCGTGATCTTGAGCGGACCTTCAGCGGCCATTCAGGGCCGGTCGCCAATCTCGTCGGCATGCCGAACCAATTCAATTCCGTCCCGGCCGACGCTGCCACCACACGGCGGCTGAACGCGCTGGAGGTTCAGGTCGACGAGCTGACGCGGGCCCGGCGACGATGCTTGACCCTCGGGCCCGTCACGCTGCTCGTGCTGGCCATCGTGAGCCCGCTCGTGATCGCACACCCCCGGAACGATCCCGACGAGCAGTACACCCTGCTCGCTTTGGTGCGTGGCGCGGTACCGGCGCTGCCCACCGGACTGTTCCTGGTGCTCGGGGTCGTCGGGCTGGGCTGCCTCGGTGCCGCGGTGACCGCCGGTCGGGCGCCGGGGCCGGCGGGCATCCGGTCGATCGTCGCGCTCGGGGCCGCCCTGCTGGTGGTACTGGTCGTTGCCGTGCTCGTCGTGGCAGCGGCCGGAAACCGGAATACCACGTACGTGATGCTGACCCCGGCCACGGTGCTCGGGGCGGCCGCCGCGATCTGGCTGATGGTCGGCAGCCTTGGCCTTCGCCGCTGACCGGCTGACGCCGCTGGGCTCGGCGTGCTGAGATGGTGACCGGCGGCCGGTGCATCGGCCCGGCCCGGCCCGATCCCGGTCCGGCGCCGGCGCTGACGTCAGGAGGAGGCGACGATGTTCGTGTTGCGCAAGCCGATCCTGGCCCTGTCCGGCAACCGCGCGGTCCGGGACGTCCTGATGTCCACGACCCTGACCCGGTCGGTGGTCGACCGGTTCATCCCGGGAGAGACGAGTGCGGATGCCGTGGCTGCGGTCGTCCGCCTGCGCGCCGAAGGGCTACGGGTCAGCCTCGACCACCTCGGTGAGGACACCACCGACCGGGCCACCGCGGACGCGACGGTCGATGCCTACCTGGAGGTGATCGAGGCGCTGACCGCGGCCGGGGAGGTGGCCGGGACGGAACTGTCGGTCAAGCTCTCCGCGGTCGGCCAGGCCCTGTTGGCCTCGCCGGACCTGCCGGCCGGTGGCAACGCCTACGCACTGGCCGGCGCTCGGCGGATCACCGACGCGGCCTATGCCGCGGGAGCGCGGGTCACGCTCGACATCGAGGACCACACGACGGTCGACCAGACCCTGGAGGTGCTGTTCGAGTTGCGGCGCAGCCATCCGGACGTCGGCATCGCGGTCCAGGCGATGCTGCTGCGCACACCCGGGGATCTGGCCGAACTGACCGGTCCCGGGTCGCGGGTGCGGCTGGTCAAGGGCGCCTATCACGAACCCGCCGACGTCGCGTACACCGATCCCGCCCAGATCGACCTGGCCTACGTGCGGGCGATGAAGGTGCTGATGCACGGCAAGGGCTACCCGATGATCGGCTCGCACGACCCCCGGCTTGTGGCCATCGCCGACCGGGTCGCCGCCGATGCCGGCCGCACTCCCGACCGGTGGGAACATCAGATGCTGTACGGGATCCGGCCGGACGAGCAGCGGCGACTGGTCGCCGCGGGCCGGACGGTGCGGGTGTATGTGCCCTACGGCTCCGACTGGTACGGCTACTTCACCCGCCGGCTGGCCGAGCGTCCGGCGAACCTGGCGTTCTTCCTGCGTTCGCTGACCAGCACGTCCTGACCCCGCTCGATCGCCGCCTCGGAAAGGGCACGCCATGGACGCCATCACCCATCCGCCGCAGCCGGTCAACGAACCCGTCCTGGAGTACGCCCCCGGGTCGCCGGAGCGGGCCGCGCTGGCGGATGCCCTGGCCGGGTTCACCGCACCGTTGGACCTCCCGGCGGTGATCGGAGGCGAACGCCACGAACCTGCCGGCCCGCCGTTCCAGGTGGTCGCCCCGTTCGACCACCACCGGGTGTTGGGCACCGGCGCGCACGCGATCCAGCCCGACGCGAGGCGGGCCGTCGAGGTGGCGCTGGCCGCCGCGCCGGACTGGCGGGCGATGGACTTCGACTCGCGGGCGGCCATCCTGCTGCGGGCGGCCGACCTGCTGGCCGGGCCGTGGCGGGCGCGGATCAATGCGGCGACCATGCTCGGTCAGGCCAAGACCGCCTACCAGGCCGAGATCGATTCGGCCTGCGAGCTGGCCGACTTCTGGCGCTTCAACGTCCACTTCGCCCGGCAGATCCTGGCCGACCAGCCGATCGCCAACGCGCGGGGGATCTGGAACCGCACCGACCACCGGCCGTTGGAGGGCTTCGTCTACGCGGTGACCCCATTCAACTTCACCGCGATCGCCGGCAACCTGCCGACGGCCCCGGCCTTGATGGGCAACGTGGTGGTCTGGAAGCCGTCGACGACGCAACAGCTGGCCGCGTCGTTGACGATGGACCTGCTCATCGAGGCCGGGCTGCCGCCCGGCGTGATCAACATGCTGCCGGGCACCGGGCCGGAGATCTCCGAGGTGCTGCTCGCCCACCCGGAGTTGGCCGGCATCCACTTCACCGGGTCCACCCGCGTGTTCCAGCAGCTCTGGTCGGCCGTGGGCCGGAACATCGCCGGCTATCGCAGCTACCCCCGGCTGGTCGGGGAGACCGGCGGCAAGGATTTCGTCGTGGCCCATCCGTCGGCCGACGTGGACGTGCTGCGCACCGCGCTGGTCCGCGGCGCCTTTGAGTACTCCGGACAGAAGTGCTCCGCGGCTTCCCGGGCCTACGTCCCCGAATCGGTCTGGCGGACCGTCAAGGACGGCTTGATCGCCGAGACCGAGGCGTTGGCGCTGGGTTCGGTCGAGGACCTGAGCAACTTCAGCAGCGCGGTCATCGACGACCGGTCGTTCGGCCGGCTCAGCGCGGCGATCGACCGCGCGCACGCCACCGACTCGGTGACGGTGCTGGCCGGCGGCCGGTACGACGGAGAGCAGGGCTATTTCGTCCGGCCCACCCTGCTGCAGGGGACCGACCCGCGGGACGAGATCTTCTGCCAGGAGTACTTCGGACCGATCCTGTCGGTGCACGTCTACCCGGACGCCGAGTTCGACGCGGTGCTGCGGGAGGTGGACCAGGCGTCGCCGTACGGGCTGACCGGGTCGGTGATCGCGCGCGATCGTGCCGCGGTCGCCACCGCCGCCGCGGTGCTGCGGTACACGGCCGGGAACTTCTACATCAACGACAAGCCGACCGGTGCGGTGGTGGGGCAGCAGCCGTTCGGCGGTGCGCGCGCGTCCGGAACCAATGACAAGGCGGGCTCAGCGGCCAACCTGATGCGCTGGACGTCGCCCCGGTCGATCAAGGAGACGTTCGTCGCGGCGACCTCGGTGGGCTACCCGCACCAGAAGCTCGACTGAGCTGTACGGTTGCGCCGGCCGTGCGCGGACCGGATCACGGCTCCGCGGGGCGGAACCGGCGCGCGCTGCGGGCCGGCGGCACGGCCGGACTTTGGTACCCGGGGCCCGTGCGCAGCGGCGCCGGTGCGGTGTCGGCCGGGATCGCTGCGCCCGGCTTTTCGATCGGGGGGCATCCCCCCACCGCCAGGATCCGTTCGATGTCCGCCGGTGGTCGCGGCCCGGCGAACAGGAACCCCTGCGCGTGGGTGCAGCCCAGGTCGACCAGGATTTCGGCGGCGATCTCCGTCTCCACGCCCTCGGCCACCAGGTCCATCCCGAGGGACTCGGCGAGCCCGATGATCGAGCGGACGATGGCCAGATCGTCCGGGTTCGTCCCCAGCTGCAGGATGAAGCCCTTGTCGATCTTGAGGATGTCCACCGGCAGCGTCTTGAGCTGCGCAAACGAGCTGTAACCGGTTCCGAAGTCGTCGATGGCCACCCGGACGCCGATCTGCTGAAGGCCGCGCAGGGTGGCCAGCGCCTGGTCGGTGTCGCGCACCAGGGCCTGTTCGGTGATCTCCAGGGTCAGCCGGTGGCCCTCCACCTGATGTTCGGCCAGCACCCGGGCCACACTGGCCACGAAGTCGAGGGTGATCAACTGCGCCGGTGAGATGTTGACGGCCATGGTCAGCGGGTGGGCCGGGTAGAGCTCCTGCCACCGGCGCTGCTGCAGGCACGCCTGGCCCAGGACCCACCGGCCCAGCTCGCCGGCCAGGTTGGTGGCCTCGACCACGTCGATGAACGCCGATGGCTGCAGCAACCCCAGGGTGGGGTGCGGCCAGCGAACCAAAGCCTCGACGCCAAGGATCCGGCCGTTGCGCAGGTCGACCTCGGGTTGGTAGTTCAGCACCAGCGAGCCGTTCCGGATGGCGGAGCCGATGTGCAGCTCGATGTCCGTCCGGATCTCGTTCGCCTGCCGCATCCGGGCGGAGAACACCCCGATCTCGTTGCCGCCGCGGCTCTTGGCCTCGAGCATCGCCTGGTCGGCCTGGTCCATCAGCTCGGACGCGGTCGACAGGCCGGGGTAACCAAGGGCAACGCCGATGCTCACAGCGCGGCTGACCTCCTCGCCGCCGACCAGGATCGGCTCGTTGGCGATGCTCCGCAGTCTCTCGGCCATCGCTCGGGCCTTGACCTCATCGGTCATCCCGGACATGACCAGGACGAACTCGTCCCCGCCCAGGCGGGCGAGCAGATGCCGCTGATCGATGCGGTCGTGCAATCGGTTCGCCAGGGTCTGCAGGTACTGGTCGCCCGCGGCATGCCCGAAGAAGCTGTTCAGCGCCTTCAACCGGTCCACGTCCATGAAGATCAGCCCGACCGGCCCGGGCTGATCCGGCTGCAGCCGTTCGGTGAGGTGGTCGATCAGGGACCGCCGGTTGGCCACATCGGTCAGCTCGTCGTGGTAGGCGAGGTAGCGCAGGCGCTCCTCGGCGTCGACGCGGGCCTGCAGCTGGGCGAGCAGGCCGGCAACCGCCCGCAGCGCGTTGATCTCGGCATCGTTCCACTCGCGGTCGCCGTACTTGATGAAGCCCATCACACCCATGGTGGCGTCGGCGCCGAGCAGCGGAACCATAGCAAGGCTCACTCCTCCGCTGACGCCTGAGCCTTTCTGCACTCGATCCTGATACTCACGGTCATCAGCCTGACTCGGTCGGGTGATCATTACGGTCGAAAGGTGCTCGATCGCCGCGAATGTTGGGTCAGCACCCACAAATGAAACGACCCCCAGAGGGTCGGGATCCGGAATTTCGAGGCGCGGTGGCCATTCGGCGACGAGGTTAGTGGTCCGAGCCGCGTGGTCGTTTCGCCGCAGAAAACTCAGGTCGACGCCGAAGTAGGCGACTAACTGTTCGAGTAGACTCTCGGTCGATCTGTGCAGGCTGAGCGCGGTGACCCCCATCAGCTCGGTGGCGGCACTTGTGACGAGCTCTTCAAGCGTCAGCTTCGGCAACAAGCCCACCCGCCCTAACCTCGAATGTCAGCCCGCGAATTCTCCCGCGGACCTGACCAAGTCTGCAACGGGTCTTCTGCGACTGCGTGGAACCCACGCCGGGTCATGGACCAGCCGTAGGATCAGCACGAGAGTCTCCTTGTCCGACCCAATGATGGATTCTAGCTCCCGTTGCAGGCCCGCAAGCTCGGGGGTGAATTCCGGGGCCAACGACTCTAATTCACTCGGTTGACGGGCGTACAGGAAGACCGGAGAGGTCGGGTAGACGCCAAGTCCTGCCATGTTGGCCTCGATCCAGAGTCGCTCGACAGCAGCGCCGCCGCGCAAATAGTCGAGCGGCGAATCCCCGGCGACGGTGATCACCGCCATGGCCGATGCACTTATCACCCGATCAAAGGTGCTATCTCCCAGAGATCGACCGCCGTTCCATCGAGCCAGGTGGCGCATGACTTCACTTCTTCGGGCCACCCTCATCTTCGCGATGTCCGCGTCGGTCATCCCCAGAGTCCGCACTTCGATTCCGTCGGACGTATTCGAATCTCCGGGCCAACGCAGCTCAGCGAACATCTCGCTATGCAGTGTTGGGTCCAGAAAGCGGATTCGGTCGGAGAGCGCCAGTACCTCCGCCAGGCGGTGCAGCCGGTCGTTATCGGTGACGAGGCGAAGCAGCCCTCCTTCCGCGGTGGTAGCGGCAGCCAAACGGGCGGCAGTGTCCGCATTGATGAGATCGCGCCGTCCGGGTGACCGGTTGGACATCCGGCGGAGCATGCCATCGTAAAGGCTGGCCAGCTCCGGTTGGCTCGACCTGCCGAATTCAATCCGGACCACGACATTTCCGTCGTCACCCATCGGAAAGAAGCAAGATTCACCAAGGCGAGAAAAGGATGCCGCTGCGACACGAGCGTTGAACTCTGCCGCACCGATTGCCACAAAACCCCCACGAGACCGAATATCCATGGATACTGAACGACCCGAGTTGAGCGAGATATCGATTCCCGACGGAATGACCTCGATCTTCCAGGGTTGCGCGTTACCGCCTGAGGGTGCACGTCGGACTGCCTCGATTGCAGCTCGAATGAAACTGTCCGGCCGCTCGAAATCGGTCTCCTCGCTTGTCCTCGGTTCGATTCGACCACCAGAGACAGCTTTGATCGTTGGGTCCAGCCGGTCGAGGTGTTCGGCGAGGTCGACCCGGATCCGACCCGACGGTAGGGGCTCGCCGAGGCCGAATCGCCTGACGGCGCTCGCGATGGTCGCCCCGCCGAGCTGTACATCGCCGGCAAGCTGTGGCCAACTCGAGACCGACCGGTCGATCTCTGCCATTGACGCGGCCATCCGTGCTGACAGAGCGTCGGCTTCGAGAATTCGGAAGACATGAGGGGCCTTATCGGTCGTCGACAAGCCGTCCAGGGAGGTTGGAGCGATGTCGCCGAGGAGGCCATGGAACAGCGGTCGCTCGCGGTCCAGATCGAATCGTTCGATGTCCAGGAGTCCGCGGTCGCTCGTCTCCATGAGCACGGGAATACCCCGCTCCCGTGCCTTCAAGCGAACGAGGACCTTCATGTCGAGTGAATCGCACTCCTCGACCACAAGATCCAGGCCTTCGAGGAAACCGTCTATCGTTTCGGGGCGCAGCCCACACTGCTCCACGTCGACCGGCAGATAAGGGTCGACTTCGGCGATGCGGCGCGCCGCGACGACGGCCTTGTTGACGCCAATGTCCAGAATGGTGGCGGGAATCCGATTGAGGTTAGAAAGTTCGATCCTGTCGAAGTCTGCCAACTTCAGGTGCCCGCATAGACCTTCGAGCGCGAGCGTATGCGCGATTGCGTGCCCAACGCTGAGGCCGACGACGCCGATCCGCAGTTGGCGAAACCGGGACTGCTCCGTGAGCGTGATCTTGTTTCGATTCCGATCCAAGCGCAGCCGGCTGAAGTCGGACGGTCCGAGGATACGGATTGCTGCCTTGCGCCATGGGTAGTAGGCCCAGCGCGGGCTTTGGCTGACTGCCCCGGCTCCGTTGGGCTCCCGTGGGAACAACTTCTCCAGTTGGGCGAGCTGGGCACGGGAGTGATCCACGAAATCAACAGCCGGATCTGAACGAAGGCTCGACAGAGTTGCTCTGTCGGACTCGACGTCGTCGCTCAAAATTATCGCACGGTGCGCTTCCACGGGATCTGGGCGGCTAGGAGCACAGTCCTTCATGCCACCGCGGCGACAGTCGGAGTACTCGCCAACCTGAGGCCGTCGAGATGCCGCCGCTCGCGAAGGAACAACTGCCGCTGCCACGTGTCTGCCGTTCGGGACATCTCCTGGCGATCCCACCACATAGGCACGGTCCGATATCTCTCGTCCGGGTAGGGCACGGCAGCCACGTCGGAAGCAATTTCCCCTCCGACCGATCGCCACCGGGGGATGGCGTGATCGGCGCCCGTACACAGAGCGTATCTGACATCCGCCACCGAGACGGCATGCATGAAGGTTCTAGCCACGGCAGCGGACAGCTCCTCCTTCCGGGGACCGCGGTCTGAGGCCCACGCGGTCTTGACCTCGATCACCCCTCCCTCGCCGATGCGCTCCGAAATCTGTCCCGCGAGGGCGTCGGTTCCGGTTCGTCTGTTCCACTCCGAGATGGCATGCGCTTCGTAGGCGAAGCTGTAAGGCCCCTGGACCCGGGTGCCGCCGACCACGCGCCCGAGGTCGTCAAGCGCAGCGAAGAAGAAGAACGTCGTGCTGCCATCGCGAACAGCATCCAGATCGAGGACTGTTTCCACGCCGAATCGGCTATAGGTGTCGAAAGCGCCGCGGAGATACTCGCGCCAGAGGGCCGGGGCTTCGTTGGGACGCGCGATCACGAAGGTGCAACCACTGCTCGTCTCGTGGTATCGAGCAAGGGTGACGTCAGGTTGAACACTGGCTGTGACAGCACCCCTGCGTGCCTCAGTGTCAAACTGGACGATTTTCACACGTTGATACTAGGGCCAGACTTCGAAGGGCGACGAGGAAAGAGATGAGATAGACCCGAGCGTGTCCGTCCGGTCGCGGGGAGTGCAGGGCGGTGCTGCCCGAATGGCTGAGTCGGTGTCTTTTGTCGAAGAGTAGCGACACGTTCTGTGTCGATTGTCACTCCTTTGCCTCGCCAGCGGACGGCTGAACGGGTCCAACCCGAACGGGGTCGGCACCTCCCCGGCGTCAAGCATCCGCCGTTGCGCCCGGTCAACGGGTGACCTTCGGCCCTGCCGCCGGGCGGCCCTGTCGATACGGTTTGTCCCATGACTGACATCTCTCTCAGACGGAACAAGGTCGCAATCGTGGGGGCCGGTTCGGTCGGCGCCACCCTGGCCTATGCATGTTTGATCCGGGGCATCGCGCATGACGTGGTGCTCTACGACATGGCCACCGCCAAGGTGCAGGCCGAGGTCCTCGACCTGCGGCATGGCCTGCAGTTTTGCCCGCCGGCCGACGTCGACGGCTCGGACGACGTGGCCGTCTGCGCCAACGCCGACGTCATTGCGATCACCGCGGGAGCCAAGCAGCGACCCGGACAGACCCGGCTGGAACTCGCGGGTGTGAACGTCGACATCTGCCGCGCCCTGATCCCCAAGCTGCTGGCGGTCGCCCCGGATGCCGTGATCGTCATGGTGACCAACCCGGTCGACGTCCTGACCTACGCTGCCCTGCAGTTCTCGGGCCTGCCGAAGAACCGGGTGCTCGGCAGCGGCACCGTGCTGGATTCTGCGCGGCTGCGTCAGGTCATCGCCCGCAAGCTCGGCGTGGCGTCACAGAGCGTGCACGCCTTCATCGCCGGCGAGCACGGCGACTCCGAGTTCCCGCTGTGGAGCACCGCCAGCATCGGCACGGTGCCGGTGCAGAAATTCGTTGCCCCCGACGGGTCGCGATTGGACGAGGATCAGGAAGCGACGATCGCGCACGATGTGGTGAACGCCGCCTACTCGATCATTCAGGGAAAGGGCGCCACGAACTACGCGGTGGGCCTGGCCGGGGCCCGGGTGATCGAGGCGATCCTGCGGGACGAGAACGGCGTGCTGCCGGTCTCCTCCTTGCTCGAAGGTGTCCACGGGATCTCCGACGTCTGCTTGTCGCTGCCGTCGCTGGTCAACAAGGACGGTGTGGCCGGCGTGCTCGACGTGCCGCTGTCCGACCGCGAGGTGGAACTGTTGAAGGCATCGGCCGACGAGGTCAAGTCGGTCGCCTCCTCGCTGGGGTTGTAGTCGCCCCGCCCTGGCCGCACCGCGCGCCGGCCGTCCCCCCGGGGGAGGGCCGGCGCGTTCGGCGCGCCGAGGCGAATCCGACCCGACAGCGCCGGCGGTAATCGATCAGAATGGGTCGGCGTTTCCACGGGATCACCATCCGCCGGCCCGCCCGCGACGAATGATCGGCGACCGGCCCGTGGAACGGTGGCGGCTCTGATGAAGGGACTCCCGCTCGATGGCCTTGCTGACCCCGACTCGGCGGCATCCGACCCCCTGGCCCGCGGCCGGTGTATGGCCGGGGCTGTTCGACGTGCCCCGGGTTCCGGTGCACGCGGCGATCGCGCGCCGGCTGGCCCGGGCGGCGGTCCAGGCCCTCCCGATGACGCTGCAGTTCCCGGACGGCACCCGATGGGGTGCCGGCGGCCCCACCCTGCAGCTGATCCGGCCGGACAGCTTCTTCGCCCGCCTCGGGGCCGACGGTCTGATCGGCTTCGGCGAGGCCTGGATGACCGGTGACCTGACCACCGGCGGCTGGACGGTGCCGGCCGGCCGGACCCATGGCGGCGCGAACGCGCTCGATCCGGAGCTGGTCAACGCGGCCACCGATGAGCTCGCCGACGTGTTGGAAGTACTCGCCCACCGGATGTCGGTGCTGGTCCCGCGTCCGTTGCAGGCGCTACGGCGGGCCTGGCAGCACCGGCTGCCGTCGACCGAGGAGAACACCCCGACCGGTGCGCGGGAGAACATCCATCGGCACTACGACCTGTCGAACGACCTGTTCACGCTGTTCCTGGACCCGAGCCTGACCTATTCGGCGGCCTGGTTCGAACCGGGTGACGACCTGTCCACCGCGCAGCTGCGCAAGATCGATGCGGTCCTGGACCTGGCCCGGGTGCGGCCCGGCATGCGCGTGCTGGAGATCGGATCCGGTTGGGGAGCCCTCGCCATGCGGGCCGCCCGTGAGCGGGACGTGCACGTCACCACGTTGACCCTGTCCGAGGCGCAACGCGACCTGGCCCAGGTCCGGATCGCCGAGGCGGGCCTGTCCGAGCGGATCGACGTGTTGCTCGAGGACTACCGGCAGCATGCGGCCCGCGAGGCCGGCAGCTACGACGCGGTGGTCAGCGTCGAGATGATCGAGGCCGTCGGTGAACGCTACTGGCCGGACTACTTCGGGGCGATCGATCGGATGCTCGCCGACGGCGGGCGGCTGGGACTGCAGGCCATCACCATGGCCCACGAACGGCTGCTGGCCACCCGCAACGGGTACACCTGGGTCCACAAGTACGTCTTCCCCGGCGGCGCGCTGCCCTCGTTGACCGCGATCGACCAGGTCGTCACCGGGCACACCCGGCTGCGGATCCAGGAGACCCGCCGCCTCGGGCACTCCTACGTGCCCACCCTGGAACAGTGGCGGCATTCGTTCAACCGGCACCTGCCGGAGGTCTTCGAGCTCGGATTCGACGAGACCTTCGTCCGGATGTGGAACTTCTACCTGGCCTACTCCCAGGCCGGATTCGCCGCCGACTACCTGGACGACCTGCAGATCGGCTTCGCCCGCGGGTGAGGGCGATCCGTCACCAGCTGTCCCCGTGCACCTCGTGCCCGGGAGCCTCGTTGAGCAGGCCGCGGTAGGCCCGTTCCGGCGTGGACCCGTGGTTGACCACCGCGTCGACCTCGCGGGCGATCGGCACCTCCACCCCGACATCCGCGGCGACCTTGAGCACCACTGACGCGGTCTTGACCCCTTCGGCGACCTGCTTCATGCCGGCCAGGATCTCCGGCAGCGGCACCCCCCGGCCGATCAGTTCGCCGACGTGTCGGTTGCGGCTGTGTTTGCTGGTGCAGGTGACGACCAGGTCGCCCATCCCGGCCAGCCCGGCAAAGGTCTCGGCCTGGCCGCCGACGGCGGTGCCCAGCCGCGTCATCTCCCGCAGTGACCGGGTGATGACCATCGCCCGGGTGTTGTCCCCGCTGCCGACCCCGTCGCCCATGCCGACCGCGATGGCGAACACGTTCTTCAAGGCCCCGGCGATCTCCACCCCGACCACGTCGGACGACGAGTAGATCCGGAAGTAGGTGGTGCGGAACATCTCGCCGAGCTGGGCGGCCAGGTGCGGATCGGGCATCGCGATGACCGCCGCGGCGGCGTAGCCGGCGACGACCTCGCGAGCGATGTTCGGACCGGCCAGCACGCCGGCCGGATGGCCGGGCAGGACCTCGTCGACGATCTCGGTCATCCGCTTGCGGGTGCCCTGCTCGAGGCCCTTGACGAGGCTGACCACGGGCGCCCACGGGCGCAGGAACGGGGCGAGGTCGTCCAGAGCGCTGCGGAAGCCGTGCGACGGCACCGCCATGATCAGGATGTCGGCGGGTTCGACGGCCTCCTGCAGGTCGGTGGTCGCGGTCAACGCCGGCGCGAGTTCGAAACCGGGTAGGTATCGCTCGTTGGTGTGGCCGGTGTTGATCTGGTCGACCACCTCGGCCGACCGCCCCCAGATCACCGTCGGGGAGTGCCGGGCCACGATCGACGCGACGCTGGTGCCCCAGGATCCCGAACCGATCACCGCCACCTTCGGCTGCCGCCGCAGCGTCGTGCGGGCCATCAGTCGGACGCGCCCGGGGCGCCGGAATCGGTCATGCCCAGCAGTGTGGAGCAGTCTGCGCCACCGTGCATCTCACGGCGCCGTCCGGGCGGCGCCGGGCCGACCCGGGCGAGGATGGCCGACCCCGACCCCCTCGACGTGGCCGTCCCGGTCCTGCCCCGGTCCTGCCCCGGCCGGACCCGGGGCCGAAGCCGGCAACTCGGCGCATGGTTGCCCCCGGCGCCGTCCGGCAGACTGGGCCTCATGCCCGAACTGCCCGAAGTCACCGCGCTCGCCGCCTTCCTGACCGAGCACGGCGGCGGGCAGGCCGTCACCGCGGTCACCGTGGCGTCGTTGAACGTGCTGACCACCTACGATCCGCCGGCCTCGGCGCTGGTCGGGCGCACCGTGTCCGGCGCGGGCCGGCACGGCAAGTTCCTGGACCTGAGCACCGAGCCCGGCCCGACGTCACCGGCGGACGCGGCGCCGGAGCTGCACCTGCTGCTCCACCTCGCCCGGGCGGGCTGGCTGCGATGGTCGGACGCGATCTCGCCGCGGCCGCCGAAGATGGGTGGCCCGATTGCGCTCCGGGTCATCCTGAGTGGCGGCGGCGGGTTCGACGTCACCGAGGCGGGCACCAAGAAATCGGTGACCGCGGCCGTGGTCACGGATCCGCGGTCCGTCCCGGGGGTCGCGCGGCTCGGCCCGGATGCGCTCGACCTGGACCGGCCGGCGCTCGCGCGGGTGCTGGCCGGCCAGACCGGCCGGATCAAGAACGTCATCACCGATCAGCGGATCATCGCGGGCATCGGGAACGCCTATTCGGACGAGATCCTGCACGCCGCGCGGCTTTCGCCGTACGCCACGGCCGGCCGGCTGGGTCCGGACGAGCTGGACCGGCTGCACGAGGCCATGGCCATGGTGCTCACCGATGCCGTGCTGCGGTCGGTCGGCGGCGAGGCGGCGCGGCTCAAGGGGGAGAAGCGCACGGGGCTGCGGGTGCACGCCCGTACCGGACTGCCCTGCCCGGTCTGCGGTGACGTCATTGCCGAGGTGTCGTTCGCGGACCGGTCCTTCCAGTACTGCCCGACGTGCCAGACGGGCGGCCGGAAACTGGCCGACCGGCGCCTGTCCCGGCTGGTGAAGTAGGCCGGGCCGACCTCAGCCGGCGACCGGGCCGCCCGGCAGCGGTCGCAGGATCCGGTCGATGGCGTCCTGCAGGCGGTCGGCGCACACCTCGAAATCGGCCAGGGAGCCCCCCATCGGATCGGGCAGATCCTCCTCGTCGCCCGGCACCGGCTGCAACGAGGAGCGGGCCAGCCGGGCCTCGGTGACGAGCCAGCGTCCCTGTCCGGGCGGATCCTGCGGCGCCGCCTCGGGCGACAGCGCCGGGACGGCGTCGCTGAGCCGCGCGAATTGCCGGATGGTGAACGTCCGGCCGATGGCCGCCGGCACCGCCTTGACCACGATGCCCCGCTGCCGGCGCGACGCGGTCAGGATGAGGTCGGAACCGCCGATCACCGAGCTTGACAGCGGTCGCGAGGAGTGCGCGGCGACCTGCCCGAGGCGCCGGCCCAACACCGTGGCGGCATGCTCGTGCAGGGGCCACGGGCCCGGGATGTTGGTGCCGGCCGAATCGACCTCCCAGCCTCCCGCCCCGAACCGTTGCGTCGCCGCGTGCTGCAGCATCTGCTGCCCCATCGGCGATCGGCAGTGGTTGGCGGTACACACCATCAACACGCGGAACGTCACCCGTCACCCCCATGACTTCGGCGATCCCGACCGCCGATGCGAATGGCGATGACCCTACCGTTGGTGATCGGTACCCGTCCGATTCGGGCGAATTCTTTTACTCCGGTAGTGGGCGGTACTGACCCGTTTGGGTGACCCTGGCGATGGCCCGCATCTTGTTCACGGCGTCGAGGGCGGCGACCTTGTACGACTCGGCCAGCGTCGGGTAGTTGAAGACGGCGTCGACCAGGTAGTCGACGGTGCCGCCGCACCCCATCACGGTCTGCCCGATGTGCACCAGTTCGGTGGCGTTGGTGCCGAACACGTGCACGCCGAGCAGCTCGCGGGATTCCGCGTGGACCAGGATCTTGAGCATGCCGTAGGAGTCGCCCAGGATGGCGCCCCGGGCGAGCTCCCGGTACCGCGCGACGCCGACCTCGAACGGCACCCGTTCCGCGGTGAGCTGGGTCTCGGTGCGTCCGACGAAGCTGATCTCCGGGATGGAGTAGATACCGATCGGCTGCAGGTCGCCAAGCTTGCCGACCGGCTCGTCGAAGGCGTGGTACGCGGCCCGCCGGCCCTGCTCCATCGCCGTGGCCGCCAGCGCCGGGAAGCCGATGACGTCGCCGACCGCGTAGATGTGCTCGACCTCGGTCTGGAAGTTCTCGTTCACCTCCACCTTGCCCCGGTTGGACGCCGGGACCCCGGCCGCCTGCACGTTCAGTTCGTCGGTGACACCCTGCCGGCCCGCCGAATACAGCACGGTGTCGGCGGGGATCTTCTTGCCGGACTCGAGGAGGGTCAGCGTGCCGGCCGGGTGCTTCTGCACCTCGGACACCGTCTCGGAGAACCGGAAGGTCACGGCCAGGCTGCGCAGGTGGTACTTCAGGGCTTCGATGACCTCGTCGTCGCAGAACGGCAGCATCGTCGTGCGGGACTCGACGACGGTGACCTTGGTGCCGAGGGCGGCGAACATCGAGGCGTACTCGATGCCGATGACGCCGGCCCCGACGACCACCATGGACGCCGGAACCCTGGCGATGCCCAGGATCTGGTCGGAGTCGACGATGGTTTCCCCGTCGAAGTCCACCGACCCCGGGCGGGCCGGCTTGGTGCCGACCGCGATGACGATCTTCTTGCCGCGGATCAGGCGGCTGGTGCCGTCGCCCGCTTCGACCCGGATGGTGTGCGGGTCGGTGAACCGGGCGGTGCCCGGCAGGACGCTGACGTGGTTGCGGGTGAGTTGATTGCGGACCACATCGACCTCGCGGTTCACCACGTGGGCGATCCGGGCGGCCACGTCACCGATGGTGATGTCGTCCTTGACCCGGTAGGCCTCGCCGTAGAGCTCCCGCTGGCTCAGGCCGGTCAGGTACAGCACCGCCTCCCGGAGCGTCTTGGACGGGATGGTCCCGGTGTTGATGCAGACCCCGCCCATCATGTGTCCGCGGTCCACGACCGCGGCGCGGCGGCCCAGTTTCGCGGCCGCGATGGCCGCCTTCTGCCCGGCCGGCCCGGAGCCGATGACGACCAGATCGAAGGTGTCCATCAACACTGCCCTTCGTCGACGGCGATCCCGGCCGGACCACCGAGCGTTGCCATGCTGCGCGCGGCATGTGGAGGCCACGCGTCGGCCGTGTTAACTGTTCCATCCGGGTCGGCGCCTCCGGTGGAATCATGGGCCCGGTGAGCGCTTCGATTCCAGAGGTCGATATCAATCAGGTCCCGACGGACGCCGTGCTGCTGGACGTGCGGGAGGACGACGAGTGGGCGGCCGGGCACGCACCCGGCGCGGTGCACGTGCCGATGACCCGGCTCGCCGACCGCCTGGACGACATCCCCGACGGCAGCCCGGTGTATGTGATCTGCCGCTCCGGCGGCCGTTCGGCGCGGGTGACGGCATACCTGAATCAGCAGGGCTGGGACGTGGTCAACGTGGCCGGTGGGATGGGCGGCTGGGCCCGGGCGGGCCGGCCGATGGAGGCCGACGGTGGCGCCGTCCCCGAGGTCATCTGAGTCCCGGCCGCCGGGCACCGTCATGCCGAGCCGGTTCGCCCCGTCGTCGCCGGCTCCCCGCACCTGGGTGTGCCCGCGCTGCCGGGTCCGGCAGGTGGATGTCGGCTGGCCGCGATGCGCCAACTGTGAGCTGCCGCGGCATCGCTGGATCGCGCACCCGCCCCCCGGCGGGCCGTCGCCCAAGGTCGCGCCGCCGGCGGAGCCGCCGTACACCGGACCGCCGTCCTATCAGGGCCGCCCGCCCCGGTGGGCCTTCCCGCCCGTGGTGTGGCAGGAGAACGGCACCGCTCCCGTCGAGCGCCGGCCGACCGACCCGTCCGGGATGCTCCGGGTGGCCGCGGTGCTCGCGGCCGTGGCGGCCGTGCTCGCGCTCGCGGCGGCGGCCGCCGAGACCTGGCGGTTCGCGCTGCTGCTGGAGGGGCGCGTGAAGGTGCTGCCCGCCGCCACCGTGTGGGGCAGCGACGTCTTCGTGGCCGCGACCGGCGCCGCCGCGGTGGCCGCCGCCATCGCGGCACTGCTGGTGTCGGCGGTCGCCCTGGTCCGGACCCACCCGGTGGCGGCGCTGCGCCTGGGGCGCGCACCGTCCCGGTCCCGGGTCGCGGTGCTCGCCCGCCTGCTGGTGCCGGGGTGGAACCTGTACGGAGCCGGGCAGATCGTCACCGAGATCGATCGGCACCTGACCGCCAAGGCCACGGACGGCCCGGCCCGGGCGTCCCGGCTGACCGTGTGCTGGTGGCTGAGCTGGATCGTCTCGGCCGCGCTCATCACGGCGGCCCTGGTCCGCGGGCTCGGCGGCAGCCTGCAGGCCATCGCGGACACCGTGGAACTGCACATCGCCGTCGATCTCGCCGCGGCGGTCTGTGCCGGCCTGGGCGCGGCCATGCTCTGGCGGTTCGGCCGCCTGCTGCGCGGCCGCGCGGTGATCCCCGCCGGCTGGGTGGTCGGCGAGCCGCCGCCGACCCGCGGCTGAGCGCCCGGCCGGCCCGATACCGGACATCCGCCGCCCGGCCGTCGGCTACCGTGGCCGGGTGTCGAAGAAGAGCCGCCGCACCGGGGGATCCGCTGCCGTCCTCGAGTCGGGCGCTGCCGGGGGACCCGCCGCCATGAATCCCCGCCGTCCCTGCCCGTGCGGCTCCGGCCGCCGGTACAAGGCGTGCCACGGCTCGGCGGACGCCGCGGACCTCATCGTGACCCGGCCGTTCGCCGGGCTGGCCGCGGAGACCGAGCTCATCGCCCTGCGCGAGTTCCTGCCGGCGGCCAGCGCCCCGCTGAACCTGATCGAGCCGCGGGACGACGTCCCGTCCGTGACGCTGGCCAGCGTGCTGCCCGGCGCGGCCGCCGCGCTGACCCGGTCGGACGGCTCGATCATGCTCGGCATGCAGGTGCAGACCCACACCGGGGATCTGTCCCGGGACCTGGCCGCCGCCCTGGAGTGGGCCCTGACCGCGGAGCCGTCCTCGGTGCTGTCGGTGATCGGCCGGGCCACCATCGGCAACCGGTACGGCGACCTGATCGTGGACGAACCGCTGCCCGTGACGGTGCACGAGGACTTCTCCTGGTGGCTGGAGGAGCAGATCGAGCCGGGCAGCGAGGTGGCCCTGTCGCTGGAGCGGGCCAATGCGGCGATCATGCCGACGGCCCGGGTGGCCGAGCTGCCCGGTGCGTACTGGGTGGACGCCGGCGAGCGGGCGCACCTGCGCTGGGTCCGGCCCGAGGACGAGCCGCCACTGATGGCGGCGCTGGCCCGGCTCGCCGTGGCCGATCAGCTCGACCTGGGTGAGGGCAGCCGTTACGTCGGGTCGTTCCGGGCGCACGGCCGGCTGGTGCCGGTGTGGGACCTGGACCGCGACGCCCACGCCAGCGAGTGGGACGCGCCCGCACTGGCATTCGCCGAGCGACTGGCCGTGGCCCTGGCCGTGGACGAGCCGTTGACCGACGCCGAGCGCCGCGCCCGCGACGGCATCCTGGGCCGCCAGTTCACCCTGCGCTGATCCGCGCCGGCGAGATCGTCACGGCAGCCAGCTCACCGTGCCCTTGAGCAGGGCATATCCGGCGAAGGCGACGATGTCGAGCAGCGAGTGCGCGATCACCAGCGGCCAGAGCCGGCGGGTACGCCGGAACCACCAGGCGAAGACCACGCCCATCGCCGCGTTCCCCAGGAACCCGCCGAACCCCTGGTACAGGTGGTAGGACCCGCGCAGGACCGCCGAGGCGGCGATGACGGCCCAGCCGGGCAGGCGCAGCTGTTCCAGCCGGGTGACCAGGTAGCCGACGACCAGCACCTCCTCCAGGAAGCCGTTCTCGACGGCCGCCAGGATCAGCACCGGAAGCCGCCACCAGACGTCGTTCAGGGTGGACGGCGCGACCGTCAGGTTGATCCCGGCGGCGACCGCGCCCAGGTACAGGGCGATGCCGGGGATGCCGATGACGGCGGTGAGCACGACCCCGACGCCCAGGTCGGACCAGGGTCGGGTGCGGTCCAGACCCAGCCGGGTGCGCAGGTTGACCCCGCTGCGCCACAACAGGTACAGACCCAGCGCGCCCCAGGCCACGCCCCGCAGGATCGACAGCAGCTGTTTGATCAGGTCCAGGTAGGACGCCTGAGCCTGCGGGACGATGATCGAGACCGTCTGCGAGGCCAGCGGCACCGGGGCCAGCAGCGCGTCGGCCAGGCTGACCAGCGACGAGAGCCCGCTGCTACCCAGGGTGACGAGGAACACCACGACCAGTTCGACCAACAACGAGCGGGCCGTGTACGGCCGCGGGGTCAGGAAGCCGTCGGGCTCCGGCGGTGGCGTTCGCGCAGGTGGGCCGCCCTGCGGCGGCAGGGCACCGGTGGTCATGACCGCGCAGCTTAGAGCGGGTGCGGTCGGGTCCGCGTCACCCGGCCGACGCGCATTTCCACGGCGCCACAACCTCTCACCGGGATCGCACGTCCGTTGTCGGACAGTAATGTCAGAACCCGCGTGTGCCCTGGGCGTGCGCCGTGGCTTGACCGTGGGTGGCGAAGGTCGGAGGGGATTCATGCGGGTGCGACGTCGGCGCAATGCCTTGATCGCGGTGACGGGGGTGTTGTCTCTGTTCCTGGCCGCGTGCGGCAGCTCCGGTTCGGCCGGCGACGTCACGGTGACCAGCTTCGTGACGGCGAGTCCCGACTCCAGCACGGCGGCATCGTCGGAGCCGGTGGCCTCCAGTCCCGACTCGTCGTCGGCGCCGCCCTCCTCGTCCGCGAGTTCCACCCAGTCGGGTGACGGCACGGTGCAGGAGGGCGTGGCCCTGCCGTCCGGGTTCGTGCCCAAGAAGCTGCAGCCGGGCGAGAAGCCGCCGCAGTTCATCGTCGTCAGCTTCGACGGGGTCGGCTGGCACGAGAAATGGCAGCACTGGTTCGACGTCGGCACCAAGGTGCCGTTCCACTTCACCGGCTTCCTGTCCGGTACGTACATGCTCTCCGACGAGACCAAGATGGCCTACCAGGGCCCCGGGCACGCCCCGGGCAAGTCGTCGATCAGCTGGAACAGCGCGTCCGACCTGCCCGTCGAGATCAAGGACCTCAATCAGGCCTACGCCGAGGGCAACGAGATCGGCACCCACTTCAACGGCCACTTCTGCGCGGGCGCCGAGCCCAGCGGCAACCAATGGAGCACGGCCGATTGGAACAACGAGCTGGACCAGTTCTATTCGATGGTGCAGAACGTCAAGGCCAACAACCCGGGCGTGCAGATGGACGATCTGGCCTTCGACCCGAAGCAGGAGGTGCGCGGCGAGCGGACCCCGTGCCTGGAGGGCAAAGCCGAGGAGCTGTTCCCGGCCCTGGTCGACCACGGCATCACCTACGACTCGTCGTTCACCAAGACCGGCATCTCCTGGCCGAAGCAGTCGCAGCAGTACAAGATCTGGCAGTTCGGCATGGCCACCTTCCCGATCCACGGCACCGGGAAGCAGCAGATCACCATGGACTACAACTTCTATTACACCCAGCGGCAGGCCAGCAGTGACGGCGTGACCCCGGCGGAGTCGGCCGCCGATTCCGAACAGGTGTACCAGACCTACAACGACATGTTCAACGCGACCTGGAACGGCAACCGGGCACCGCTGGTGCTCGGGAACCACTTCAATGCGTGGAACAACAACGCCTACGAGGACGCGCTGACCAAGTTCGTGCTGGACAAGTGCGGGCAGCCGGAGGTGCAGTGCGTGCCGTTCCGGGACGTGCTGGCCTGGATGAGCGTGCAGGATCCGGACCGGCTCGCCCAGCTGCAGGCCCAGGCGCCGGAGACCGGCTCGGCCGGCTGACCCGGCGTCGCGGCGGGCCCGACACCCGGCGGATTAGGGTGGACGGCGTGGTCGGGGCGACGGAGCGGTGGGCGTACCTGGGTCCGGAGGGCACGTTCACCGAGCAGGCGGCCCGTGCCCTGGCCGGAGCGGCGCCGGTCCGGCTGGAGCCGGTCGGCACCGTGTCGCTCGCCTTGGCCGAGGTCCGATCCGGGCGGGCGGACGCTGCCTGCGCGGCGATGGAGAGCTCTGTCGAGGGGGCCGTGCCGGTCACCCAGGACGAGCTGACCCACGGCGACCCGCTGCTGATCACCGCCGAGACCTATGTGCCGATCACGTTCGACCTGCTGGTCCGGCCGGGGACCGACCTGGCCGCGATCCGGTCCGTGGGGGCCCACCCGCACGGGCATGCGCAGATCCGGTCCTGGATGGCTCGGTGCCTGCCCACCGCCGATCCGGTGATGACGACGTCGAACGCCGCGGGCGCCGCGGCGGTCGCCGCCGGAGATCTCGACGCGGCCGCGGCCGCACCCGTTGCCGGGGCCCGGTACGGGCTGCAGACCCTGGTGGCGAACATCGGCGAGGTCCAGGACGCGGTGACCCGGTTCGTCCTGCTCCGCCGGCCCGGCCGGCCGCCGGAGCCGACGGGCAACGACCGGACATCGCTGGTGCTCTCGGTCGGCAACCATCCGGGGTCGCTGCTCGCCGTGTTGGCCGAGTTCGCCTCGCGGGGCATCAACCTGACCCGGCTCGAGTCCCGCCCCACCCGGTCCAAACTCGGCATCTACTACTTCCTGGTCGACGCCGACGGGCACGTGACCGACCCGGCGATGGCCGATGTCGTCGCCGCGCTGATCCGCCGGCAGGCGCTGCTGCGGTGGCTGGGTTCCTATCCGCGGGCGGCGGGCGTGAACGACCCGACGGCCGACTTCGCCACCCCGGCCGCCTACGCGGACGCGGCGGCGCAGGTCGGCCGCTGGCAGCGGGGCGACTGACCGTGCGACTGCTGCTGATCCGGCACGGCCAGACGCCGTCGAACGTGCTCGGGCTGCTGGACACCGCGCCGCCCGGGCCGGGACTGACCGACCTGGGTGTGGAGCAGGCCGCCGCGCTGCCGGACAGTCTGGCCGACCAGCGGATCGACCTGATCGCCGCCTCCACCCAGCCCCGCACCCAGCTCACGGCCGCGCCCCTGGCCGCGGTCCGCGGGCTGGAGGTGCTCGTCCGGGACGGCCTGTGCGAGGTGCCGGCCGGTGATCTGGAAATGCGCGGTGACGAGCACGCGGTGCGCACCTATCTGAGCACCGTGCGGCGGTGGATGGACGGCGAGCTCGACGTGGCCGTACCCGGGGGTCAGACCGGGGAGCAGGTGGTGGCCCGGTTCGATGCCGTCGTGTCGGAGCTGACCGAGATGGTCACCGATCGCGCCGGTGACGACGGCGTGGTGGCCCTGTTCGCGCATGGCGCGGTTCTGCGCACCTGGTCCACCGTGCGGGGCGCGGACGAGGCGGTGCGCCGCGACCTGTTCGAGCGGTTCCATCCGCTGCACAACACCGGCATGATCGTCATGAACAGCCGGCCGGACGGCGGCTGGCTGATGCAGTCGTGGGCCGGCCGGGCGCTCGGCGGCCCGCGCCTGGACGACGGTGCCGTGGACGACCCGGCGGGTGAGGTTCCGGGCGGCGGGGTTGCGGCCGGCCCGGATCCGACTGGTGGGGATCCCACCGGGGTCGACCCGACCGGCACCGGCCTTGCGACGGGCCGCGCGGCCCGGTGACCCCGCGGGTCTGACTATCCTGGGCCGCATGTCCGGCCCGCCGATCGACCCCCGCGACCTGCGGGTCTCCGATGACGAGCGCGCCCACGTCCTGACGTTGCTGGAGAAGGCGACCGGCCGTGGACTGATCGACATCGAGGAGTACGCCGAGCGCAGCGGCAAGGTGATCGCCGCCCGCACCCGGCGGGATCTCAACGCGGTGCTGATCGATCTGCCCGGGCTGCAGATCGCCGGCCGCTCGGTCGACGACGCATCCGCGGCCACCCGGCCGGTGCCGACCGCCGGGCCGGGCTACTCCGGTGCCGTGGCTCCGACGGGGGGCGTACTGGAGTTGCTCGGCTGGGGTGCGCGCACCTTCAAGGGTTATTGGAACGCCCCGCCGCTGATCGTCGTGGGCGGCACCGGGGCCAGCACCAAGCTCGACTTCACCCAGGCCCAGCTGGTGTCGAACACGGTCACGGTGGAGTTCCGGTCCAACTACGGCGGTTCGGCCGAGCTGATCGTCCCGGTCGGCAGCGTCGTCCGGGTGGACGGGTTGCAGATGCGCGGCGGGCACGTCCACAACAAGGTGGACCCGCGGTCCGCGGGCCGGGGCATGACCCTCGTGCTCACCGGCGTCAAGAAGTCCGGGTCGATCATCATCAAGCACCCCAAGGGCAAGCTGCGCGACCTGCTGGGCTGATTCAGCGCAGGGTCTCCCGCAGTGCGGCGGGCGCGACGAGCCGGGCCAGGTGGTATGCCACGATCGCGACGATCGACCCGAGCGCGATCCCGGAGAGCTCGAAGTCGTCGCCGAACGTCATGGACACGTTGCCGACGCCGATGATGATCGCGGCGGCCATCGGCACCAGGTTGACCGGGTTGCCGAAGTCGACCTTGTTCTCGATCCAGATCTTGGCGCCGAGCAGCCCGATCATGCCGTAGAGCACCACCGTGATCCCGCCGAGCACGCCGCCCGGGGTCGCGCTGACCAGCGCACCGAACTTCGGGATCAGGCCGAGCAGGATGGCCACCGCCGCGGCCACGTAGTACGCGGCGGTCGAGTACACCCGGGTCGCGGCCATGACACCGATGTTCTCCGCGTACGTGGTGGTCGGGGAGCCGCCGATGGCGCTCGACAGCGCGGTGCCGAACCCGTCGGCGAACAGCGCCCGGCCCAGGTACGGGTCCAGGTTCTCGCCCGTCATCTCCGACACCGCTCGCACGTGGCCGGTGTTCTCGGCGATCAGTGCGATCACGCCCGGCAGGGCGAGCAGGATGAACTGCAACTGGAACTGCGGCGCGTGCAGCGTCGGCAGGCCGAACCAGGCGGCATCCTGCACACCGGACAGGTCGACCCGCAGGTGCGAGGTCACCTCGCCGGTCCCGGTGGCCGACGTGATCGGGCCCAGCACCTCGTCCAGCAGCCAGGACAGGACGAATCCGAAGATCAGGGCCAGGAACACCGCGATCCGCGCGAAGAACCCGCGGAACGCGACCGCGGCCAGGATGGTGAAGGCCATGACGGTGAACGCCACGCCCGGGTCCTGCGGCCAGTAGACGCCGGCGACCACCGGCGCGAGATTGAACCCGATCAGCATCACGACGGCGCCGCTGACCACCGGGGGCAGCACCCGGCGAACCGCCTGGCCGCCCACGAGGTGCACGATGATCCCGACGACGGCCAGGGTCACGCCGGCGACCAGGATCGCGCCGGTGACGTTGGCGGTCGTGCCGCCGGCCGCCCGGATCGCCACCACCGCGCCGACGAAGCTGGCCGAGGTGCCCAGGTACGACGGCACCTTCCCGGAGACGATCAGCAGGAACAGGATGGTGCAGACCCCGGACATCAGGATCGCCAGGTTCGGATCGAGGCCCATGATGATCGGGAAGACGAACGTGGCCCCGAACATGGCGACCACGTGCTGGGCACCGACACCGATCGTCTTGGGCCAGCTCAGCCGCTCGTCCGGCCGGACCGGCGTGCCCACCGGAAGGGGACTGTCGATCCCGACGGGCTTCCATCCGATGGCCATCCGCGTACCCCTGTCTGCCGGCGTGTCCGTCCGGGT
Organism: Nakamurella sp.; assembly: GCA_044223435.1. Taxonomy (GTDB): domain Bacteria; phylum Actinomycetota; class Actinomycetes; order Mycobacteriales; family Nakamurellaceae; genus Nakamurella. The sequence continues at coordinate 57,798 of JBGALY010000020.1, forward strand.
CGGACGGTAGCGCCGGGGGTGGGCGGGGATGTGTCGGCCGGGTTCGTGTCGCGTTGCGGGTCGGGCCGGTCCGCCCCGGCTGAGTGTGCAGAAACCGTCCCCATTGCCGGGAATGAGGACGGTTTCTGCACACTCGCTTGCGGGAGGGCGCGGGTCAGGCCAGTTCGCTGGCCCAGGGCGGGTTGGCGCCGGCCCGGGAGCAGTTGATCGCCGACACCCGGGAGGCGAAGGTAAGGGCCTCGATCAGCGCGGCCGGCGTCAGCGTCTCCAGTCGCCCGCCCAGGTAGCCGCCCTCGGCCAGGAAGTGCAGCAGGCCGCCGTGGAACGAGTCGCCGGCGCCGACGGTGTCGACCAGGGTCGTCGGGGCGATCGGGACCCGGACCTGCTCGCCGCGCAGCGAGGCGAAGGCGCCGTCCCCACCGAGGCTGACGACGGCCAGCGGCACCCCGCAGGCGTGCAGGTGGGTGGCCGCCTGCTCCGGGGTCCACCCAGGCCACAGTAGATCGAGGTCGTCCTCGGACAGCCGCAGGATGTCGGCCAGCCCGGCCCACCGGTCGATCCACAGCCGGTACGAGGTGACCGGCACCAGCAGCGGCCGCAGGTTGGGGTCGACCGAGGTCGTCATCGTCGGCCGGGCCCGGGCCAGCAGGTTCTCGATCACCTGCCCGGACGGCTGGAGGGCCAGGGCGAGCGAACCGGTATGGACGGCGACCGGCGGCGATTGGCTGCCGAACGGGCCGTCGATCAGCTTGCCCAGCGAGGCATCGGTCCAGGCCCAGTCGGCGGTGCCGTCGGTGTAGAACTCGTACGACGCCGCCCCGGTCGCGTCGAGCCGGGCGATGGCCAGCGTGGCCGGTTCGACGGCGTTCTCGGACGCGCTCAGGTCGACTTTGGATTCTTCGAGCTTGGCCCGGCACAGCGCGCCGAGGGCTCCGCCGCTGATCCGGGCAGCGAAGCGGGCGGTCGAACCGAGCCGGGACAACGCCACCGCCGTGTTCGCCGGGCCGCCGCCGGGGTGCACGGTCAGGTGGGCGACGCCCGCGGAAATGCCGTCCGGGGGCAGGACGGCGTCGGCAACGACTTCCCCGACGACGGCAATGGTGGGCATGGCGCACTCCTCGGGCATGGGTCATCCGGCCGGGGTGAGCGTAGGCCAGGTCCACCGTTCCGGTCGTGTCGACCGGCGCGGGACGCCGGTGCGGCCGGCTTCACGGATCAATCCGTGGCGTAGGCCCGCTCCAGGATGTCCGCGGTTCGCCGGTAGTGGTCCGTCAACGCGAGCACGGCCTCGTCGGCATCCCGATCGAGCACAGCCTGCAGGATCCGCCGGTGTTCGGCCGGGACATCCCGGCCAGGTTCCTGGGGTTGCGACCAGCGCCGGTACAACTCCGCGCCGTCGCGCAGGACGTTCGTCATGGAGATCAGGCGTGGGCTCCCGCAGCCGGCCAGGACCGCTCGGTGAAAGGCGGCGTGGGCGAGCTCCCACTCGTCGGAGACCCGCTGCGGTCCGCGCGCCGCCACCAACGGTGTCCGGGCCAGGCGGTGGTGGGCGGCGACCAGGTCGGCCTCCCAGGCCATGTCCCCCCGCGCGATCGCGTAGCGCACGGCAAGCGCCTCCAGGTCGATCCGGGTGGCCGTGAGGTCGCACAGATCGGCCAGCGACAGCGGGGCGACGCGGAACCCGATTCGGGGTTCGCTCTCCACCAACCGGGCTTCGACGAGCCGGGTCAGCGCCTCGCGGATGACGCTGACGCTGGCGCCGTACCGCTCGCCGAGCTCGGCGAACTTGAGCTTGCCGCCGGGGCGATGGATGCCGCCGAGGATGTCCGCCCGCAACTGGTCGTAGACCTCGCCGGTGTTGGCCCGGGCGGCAGGGTTTGCGGGGACGGTAGGGGTGGCCACGAGGCCAGCGTAGCAGATTCGTAGTTTCGACAAAGTTTCGAATATTGCTTGGCCTGGCGAACATTGAGGTGTAGAACTGACGCATCGGTCCGGGCCGCGCCCGGCACGACCAGCAGAGAGGACTCAACGATGAGGCTTGCCCAGGTGGACGGCCGTGCGGTGCTCGTCGCGGCCGACGGTTCGGCCATCGACGTCGCCCGTGCCAGCGGCGGCCGTTTCGGCCCTGACGTGGCCGCGCTCTACCCGCGCTGGGACGAGTTTCGGGCCTGGGCCGCTGGCGCGCCGGCGGAGGGCGACGGGATCCCGATCGACCCGTCCCGTCTCGGTCCGCCCTCACCTGCCCCCCGGCAGATCCTGGCCTTCGGTCTCAATTACTCCGACCATGCGGCCGAATCCGGATTCGACGCTCCCAGGGTCCTGCCGCCGCTGTTCCCCAAGTTTGTCTCGAGCCTGACCGGGCCCGTCAGCACGGTGGTGCTGCCCGCGGGCGGTGACACCGACTGGGAGATCGAGTTGGTCGCGGTCATCGGCCGGGCCACGGCGGGCCGGGTGCCTGAGGGGAGCGCCTGGGACCATGTGGCCGGCCTGACCGTCGGTCAGGATCTCTCGGATCGCGCGACCCAATTCAGCACCCCGGCACCGCAATTCGGGCTGGGCAAGTCGTTCCCGGGGTTCACTCCGACTGGTCCCGCGCTGGTGACGTCGGACGAGCTGTCCGACCGCGACGCGCTCCCGCTGCACTGCACGCTCGACGGGGTGACGGTGCAGAAGGGGAACACCAAGGACCTGCTTTTCGGGGTCCCCCGGTTGATCAGCGATCTGTCCGGGATCATCGCGCTGTACCCGGGCGATCTGATCTTCACGGGCACCCCGGAGGGGGTCGGGTTGGGCCGCACGCCCCCGGTGTACATCCGCCCCGGCCAGGAGTTGGTGTCCACGATCGAGGGCATCGGCGAGCTCCGGCAACGGTTCGTCGCCGCCGACGAGCACGGCCACGCCCCGCGCAGCCAGCGTCCGGCCCCGGCCACGGAGAGGCTGTCGTGAGCCTGCACCGGTTGACCCACATCGAGATCGGCGTGCCGAACGTGGCGCAGACCGCCGACTACTACCAGGAGTTCGGCCTGAGCCGGGGTGGGCACGGCGCGTTCTCGACGACGGACGGCGGCGAGCAGCTGCGGGTCAGCCACTCACCCGCCCGGCGGCTGGTCGAGCTCGGGGTCGGCGTCGACGACGAGGACGACATCGCCCGCATCGCCGCCGCTCTGGCTCGCGCCGGTTTCACCGCTCACCGGCCCGACGGCCGAACCCTGGTGGCCACCGATCCGGTCACCCGGACCCGCGCCGCAGTCACTGTGCAGGCCCGGTTGGTCCAGTCGCCCCGGCCGGCGACCCCGTACAACGGGCCGGGCCGGGCAGATCGTGGCGGGCGGGCGCCCGGCGTGCTACGGACCGGCCGGGTCACGCCGCGCCGGCTGGGTCACGTCGTCTCCGGCACCACCGATCTGGGCGCGACCGTGAAGTTCCTGGTGGACGGTCTGGGCTTCAAGGTCTCAGATCGCATCGGCGACAAGGGTGCCTTCCTGCGGTGCAGCGAGGATCACCACAACTTCCTGGCGCTGCAGTCGCCGGTCACCTACCTGCACCACTCCAGTTGGCAGGTCGACGATGTCGACGACGTCGGCCGCGGCGCCTGCGCGATGCTGGAGGACCATCCCGAGCGTCACGTGTGGGGACTGGGCCGGCACCATGCCGGGTCCAACTTCTTCTGGTACCTCAAGGACCCGGCCGGCAACTTCTCGGAGTACTTCTCCGACATGGACGTCATTCCCGAGGACGAGATCTGGGAACCCGAGGTCCTCGAGGGGGCCAAGGGGCTGTTCAACTGGGGCCCGCCACCGCCCCCTTCGTTCCTCAGGCCCGAGGACCTGGGCGCCCTGATGACCGGGGCCCACAGCAAATAGCGGCCCACCCGACCGGATTCCCCCGAAAGCCGAAGGAGCCTTTCGTGAACACCGTCACCACCGACGTCCTGATCGTCGGGGCCGGCCCGTCCGGCCTGGCCATGGCCGCGTTGCTGGCCCGGGAGGGCATCGACGCGATCACCGTGACCAAGTACGGCGGGACGGCCCACTCGCCCCGCGCCCACATCACCAACCAGCGAACCATGGAGGTCTTCCGGGATCTGGGAATGGAAGCCGCGATCACCCGGGTGGCCACGCCCAACGACCTGATGGGCAACAACGTCTGGGCCACCAGCTTCGCCGGACAGGAGATCGCCCGGCTGCTCACCTGGGGTTCAGGACCCGAGCGCCGGACGGACTACGACCTGGCCAGCCCGTGCGACATATGCAATATCCCGCAGCACGTGATGGAACCGGTCCAGCTGCAGCGCGCGGTCGACCTGGGCGCCGACATCCGTTTCGGGGTCGAGCTTGTCGAGATCGACCAGGACGAGGACGGGGTGCACGCCCAGGTGCGGGTCCGGGACGGCGGCCAGGAATACGGGATCCGGGCCAAGTACGTGGTCGGCGCGGACGGTGGCCGCTCGACGGTAGCCGATCAGCTCGGCTTCGAGATGGAAGGGCAGATGGGTCTGGGCGCGGCCGTCAACGTCTGGCTGGAGGCCGACCTGACCGCCTACACCGCCCACCGGCCGGGCACTCTGTACTGGATGAGCCAGCCGGGCAACGACTTCTGGGTCGGCTCCGGGACCTGGATCTGCGTCAAGCCGTGGACCGAGTGGGTCCTGCTGTTCATGTACGACCCCGACGACGGCGAACCGGACCTGTCCGAGGAGGCGCTGATCCACCGGGCGCGGACCACGATCGGCGACCCCGCCGTCGACATCCGGATCAAGGCGGTGAGCAGGTGGTCGATCAACCACGTCGTGGCCACCCGATTCGGCCGCGGCCGGGCCTTCCTCGTCGGCGACGCCGCCCACCGGCACCCGCCGGCCAACGGCCTGGGCACCAACACCTCGATCCAGGACTCCTTCAACCTGGCGTGGAAACTGGCCTATGTGCTGCGCGGCCAGGCCGGCCCGGCCCTGCTGGAGACCTACCACGACGAACGCCAGCCGGTGGGCCGGCAGGTGGTGGACCGGGCGATGCGCAGTGTCCGGGACATGCTCCCCATCTCCCGGGCGCTCGGCTTCACCCCCGGGCAGAGCGCCGAGGACGGTTGGGCCAGCCTGGCCGAGCTGTTCGGGCCGACCGAACGAGGCGAGGAACGGCGCCGGCAGCTCCGCGCGGCCGTGCAGCTGCAGAACTACCAGTTCAACTGCCACGGCGTGGAACTCGACCAGCGGTACACCTCGTCCGCCGTCGTCCACGACGGCACCGGGTGGCCGGCGCCGGCCCGTGACCCCGAGCTCCACCATCACCCGACGACCCACCCCGGGGCCCGGTTGCCGCATGCCGAACTCGAACGTGACCGGCAAGCGGTCTCGACCATCGACCTCGTCGGCAAGGGCCGCTTCACCCTGCTCGCCGGCCCCCGTGGACAGGACTGGGTGGAGGCCGCGGACAAGGTCGCCGCCGACCTCGGCATCCCGCTGGACGCCCTGGTGGTCGGCCCGCAGGCGGAGGCCGCGGACGTCCTCGGGCGGTGGGCGGAGGTGCGGGAGATCACCGAATCCGGAGCGGTTCTCGTCCGTCCCGATCATCACGTCGGCTGGCGGTCGGCAGCGCTCAGCGGTACCGCGGAAGCCGACCTGGACGCCGCCCTGCGGCAGATCCTCGACCGTGACCAGACCCCGGCCGGCGTGGCCGGCACCGATTCCAGGAGCGCATCGTGACCCCGGAGCACCGTTCGGACCGGCAGAGCGCCACTCCCGCCCGGCCGGGGGTCGACCCGGTTGAGGCCACTACGGACGTCATCGTCGTCGGCGCCGGTGGCGGCGGTCTGCCCACCGCCCTGTTCAGCCGGTGGCTCGGGGAGGAGGTGATACTGCTGGAGAAGGCGGACCGACCGGGCGGCACCGCGCGCAAAGCTGCCTTCTGGTACTGGATTCCGAACAACGAGGCCATGCGGGCGGCCGGCATCGACGACCCCCGGGCGGATTTTCTGCGGTACGTCAGCCGGCTGTCCCGGCCCACCGACTACGACCCGCAGAGCCCGACCCTGGGCCTGGACAGCTGGTCCTACCAGCAATTCGAGGCGATCTACGACAGCGCCTCGATCGCTGCCGAGACCCTGCGCGAGCACGGAGCCCTCCCCTACCGACACGTCGCGCAGGCTTGCGACTACTGGGCCGAACTGCCCGAGAACGCCGCCCCGCGCGGCCGGGTGCTCATCCACGAGCAGGCCGCTCCGTCGATGGCCGACGGCGGGCTGCGCAGTGTCGAATCGATGACGCGGACCGCGATCAAGGACGGCGTCGATCTGCGGATCGGGCACCGGGTGCAGCGGCTGGTCGTCGACGGCGACCGGGTGGTCGGGGTCGAGGCAACCGACGCGGGCGGGCGGACCCGTCGCTTCCTGGCCCGCAAGGCGGTCGTCTTCGCCACCGGCGGTTTCACCCACGACGCGGAACTGCGGAAGAACTACCTGTCGCTGCCACTCTTCCCCGGATGCGGGGCTCGCAGCAACGAAGGAGACTTCGTGCGCATCGCCGGCTGGGTCGGTGCCCAGCTGCGCAACATGAATTACGCCTGGATGTGCCCCATCTCGCTCGAGGGTTCCATCGCCGACGATCCTGCGCTCACCGGCGTCTTCTCCCACGGCGGTGATTCGATGATCATGGTCGACGTCGACGGGCGCCGAGTGGTCAACGAGAAGCTGCAGTACAACGAGCTGGCTCAGGAGTTCTTCCGCTGGGACCCGGTCACCGCCAACTACCCGAACCGGGTGCTCGTCTCGATCTGGGACCAGCGGGCCCAGGACCACAGCGCGGGCGCCGAGTACGGCAATCCCATCGCCCCGACGGACGGAGAGCGGCCCTGGGTCATCCAGGGGGACACGTTGGCGGAGTTGGCCGAGCGGATCGGCGAGCGGCTGGCCGGCTACCGCGCGCACACCGGAGGGCTGGAGATGTCGCCCGGGTTCCTGGGGAATCTGACCGCTGCCGTCGGTCGGTTCAACGAGTTCGCCCGCCGGGGAATCGATGACGATTTCGCCCGCGGCACCACGGCGGTGCAGTTCCAGTTCAACGGCGCGGTCGGTCCGAACCCCTTCCCCAACGCCACGATGCATCCGATCTCGAGCCAGGGGCCCTACTACGCCGCGCTGCTCACCGGCGGCACCCTGGACACCAAGGGCGGCCCCAAGGCGACGCCGGACGGCCGCATCCTGGACGACACCGATCGGCCAATCCCGGGGCTGTTCGGGGTGGGGAACTGCGTGGCCTCGGCCTCGGCCGGGTCCTACTGGGCCGGCGGCGCCACCCTGGGGCCGATCATCGCGCTGGCCTACCGGGCCGCGGCGGCGGTCCATGCCGAACCCGGGCCCGACGTGCTCGACGAACGGGTGAACGCACTGGTGAGCCGCCCGGACCTCTGACCGGCCGCGCCGGCCCGGACGGTCGACCGGGCCGAGCTCATGCCCCATCGACCACCTCGCTCGTTCCCGCACTCCCGCCCTACCGACGGAGGACACCATCATGACCCTCTCGACCCAGACGATGACCGACGAGCAGCGCAAGGCGCTGATCCTGGAGTACTTCAACACCTTCGACCGGGGCGGCATCCGCAGCACGGGCGAGCCGATCCTGAGCCTGTTCGCGGATGACTGCATGGTGTGGTTCCCCAAGTGGGGGATGGCCAAGGGGGTGGACGAAGTCGGGCGAATGTTCGCCGACCTGGGCAGCACTTTCGAGTGGATCGATCACACCACCTCCCACCTGAACTTCGTCTTCTCCGGCGGCACGACCGTCGCGGTCGAGGGTCTGACCCGCGGCCGTCATCGCGACGGCGACTGGCAGGCCGGCAGCCCGCAGTGGGGCGCCGGGCGGTTCTGCAACATCTTCGAGATCTGGGACTTCAAGATCCAGCGACTGCACATCTACCTGGACCCCGACTATGCCGGGCGGGACACCGACCGTTATCCCTGGCTGGCCCGCGAGGTCGCCGGGGTCGGCTGACCGCCGTCAGGCCCAGCCGAGCTCGTCCAGCCGGTCGTCGTCGATGCCGAAGTGGTGCGCGATCTCGTGGATGACGGTGGTGGCCACCTGCTCGCGCGCGGCCTGGACATCCCGGGCGTGGGCCAGGATCGGCAGCCGGTAGATGGTGATGGTGTCCGGCAGGTGACCGGAATAGCTCGACGTCCGGGAGGTCAACGCGACGCCGTGGTACAGCCCGTACAGGTTCTGCGTCGGGTGCCGGTCCTCGACCAGGATGACGACGTTGTCCATCGCCCGGGTGAACTCCTCGGGGACGAGATCCAGGGCCTCGGCGACGAGGTCCTCGAACTCGACTTTCGACATCTGCACGGCCACGCCCCCATTGTCCAGACGCGGTCGGGGGCGCCGGCCGGTCCGGCCGCCCGCGATACCCTCACCGGGTGATCGACCTGCGCATCGTCCGTGACGACCCCGATCGTGTCCGCGCCTCGCAGCACGCCCGCGGTGAGGACTCCGGGGCGGTCGACCGGCTGCTGGCGGCGGACGCGGCCCGGCGGTCGGCGGTCGCGACGGCCGACTCGCTGCGGGCCGAGCAGAAGGCGTTCGGCCGGACGATCGGCAAGGCCGCGAAGGATGAGCGCCCGGCGCTGCTGGAGCGGGGCAAAGAGATGGCGGCGCAGGTCAAGGACGCCGAGGCCGCCGAAAACGCGGCGAACGCCGCGCTGACCGCCGCCCACCTGGCCGTACCGAACATCATCGAGGGTGCGCCGCCCGGCGGCGAGCAGGACTATCTGGTGGTCAAGGAGGTCGGCTCACCGACCGCGTTCGACTTCGAGCCCCGTGATCACGTCGACCTCGGCGAGCGGCTGGGTGCCATCGACATCGAGCGGGGCACGAAGGTCTCCGGCGCCCGCTTCTACTTCCTGCGGGGGGTCGGCGCACAGCTGCAGTGGGCCCTACTGAACCTGGCCGTGAGCACCGCGATCGGGAATGGCTTCGTTCCGATGATCCCGCCGGTGCTGGTCAAGCCGGAGGCGATGGAGGGCACCGGCTTCCTGGGTGCGCACGCCGACGAGATCTACCGTCTCGAAGCCGACGACATGTACCTCGTCGGCACCGCCGAGGTCCCGTTGGCCGGATACCACGCCGGCGAGATCCTCGACCTGTCCGGCGGTCCCCTGCGCTACGCGGGCTGGTCGTCGTGCTTCCGCCGGGAGGCCGGCTCCTACGGCAAGGACACCCGCGGCATCCTGCGGGTGCACCAGTTCGACAAGGTCGAGATGTTCGTCTTCTGCAGGCCGGAGGACGCCGCCGCCCAGCACGAGCAGCTGCTCGCTTTCGAGGAACAGATGCTCGCCCACATGGAACTGCCCTACCGGGTGATCGACACCGCGGCCGGGGATCTGGGCTCGTCGGCGGCCCGCAAGTTCGACTGCGAGGCGTGGGTGCCCACCCAGCAGACCTACCGCGAGCTGACCTCCACCTCGAACTGCACCACCTTCCAGGCCCGCCGGCTGGGTGTCCGGTACCGCGACGACGAGGGCAAACCGCAGGTCTGTGCCACGCTCAACGGCACCCTGGCGACCACCCGGTGGCTGGTGGCGATCCTGGAGAACCACCAGCAGGCCGACGGGTCGGTGCGGGTACCGGAGGCGCTGCGGGCCGGGCTGGGCGGTCGGGAGGTCCTCGAACCGATCCGTTGAGGATCGAATGGCTCTATCCGGGTCGGGTGAGGCCGGCGAACGGGTGATGCTTCACCCTCGGGGGGCACCGGGAGTCATGCCCCGGCCCCGACGCTGGAGGAACGATGAGCACCCTGGCAAGCGACCTGCGGACCCTGAGCCACGAGGCGTACGTCTATCTGTACCCGCTGGTGACCATGGACGTGACCCGCGAACAGCTGACCAACCTGCCCGCCGGCCACAAGCCGGGGTTCGGGCCGGCGAACCAGTTCCACCACATCCGGGCGTTCCCGGACGCCGATTTCCGGGCGGTGGTCCGGCCGAACTTTGACACTCTGTATTCCTCGGCGTGGCTCGACCTGACGGCCGGACCGGTACGCGTCGACGTTCCCGACAGCGGCGACCGGTACTACATGATGCCGATGCTGGACCTGTGGACCGACGTGTTCGCCAACCCCGGCAAGCGCACGACCGGCACCGGGCCCCAGTCGTACGTGTTGGTCGCCCCGGGCCAGACCGTCGGCGAACCACCGACCGGGACGACCGTCGTCCACGCCCCCACCCCGTACGTCTGGATGATCGGCCGGACGCAGACCAACGGCCCGGCCGACTATGCCGCGGTCAACGCCTTCCAGGACGGCCTGCGTGTCACCGAGCTGAACGGTCCGGTCGAGCGGACGAGCGATCCGGCCGCGGACACCGAGACCGAGCCGTTGCGCATCGTCGACGGGCTGTCCGCGGTCGACTTCTTCGCCCGGGCCGCCAGGATCCTGGCCGTCAATCCCCCGCACGCGTCGGACTTCTCCCAGCTGGCCCGGATCGCCGCGCTGGGCATCGTGCCGGGCGAGCCGTTCGACGCCAGCCGGTTCGACGAGCACCAGCTCGGCGAGATCCAGGCGGGCGCCACGGCCGCCCTGCACGACCTGCAGGCCGGGGTCGCCCACCTGGGCACACCGGTCAACGGCTGGATGATGCTGACCGAGACAATGGGTGTCTACGGGAACGAGTACTTCCGGCGCGCCGTGATCACCCTGGTCGGCCTCGGCGCCAACCCGGCCCCGGACGCCATCTACCCGCTCCTGCTGGCCGATGCCGACGGCGCCCCGACCGTCGGTGAGAACGACTATGTCATCCACTTCGACAAGGCGAATCTGCCACCGGCGCAGGCGTTCTGGTCGGTCACCATGTACGACGCGGAGGGTTTCCAGGCCGCCAACGAACTCGACCGGTTCGCCCTCGGCGACCGGGACCCGTTGTCCTACAACGCCGACGGCTCCCTGGACCTCTTCATCCAGCACGCGAACCCGGGCCCGGACCGGATGGCCAACTGGCTGCCGGCCCCGGCCGGGCCGATCGGCATCACGATGCGGCTCTACGCACCGGCGCCCGCCGTGCTGGACCGCACCTGGAACCCGCCGGCGGTCCGCCGGGTGCGCTGAGGCGGGCGGACGGTCAGCGCACGCCTGCCCCGACGACCGGCGCATGGCCGGCTTACTTGCGCCGGTCATGCGCCAGTCGAGTCGATCGGCGGTGCGGCCTCGGCGGTACCGCCGAGGCTGCATCCGTCCGTGGGCTCAGGCCGGACCGGGTCACGGGTGCGGGTCGGCCGACCGCGCCACCGTGACCAGGCCGACCCGCCAGCCGTCGACCGAATCGACCGTGAGGCGGTAGCCGCCGACCTCAACCGTGTCACCGACCCGCGGGTTGCGATCCAACGCGGCCTGCAGGTACCCACCGACGGTGTCGTACCGGCCGGACGGCAACTCGAAGCCGAGGCGCCGGCCGAAGTCGGGCAGGCTGGTCAGCCCATCGACGACGGTGGCGGCCCCGGGGGCGGCCGTGGGGATGCGGTCGTACTCGTCGTACATCTCGCCGACGAGTTCCTCGACGACATCCTCCAGGGTGACCATCCCCGTGAGCTCGCCGTATTCATCGACGACGGCGGCGATGTTCTCCGCGCCCGTCTGCATCTCGCTCAGCACCGTGAGCAACTTCTTGTTCGGCGGGTAGGCCGTGATGGGCCGGATCAGGGTGCGGATGGGGGCACCAGGGTCCAGCTCCGGCGCGAACAGGTCCCGGACGTGCAGGAAGCCGGCCACCCGGTCACCGTCCCCGTCCAGGACGGGGTAGCGGGTGTGGGTGTGTTCCCAGGCGGCGCGCCTGGCCTGCCGGACCGATGCGCCGGCCGGCAGGAAGTCGATGCCGGCCCGCGGAACCATGGCCTGGCGGATCGTCCGGTGGCCGGCCGCGAACACCTGTCGGATGATCGCCCGCTCCTGCTCGGGCACCTCCTCGTGAGTGAGCACCAGTTCACGCACCTCCTCGACGGACATCTCGGCCCGCGCGTCGTTCGGGTTGACGCCGAGCATCCGCAGCAGTCCGTTGCTGCACTTCTCGAGCAGCCAGATCACCGGCCGGAAAACCGACGCCAGCAGGTCCAGCGCGGGGCCGAGCAGTCCGGCCACCGGTAGCGGCCGCTGCATCGAGTACCGGCGCGGGGTCAGCTCGGCGATGATCAGCGCCAGGAAGGTGGTGGCCAGCGTGACGATCAGCACCGCCAGGGTCTCGCCCCCGCCATCGCCCAGGTCCCCGGCCATCAGCGTGCCGAGCGGTTCGGCCAGCGTCGCGGTGGCATAGGCGGCGGCGAAAAATCCCGCCACGATCGAACCGATCTGCACCGCCCCCAGGAACCGGGTGGGTTGACCGGCCAATCGGGCCACCCGGGCTCCGCGCCCCCCGCGGGCCCGCAGCTCGTCCAGTTCGCCGGGTCGAAGGGAAACCAGTGCCAGCTCCGTCGCGGTGAACAGCCCGCCGACGATCAGCAGCATCAGCACGACCAGCAGGTTCAACCAGATGCCCATGTCATTGGTGTAACACCGGGTGAGGCGGATCGCCGGCAGCCCTGGCGGTCGCCGGGTCGTCCCGGGCGGTGTTGCGGTCTCCGTGCGGGCGACGGCAGGCCCCCGGTGTCCGCCCGGGTGCTCGTGCGGCCGCCCGACGACCGGGCCCGGCCGACCGGCATGTCCCGGCCGGGCCGCCCGGGCTTACCCTGCTGCGATGCGGTCAACTGCGCGCGACGAACAGGACCCCGGCCGACCCGTCGATCTGGTGGTGCACGCCCCCCGGGCGCTCATCGACGGGTCCGAACAAGCGGTGAGCGTCGCGGTGCGGATGGGCCGGATCGTCGGCATCGAACCGCTCGGCACCGCCCCACCGCACCGTCTGGCGGCCACCCTGGAGCCGGACGAGGTGCTGATTCCCGGCCTGGTCGACACGCACGTGCACGTGAACGAGCCGGGTCGCACCGAATGGGAAGGCTTCGACACCGCGACCGCCGCGGCCGCCGCGGCCGGCGTCACGACGCTGATCGACATGCCGCTGAACTCGCTGCCGCCCACCCTGACGGCGGCGGCCCTGGCGACCAAACGCGCCGCCGCCCGTGGCCGCTGCCGGGTCGACGTCGGCTTCTGGGGCGGATGCGTGCCGACGAACCTGAGTGACCTGCCGGATCTGTTCGCGGCCGGCGTGTTCGGCGTCAAGTGCTTCCTGCAGGACTCGGGCGTGCCCGAGTTCCCGCCGGTGACGAGAGCGGAAATGCGAGCGGCCATGCGCTCGATCGCCGAGGTCGGCGGCATGTTGCTGGTGCATGCCGAGGACCCGGGCGTGCTGCACACGTCACCCACCCCGCAGGGCCGGGACTACCGGGCGTTCGTGGCATCCCGCCCCGATTCGGCCGAGACGGCCGCCATCGCCGCCTGCATCGAGGCGGCCGCGGTCACCCAGTGCCGCACCCACATCGTGCACGTGTCCAGCGCCTCTGGGGTGGCCCTGATCCGCCAGGCCAAGGCCGGCGGTGTCCCGATCACCGCCGAGACCTGTCCGCACTACCTCGTTTTCGATGCCGAAGAGATTCCCGACGGGGCGCCCCAGTTCAAGTGCTGCCCGCCCATCCGAGGCCGCGCCGATCAGGACGCGCTGTGGGCCGGTCTGGCCGACGGCACCATCGACATCGTCGTCAGTGACCACTCACCCAGCACCGCCGAGCTCAAGCTGCTCGACGTCGGTGACCTGGGTCTGGCCTGGGGCGGCATCGGCGGCCTGCAGTTCGGTTTCGCCGCGGTCTGGGCCGCGGCCGCCCGGCGCGGGGTGCAGCTGGCGGACGTCGTGCGGTGGATGTCGGCCGGCCCGGCCGCACTGGCCGGCCTGGACCACAAGGGCCGGCTGGAGGTGGGCGCCGACGCCGACCTGGTGATCCTGGCCGACGGCGAAACGTTCACCGTCGAGCTGGACACCATCCGGCACAAGAACAAGATCACCCCGTACCTGGGCCGTGAGTTGCGCGGGGTGGTCCGGGCTCGCTGGTTGCGCGGCACCGAATTGTCGGACGACCTCGTCGCCGGCCGGCTCATCAGCCACGACCCGCGCTGACCGCCCGCCGACCGACGCCCTCCCCCGGATCGACCTGCCACCTTCCGCCGGAGCGAATCGATTCGGCCGGGCCGAAGGTGGCAAGTCGGTGACAACCGGGCACCGCCCGGCCGCGGGCACCACCCGGATACGCTGCGCGGACGGCCGGCATCGGGGACGAGCCGCCCACACGTCGAAGGAGCGCGCATGAAGCGGACCGATCTGAACCTGGCCAGCCGAGCGCTGGGCGGATCGGTGCGGTACGTCAGCGACGAGTTCTTCGCCCCGTGCGAGGCGTTGCTGTTCCCGCAGGACCCGGTGCATGACACCACCACGTTCGGTCCGCACGGCAAGATCTACGACGGCTGGGAGACCCGCCGCCGCCGCACGCCGGGTCACGACTGGGCGGTCGTTGCCCTGGGTGTGCCCGGCGTGCTGCGGGAGATCGTCGTGGACACCGCCTTTTTCCGAGGCAACTACCCGCCCGAGGTGTCGGTCGAAGCGACCTGGGTGGACGGTGCGCCCGATCGTTCCGTCCTGGACGCGGCCGAATGGGTCACCGTGGTGCCGAACTCGGCCGCCCGTGGGGACACGGCCAATACCTACCGCGTCCACAACAGCCAGGCGTTCACCCACGTCCGGCTGAACATCTACCCGGACGGCGGGGTGGCCCGGCTGCGGGTGCTCGGCACGGCGGTCCCCGACCCGCGGGTGCTCGGCGACCGGATCGACCTGGCGGCCATCCATCACGGCGGCGACATCGCCGAATGCTCCGACATGTTCTTCTCCGACGCCCGGCACGTGCTCTACCCGGGGATTGCCGCCTCGATGGCGGACGGCTGGGAGACCGCGCGGCGGCGCACCGCGGGAAACGACTACATCGTGGTCACCCTGGCCGGCCCGGCCGAGCTGGAGTACGTCACGATCGACACCGGCTACTTCCTGGGCAACGCGCCGGGTCGGGTGCGGCTGTCGGCCCAGCGCACCGAAACCTCGCAATGGCGGGAAATCGTTCCGGAGAGCCCGATCTCACCCGACGCGCGCAACCGGTTCCGGGTCACCGCCGACCGGGAGGTGACCGCCGTGCGCGTCGACGTCTATCCCGACGGTGGCTTCTCCCGGCTCCGGCTGATGGGCAAGCTGCTGCCCGATTCGCTGGCGGACGCCATCGCGCACTGGCTGGAGCGGTTGCCGAAGGGCGCGGCGAGCACGGTGCTCAGCGATGCCGGTCTCGGTGGGATCCCGGTCAAGGAACTGCGGCCGGACCAGCTGCTCGCACTGGCCTGGTAGGCGCCGCGCCGGCCGCGAGCCGCCCGAGCGCCGTTTGATACCGCGCAAGCGGATGTCGGGTGCCGCCGTTGCCGAAATCCGTGGGCCGAAGGCCCGATGTGGGTGGCCGATGCGCCGACCTGGGTAGCGGCCACGGATGTGCCCGCCGGCGCATCCACGGTGCACTCATGGGGTCAGATTCTTCGGCGCCGGCGAGCCTGCGGCGCACTGCCAGGGAGGAACTCCCCACCATGTCCAACGATGTGCCCTTCGCCGAAACTGTCGTCATCGGTGAGCGTCCGGGCGAATCGACGGCCGCCCGCCCGAGCGGCGGCCCCGCGTCGGGCCCGGTCCGGCCGGCCGACGGCACCGGCGGAACCGGCGGCGCGCCGGCGCCCCGGGTCGCCCACCGGTACGGCTCCCGGGTCGCCATCCTGATCGGCGGCGACTCGACCGAGCCACCCGGTTCGTCCACCGAGCTGTCCGATGTCGACGTGAGCGCGCTGACCCCGGTCGAGCGCCTCGGGGTCGAGGCCGCCGCCCTGCGCCGGTCGCCGGAATGGCTGGCCGCCAAACGCCACCGGCCCCGCCAGGGCCAGGAGTGGGACATGCGCGGCCAGTGCCGGCAGGACGAGACCGACGCCCGGCTGGCGGCCGACGCCGCCGGCCGGCACGACTACCTGGAAGGCACCGTCGCGGTCGGCATCGTCATCGTCGACGGGCCGACCTCGGACCTGAAGTTCAGCACCACGGAACGGAACAAGGTGATCGCCGAGGTTCAGGCCGGCCTGAGTTACCTGGCCGGGGTCAGCCCGTCGGCGAACGTCACCTTCCTCTACGACATCCGGATGCCGACGATCTCGGTCCCGGCCGACCCGAGCCTGCCGGCCGGCGACCTGGAGGCGCACTGGCGGGCGCCGGCACTGGCCGCGATGGGATTCAGCAGCACCGGCGCCTATGTCGACCACATCCGGCAGCACCTGGGCACCCAATGGACCTACGCCGCCTATTTCGTCAAGTATCCGGTCCAGCACTTCGCCTACCAGACCGGTGACCGGGTGATCATGCAGTACGCCAACGACGGCTGGGGCCCGGACAACATCGACCGCGTCTTCGCGCACGAGACCGGCCATGTGTTCGGCGCCCCGGACGAGTACAAGGACAGCAACTGCACCTGCGGCGGGGCGTACGGGCGGTTCGGCGATCCCAACGACAACTGTGAGGGTTGCGGTGGTTCGCTCAAGTGCCTGATGAAGAAGAACGACTACCAGATGTGCAAGCACACCTACCGGCACCTGGGTTGGCGTTCCCCGGTCATGCCCGGGACGGCCGGATGGGTGACGTCGGTCTCGTCCCGCGACGACCGGATGGACGCGTTCGCGGTGGACACCGACGGCGCCATCCGGTGGGCGTTCTGGGAACCGTCGATGGCCGAGTGGTTCCAAGGCTGGATCGATGTGCTCGGCGGGCGGGCCGCACCCGGTTCACAGGTCACCGCGGTCTCCCGGCGTCCGGGCTACCTGGACCTTTTCGTCATCGGCCAGGACGGCCAGGTCTGGACCGCCGCCCGGGACGCGGACGGGAACTGGTGGGGGTGGTCGCCGATCCCGGGGGTGACGGTGCCGCAACGCGGGTACGTGCATGCCGTTTCGCGGAGCAAGGACGTGCTGGACATCTTCGTCACCGATGCCCAGGGCCGGATCATGTCGGCCGGGTGGTCGCCGGCGAACGAGAACGGGGCGTGGCAGGGCTGGTGGCACATCCAGGGTGGGATCGCCACGCCAGGGGCGCCGGTCACCGCCATCAGCCGGAGCACGAACCAGTTGGACATCTTCGTCACCGGCGCCGACGGCGGGGTCTACACGGCGGGCTGGCATCCGAACAACGTCGACGGGTGGCACGGCTGGTCCCGGATCGGTGACCTGGTGATGCGGCCGGGTGGCTACGTGACCCCGGTGTCCAGGAACAAGGATCTGCTGGACATCTTCGCCACCGACACCCAGGGCCGGATCATGTCGGCCGGGTGGTCGCCGGCCAACGAGAACGCCGCCTGGCACGGCTGGTGGCACATCCTCGGCGGGATCGCCGGCAGCGGCAGTGTGGTGCACGCGATCTCCCGGTCGACCGATCAGCTGGACATCTTCGTCATCGGAACGGACAAGCGGATCTACACCGCGGCGTGGCACCCGACCCACCCGGACGGCGCCTGGCTCGGCTGGCGCGACATCAACGGCGGCCAGGCGGTGGTCGGCGCCGCCATCACCGGGGTAACCCGGAACAAGGATGTGCTGGACATCTTCATGCCCGGACTGGATGGGCGGCCCTGGAGCGCGGGCTGGTCGCCCGCCAATCCGGACGGCGCCTGGGGCGGATGGTGGTCGATCGGTCCGTGACGAGCGGGTCGGAGCGGACGGCTCGACCGACCGTGGGCACCTATCGTGGGACGATGACGACGCGTATCACCCGGGTGAGCACCCACGTCCTGGACACCACGGTCGGCCGGCCCGCCGCCGGCGTCCCCGCCCGGTTGGAAATCCTCAGCGCTGCAGGGGTTTCCGAGGCGGGTGGGGGCATCACCGACGACGACGGGCGGGTCTTCCAGCTCAACTCCACCGATCTGGCCGCCGGCCGGTTCCGGTTGACGCTGGACACCGCGGCCTACTTCGAGCGCCGGCACGGCGCGATGTTCTACCCGCAGATCAGCGTCTCGTTCGCGCTGTCCGGCGACCGGGAGCACTATCACATCGCCGTGCTGACCAGCACCTACTCGTACTCGACCTACCTGGGTTCCTGACCGACCCCGGACACAACACCGTCATATTGGTTTGCCAGCATGTCCTCGCTGATGGCGTCCAGGCGAGGGAGTCGACCGATGGCGATCGTGCTCGGCAAGAACCAGTACGGCAAGGCTGAAGTGCGCTTGGTCTACGTCGACCGCAGCACTCCGGTGCACACGATCACCGACGTCAACGTCACCAGCCAGCTCGTCGGCGACTTCGCGCAGACCCACCTGACCGGCGCCAACGACGACGTGATCGCCACCGACACGCAGAAGAACACCGTCTACGCGATGGCCCGCACCGGTGGCGTCGGCTCCCCGGAGGAGTTCGCGTTGCGCCTGGCCCGCAACTACGTCGACAAGTATGCGCAGGTCACCGGGGCCAGGATGGCCGTCGAGCAGTATTCGTGGGACCGGATCGTCACCTCGGCCGGCCCGCACGACCACGCGTTCAGCAAGGGCACCGCGGAGAGCCGGACGACGGTGGTGCGCAAGGACGGCGCCGCCGAGACGGTGATATCCGGACTGACCGGGCTGGTGGTGCTCAAGTCGACCGGCAGCGAGTTCTGGGGCTTCCCCGAGGTCGAGTACACCTCGCTGGTGGAAACAGACGACCGGATCCTGGCCACCGCGGTCACCGCCCGGTGGCTCTACACATGCACCGACCTGGACTGGGACGCGACGTTCACCGCGGTCCGGACGGCGCTGCTGGAGAATTTCGCGACCACGCACAGCCTGTCGTTGCAGCAGACGCTCTATGCGATGGGGAAGGGGGCGCTGGAGGCGGTGCCGCAGATCGCCGAGATCCGGCTGTCCCTGCCGAACAAGCATCACTTCCTGGTCGACCTGGGTCAGTGGGACCTGGACAACCCGAACCAGGTTTTCTATGCGGCCGACCGGCCGTACGGCCTGATCGAGGCGGCGATCATCCGGGACGACATCGCGGTGCCGGACGGCGCCTGGGAAGGCATCGCCGCCTTCGTGTGACGGCGGACCGGTCAGATGTGCGCGGCGGCGTCCCGGACCAGCAACTCCAGATGGCTGCGGGTGATGGTGCCGGGGTCGTAGGAAATCGCGACGGTGGCGTCACCGGCAGCGTCGACGAAATCGACGCCCTCGACGCCGGGCATCCGGTGGCAGGCCAGGTGCTGGGCCAGCCGTGCGGCGTCCCGAGCCGAGTGCTGGTCGGCGAACCGGACGACCAGGACGGTGGCGCGAACGCCGGTCTCGATGATCAGGTCGGTGGGGGCGATGAGGGTGCTCGTGGCCATAGTTCTCAGGACGTCCGGGCCGCCCGGAGGTTGTCCTCGATGCGAAGCCCCGTTCACATCCGGGCGGCCCCGGTCCGGCCCCGGTACGCCCGCCACCCGTCCTGGTCGGAGATGTCGACCAGCTCCGCGCAATCCCGGTAGTTCGGCCGGAGCACGACGGCCATCGCGGAGGACCCGTCATCGAGCAGGATGACCGAGAGCTCCAGCTCCGCCGGCTCGGCCGGGATGAACCGCTCGCGCAGGGTGGTCAGCGGCACGTCGTACAACTCGCCGACGACGGACACCCCTCCCTCGTCGACCGGCCAGAGCGCCGGAAAACGGTCGCCGACCGAGTAGAAGCGGTAGATCGGAGCGGTCTGCGCGGCGCCCAGGAAGGGGTGCTCGGCAATGCTGTGGTGGACCGAGCCGCCGCGCATGCCCTCGCCGTTGACGAACAGAGGAACACTGGTCATGGATCTTCCTTAGAGGGTGAGGGTCAGGCGAGCTTGAGGGAGACGTCGACGTTGCCCCGGATCGCCTTGGAGTACGGGCAGCGCTGATGCGCCTGCTCGAGCAGGCCGGCGGCGACGTCGCGGTCCACGCCCGGCAGGTCGCCGGTGATCGCTGCCTGCAGGCCGAAGCCGGAATCGCTTTTGACAAGACCGATCTCGACGCTCACCGAGGAGTCGGTGACGTCCAGCCCGGCCGCCTTGGCCAGCGTCTTGAGCGCCGAGTGGAAGCAGGCACTGTAACCGGCGGCGAAGAGTTGCTCCGGATTGGTGGGGTCACCCGGACCGGCGCCCGGCCGGGGTGAGGTCAGGTCGACGTCGAGCACGCCGTCGGTGGTGCGGGCATGGCCGTTCCGGCCGTTGCCGGTGGATATTGCGGTGGTCGAGTAGACGGTGGTGGGGACAGCAGTCATCGGTGTTCCTTTCGCTCGTGGTTGGCGCCCCCGGCCCGCGCTCCGGGCGGGCGCGGATCAAACGACCCCCGCGCTCCGGGCCGCGCGGATCAACTGGGCCGGCGCGGCTGAACTCGCACCGGATGTGGCGGGGGTGACGCAAATGGGCAAGTTCAGCCGCGCGGGCTCCGCGGGCTCGGGCCGGCCCGCCCGGCAACGGCCGGCGAGCCCGGTCCGGCCGGGACGATCGGTGAGCCGGGTCCGGCCGGCAGCGACGACGTCAGGCGAACTGCCGGCTCAGCGTGGCGTGCCGGTTCACGTCCTTGTACAGCA
This sequence comes from Nakamurella sp., assembly GCA_044223435.1. Lineage (GTDB taxonomy): Bacteria > Actinomycetota > Actinomycetes > Mycobacteriales > Nakamurellaceae > Nakamurella. The sequence continues at coordinate 78,379 of JBGALY010000020.1, forward strand.
GGTACCGGAACCGCCCTGGCCCGCCGGCGTAGCAGGCCTGCGGGCAGAAGGCCCGCAGCCACATGAAGTCGCCCTCCTGCACCTCCACCCAGTCCTGGTTGAGCAGGTAGACGGCCTTGCCCTCCAGGACGTAGAGCCCGTGCTCCATCACGTGCGTCTCCGGGAAGGTGATGGCCCCGCCCGGCTGGAACGTCACGATGTTCACGTGCATGTCGTGTCGCAGGTCGGTCGGATCCGCGAATCGCTGGGTGACCCAGGCCCCGTTCGTCCCCGGCATCTCCACCCCCTGGACCTGTTCGTCGGAGGTGAAGAACGCGGTCGGCAGGTCCAGCCCGTCGACGCGCTGGTAGGCCTTGCGGATCCAGTGGAAGCGGGCCGGTGCGTCGCCGCGGTGGTGGATCGTCCACTCCGCTCCCGGGGGAATGAAACCGTAGCCGCCCGCGGTCATCTCGTGCTTGTCACCGTCGACGGTGACAACGAGTTCGCCTTCCATGAGGAAGAGCACGCCCTCCGCGTTCGGGTCGGTCTCCGGCCGGTCGCTGCCACCGCCGGGTGAGACCTCGACGATGTACTGGGAGAACGTCTCGGCGAATCCGGACAGCGGTCGGGCGATCACCCACAGCCGGGTGTTCGTCCAGAAGGGCAGGAAACTGGTGACGATGTCCCGCATCGTGCCGCGCGGCAGTACCGCGTAGGCCTCGGTGAAGACCGCCCGGTTGGTGGTGAGCTCGGTCTGCGGCGGCAGCCCGCCGGTGGGCGCGTAGTACGTGTTGAAGTTCATGCTCGGTCCTCTCGGGGGCGACTGGTCAGGTGGTGGCGGGCTGGGGAATGCCGGTGCGGGAGAGCAGCCGCCCTCTCGTCCGGTCACCGACGAGTTGCTCGCCGCGCAGCCAGGTCTGCCGGACCACCCCGGCCAACGTGCGTCCCGCGTAGGGGGTGATCGGGTTGCGGTGCCGCAACTGCGCGGCGTCCACGGTGAAGCTCTCATCCGGGGCGAACACCGCCAGGTCGGCGTCCCGGCCGACGACCAGACCACCCTTGTGATCCAGGCCCGCCAGCGCCGCCGGGGTGGCGGACATCCAGCGGGTCACGTCGGCGAGCGGGAAACCACGGCGCTGCGCTTCGGTCCAGACGGCCGGCAGCGCCACCTGCAGCCCGGCGATGCCGCCCCACGCCACACCGAAGTCGCCGGTGTCCAGCTGCTTGAGCTCCGGGGTGCACGGGGAATGGTCGGAGACGACGCAGTCGATGACCCCCTCGGCCAGGCCCTGCCAGAGCAGGTCGCGGTTCTCCGGTTCCCGGATCGGCGGGCAGCACTTGAACTGAGTCGCCCCCGCGGCGATCTCGTCGGCATCGAAAACCAGATAATGGGGGCAGGTCTCGACGGTCAGCCGGACACCGTCCCGCTTCGCCGAGGCGATCATCGGCAGCGCGTCGCTGCTGGACAGGTGCAGGATGTGCACCCGGGCGCCGGTCCAGCGCGCCGCCTCGATGACGTGCGCGATGGCGGTGTTCTCCGCACCGCGGGGCCGCGATCGCAGGAAGCCGTCGTACCCGGACCCGTGGGCGGCGGGGGAGTGCTCGATGGCTCCGGCGTCCTCGGCGTGCACGATCATCAATCCGTCGAACTCGCGGATCGCCGTGAGGTAGTCGACCAGCTCGGCCGGGGACAGCGGCGGGAACTCGGGCACCCCGGAGTCGAGCAGGAAGCACTTGAAGCCGAAGACGCCCGCTTCGTGCAAACCCTTCAACTCGTTGATGTTGCCGGGAACCGCCCCGCCCCAGAAGCCGACGTCCACGTAGGCCTTCTCGGCCGCGACGGCGCGCTTGGTGTGCAGGGCGGGGACGTCCACCGTCGGCGGCAGGCTGTTCAGCGGCATGTCGACGATGGTGGTCACGCCGCCGGCCGCGGCGGCTCGGGTCGCGGAGGCGAAGCCTTCCCATTCCGTGCGCCCGGGTTCGTTGACGTGCACGTGGGTGTCCACCATGCCGGGAAGCAGCACCTCGTCGGCCCGCAGGTCGACCGTGCGGCGGGCGGGCGGCGGGGCGTCGAACGCCTCGATCGCGGCGATGCGGCCGCCGGTCACGGCGACACTGGCCGGCTGCTCACCGGACGGCAGTACCGCGTGGCGGGCCCGGAAAACGAGATCATGACAAGTCACGGACGTTTCACCTCCTTGTGAAACTCACGGTGAAGATCACTGTGGTTCAGTTGAAATCGGATGCGATGGACCGGCCGAGCACCTCCAGCAGCGGCCCCGGATCCGACATGCACTTCTGCACGTCGGACTCGATATCGGTCAGCACATATGCCTTCCGGACACCGGCCGCCGCCAACTGCCGCTCCGACAGCAGGTTCCGGCCGGACACCGTCACCACCGGCACGCCGGCGCTGCGGGCCGCGGCCGCGACCCCCGCCGGGGCCTTGCCGTGCAGCGTCTGCTCATCCAACGAGCCCTCACCGGTGACCACCAGGTCGGCGCCGGCCAGGTCCGCGCGCAGGCCGGTCAGCTCCAGCATCAGGTCGATGCCGGGCCGGGCCGTCGCCCGCAACACAGCGATGGCGGCGAAGCCGACCCCACCCGCGGCTCCGGCGCCCGGCGTGTCCGCGGCCGGGTGACCCGAGGCTCCCTCGGGGACGGCCAGGGCCCGGGCGACGGCCCCCGACCACTCCCGGAGCGCACCGTCCAGCCGGGCGACGTCATCCGGTGTCGCCCCCTTCTGCGGCCCGTAGACCGCGGCCGCGCCGTGGTCACCGAGCAGCGGGTTGTCCACGTCGCTGGCCAGCACGACCTCCGTGTCGGCCAGGGCGGGGTGCAGCGTCGCCAGGTCCACGTCGGCCACCTGCTCCAGTGCGCCGCCGCCGGGCGGGAGGTCGACGCCACCGGCGTCCCGGAGCCGGGCTCCCAGGGCGGTGAGCATGCCGGCGCCGCCGTCGGTGCTGGCGCTGCCGCCGATGGCCAGGATCAGCCGGCGGCACCCCGCGTCCAGCGCGGCGGCGATGACCTGGCCGAAGCCGGCGCTGGACGCGGTGAGCGGGGCAAGCACCCCGCCGGGGAGGCGGACGAGCCCGCAGGCGTCGGCCAGTTCGACCACCGCCGACTCGTCCCGTCGGGCGTAACCGGTGTCAACGGGCTCACCGGTCGGGCCGTCCACCGTCACCGGTATCAAGGTGAAGCCGGCAGCGACCGCGGCGTCCAGGGTGCCGTCCCCGCCGTCGGCCACGGGGACGGTGATCAGCTGCGCGTCCGGCGTGACCGACGAGATCCCGGCCGCGACACGGGCCGCGACGTCGCTCGCGCGCATCGAACCCTTGAACTTGTCCGGCGCGATCAGGATCTTCATCCGGGTGTCCTCAGTCCAGCATGGAGATGATGGCGGTCGGCGCGTCCGCGGAGCTGAGGGCGAGTTCCTCGAATTCGACGACGTTGTCAATCTCCACGCCCATCGAGATGTTGGTGACCCGCTCCAGCACGACCTCGACGACCACCGGCACCCGGAACTCGACGAGCATCTTCTTCGCGGTTTCCAGTGCGGGCAGCAGCTCTTCGGGATCGGTCACCCGAAGGGCTTTGGCGCCCATCGCCTCGGCGAGCTTGACGTGGTCGACCCCGTAGCCCTTGATCGGGTTGTCGGAGCCGTCCTCGGCGGCGCTGTCGGTGTTGATGTTGTCGAAGGACAGCTGCACGTGGTAGTCCATGTCGAAGCCGCGCTGCGACTGCCGGATCAGGCCCAGGTAGGCGTTGTTCACCAGCACATGGATGTACGGCAGGTTGAACTGGGCGCCGACGGCGAGCTCTTCCATCATGAACTGGAAGTCGTAGTCACCCGACAGGGCGACCACGGTCGCGTCCGGGTCGGCGACGCACACGCCCAGGGTGGCCGGCAGGGTCCAGCCGAGCGGGCCGGCCTGGCCGGCGTTGATCCAGTGCCGCGGCTTGTACACGTGCAGGAACTGGGCGGCGGCGATCTGGGACAGGCCGATCGTGGAGACGTACCGGGTGTCCGGGCCGAACGCCTTGTTCATCTCCTCGTAGACCCGCTGCGGCTTGATCGGCACGTTCTCGAAATGGGTGCGCCGGTGCATCGTGCGCTTGCGCTCCTGGCACGAGGCGACCCACTCGGCCCGGTCGGCCGGCGTACCGGCCGACCGGCGCTCCTTGGCCACCGCGATGAGCTGGTCCAGGGCCGCGCCGGCATCCGAGACGATGCCGTAGTCGGGGGCGAAGACCCGGCCGATCTGGGTGGGTTCGATGTCCACGTGCACGAACGTGCGGCCGGCCCGGTAGGTGTCCAGGCCACCGGTGTGCCGGTTGGCCCACCGGTTGCCGATGCCGAGCACGAAGTCGGACGCCAGCATGGTGGCGTTGCCGTACTGGTGGCTGGTTTGCAGGCCGGCCATGCCCGCCATCAGCGGGTGGTCGTCCGGGATGGTGCCCCAGCCCATCAGGGTGGGGATGACCGGCACGTTCAGCAGCTCGGCCAGCTCGACCAGCTTCTCGGACGCATCGGCGTTGATGATGCCGCCGCCCGCGACGATCACGGGCCGCTTCGCGGCGGCCAGCATGTCCAGCGCCTTGGCGGCCTGGGCCTTCGTGGCCCGCGGCTGGTACACCGGCAGCGGCTCGTAGGTGTCCGGGTCGAACTCGATCTGCGCCATCTGCACGTCGAACGGCAGGTCGATCAGCACCGGGCCCGGCCGGCCGGAGCGCATCAGGTGAAAAGCCTGCTGGAACGCGCCCGGGACCTGGGCGGGCTCCAGAACGGTCATCGCCATCTTGGTCAGCGGCGCCGCGATGTCAGCGATGTTGATGGCCTGGAAGTCCTCCTTGTGCAACCGGGCGACGGGCGCCTGGCCGGTGATGCACAGGATCGGGATCGAGTCCGCCGACGCCGAGTACAGGCCGGTGATCATGTCGGTACCGGCCGGGCCGGAGGTGCCGACGCACACGCCGATGTTGCCGGCCTTGGCCCGGGTGTAGCCCTCGGCCATGTGCGAGGCGCCCTCGACGTGCCGGGCCAGGATGTGCTTCATCCCGCCGTGCTTGCGCAGAGCGGAGTAGAACGGGTTGATGGCTGCGCCGGGCAGCCCGAACAGGGTGTCGACGCCTTCCTTCTCCAGGATGGCGACGGCGGCATCGACGGCACGCATAGTGGGCATGATTGTCAGTCCTTGTCAGCTGCTGGTGGTGGTGGGGGCGGAATCGGGGTTCTGGCCGGAGAGCCGCAGGACGCCGCGCAGCAGCGCCGAGTGGTCCAGGCCGCCGTCCCCGTTGGCCACGGCGGAGGCCATCAACTGGGCCACCACGGCGCCGAGCGGGATGACCACCCCGGCCTCCCGGGCGGCCGAGGTCACGATGCCCAGATCCTTGTGGTGCAGCTCGATCCGGAAGCCGGGCGGGAAGCTGCGGCCGAGCATGTTGCCGCCCTTCTGGTCCAGCACCTTGCTGCCGGCCAGGCCGCCACCGAGCACCTTGAGCGCCGCGTCGGTGTCGACGCCGTAGGCCTCGACGAACGCGACCGCCTCGGCCAGCAGCTGGATGTTGCCGGCCACGATCAGCTGGTTGGCCGCCTTGACGGTCTGCCCGGCGCCGTTCGGCCCGACGAGCACGACGGTCTTCCCGACAGCGTTGAAAACGTCAGCGGCGGAATCGAAGTCGGACTGGTCACCGCCGACCATGATCGACAGGGCGGCATTCTTGGCACCCGCCTCGCCGCCCGAGACCGGGGCGTCCAGCAGCCGGAAGCCACGCTCCTTGGCCTGGGCGGCCAGTTCGGTGGTGACGTCCGGGCGGATCGAGGAGAAGTCGATGATCAGGGTGCCCGGCTTGGCGTTGTCGAACACGCCCCCCTCGCCGGCCAGCACCTCCCGCACGTCGGGGGAGTCGGGCACCATGACGGCAACGACATCGGCCTCGCGGACGGCGTCGGCGATCGAGTTCGCACCCTTCCCGCCGGCCGCGACGAGCTCGTCGATCTTGGGTTGGGACCGGTTGTACCCGACGACGTCGAACCCGGCGTTCACCAGGTGTCCGGCCATCGGGCCGCCCATGATGCCCAGGCCGATGAAAGCAACGGTGGTCATTGAGATCTCCTTCGAAGCGATCGGTGGTGGTCAGACGCGGGCGGCCGAGGAACGGGCGGCTGCGGGGAGCCAGGCCAGACTCTGCCCGGTCTCGACGGTCGGCTTGTACTCCAGCGCGACGTACCCGTCATAGCCCCTGGCGGCCAGCGCGGCGAGGTGCCCGGCGATGTCGAGCGTGCCGGTGCCCGGCTCGCCGCGGCCCGGGCTGTCCGCGATCTGGACGTGCCCGATCCGGTCGAAGTGATCCTCGATGGCGGCGGCCACGTTGTCGCCGTTGACGTCCAGGTGGTACAGGTCGCACAGGAACTTGATGTTCGGTTCACCGACCCGGTCGATCACCCGGATCACGTCGGCCGCGGTCAGCAGCGGGTAACGGGGTGCTCCGCTGACCGGCTCGACCAGCACGACCCCGCCGATCCGGGCGACCGCCTGCGCGGCCAGCGTCAGATTCGCGGTCGCGATCTCGTCCTGCGCGACCGGGGTCGATTCGTCGGTCCGGTTGCCGTACAGCGCGTTGAACGCCTTGCAACCCAGCCGATCCCCGATGCCGACGACGACGTCGACGTTGTCGGTGAACTCGCCGGACCGGGCCGGCCAGGACACCAGGCCCCGGTCACCACCGGGCATGTCCCCGGCGAAGAAGTTCAACCCGATCAGCTGCACCCCGGCGTCCTCGACCGCCCCGGCGAACCCGTCCACCTCGGCATCGGTCGGTACCGCGGACGCGAACGGCCACCAGAACTCGACCGCGTCGAACCCGGCCGCCTTGGCCGCGGCCGGCCGCTGCAGCAGCGGCAGCTCGGTGAACAGCATGGACAGGTTGACCGCGTAGCGCGGGGACTGGGTGGACACGAGGCGACCTTTCGGTTCGGGCGGACGGCGAGATCAGTCGGGCAGGGGCTTGCGGCGGGCCAGCGCGTCGAGCGTGGCGCGCCGTACCCCGGCGCGGTCGAGCACTTCGGCGTCGTCGATCGCGCCACAGTGCACGCCGCGCATCAGGAATGCGGCCAGCGCCTGCGCCGTGGCCGGTTCGTCGACCACCCCACCGGCCTGCTTGTTCAGGTACGCGTTGAGCCGGGCGGCGGCCGCCGGGAGACCCTCCCGGTAGAAGGCGTAGGTGGCCAGATACCGGCTGACCAGATGACCGGGGTGCATGTCCCAGCCCTGGTAGTAGGCGGCCCGCAGGGACCGGGTGACCAATCCCGCGTGCAGGGCGACGGCCGACCGGATCTGTTCGGGTGCGCCGATCGGCATGACGTTGGTGGATCCGTCCGACAACCGCACACCGGTGCCGGCCGCGGCCACCTGCATGACCGCCTTGGCGTGGTCGGCCACCGGGTGAGCCAGGCTCTGCTGCGAAGCGGCGACCCCGCACGCGGCGCTGTAGTCGAACGTGCCGTAGTGCAGGGCAACACATCTCGAGCCGGCGACGCCGATCATCCGGGCGACGGTGGCGGTCCCGTCGGCGCCCAGGATCGCCTGGGTGGTCTCGATCTGGATCTCGAACCGCAGCGAGCCGGCGGCCAGGTCGTGGGCCCGCTCCAGCTCCTCGCAGACCTTGACCATGGCCGCGACCTGGTCGACGGAGGTGACCTTGGGCAGCGTCACCACGAACCCCGGCGGGATCGGACCGACCGCCAGCAGCCCGGACACGACCAGGTCCAGCGTGCGCAGGCCGCGGCGGCGGGTGGGCCGCTCCAGCGACTTGAATCGGATGCCGGCCAGGAAGGGACCGTGCGGGTCGGCGAGCAGGTCAGGCAGCAGGGCCGCGACCTGCGCGGCGTCCCGATCCTCCTCCTCGTCGGAGCGGTTGCCGTAGCCGTCCTCGAAGTCCAGCCGCAGGTCCTCGATCGGTTCCGCGCCGAGCTTGGCCCGCACCTGGTCCAGCACGGTGGCCAGCTCGGCACCGCCCACCGGCAGGCCGAGCGCAGCGGCGGCCGCCGGATCGGCGGCGGCCACGGCCAGCACCTCACGGGCACCGGCCGCCCACCGGTCGATCAGCCCGGCCCCCAGGTCGCCGCGGACCAGATCCGCGTTGACGTAAACGGTGTGCACCGGCTGGCGGGTCCCGGGATCACCGGGGTAGCGGTCCGCCAGCATCGCGTCGGCGCCGGCCAGGTCGTGATCCAGTTCGTCCAGGAATGAGGCACGCAGGCTCGAGGGGGCATTGGTCGGGGACGTCCCGTCGCCGTTCATCGAGCCTCTCTCTTGATTCCGTATAGTGGAAGTACTAGTTCACGATGTAGAAAATCTAGCGTAAAGGGTCTCATGCCGTCAAGCGTTCCCGCTGCCGGCCGGTTCCGCCCGCTGACTGGCCCGGGCGGCCCGGGGGCGCCCGGAACCGGGCCCTCCGATCGACCGGAACCGATTGAAACCCAGGTGGGTCAGCCGGTTCCGGTCGAGCGGCGGATCACTCGCCGGTCCGTCCAGCATCCCGCGCCGGGCCGTTCGGGACGTGCCCGCCGGGCTGCTCCTCCGGGGTCACCCCGATGGCGGGCGACTCGGCAAAGATCGGGGCGGCGTCATCCTTGCGGCCGAGGACGTTGAAGAAGATGTTCAACGTCACCGCGGTCACCGCCGCCGCGCTGATCCCGGAGTCGAAGATCGTCTGGAACCACTCCGGGAATCCGTGGTACAGATCCGGCACCGCGATCGGCACCAGGCCGGCCGCGATGGCCAGCGCCACGATCACCAGGTTGGAGTTACCGTCGTACTTGACGGCCGCCAGGCTGCGGATGCCGCTCGCCGCGACGGTCCCGAACAGGGCCAGGCCGGCCCCACCCAGGACGGGCAACGGCAACGCGGCGACCACGGCGCCGACCTGTGGGAACAGGCCGAGCACCAGGAGGATCACGCCGCTCGCGGCCACGACGAACCGGCTACGAATGCCGGTGAGCGCGACCAGGCCAACGTTCTGGGCGAAGGCGCTGACCGGGAACCCGTTGAGCAGGCCGCCGGACGCCGCCGTCGAGATGCAATCGGCCCGCAGGCCGTTGGCGACGGTCTTGCGGTCGGCCGGCCGGCCGACGATCACGCCGATCGCCAGCAGGTCGGCGGTCGTCTCGGTCATGATCACCAGCATCACGATGACCATCGAGATGATGGCGGCGACCTGGAAGGTCGGCGCGCCGAAGTGGAACGGGGTGGAGATGGCGAACGCGTCGGCCTGGCCGACCTTGGAGAAGTCCAGCTTTCCCATCAGCGCGGCCACCACGCCACCGGCGACCAAGCCCACGATGATGGCGATCCGGGAGAAGAAGCCGGGCAGGAACCGGTAGATCACCAGGATGATGCCCAGGGTGATCGCGGCCAGCGCGACGTTCGAGATCGACCCGAAGTCCGCCGCTCCGGCTCCGCCGCCGGCCCACCGCATGGCCACCGGGAGCAGTGACAGACCGATCACGGTGATGACCGAACCGGTCACCACCGGCGGGAAGAACCGGAGCAGGCGGGCAAAGACTCCCGAGAGCAGGAACCCGGCCAGGCCGGCGATCAGCACCGACCCGAAGATCGCCCGCAGGCCGTCGACCCCACCGCCGGCGGAGATCCCGACGGTAATCATCGAGGCCACCGCGGCGAACGACGTCCCCTGCACGATTGGGAGTTTCGCGCCGATCCACTTGACGCCCAGGGTCTGCAGCAGGGTGGCCAGACCGGATACCAGCAGCGTCGCGGCGAGCAGGTAGGACAGGTCGCTGAATGGGAGCTTCAGCGCGCTGCCGACGATGAACGGCACCGCGACGACGCCGGCGTACATGCTCATCACGTGCTGAAGGCCGTACAGCAGCATCGGCGCGGGCTTCAGCACTTCGTCGACGGGATGCTTCCCGTCGGGCAGCAGTTCGATTCCCTGCTGCCCCGAAAAATCCTCCCCAGAATGTTCGTGGTGGGCCATCGGGCGGATTACCAGCCCTGACCGGGATCGAAGGCCTGGTTGCCGGGTGCGGTGTCCTTGAACTGGTCGTTGTGGATCGTGCCCTCGATGAAGCCGTAGGGCCGGTCGTCGGCGTGGAACACCTCGTTCGGGTTCTCCAGGCCGTACGGGCTCAGGTCGATGACGAAGTGGTGCTTGTTGGGCAGGGAGAACCGGACCTCGCCGATCTCCGGCTGCTCGGCGATCATTGCCTCGCCCATGGCGAACATGGTCTGCTGCAGGGCCAGGCTGTGGTGGCCGGCGAACACGCTGCTCATGGTGGCGACGGCGGAGTCGTAGGACTTGTTCCAGTCGGCCTCGGTGTTGGTGTGCCACCACTGGCCGGTGACCGAGGTGGCCATCACGCGGTCGTGCGTCGGCTTGAGGGTCGTGTACTTGTCCTGCAGGTAGCCCCAGAACTCCGAGTCGGTGGTCTTGAGCACCACGTAGTCCTGCACGCCGGAGACCACCCACAGGTTCGTCCCGTCGTAGGTGACGGTGGCGGTGCGGACGTAGCCGCCGTCCCGGGCGAAGGCGTGCGGGTGGGGGATGCCGTCGTGGGACAGCCGCTTCCACGGGTACATCTCGAGCTTGATGCGGGCGCGGTGGACCGGGGCGGTGTCGTCCACGAAATGCTTGGCCAGCGCGATGCCGAACGACTCCGGCTGGCGGGCGGCCTCGCTGTATTCCTTCGCGAAGGCGTTCACCGTGTTCTTGGTGGCGTCGGTGGTCAGGCAGTTGCTGTTGTCACCGGTGCGGTGGATGTCCTCGAAATCCCCGGACAGTGCGACGCTGACGTTGTAGTCGACGATCTCGTGCGGATCGGAATCGCGGTAGACACGGACGACGCGGGTCTCCGCCTTGCCGTACTGGTTGTGGCCGAGCGTGACGGTCATGGCACCTAGCTCCCTCGGTAGGTCGAAAATGCGAACGGGGACAACAAGAGTGGGACGTGGTGGTGGACGGTGACGTCGGTGATCTCGAACGTCACGGTGACCTTCGGGTAGAATCCGGTCTGGCCGGAAGCGGCGAAGTAGGCCCCGGTGTCGAAGGTCAGTTCGTAGATTCCGGCCGCGAGCGGAACGTCCTTTCCGGCGTCCTGATGGCGGTGGCGACCGTCGGAATCGGTGACGGCGGTGAAGAGCGGAATTGCCGCGGTTGACGTTGAATCACCGCTGCGGGTGAGTCGGATCGGCACCCCTTCGGCGGGGCGACCCAGGCCGGCGTCCAGCACATGGGTGGAAAGGCTCATCGTCGAGACACTCCCGTGTTGATTTGACCTCTGAGGCTCGATCTTCCACTAAGTGGAAGGCGAATCTCTTGCAGTGAAAGTTACCCTCGCCTCGCCCAGGGTGTCAACAGTTTGTTGAAGTTGACCGGGGGGATATATCCGCGGGGCTCGGCTAAGGTCGCCAGCGATGGAGCGAGCCCGGATCGTCGCCTGGAGCGCGGAGCTGCGCCGGGTGCACCAGCGCCTGGCCGATGCCCTGGTGATCGCCCGGGAATCGGTCGAGGCCGGCCGGCCGGCCGGCCCCGCGCTCGACCCGCTCACCTACTGCTGGGCGTTCTGCGCCGCGCTGGACGGCCATCACGGCGGTGAGGACCGATGGTTGTTCCCGGCGGTCCGGGCGGCCCGTCCGATCTGGCCGTCGTCCTGGACGATCTCGCCGGGGACCACCGAATGATCGGCCACCTGCTCGGGGAGCTGCGCCAAGCGATGGCCGCCGGTGCCGGCGTCGACGACCTCCGGCGACACCTCGAAGGCATCGAGGCGGTCATGACCACACACTTCCGGTACGAGGAGAAGCGCCTGCTCGGCGTTGTCGATCAGGTGGCCCAGAGCGATGTCGATACGACAGTCCTCTTTGGGCCACTGGGGTGATGGGGACTCGAACGGCCCTGAAGTTTGTGCGATCCTGCGTCGATGGGAGTCGCTGATCGGCCCGCCGAGTCCGCCGCGTACCGGGGCTGGAACAAGGCCATGGAGTGGCCGCTGATCGTGGTGGCCCTGGTGTTCGGCGCCGGCTACGCCTACCAGGTGCTGGCCGAGCCGACCGGCTGGGTCGGTCTCGCCTGCGATGTGGTGGCGGTGGCCTGCTGGCTGGTGTTCGTCGTCGATTACGTCGTGCGCCTGTACCTGGCGACCAACCGCGGCCGGTGGTTCCTCCGCAACCTGCTGTCGTTGCTGGTGGTCGCGCTGCCCGTGCTCAGACCGCTGCGGCTCGTCCGGCTGCTCACTCTGCTGACCGTCTTCCAACGAGCCGCCGGCACCGCACTACGGGGACGAGTGGTGGTCTATGCCGCGGCGACCACCAGCCTGCTCGTCCTCGTCTCGTCCCTCGCGGTGTTCGATGCGGAGCGGTATGCGCCCGGTTCGCTGATCACCTCCTACGGCGAAGCGGTGTGGTGGGCGTGCGTGACGGTGACGACGGTCGGCTACGGCGACACCTACCCGATCACCTTCGGTGGACGGTGCATCGCGGTGGCCATGATGGTGTGCGGCATTGCATTGCTCGGCACCATCACGGCGATCATCGCGTCCTGGTTGGTCGAGCAGGTGCGGGCCGAGGAAGAGGCGCACGAGGGGGCCACCCGAGCCCAGGTCGAGCGCCTGTCGGCGCAGATCGAGCGGCTTGAGCGGGGATTGCTTTCCGGGGCCGAGGAGCCGGTTCACCGCTCGACGATCAACGGGCGGTGGTCCGAGACCTCCGGACGGGACAGGACGCTGAACGATCGGACGGCGGCCGAATCCGAGACCGGCAGGTAGCGCGGCGGCTCGTCACCGGTCAAGACGGTCCGGATCGGGTGAAATGTTGACGTAGCCGGGATATTTCGCCGTCCGGTGGTCTCCCGAGGACCGGCCCTGGACCCGCCGGCGCACCCAGGGGCCCACGTGCTGGCGGTAGAAGACGAGATTGTCCGCCAGGCTGCGCCGCGGTTCCCGGAGCGGCCCGGGTTCGTCGGGCCGGGGTCGACCGAGCGCGGCGAGCACCTGCCGCGCCACCCGGCGGTGCCCGGCCGGATTGAGGTGGATCCGGTCCGCGCCCCAGTAGCCGGGACGCCGGATCTCCGGGTCGTGCCACATGTCGACGAAGGTCAGGCCGGCCTCGTCGGTGAGGCGCAGGATATCCGCGGTCAGCTCCTCGCCGCGGCGGTGGACGACGCCGCCGAACGGGATCCGGGAGGTCGGATCGGGACCGGCGAGCACGATCAGCGTCGTGCCGGCCTCCTGGCACCGCCGGACCACCCGCCGCGACAGGGCCATCAACGCCGTCATGTCGACCTGGCGGCGCATGATGTCGTTGCCGCCGCCGTTGTAGGTGATCAGGGTCGGTTCGAGCGCCAGGGCCGGCTCGAGCTGCTCGTCGACGATCGGGCCGAGTTTGCGCCCGCGGATGGCCAGGTTCGCGTACTCGACGGGCTCGCCCGATGCATCGGCCAGCCCCTCGGCGACCCGGTCGGCCCAACCGCGCAGGCTGCCGTCCGTCCGCTCGTCACCGACGCCCTCGGTGAAGCTGTCTCCGATCGCCACGTACCGCACGGCCCGACTGTAAGGGCCGGGCAGCGGTGCCGGTGGCCGGGACCCGCCGCCGGACCGGCCCGGGCGCCACCCGAGCCGAGGTGTGGGATTCTCGTAGGTGCGGGAAACGATTGGGCACGGCAGGGAGGGGTCGACGGTGCCGAAGGCGACGCTGCGCGACGTCGCCGAGCGCTCCGGCTTCTCCATCACGACCGTCTCGCACGTGCTGAACGACGTACCGGGGAAGCGGATCCCGGAGTCCACCCGGCAACGGGTGCGGGCGGCGGCGGCAGAACTCGCCTATACACCCAACCGGCTGGCGCAGGGCCTCCGGCTGCGCCGGACCAACACTCTCGGGTTCATCAGCGATCACATCGCGACCTCACCGCATGCCGGTCAGACGATCCTGGGCGCTCAGGACGCGGCCGCCGATTACGACTCCCTGTTGCTGTTGATGAACAGCGGTAGCGACGAGGAACTGGAGAACCGGGAGATCCAGGCCCTGCGTGACCGGCAGGTCGACGGGATCATCTACGCGGCCGAGTACCACCGGGTCCTGGTGCCGCCGGCCGCCCTGACCGGAATTCCCACCGTGCTCCTGGACGCCCGCCCCGCGGCCGGTGAGTTCTCCTCCGTCGTGCCCGACGAGGTGGGTGGCGCGGCGACCGCGGTGAAGGAACTGATCGACCACGGACACCGCCGGATCGCCTTCGTCACCAACATCACCGAGATCCCGGCGACGGCGCTGCGGCTGGACGGCTACAAGAAAGCGCTCAAGTCCGCGCACCGGCCTTTTTCCCGCACCATGGTGGTGGAGGACATCTCCGAGGTCCAGGGCGGTTTCCGGGCCGCCCGGGAGCTGCTGGGCCGGCCCGCGGCGGAGCGGCCAACCGCCCTGTTCTGCTTCAACGACCGGATGGCGATGGGGGCCTATCAGGCCGCCGCGGAGTGCGGACTGCGGATCCCCGAGGACGTCTCGATCGTCGGGTTCGACAACCAGGAGCTGATCGCGGCCGGTCTGCGACCCGGCCTGACCACTGTCGCGCTGCCGCACTACCAGATGGGCCAGTGGGCGGTGCATGCGCTGATGCGGGCCGTCGAGGGCAGCCCGGCCGCCGGGCCCCGGGCCGAGATCATGCCGTGTCCCCTGGTGCGCCGGGGCTCGGTCGGTCCGCCGCCCCGGGCCTGACCGGCGCTGCTCCGGCCGGGAGGCTGATCTCGTGGGTGATCAAACGTTCCGGCTCGTTGCCCACACGTTTTGCCGGACCGGAGGCAGCCCTGCCGTCGGCCCACTGGCCGGAAGATCGCACCCGTCCGTCCCGGGCCGGTGCGGCGCCGTCCGGTGGGCCTGTTCGACCCGCGAGATCAACGAAACATATTGGCATCAAACGCTAATGGCCGAAGCGAGGGCGGACCGCCCGCGGCGTGGCCGCCGGCCCGGTTGGGCCAGTGAATGGGCGTCACCGATCGCCTCTTGACATCCGTCGGCGGGTCCTCCATCCTTCTGATGTCAATGCAGAAACGTTTTGGCACTCAGCGAGGAGGGTCGGATGGAGCGATCGACGTTGCGGGACGTCGCCGAGCGGTCGGGTCTGTCCATCACGACCGTCTCCCACGTGGTGAACGACGTGCCGGGCAAGCGGATCCCGGACGCCACCCGGGAACGCGTCCGGGTCGCCGTGGCCGAGTTGCACTACACCCCGAACCGGCTGGCCCAGGGCCTGCGCCTGCAACGGTCGAACACGCTGGGATTCGTCAACGACCGGATCGCCACCTCGCCGCACGCCGGCCGGACGATCCTCGGTGCCCAGGACGCCGCGGCCGAGCACGGATCGCTGTTGCTGATGGTCAACTCGGGCGACGACGCGGACCTGGAGAACCGAGAGATCCGGGCGCTGCTCGACCGCCGGGTCGACGGCATCGTGTACGCCGCCGAGTATCACCGGCTGCTCACCCCGCCGGCCGTGCTGCGGGGCGTGCCCACGGTGCTGCTGGACGCCCGCTCGACCGTGAGCGGCTTCTCCGGTGTGGTGCCGGACGAGGTCGGGGGAGCGATGGCCGCGGTGCGGGAGTTGGTCGATCACGGCCACCGGCGCATCGGGTTCGTCACCAACAGCATGGACGTGCCGGCCACCCGCCTGCGGCTCGAGGGATTCAAGCGGGCGCTGCGGGACGCCCGCCGGACCTACCGCACCGCAATGGTGGTCAGCGACCTTTCCGAGGCGCAGGGCGGCTATCGTGCGGCCGCGGCCCTGCTGGACCGTCCCGAGCCGATCCGACCGACCGCGCTGTTCTGTTACAACGACCGCATGGCCATGGGCGCCTACCAGGCCGCGGCCGAGCGTGGCCTGCGCATCCCCCAGGACCTGTCGATCGTCGGGTTCGACGACCAGGAGATCATCTCGGCCGGCCTGCGGCCCGGCCTGACCACCGTCGCCCTGCCCCACTACGAGATGGGGTGGTGGGCCGTCACCACCCTGCTTCGCGGGATCGATGCCGAAGGAAAGGAGCCACCCCGCACCGAGATCCTGCCCTGCCCGCTGGTGCGCCGTGCATCGGTGGGCCCGCCGCCCCGGTCGTGACCCGGGACGACGAGCACTACCCACCCCGAATCCCGTCCGCCTGCGCGGACGAACCCGACCGTCCGGTCCGACCGGACGACAGTGAGTTGGAGAAGCTCCATGGTCACCACACCCCTGAAGCGCCTCGCGGCCGTCAGTCTAGCGGCGGCGCTGGCATTTTCCCTGGCCGCCTGCGGCAAGGGCAGCAGCTCGGGCGACAGCGCCCAGACCGACGCGAACGGCACCACCACCCTCAAGCTGTGGACCCACAACGCCGGCAACGACAAGGAGTTGGCGGCGATCAACCAGGTCGTCACGGACTACAACGGCAGCCAGACCAAGTACAAGGTCGAGGTCCAGGCATTCCCGCAGGATTCCTACAACACCTCGGTGACGGCGGCCGCGGCCTCCAAGAGCCTGCCCTGCATCCTGGACGTCGACGGCCCCAACGTGCCCAACTGGGCCTGGGCCGGTTACCTGGCGCCGCTGGACGGCCTGGATGACCAGATCTCGAAGTTCCTGCCCAGCGTCGTCGGCACGTACAACGGCAAGAACTACGCCGTCGGCTATTACGACGTCGCACTGGTCATGGAGGCCCGCAAGTCGGCCCTGGAGGAGAACGGGATCCGCATTCCGACCGCCGACCAGCCGTGGACCAAGGACGAGTTCGCCGCCGCGCTGGCCGCGATCAAGGCCGGCGGCAAGTGGGACAACGCGCTGGACATGCAGACCGGCAACACCGGTGAATGGTGGCCGTACGCGTACTCGCCGTTCCTGCAGAGCTTCGGCGGCGACCTGATCAACCGGGACGACTACGCCAGCGCCGACGGGGTGCTCAACGGCGCCGCGGCCGTCGACTGGGCGAACTGGTTCCATTCGCTGGCCGCCGACGGCTACATGCCACTCAAGTCCGGTGCCGATCCCGCGCAGGACTTCCTCAACGGCAAGACCGCGATCCTCTACAACGGGTCGTGGGGAGCCGAGCCGGCCCGCGCGTCCGCCATTGCCGACGACATCCTGTTCCTGCCGTCGGTCGACCTGGGTCAGGGCCCGAAGATCGGCGGTGGCTCGTGGCAGTGGGCGGTCAGCCAGGGCTGCGCCGCGCCCGAGGGGGCGCTGGACTACATGAAGTTCGCGCTGCAGGACAAGTACGTGGCCTCGGTGTCCGAGGCGACCGGGACCATCCCGGCGACCGACGCCGCGGCGGCCATGGTGCCCGGTTACGAGCCCGGGGGCGACAACGACATCTTCCGGCAGTATTCCAAGCAGTTCGCGCTCGTCCGGCCGGTGACGCCGGGCTACCCGTTCATCGCGACCACCTTCACCAAGACCGCGCAGGACATCCTCAACGGGGCCGACCCGCAGCAGGCCCTCGACCAGGCGGTCGCGGACATCGACGCGAACCAGAAGTCCAACAACAACTTCCAGTAACCGGATCCGTCCGGTCCACCGATCCGGGCGGGCGCCGGCCGCACTGCCGCGCCCGCCCGATCCCGATGGTCCCGTGAGGAACGCAATGACGCAGACAATCGGGGCCGCCCACCCCGAACCACCCACCGTGCATCAGATCGAGAAGCTCTCCTTCCGCCAACGGCGGTTCGCCCGGAGCCGCCAGTCCCAGCGCATCGCCGCGGCGTGGATGATCACCCCCGCCGTGGCCCTGCTCCTGGTCTTCATCATCATCCCGATCGTGCTGACGTTCGCGTTGGCCTTCACCAACGCCAAGCTCATCTCGCCGACCGGACCGCAGTTCGTCGGTTTCGACAACTTCGCCCGGCTCTTCGGTGATCCGCTGTTCTGGAAGTCGCTGCGGAACACGTTGCTGTTCACCGTGTTCGTGGTGCCCCTGCAGGCCGGGCTGGCCCTGGTGCTGGCCCTACTGATCAACGTCCGGATCCGCGGAGTCAACTTCTTCCGGACGGTCTACTTCCTGCCGGTCGTCACCTCGATGGTGGTCGTCTCGCTGCTGTGGAAGTTCATGTATCAGCCCGACGGTTTGATCAACGGATTCCTCGCTGTCTTCGGCATCGACGGGCCGGACTGGCTGGGCAACCCGAACACCGCGCTCGTCGCGGTGCTGGTGATGTCGATCTGGCAGGCCGTCGGTTTCCACATGGTCATCTGGCTCTCCGGCCTGCAGACCATCCCGCAGGACATGTACGAGGCCGGCGCGATCGACGGCGCCGGCAACTGGCAGCGGTTCCGCTACATCACCTGGCCGGCGCTGCGGCAGACCCGCACGTTCATCCTGATCACCATCACCATCCAGGCCTTCGCGCTGTTCACCCAGATCCAGGTGATGACCCAGGGCGGCCCGCTCGATTCCACCTCGACCATCGTGTACCAGTCGGTCCGCATCGGATTCTCCCTGCAGCAGACGGGATACGCCTCGGCCCTGTCCCTGGTCTTCTTCGTGCTCGTGCTGGCCGTCTCGCTGGTGCAGCGCTACCTCACGCGTGACAAGGACGTGAAGAAATGAGTGACACGCTCTCTCCCGCCGCCGCGCCCGCCCCGCCGGCGTCCGGCCCGGCCCGGGCCGGAACCCCGGTCCGGCTGACCATCTGGCGCTACGTGATCCGGTTGCTGCTGGTGCTCGTGTTCGCCCTGCCGCTGCTGTTCATGCTGGTCTCGTCGCTCAAGCCGGACACCCAGATCTTCGGCGACCTCAGTTCGATCAACGCGTTCCTGCCGGTCGGCGACGTGTCGCTGGACAACTACACCGCCGTCTTCGATCGGGTGCCGTTCTGGCGATTCATGATGAACTCGATCCTGATCACGCTGCTGACCGTGGTGCTGGGACTGTTCGTCAACAGCATGTGCGCCTTCGCCCTGGCGCGGTTGCGCTTCCGCGGCCAGGGGCTGCTGCTCGGGGTCATCCTGGCGACGCTCATCGTGCCGTTCGAAACGCTGGCGCTGCCCCTGCTGTGGTGGGTCAACCTCCTGCCGTACTTCGACGGATCCATCGGCTGGCTGGACACCTACGAGGTGCAGTTCGTGCCGTTCATCGCGAACGCCTTCTCCATCTACCTGTTCTACTCGTACTTCGATTCCATCCCGAAGGAACTCGACGAGGCGGCCAAGGTCGACGGCGCCGGCTGGTTCACGATCTACCGCAAGATCATCATGCCGCTGTCCGGTCCGGCGATCGCCACCGTGGCGATCCTGACCTTCCTACCGGCCTGGAACCAGTACCTGTGGCCGCTGATGGCCGTCCAGACCGAGGAGCTCCGGCCGGTTCTCGTCGGCATCGACTACTTCTCGCAGCTCACCACCAACTGGGGTCAGATCATGGCCTACGCCTCGATGATCACCGTGCCCGTGCTGGTCATGTTCATCGCATTCCAACGCGCCTTCATCAACTCGATCGCCTCCTCCGGCGTGAAGGGATAGCCATGCTGCGACTGCCCGATTCCTGGGTCTGGGACTTCTGGATCGTCCGGGACGAGGACACCTATCACGCCTTCTTCCTCTACGCGTCGAGGGCGCTGCAGCACCCGGACCTGCGGCATCGCCGGGCGAGCGTCGGGCACGCGATCTCCACCGACCTGGTCGGCTGGGAGCGGGTGGCGGACGCCCTGGTGCACGGCGGGCCGCCGAGCTTCGACCAGATGGCCACCTGGACCGGGTCGACCGTCCGCGGGGACGACGGCCGGTGGTCCATGTTCTACACCGGGACCACGATGAACGACGAGGGTCAGCTGATCCAGCAGATCGGCCGGGCCACCTCCGACGATCTCTACATCTGGACCAAGGATGACCGGAACCCGTTGGTCCGGGCCGACTCCCAGTGGTACGAGACCCTCGGCGGGCCGCGGGAGTGGCAGGACGAACACTGGCGCGATCCCTGGGTGTTTCCGGATCCGGCCGGCGACGGGTGGCACATGCTGATCACCGCCCGCTCGAACGACGGGCCGGTGGACGGGCGCGGGGTGATCGGTCACGCGCGGTCCGCGGACCTGCAGGAGTGGACGGTGCAGCCGCCGCTGTCCGCGCCGGGGGCCGGGTTCGGCCACCTGGAGGTGCCGCAGGTGGAAAACGTCGATGGTCGCTGGGTGCTGATCTTCAACTGCCTGGCCGGCGAACGGTCCGCCGACCCGGCGGCGCGGGAGCCCGGTGGTGGCGTGTGGGCGGCCGCGGCCTCGTCGGCCCTGGGGCCCTATGACATCGTCGGCGCCACCCGGCTCACCGACGACCGATGGTACGTCGGCAAGTTGGTGACCGACCCGGCCGGGCGCTGGGTGCTGATCGCCTTCGTCAACAAGGACGAGAACGGCGACTTCGTCGGCGATCTCACCGATCCGGTACCCGTCCGGTGGTGCGGCGAGCGGTTGACCGCCGAAGGAATTACCCCGAGCTGACCGCAGCCAGGAACGGGTCGACAACGCGGTGAAAGGCGACGGGGTCGTCCCGACGAACGCAGTGGCCGACCCCGGCCCGCCAGCCGAACCGCACCCGCGGGTTGGTGACCGCGGACTCGTCGGGGGCCATCGGGCTGCCGACCGGCAGCATCAGCAGGGTGGGCACGGCGAGCCGGTTGAACAACGTCTCCCAGCCGGCTTCGCCGAGCGTCAGGCCATGGTGGATCATCCGGCGGTCGACCAGCGGTTTGGCGGCGGCCCAGGCGTCGATCTCGTCCTCGGACCAGGGCGAGACGACGCGCATCCGCGCTCGTTCGGCGGCCCCGCCGTCGGCGAACGAATCGAGGAACCGCTCCTGGTCGGCGACGAACACGGGGTCGGGGAGCGGGTTGCCGGTGGGGACGGCCGGGTCCTCCAGCACGAGGCCGCGGACCCGCACCGGGGCGGCGATAGCCGCTCGGAGAGCCAGGAGGCCCCCGAGCGAGTGCGCAACGATCACCGGTGCCGGCCCGCCGGCCGGCAGCAGATCCAGCACGTCGGCGACCCAGAGGTCGTGGCAGCGGCCCAGCTCGTCGTCGGCGAACCGGGGGGACTGACCGTGCCCACGCAGGTCAGGAGCGATCACCCGGTATGTCGACTGCCAGCGGCGCACGGCGTCCGGCCAGGTCGTACCGGCGTCGGTCAGCCCGTGCAGGAGGAGCAGCGGCGGCCCGTCGGGCGGACCCCAGCGATGGACGGTCAACGGTGGCACCCGGTGAGTGTGCCGTATAGGGCCTCCGGAGACGCGGCTGAACGCACCGCGTGACCGGGTGCGACACGCCGCGCGACCGGCCGGCAAGGTACTCGGTGCACGACGACCCGGTCGACTTGCGGCGGGCCCCGTTATTGCCGGAGCCGGATCCCGTGATTGCGGCGGGGGCGCTGGTCGGGGTCGATCCAGGTGGGAGGGATGACCTCGGGTCGGCCGTCTTTCGCCATCCGGACCTGCCAGTCACCTTTGTGGATGAGAGCGTGATGGACGCCGCACAGGCAGGCGGCATTGTCCAGGCTGGTGGGTCCACCGTTCATCCAGAACACGATGTGGTGGACCTCGGACCAGCGGGCGGGCCGGTCGCAGCCAGGGAACACGCATCCGCCGTCGCGGAGCAGGGCGGCGCGGCGGATCGCGGTGGGCCAGATCCTGGTGGCCCGGCCGATGTCCAGGGGTTCGGCGTTGGCGCCGAGGACGGCGGGGATGACGTCGCAGTCGCACAGGATCCTTCGCGCCTGGGCGGGACCGACCGGTGTGCCGGCGGCGGTCAGGGTGGCGTCGGCGAGCCGGTTCGTCAGGGCGTCGTACTGCAGGGTCATGGTGACGTGGGGCCGTTCACCACCCTGCGCGGGTCGTTCGTTGGTCGCGAGGAATCCGTCCAGGACGGTGGAGAATGCCTGCGCCAGCCGGGTCGCGGGGGATCGCTGGTCCTTGACGCCGTCGACCCCCGGACGGGGCTGTGCAAGTGGATCGGTCGCGGTGATGAACGCGGCCACCGTGCTGTCGTCGAGTGTGCCTTTGATCGGGGTGAGTCCGGTGCGGGCGTCGCGGGTGCCCAGGGCGAGTTCGGTGCGGTCGGCGGGGTTCTTCGGGGCGAAGTCGCCGTCCGGGTCGAGGGTGACGAGGAGTCTGGCGGCGACCTTGCTGAGGTCGGCGGGGTCCATGGTGCGGGCATGACCGACAAGGGTGCGTTCGGCGTCCTCACGGACATCGACCGGAACCTCGGTGGGGATCTTGCCCATGGTCTTGACGATGATCGCGGCCTGTTCGGCGCCCAGGTTCCCGGTGTGCAGGTGGCGCCCGAGCTCGGGGAGTTGCGGCGCGATCTCGCCGCCGCTGATGGCATCCTGGGGCAGGACTTGCCGGGCGGTCCGGACCCGGGCGGCGGCGTCGCCGGGGCCGATGTTCAGGGCGTTGCGGAGCAGGACCGCAGTCGAGGTCTGCCCGTGGACCTGGGCGAGACGGGCGAGGTCGATTTCCCCGGCGACGGCGACCTGCACGGCGTATGTCAGCCTGGCCAAGTGTTCCACCGCCCGGGCCGCGGCCAGCAGGTCGTCGCCGTGCAGCTTCCAGTATTCGGCATCGAGCAGCTGGCCCAGACCGGCTTCGACCTGCTCGACGACGCGGGTCACGTCGTCGAGGGTGGTCACTGCGATAGCCATGACCCATCATGTCATATGTGTTCGAAAAATACAATCTGAAATGGTCGTATTGTCGACACGAAAGCGATCCTGGCAGGGAAACCCGGGCTGTCGGGCGAGCCCGTCGACATTGGGCGCGGCCGGGATCCAGGTGGGCCGGGCGCCGCCGCGTGCAGCTTTCACATGGACTCCGGACAGAGCCGGCCGGCGGCCGTGGTCATCTCGCCGTCGCCGTGAAGTGGATCCGCGCCTGCGACCATCCTCAGATCCTGCTCAGGTCTCGCGGGGTTCGCCCAGGACGGATCGGATGTGCCGCCGAGTTATCCCATCCGGACGCCCCGGCCGTTGTGGCACGTCCGGCCCCGACCACGGCCGGGCCAACCCCACCGCGCGGATGAAGTTGTCGACTCCCGCCCCACCCGTCCCATTCCGGGGCAGATGATCCGCGCCGGCGTTGTTGACGCTTCTATGTCTGTCAAGCGGCGGTGTTGATCTTGTTGGGTGCGGGGGTGGGTGGTGTGAGGGCATCGATGCTCTGAAGCACTTTGAACAGTTCACGGGCGATGTAACGCTTGAGTTGTCGTCGGATCTCACGGTCAGTCTTGTGTTGACGGTGACGCTGGACGTAGTCCTTGGTTCGGGGCTCGTAGCGGGCTCGGGTGACCGCAACGACGTGCAGGGCACGGTTGAGTTGGCGGTC
>JBGALY010000021.1:0-100674 GCA_044223435.1 Nakamurella sp.
GTCTGGGGCAGCGTGACGCTGCACCGCCCGGCAGCCTGTCACAGCCGCGTCCGGCCCGGATCGTCCGGATCGGGGTGAGGCCGGCACTTCATTCGAGCCGGGTGAACCGGACCGGCCGAATAGGGCAGCATGATGATCGCAGAGAGGACGTCCGCGGGCGCCGGCCGGCATGGGGCTGGTCGGCAACCAGTCGTCCGGGTCGGCCGGGGTCGACCGGAGGCCGGTCAGCCACGAACCGCTCGACCCCGGGCGTTCGGCAACGGAGAACACTATGCAGACCATTGAGCACTCGTCGACCGCGTCCCAGCGGTGGTTGGCCCGCGGGGCGTTCGCCGCCTGGATTGCCGCGATCGTGGTGCTGATCGGCACCGAGGGTGCGATCGGGATCACCTTGTTGGTGGTCGGCCTGATCGGCGCGGTCGCGGTGCTCGTGGGCGGGTACTGGTTCCTGGCCAAACGGGGTATCGGCCGATGGCTGGGTCTGGGCGTGGCGCTCGGCGCCATCGTCGCGGTCCTGGTGATCTTCATGTGGCGGGACGCGCTGATCGTCGCGATCGTCACGGTGGTGTTGCTGGCGCTGGGGGGCGCCGCGGCCCGCCGGGCGATGCACACCAAGGCCCCGGAGTGGATGCCCACGATGCGGACGCCGCCACCGCTGCGGCCGTTCATCGTGATGAACCCGCGCTCGGGTGGCGGCAAGGTCGTCAAGTTCGACCTGCAGCGAAAGGCGGAAGCACTGGGAGCGGAGGTGGCGCTGCTGGACGGACCGGGGCACGTGGACGTGGCCGCCATCGTCCGGGATGCCGTCGACCGGGGCGCCGACCTGCTCGGCGTGGCCGGTGGTGACGGCACCCAGGCCCTGGTCGCTGGGATCTGCGCCGAGCACGATCTGCCGCTGCTGGTCATCAGCGCCGGCACTCGCAACCACTTCGCCCTGGACCTGGGCCTGGACCGGGACGACCCGTCGACCTGCCTGACCGCGCTGACCGACGGCGAGGAGGTACGGGTCGACCTCGGACTGATCGGGGACCGGCCGTTCGTCAACAACGCCTCGTTCGGCGCCTACGCCGAGATCGTGCAGAGCCCCGAGTACCGCGACAACAAGAACAAGACGATCCTGTCGATGCTGCCGGACCTGCTGGATCCGGATCAGGGCAGCCGGCTCACCGTCCGCACCGGCGCCCGCACGCTGACGGACCAGCAGGCGATCCTGATCAGCAACAACCCCTACGGATCCGGCCGGCTCCGGGACATGGGCCGGCGGGAACGGATCGACCAGGGCGTGCTCGGCATCGTCGCCGGGCACATCGCCAGCGCCGGCGAGGCGGCGGCACTGCTGCGTCGCGCCGAATTCCGCACCGTGACGAACATGGTCGGCGACGGCGACGTGGTGATCGACATCGATCGGTCGGGTGATGACAAGGGGAAGGCCGAGATCCCGGTCGGGGTCGACGGCGAGGCGCTCCTGGTCCCGTCGCCGGTCCGCTGCTCCGTCCGGCCCCGAGCGCTTCGGGTGCGGCTCCCCCGGGACCGTCCCGGGGTACCGGTGCTGCCGGCCCCGATCGATCTTCGGCGGCTGTCGGCGTTGGCGCTGGGCCGCTGAGCTCAGGCGGCCCCGAGACGCCGGACGGCCGACCGGGCACGACGAACGCAGCGCGACGAACGCAGCGCGACGAACGCAGCGCGGAGAACGCTGCGCGGCGGGCATCGCGCGGTGGTACCGGTCAGCCAGGTTTCGCGATCAGTGCAACTGACCGACGATCGCTTTGAGCTGGTCGGCCTGCTGGTCGGTCCAGCCCGAAGGTTGCAGGACGGCGGCCCACCCGTCGACGAATTCCAAGGTGTAGGTGTGGCCGTGGCCCGGCGGCGTGTCCACCGGTTCCAGCAGGTCGGCCGCTACCTGCCAGAACGTGACGAACGGGATCCACACCATCTCGTCGGTGACGTCGGGACCTGCCGGCTCGGCCAGCCAATCCGGCCGGTGCAGTATCAGGTCCGGATTGAGCCACACCACCGGATCCGACGCGTGCTGCAGGTACAGCACCCGGCTGCCGCTCCAGTCCGCCCCGTCCGGCGGGATGTCCATGCTCACATCGTTGGCGAACCGGACGGTCCGGCCGTTGCGCAGGACGGGCTGGACCTCGGGGCTGCCCGGATCGCGCTGGTCGGCGAATTCGCGGTGCAGGACATTGAAGCTGGGTGGCCCGGCCAGCAGCATGCCATCGGTCCGGGTGGACATGTCGACCTCACCGCTGAACGGCGTCTCCATGGCGAACGAGCCCAGGCTGAGCCCGAACGCGTAGAGCTTGGGGCGCCGGTCCGGGGGCAGATCGGTCCACTTACGGTAGACCGCGTCGAACAGGGCCCGGCCGGCTTCCCGGGCGCGCTCCTGGTCGACCAGGAAGGACGCCCAGGAGGGCAGGTAGGAGTACTGGATGGCGACCGCGGCGCTGTCCCCGCCGGTCTCGTACTCGAAGGCGGCGATCGCGGCGGGGTCCACCCATCCGGTGCCGGTGGTTCCGGTCACCAGCAGGCTGGCCCGGTCGAAGCCGCCGGCCCGCTCCAGATCGGCGACGGCCAGTTGGGCCCGTTCCTCCGCGGTATCGGCGGAGGTCATCCCGGCATAGATGCGAATCGGATCCTGTGCCGGTGTGCCGGTGAACGCGGCAATGTCGGCGGCCGTCGGTCCCTGGCCGGTGAAGTTGCGGCCCTGATAGCCCAGGGTGTCCCAGGGCACCAGCGACCCCGGACCGCCCGACCGCAGCCCGGTGGCCGGTTGCACCGCGTCCTCGTTGGTCGTGGTGTCCCGCACGGCGAAGATCCGATCCGTCAGGCCGAGAATGCCGTCCACCAGCACCCCGCTGACCAGTCCCACGGTGAGCGCGAACGCCAACGCCCATCCGATCACCCCGGCGGCGCGGGCGCCGATCCATCTCGACAGGTGACGGGCCATCCACCGGTAGCCGCGGCGGACCAAGCGGCCGACCGCAACAAGCCCGACGAAGGATAGGGCGGCGACCAGCGGAAACAGCAGTCGAGATGTCCACTCCTCCGGAGCCGCGCTCACCAGCTCGCGGATCTGTCCCTGCCAGCGCTGCCCGAGCAGGTAGCCGACCAGGAGCAGGGCAGGGCCGGCGATCGCGAAGATCTGCCAGGACCGCCGGCGGGTGGGACGAACATCCCGGTCGGCAAATGCCCGCCACACCCAGGCGCCCAGCACGCCGAGGCCGTACCCGATCGCGCCGTTGATTCCGCAGACCAGCCCCATGAACGCCCCCGGTCGCGGCACCAGTGACGGGGTGAAAGACAGGCAGACGAACACCACGGCGACCCAGGCCCCCGGCAGCGTGTACCGGAACCGGCGCCGGGCGCGGACCGGAGCAGGAGGAGGGGTTCCGGGCACGCCCGGCGATGCGGCGTCGTCGGCGCGATTGGGGGCACGGCCATCGGACCCGTCGTCGACATTCGGATCTCTTGTGGGCACGCTCACCGATTCTCTTTCACGCGAGTTGGACGAACAGCAGGCCAAGAGCGTTGACCGACCAGTGGGCGATGACGGGAGCGAGCAGGCTGTCGCTGCGTGAGCGCAGCAGGCACAGCACGACCCCGGCGAAGGCGGTGAACAGCACCGTCGTCACCACACGGACGAGAACACCCAGCGGGCCACCGCCGACCGTGTCGGAGACGGCGGCGTTGGCCGCGCCGCCACCGAGGGCCGGCAGCACATGCCACACCCCGAACAACAGGGATGACACCATTGTCGCCGTTCGCGGGCCCGACCGGCGCCGGACCAGGCCCCACAGCACGCCGCGGAACGCCAGCTCCTCCGGGATCACCGTGGCGAGCGGGATCACCACCAGCATCGACCACACCACAGAGTGCCACGAGCCGCCCCCCGATGAGCCGACCGCGTCCCGGGCGAACGGGATCAGCAACGCCACCCCGTAGGCCGCCGCCACCACCGCGGCGAACCCGCCGCCCCAGCGCAGCCCGGCCGGCATCGAGGCCCGCCGCAGGCCGAGGTCGGCCGGTCCGAGCCGGGCGAATCGCGCGATCACGGCCAGCGTGGCGGTCATCATGATGCCGATCGCGATCGTCCAGGGCGAGAGCCGGAACTGGGCGAGGTTCGCCGCGATGAGCACCGGGAACAGCACCAACAGCGGGACGATCAGCGGCCCATCCGGTGCCGACCCGGATGCGGCCGTCGGCGTCGAACCGGCCGGCCGATCGGCTGGCGCGGTCATCCGACGGCCGGTGATCGGATCATCGGGATGCGCTGTCGTCGACCGAAAGCAAGGCGAGCGGCACACGTGGACGGGAACACCGTCCGACTATGCCGGCATCGGGTCCACGGCCGGACCACCCGGACCGAATGACGCACCCGCCTGTGCGCGGGACGGCCGGCTCAACCGCGGCGCGGGTGCCGCGTGTGCGGTGCCGCCCGACCACCCGAGGGATCCGTCGACGATTTGAGTTCCTCGACGGGATGGGTGGCCTGCACCCATCGGCCGTACCGGTCCGCCCAGGGGGCCGCGCTGACGCCGTGCAGGATCACGCTGAGCAACACGGTCACGGTGATCGCGCCGATGACGATCCTGATCTCGTCGGTCGGCTCGAGTTCCTCGACCGCGATCAGCGCGAAGATCACCGAGGCCAGGCCGCGGGGGCCGAACCAGCCGACGAACAGCACGGTCCGCACCGTGAAGCGGCTGCCCAGCAACGCGATCGCCACCGGCAGCATGCGCAGCACGGTGAGCGAGAGCAGTGCAAAGATCACCCCGGGCCAGCTCAGCATGCGGAACAACTGGGCTACTCCGATCACCCCGAACAGGCCCCAGACGGCGTAGCTCAGCGCCGTGGACACCCAGGCCGTCAGCTGCAACGGCTCCTCGGCGGCATCCGCGGCGACGACCGGGTACCGGCCGGTGGGCCGGGTGAAGGCGGCCGCGAACGCGGTGCCGGCGACGAAGGCCGCGACGAAACCGTTGGCGTGCATCGCGACCGATCCGTAATATGCGGCCACCGGGATCGCCAGGGCGGCCACCGTGAGAAGTTCGGTCGGCACGTTGCCGATGCGTCGCGCGTAGGCCAGCAGGCGTCCGCACCCGCCGCCGAGCAGCACGCCGACCACCAGACCGCCGGCGAGTTCGATTAGGGCGGCCCCGACGGCGCTGCCGACCGCCACCGATCCGCCCATTGAGCCGGCCGAATCGGCGGCGGCCGCGATCGCGAAGAGCACGACCGGGGTCGCCAGGCCGTCGTTCAGCCCGCTCTCGACGTTCAGGATGCGTCGGATCCGCACCGGGACGACCGGATTCAGCACGGTCGGCGCGCCCAGCCCGGCGTCCGTCGGTGCGAGCGCGGCGGCCACCAGCAGGGCCAGCCAGATGCCCACCCCGGGCATCAGCAGCTGCGCGGCGACGACGCCGAGCACGATGGTCAGGGGCAGGCCGATCAGCAGCAGCCGGGCGCACGGGCCGGCGTCGGATCGGATCTGCCGCGGGCGGACCTGGGCGGCGTCGTGGAACAGGATCAGGGCCAGGCCGATCTCGGCGATCCCGTGCACGATCGTGGTGTCCGTGCCGGCCCAGAACCAGATCCCGATGACGGTGCCCACCGCGGTGAACACGATGGGTGCGGTGACGTTCCAGCGGTCAAGGTAATAGGCCGCAGTCACATAGCCGACCACCACCAAACCGAACACTGCGGTCACCAGGGCAGGCATGCGTCATACCCTCGCAGATCCCTGCCGTCACCCCCGCCGATCTGAACCGATCTCAGCCGAAACCCATCGACTCGGGTGAGGCGTTGCTCTGCGGGTCGGGACGCCGGCGCATCCGCAGGGAGACACCCAGCCCCACCAGCGCCGCCAGAATGGGGATGCCCAGGGCGATCTGCAGGGACACCGGTCGGGCCTCGGTGTTGATCCGCAGGATCTCCTCCTGCGTCGGCGCCGGTTGCGCGCTGACCAGCTCGGCCAGTGCGGTGTTGCTCATCACCTGGGCGTCCTGTTCCAGCACCTGCGCGACCCGGTCCTTCTCGGCCGCCGTGAACACCGTGCTGTCCGCCGACTTGGCGGTGAACGTCAGCGAGAGGGCGGCGAGCAGGATCGCGCCCACGAAGGCCAGACCGAAGGACAGGCCGAAGGAGCCGGCCGCGGAGTTCACCCCGGCGGCCTCACTCACCCGCTCGTCGGAAATCGGCGAGAGCGTGTAGTTGTTCAACTGGGAGACCAGCAGTCCCATGCCGCACCCGGCGATGAGCAGGGGAACCACCATCCACCAGCCGGATGTCGCCCGCGGAACCACGACCACCAGCACCGCCAACCCGACGGCCAGCAGGATGAAGCCGACCATGATGATCGAGCTGGGTCGGCGCTTGCCGGCCCGCTTGGCGGCGAGAAGGGCGACCGCGAACATGCTCAGCGACAGCGGCGCCATGGACAAGCCGGCCTGCATCGAGTTGTACTCCAGCACCATCTGCAGGTAGATCGGCAGCGCGATCATCATCCCGCCCAGCGCGATCTGCTGGAGCATCTGCCCGGAGGCGCCCAACCGGAAGGTGGGGATCCGGAAGAGATCCGGATCCAACAGGGCAGCTGCCCCCACGCGCTTGCGGCGCCGAAGCCACCAGAACAGTCCGCACAGTCCGACGAGGCCGATCGCGATGAGCAGCAACACCCGATCCCCGCCCTCCTGCCACACCAGGATGCCCAGCACGGTGCCGCCCATGCCCAGCACGGACAGCAGGGCGCCGACGACGTCGACGGCGCGGTCGCCGGTGTAGGGGACGTCGCGGACCAGTGTGATGCCGGACAGCACGATCGCGATGATGACGACCTCCAGCAGGAAGCCGACCCGCCACGACAGGTACGTCGTGATGAACCCGCCCAGCAGCGGTCCCACCGCGGCGGCGATCGCCGCGGCCGCGCCGACCAGCGCGTACACCCGGCGTTGCTCGGCGCCCTCGAAGTTCCCGTGGATCAGCGACTGCATCGCGGGCAGCAGCAGCGATGCGCCGATCCCGCCCACGATCGCCCAGAAAACGATGACCGCGGTCAGTCCCTGGGCCAGGGCCATCGCGAGCGCGCCGACGGCGTACCCCAGGAGGCCGAGGACGTACGCCCGCTTGCGGCCGATCAGGTCGCCGACCTTGCTGCCGATCAGAATGAATGCTGCGGAGACCAGCGCCTCCAGCGCGATCGCCGACTGCACCCCGCTGACCGTCGTGTCCAGATCGTGCACGACGGCGGCGATCGACACGTTCATCAAGGAGGTGTCGACCACCAGCACGAACATCGCCATGGCCAACAACAGGCCAAGACGTTTGTCCGGCCGTGCGCCCTCCCTGGGAACAGCGGTGGGCGGATAGCTATCGGTCATCAGAACTCCCGACACAGATGGACACGAGGAGATCATCAGGCCTCGGATGCCCGCCCGGATCGCCCACAGCGAATGAGCGGGCCCGGGACCACACGATCACCTCGGTCCGGGCCGGGTCATCCCGAACGGATGACCCGTTCGCCGGGAGGCGGTGTTTGACTCATCCACGAGCGAGCCATCCTCAGCAACGAGTCAATACTCCCGGGCGAAGGCGGTGGTGACCATCGAGTACGAGATCCGGGTGGCCGGCGACGTGCCGCCCGAGGCGCTGGCTGACCTGCAAGACGCCCACCTGTATCGGCAGGGGGTGGAGACCGTCCTGCGGGGTCCGGTTCCGGACCAGGCGGCGTTGGTGGGCATCGTCAATTGGCTGCAGCTGATGGGGGTCGAACTGCGCGAAATCCGGCAGGCGGGGCCCGCCGACGGGATGACGACCGATGCAACCCGCTGAATCGCGGGTGGTGGAGATCCGGGTCGCCGGGACGGTGGGCCCGATCGTCTCCAACCATCTCCCGGGCTTCGTGGCCGCGGCCGAGGGTCCCTTCACGGTGATCAGCGGGCGACTGGTCCCCGGCGGCGACCTGACCACCGTCCTGGCGGTGCTGATCAGGCACGGTGTGCGGGCGTTGGACAGTCGGGTGTGCCCCAGCCCCGGCGCCGCCCGCGCCGCGGGTGGACGCTGAGCGGTCCGACCGCCCACCCGCGGCGCGCACGACTGGGCAGGACGCCCCCGTGTGCCGCGACCCTACTCGGCCCACTCGCGGCCGTGCGCCACGAGCGCCCAGATCACCACGACGTCGAGGGCGATGATCACCAGGCTCCAGACCGGGTAGTACGGCAGCCACATGAAGTTGACGATCGCACTGATCACCGCCACCGCGACACCGACATACCGGGCCCACGCGGCACCGCTGAACACGAAGAGCCCGGCGACCGCGATACCGATGCCGGCGATGAGATGGATCCAGCCCCAGCTGGTCAGGTCGAACTCGAAGATCCACTTCTGTCCGACGACGTAGAAGTCGTCGTTGAAAAGGGCCACCAGCCCTTGGATGGCGTGAAATGCGCCGATGACGACCATCGCGATGCCGGCGAAGACGATGAAGCCGCCGGCGAGCGGATTGCGCCGGTCGGAGGGTTGCCTGACTGAGTTCATGGACATGGAGATCGACCCTTTCGTCGACTGGGGGACAACAGGTTCCACCCTTTCCCCGGGTGCGGCGAACGTCCTCATCCCAATCGAATGACCGGCGGGTAGCCGACTGTGGCGATCGCAACGCGTGTCGGGGGTCGGTTCCCGATCAGAGCATGCCGAGTTCGCGCGCGCGGAGCACGGCCTCCTGGCGGCTGGACACCCCCAGTTTGCGGTAGATGGCCTGCAAGTGGGACTTAACCGTGTTCACCGAAAGGAACAGTTCCTCGGCGATGTCGTTGGACTTCATGTACGTCGGCAGGAAGACGAGAACGGACAGTTCGCGTTCGGTCAATGCCTGGGTCGGCCCGGTCGTCGGAGTCGGCGCCGGGGTCCCGGTGGGTTCGGTGGCCTGGAGTAGAGCGGTGGTGAAGGTGGCGTGGTGGCCGACCAGTCCGCGGTGGCGATTCAGCAGCGGCCGGGCCCGGGCCCCGGCGAGCTGGAACGGGCGGACGATGCCGGGCGCGACCGCGATGTCGATCGCCTCCGAGATCAACGTCAGCGACCGGGCGTCCTGGCGGAGCCGAGCCGCCGCGAGCGCGGCGACCAGCCGTCCGTCCACGGCCGGCGCAGCAAAGGGGTCCAGTTCGGGAAGGCGGCGGGTCAGCAGGTCGAGGCACCCGGTCGCGTCGTCCTCGGCGAGCAGGCAC
The DNA here is from genome assembly GCA_044223435.1 of Nakamurella sp. Taxonomy (GTDB): domain Bacteria; phylum Actinomycetota; class Actinomycetes; order Mycobacteriales; family Nakamurellaceae; genus Nakamurella. Next base: position 9,225 of record JBGALY010000021.1, read on the forward strand.
TTGGCCAGCACCACGGTGCGCAGGGCGTCGCTGAAGGGGATGTTCTGCATGTCCGGAAGCAGCCGACGCGCGCCGTCGGGACGGCCGCGGACCAGTTGGGCGTCCGCCGCGGCGAGCCGCGCGCACGCGGCCAGCATCGGCGGCAGGCCCTTGCCCCGAACGATGACGGTATTCAGATCGTCCACGCGCTTGGCTGCCAGTGCATGATCCCGTCGGGTCAGGGCCACCTCGATGGACAGCACGGCCAGTGCGGACTGGCAGCCCGTGTCCGGGTTGCCCCGGCCGATGGCGGCCGCGATCAGCCGGTCCGCGGCGTCGAGGCGGCCCGCGGCCAGCGCCGCCCAGGCCAGCGCGACCATGTGCCCCGACGCCTGCGGTTCGGGACTCCAGCCATGCCGATCCGCCTCCGTCCGGGCCCGCTCGCCGTCGCGCACGGCCTGCGGGAACCGCCCGTACACGGCCTCGATGATCGCCAGATGGCCCATGGTGGTCAGCTCCGGCAGGCTCAGCTCCCACTCGCGACAGGACTCCTGCGCTTGTGCCAGCGTGGCCGCGGCGGCCGGCAGGTCGCCGTTCCAGAGCAGTCCGGTGCCCAGGTTCGCCGTGGTGATCGCCCGATACCGCTCGACCGCCGGCAGGCGATGGCGGGGCATTCGGTCGACCAGTTCGATGGCCTCGCTGGCCGCCGCGACCAGGCTGCGTGGGTCGCGGGCGCGCGCGTGCGCCATCCGCAGCACGGCCACCAGTACGTCGATGCCGGACGGGGGCGCGCTTGTGGCCGGACCGGCGCCGACGTCGTCGGAGTGTCCGGCGGCCAGGGCGGCGGAATTCGCGTCCCGGAGCATCGCGTCGTAGTCGAACCGACGGAAGTTCCGTAGCGCCGACGCGAGCAGCGTGGCCGGAATCGGCTCCACCCGGCTCCGTAGGGCGGCCGGTTCCAGCGCGTCGACCAGGGCGCCGCCTTGCGCAGCGACCAGGTCGGGGGCCGCCCGCTCGGTGATCAGCCGACCGATCGCTGTCCAGTCCTGCGCCGCGGTCAGCTGTCCGATCGCAGCGACGTAGTCGCCACGGTCCTCCAACCACCCGGCTGCCAGGTGGTGCAGGTGGGCGGCCATCCCCGGGGCTTGCAGGGTCAGCTCGTGGGCCAGCAGCTCGCGGAACAACGGATGCCAGCCGAACCAGGTACGGCCGCCGGCCAGACCGACCAGGAACGAGTTCCGGGCCTCGAGCCGTTCCAGCCGAGACTGCGCGTCCTCATCGCCGGTCAGCGCCTGCGCCAGGCCCGCGCAGACCGGGTCGGCGACGCTGCTGAACAACAGGAACCGGCGATCGTCGGCGGGCAACTGGTCGAGCACCTCGTCCAGCAGGTATTCGGCGACCGGCCGGTCGCTGCCGCGCAGGCGGGCGACGTCCGCCTCCGACGTGTGCCGGTCCAGGCCCATCGCGGCCAGCCGGAGCCCGGCTGCCCAGCCCCGGGTGCGGTCGACGAGTGCTTCGACCACACCCTCGGGTAGCAGCAGGTCGCTGCCGGCCAACAGCTCGCGTGCCTCGGCCGGGGTGAACGCCAGCTCCCGGGAACGGATCTCGGTCAGTCCGCCGGCGACGGCGAGCCGTTGCAGGCGCAGCGGCGGATCGTAGCGGGCGCTGAGCACCAGATGCAGGTCGGGCGGCCGGCGTTCCAGCAGCAGGTCGATGGAGCGGAGCAGGTCCCGGTCGCGCAACTGCTGGAGGTCGTCCAGCACGACGACCAGGGGCTCCGGCAAGGTGACCAGTTCGTCGATGACCCCGGCGGCCTCCGCCAGGCCGAAGCTGGCCGCCGGCCGGAGCTCGAGCAGGCCGCTGCCGGCGGGTATCGCACCGGAGAGCTCGACAGCGCGGAGCAGTCCGGACCAGAAGCCCGGCAGCGAGTCGTCGGAACCGTCGATCGACAACCAGGCGATCCGGCCGGGCGGCCCACCGTGCCGGACCCAATGGGCCAGGCTCAGCGTCTTGCCGTAGCCCGGTCCGGCGCTGACCAGGGTGACCGCTCCGGTCACCGCTCGACGCAGCAGCGCCTCCACCCGGGGGCGCCGGACGAACCGGGACGGGATGGCCGGCGGGGAGGTCCGCAGCGTCAGACCAGCCACGGAACGCCCGGACACGCACCCACCACCACTCGACATCGGAAGACTCCGCACACGATAGGCCCCGATCCGGCCCGGCCAATAGCAGGTGCGTGACACGCCGGATGCCTCCTCGGCGGGCTGTCGTCAAGCGTCGGCGCGGGACCCGCAACCCAACACGCGGTGACCGACGGATGAACAGTCGACGGCCCGGCGCATCCGACGACCCGTTCACCCGAATCGAATGAACACTGGCCGGTACTACTTCTCCATGGTGATAGCGGCGGCGGGCCGTCAGCACGTCGCACCCGTCCTGCACCGAGCCGGCGTCGTCGACGCCCCCGGGTCGGTGCCCCGGCGCGGCGCGGTGGTCCCGACGGCCACCGCGTCACGCATTCCATCCGTTGTTGAGAGGCAGTCGAATGACGGCATCCCCCACGGCCGCGCCGGCGGTATCCGGTGCCGCGCTCGCCTGGCACACCATGACCGGGGAGCAGACGCTCCAGGCGCAAGGCGTGGACCGGGCGCTTGGACTGAGCGCCGCCGAGGTCGCGGCCCGGGCGCAACGCTTCGGTCCCAACCGGTTCGCCGCCGCCAAGGTGGAGCCGCGGTGGCGGGCGTTTCTGCGCCAATACGCCGACCCGATGCAGATCGTGCTGCTCATCGCCGGCGTGGTGAGCCTGTACCCGCTCAAGGAGCTGGAGACCGGCATCGTGCTGGTCGCGCTGACCCTGTTCAACGCCGTGCTCGGACTCCGGCAGGAGGGCAAGGCGGCCGCCGCGGTTGCCGCGCTGCAGCAGATGATGATCGTGACCGCCCGGGTGGTCCGCGACGGCGAACTACGCCAGCTCCCGGCTGAGCAACTGGTGCCCGGTGACGTGGTGTCGATCGAGGCGGGCGACGTGGTGCCGGCCGACGGGCGACTACTGCGGGTGGCCACCCTGGAGGTCGCCGAATCCGCGCTGACGGGCGAGAGCCTGCCGGTGGCCAAGGGCACCGAGGCAGTGCCGGGTGCGGACACCGCGCTGGGCGACCGCACCGGCATGGTGTACATGAACACGAACGTGACCCGCGGCTCGGGCGACTTCGTCGTCACGGGCATCGGGATGGGCACCGAGGTCGGCAAGATCTCGGGCCTGCTGGCCGCCCAGAACGACACGGCGTCGCCGCTGACCCGCCAACTCGCCACCCTGACCCGGCAGATCCTGTGGATCGCCGGGGTGGCGCTGGCTGTGTCGATGGCGCTCAACCTGTACCGCGGGGCCGAGTTCACCGTCGTGTTCGCCGGTGCGGTGGCGTTCGCGATCGGCGCGCTGCCGGAGAACCTGCCCGCGGTCGTGACCACGATCCTGGCCTACGGCACGCAGTCGCTGGCCAAGGCCGGCGCGATCATGAAGCGGATGCAGTCGACCGAGACCCTTGGGTCGACGTCGGCGATCAACTCGGACAAGACCGGCACCCTGACCCTGAACCAGATGACCGCCGTCCAGCTGGCGCTGGTCGGGCGTCGCTTCGCGATCGACGGCAGCGGGTACTCCTCGGCCGGGACGATCACCCGGGTGGCCGGCGAATCGGCCGTCGACCTGGAGGAATTCCTCCTGCCGCTCGTGCTGGCCTCGGACGCGGTGATCACGGGCGGCGAGCTGATCGGCGACCCGACCGAGGGCGCGCTGGTCGCGCTCGCCGCGAAGGGCGGCATCGACGCCGTCGGCACCCGGCAGGCCTATCCGCGCATCGCCGAGCTGCCGTTCGACGCCGACTACAAGCTGATGGCCACCTTCCACCGGATGACCGACCGGGACGGCCGCGATGTCGTGCGCTGCTTCGTCAAGGGCGCGCCCGACCAGCTGCTGGCCCGGGCCGGCGCAGTGTACGACCCCGATGCTGACGAGAATGGCGGCCCGGTGCCCGCAGATGAGGAGTTCAGCCGGCGTTACCTGGCGGAGAACCAGCGCCTGGGCGAGCAGGGTCTGCGAGTGATCGCCAGCGGTCGCAAGGACTTCGATCCGGCCGGGTTCGATTCCCGGGGTGACCTGCTGGCCATGCTGGACGGGCTTGAACTGCTCGCCCTGGTCGGCATCGTGGATCCGCCGCGACCCACCGCCAAGGCATCCATCGCCAGTGCCAACGCCGCGGGCATCAGGGTGCGGATGATCACCGGCGACCACGCGGTCACGGCCGCGGCCATCGCCGGTCAGCTGGGCATCGAGGGTGAGGTGATGACCGGAGCGGAGTTCTCAGCGCTCAGTGACGACGAGGCGCTTCGGGTCATCGACGGTGTCGGCGTGATCGCGCGGGTCTCCCCGCAGGACAAGGTCCGGTTGGTCGACCTGCTGCAACGCAAGGGCCAGGTCGTCGCGATGACCGGCGACGGCGTGAACGACGCCCCGGCGCTGAAGAAGGCCGACATCGGCATCGCCATGGGCATCACCGGGACCGAGGTGACCAAGGAGGCGGCGGTGATGATCCTGACCGACGACAACTTCTCCACCATCGTTAAGGCGGTGGAGCTCGGTCGCGGGCTCTACGACAACCTCACCCGGTACATCCGGTTCCAGATGGGCTGCCTGTTCGGCTTCATCGTGACGTTCCTGGGTTCGAGCATCCTGAACATCCTGGCCGGCGTGCCGTTCCTGCCGCTGCAGACGCTGTGGATCAACTTCACCACGCTGCTGTTCCAGGCGATCGGCCTGGGCTACGGCAAACCAACCGACGGCTTGATGGAGCGGCCCCCGCGGCCCCAGGACCGGCCGATCCTCACCCGGGCGCTGCTGATCTGGTTGGTCACCGCCGGGATCATCATGGGGGCCGGCACGCTGGGGGTCATCAGCTGGGCCGAACACACCCACGACGAAGCCGTCGCACACACGATGGGCTTCGTCACGTTCTCGTTGTTCACCCTGGTGTTCTCGCTTGCCACCAAGGACTTCCGGCGCACCGCGTTCAGCCTGGAGACCTTCGACGACCGGACGCTCAACCGGGCCACCCTGGTGTCGGTGCTGACCTTGATCGGGTCCACGGTGCTGGGGCCGCTGCAGAACTTCCTGGACACGGTCGCCCTGTCGTTCGATCAGTGGTTGATCTGCGCCGGGCTCTCGCTGGTCATCCTGCTGGTGTCGGAGATCTGGAAGGCTGTTCTGCGGCGGTCGGCCGCGGCTGCCTGAGCCGGTCGCCCCGGCGTGTCTCATGCGGATCGGAGGATGCGCATGCGCATCATTCGGTCAGAATTCCTGTGCCGGTCGGACCGGACTGCGGGTGACTGGAGGCAGGACGATGACCATGCGGGCACGACCCGGTCTCGTCGCCGTGGCGCTCAGCTTCGCGCTGGTGACCGCGGCGTGCGGCAACAACGGCAGCGCGACCCCGACGACCTCGACGTCCGCGGACCCGGTGGCGGCCGCGCAGGCGCAGGTCGACGCCGCGCAGACCGCGGTGTCCGACGCCGAGGGCGCCCTGACCAGCGCGCACCAGGGCTTCTGCAGCACGGCGAAGGACTATGTCCAGACGCTCGACCGGTACGGCCGGGTTTTCACCGATCGGGCCGCGACGGTCGGCGACGTGCAGACCCTGGGGGCCGACCTGATCGCGCCGCGTGAGGAGGTCGTCACCGCCGCCGACACCGTCGGCACCGCCAAGGCCGAACTGGTCGCCGCGCAGCAGCAACTCGCCGACGCCCAGGTCGCACTGGCCGCCGCCATCAACGAGGCGGCGGCGTCGCCGAGTGCCACCGTCAGCCCGACCGAGACGCCGGCGCCGACCACGGTCACCACGCCCACCCTGGTTCCCGCGGCGTCGATCGACCGTGTGCAACAGGCCGAGCAGGACCTCGCCCAGACGGCCAAGGGCATCAACTCCGCCACGACCCTCACCGATGCCGGCGCCGCCTACAACTCGGCGGCGCTCGCCCTCGAAATCGCCTGGCTGAACCTGTTGAACGACGCCGGCTGTTTCTCCGACGACCGGCAGGCCGAGGCCGCGATCAAGCTCAACGCCTACACACTGGCGTTGCAGACCGATCTGAAGCTGGCCGGTTACGACCCCGGACCGATCGACGGCATCTACGGTCCGCAGACCGTCGCGGCAGTGCAGCAGTTGCAGCGCGACAGCGGGCTCGCGGTCACCGGGTTCGTCGACGAGGCAACCGCCCGGGCCCTGCAGGCGAAGTTGACCGCCGTCGGGGAGCAGCAGGCGGCGCAGACCGCGGCGGAAACGGCCGCGCTGCAGGGAGTGCTGAAGCTGTTGGGCTTCTGGGACGGCCCGGTCGACGGTCAGTGGACGGACGCCCTGACGCAGGCGTTGCAGGCGGCCCAGACCGCGCTCGGGGTCCCACCGACGGGCCAGGTCGATCCGGCGACCCTGGTGGCGCTCCAGGCGGCGCTCGCCGCGTCGCAGGCGCTGGCCACCTCGCCGCCGGCCACCGTGACGGCCACCGAAACGGCAACGGCGACCGAGACCAAGACCGCCACCGCGACGGAAACGGCCACGCAGACCAAGACCGCGACCGAGACCGCCACCGAAACGACCACGGCCAAGAGCAAGGTCACGGTCGAGACCACCACCCCGGACAAGACGACGGGCTGACGGAACATCAGAAAGGAATGCTGAGCATGGCAGAGCAGGACATCGGACCGATCGACTATCTGGCGCTGGAGTTCCCCGAGGCCAAGATCACCGGGGAGGGCTTCGCGGCCCTGCTGGACCTGGTCGACCGGGGGATCATCCGGATCCTTGACCTCCGGTTTGTCATCGGCGGCCCGAACGGCACGTTCTCCGGGGTGGCCCTCGCCGACCTGGACCACGACGGTGTCCTCGACCTCGCCGTCTTCGACGGCGTGTCGTCCGGGCTGCTCGGCGACGAGGATCTCGCGGACGCGGCCGCGCTGGTACCCGAGGGCACGGCGGTCGGCGTGATGATCTACGAGAACACCTGGGCCGGGCCGTTCGTCACCGCGATGCGCAACCACGGCGCCCGGGTACTGGCCGACGGCCGGATCCCGGTCGAGACCGTCATCGCCGCACTGGACAGCCTGGACGCGGCCGAAGCCTGACCCCGCCGGACTTCACCTGACCCGCACAACGACGCGAAAGGCACGACACCATCATGGGACTTCTCCGCGGGATCGCCCGCACCGCCGCCATCGCCGGCACGGCCACCGCCGTGTCCAACCGGGTCTCCCGGCGCCAGGCCAACCGGTGGGCGGCCAAGGACCAGCAGGCGCAGGAAGCGAGCGCGTACGAGCAGCAGCAGTACGAGCAGCAGCCGCCGCAGTACGCACCGCCGCCGCAGCAGTACGCCCAGCCCCAGTACGCCCAGCCCCAGTACGCCCCCGCCCCGCAGTACGCCGCGCCGCCGGCCGAAGCGCCCGCCGCGCCCGAACCGCTGTCCACCGACGACATGCTCGAGCAGCTGAAGAAGCTGGGTGAGCTGAAGGAGGCCGGAGTGCTGACCGACGCCGAGTTCCAGGCGTCGAAGGCGAAGATCCTGGGCAGCTGACACCGGTCGGCCCCGCGTGCGGATATGCGCGCGAGACGCCGGGGTGAACCGGGCTAGCATCGCGATGCCATGTGTTCACCCCGGCGTCTGCCGGTCGAGCCCCAGGAGTACCCGTGCCCAGCGCCCCCATCGCCCCGCCCACCGCGCGCGTGAGGGTCCCGGCGGGGACGACCGCGGGTGCCGCGGTGCGCGAAGCGGGCCTGCCGGGCAGTGGCCCGCACGCCGTCGTGGTCGTCCGCGACGCCGACGGGCGGTTGCGGGACCTGAGCTGGGCTCCGGCGGCCGACGCCGACGTCGAGCCGGTCGGGGCGGACACCGACGACGGCCGCTCGGTCATCCGGCACTCCGCCGCACATGTGCTCGCCCAGGCCGTGCAGGACAAGTTCCCGGACGCCAAGCTGGGCATCGGACCGCCGATCAAGGACGGTTTCTACTACGACTTCGACGTGGACCGGCCGTTCACCCCGGAGGATCTGGCCGACCTCGAAAAGCGGATGAAGCGGATCGTCAAGGCCGGGCAGCGGTTCGCCCGCCGGGTCACCACCGGTGAGGAGGCCCGCGCCGAACTGGCCTTCGAGCCCTACAAGCTCGAGTTGATCGACCTGAAATCCGATGCCAGCGGTGAGGAGTCGGTCGAGGTCGGGGCCGGTGAGCTGACCATCTACGACAACCTGCACGCGCACACCGGCGAACGCGTCTGGGGCGACCTGTGCCGCGGTCCGCATGTGCCGACCACCCGGTACATCCCGGCGTTCCAGCTCACCCGGTCCGCGGCCGCGTACTGGCGGGGCAGCGAGAAGAACCCGCAGCTGCAGCGGATCTACGGCACCGCCTGGGAATCCGCGGAAGCCCTGGCCGCGTACCAGCAGTGGCACGCCGAGGCGGAGCGGCGGGACCATCGCAAGCTCGGCGTGGAACTGGACCTGTTCTCCTTCCCGGACGAGTTGGGTTCCGGGCTGGCGGTTTTCCATCCCAAGGGCGGCATCATCCGCAAGGAGCTCGAGGACTACTCGCGGGCCAAGCATGTCGCCGCCGGCTACGCGTTCGTGAACACCCCGCACATCACCAAGTCGCGGCTGTACGAGATCTCCGGGCACCTGGACTGGTACGCGGACGGCATGTTCCCGGCCATGCACCTGGACGCGGAGCTGGACGAGAACGGCGACGTCCGCAAGCCCGGCCAGGATTACTACCTCAAGCCGATGAACTGCCCGATGCACGACCTGATCTTCGCCGCCCGCGGGCGCTCGTACCGCGAGCTGCCGCTGCGCATGTTCGAGTTCGGCACCGTCTACCGGTACGAGAAATCCGGTGTGATCCACGGTCTGACCCGGGTGCGGGGCATGACCCAGGACGACGCGCACATCTTCTGCACCCGGGAGCAGATGCGCGACGAGCTGGCCAGCCTGCTGCGGTTCGTGCTGGAACTGCTGGCCGACTACGGGTTGGACGACTACTACCTCGAGCTGTCCACCCGTAACGAGGACAAATACGTCGGCAGCGACGAGAACTGGGCGGTGGCCACCGAGACCCTGGCCGAGGTGGCGCGCGAGTCCGGCCTGGACCTGGTCGACGACCCGGGTGGCGCGGCGTTCTACGGGCCCAAGATCTCCGTGCAGGCCAAGGACGCGCTTGGCCGGACCTGGCAGATGTCCACCATCCAACTCGATTTCAACCTGCCGGAGCGATTCCACCTGGAGTACACGGCCTCCGACGGCAGCAAGCAGCGGCCGGTGATGATCCACCGTGCGCTGTTCGGCTCGGTTGAACGGTTCTTCGCGGTGCTCACCGAGCACTACGCCGGTGCGTTCCCGGCCTGGCTGTCGCCGGTGCAGGTGGTCGGCATCCCCGTCGCCGACGCGTTCGGCGACCACATCCAAGGGGTGATCGATCAGCTCGTCGCGCAGGGGATCCGGGCCGAGGCCGATCATTCCGACGATCGGATGCAGAAGAAGATCCGCAACCACACCACCGCCAAGGTGCCGTTCCAGCTGCTGGCCGGCGAGAAGGATCTGTCCGCGGGCGCGGTGAGCTTCCGGTTCCGCGACGGGACCCAGGTCAACGGGGTGCCCACCGGGGCCGCCGTCGAGGCGATCGTGGAGTGGGTGCAGCAACGCCGCAACGATCCGCCGACCGCCGAGGCCTTCGCCCACCTGCGGCCCGCGGACGGCGGCGGGAATGGGTGATCCCCGCGACCTCGACCTCGTCGAGCAGCAGGGCATCGGCGTGCCCGACCACCTTGCCCGGTTGTGGACACCGCATCGGATGGCGTACGTCAGCGGTGGCTCGGGTGCCGATGCGCCGTCGGCTGATCCGGGGTGCCCGTTCTGCCGCATTCCGATGCTGTCCGACGAGGACGGGCTGATCGTCGCCCGCGGTGAGCAGGTCTACGCGGTGCTCAACCTGTACCCGTACAACCCGGGCCACCTGATGGTGGTGCCGTACCGGCACATCGCCGACTACACCGACCTGGACCCCGGCGAACTCGCCGAGTTCAGCGAGTACACCAGGCATGCCCTGGGCGTCATCCGGTCGGTCAGCGCGCCGCACGGTTTCAACATCGGCATCAACGCCGGCTCGGCCGCGGGCGCCGGCATCGCACCCCACCTGCACCAACACCTGGTGCCGAGGTGGGGCGGCGACGCCAACTTCATGCCCGTCATCGGCCAGACCAAGGTGCTGCCGCAACTGCTCGCCGACACCCGCGGGCTGCTCGCCCAGGCCTGGTAGGTCCCCGGAACGGTCGCCGCGGCGGGTGTCCGTCCACCGTCGATCACGACGGTGAGTCCGGCACCTCGCCGTCCGTCCGCCGTCTCGCGGCCGCATCCAGGTGACGCGCCGTCGCGAGGTCGGTGATCAGCAGATCCGCCCAGCCGCCGCGCAGGCAGGCGGTCAGCGCAGCATGCTTGGAATGGCCCCCCGCGACCACGATCCGCCGGCCCGCCGCCCGCAGCTGGGCCAGGGTGATGCCGACCACCAGGTCGTCGAGCGGGGTGGCCACGCACTGACCCTCGGCGTCCACGAAGCGCTGTGCGAGTTGGCCGACGGCGCCTGCGGCACGCACCGAGCGCAACTGCTGCGCACTGAAGAAGTTGTCGCCTTCGCGCAGGGCACCGTGCGTGTCGGCCGGACCGACCCCGACGAAGGCGACGTCCAGCCGGTCGAGCAGCGCCAGCGTGCGGGCCACGTGGGGATCGGCCCGGATCGAGCGCTGCCGTTCCGGATCGATCACCACCCCGGGGGTGCGCAGGAACACCGGCTCGGTGCCCAACGAGTTGGCCAGGCGCTGGGTGGCCCGGGCCGCCTCGTGCTGCAGCTCGGGGGAACCCAGGTCGCCGAGCATCTCGACGACCGCGCCATACGCACCGCCGCGGTTTCCCTCGAATTCGCGGGCCATCACCTGCAGGGTCGTCGACCAGGAGGTGAAGCCGACGAGTGGCCCGCCGATCGGGGACTCCGAGAAGTACTGTGCGGCGGCGATTCCCAGCTCGACCGGGATGGACTGCTCGCTGGTGACTTCGACGACATGCACCTCGTTGACGTCGTAGCCCACCTCGATGGCGCTCTCCAGGTCGGGGTGCAGGCCCTCCGGCACGATCACCGCGGTCCGGACGAAGCCCTGCTCCTGGGCCAGGGCCAGCAACCGGGACACCCGGGCCTGCGACATCTGCAGCAGGTCGGCGATCTCGCGCTGCCGCAGGTTGCGCACGTGGTAGAGGCGGGCAACCTGCGACATCAGCCGCAGTTGGGCCGATCGCTGCTCGATCCGGCGATCTCCGGTGCGGTTGCTCATGGCCATGGCCGGTGCCCGGCACCGGCGTTCGGTACGGCCATGCGGGTGCGGGGACCGGCGGCCGCCGGCGCAGGGCGCACCCCGCCGCGGACGATCGAATCTCGCAGGACGGCGAGGCTGGACACAGGGTCTCCAGTGGCAGAAGGGTGGATATTTATTCATTAGTCTGATTGTCATGCAGGGTCTAGATTGACGCACCCGGCCCCGGGTGTCAAGGACTTGACGCCGATCGGGACCGCGGAGCGAACCGGCCGCTTCGAGCGTCGACCTCGGCGCAGAATTAGGATGTCCGACGCAGTGTCCAAAGGTGTGGGGGCTGGGTTGCCGAGGACGGGAAGGTGGGTGGTACGGCATGCCCGCGCGCGCCGAAGCACCCCGACTGCTGGTCAAGGTCGCCCGGCTCTACCACGGACGTGGCCTGCGGCAGAGCGAGATCGCCGAGCGGTTGGGCCTGTCGCAGGCCCGGGTCTCCCGGCTGCTGCAGCAGGCCGAGGACCTCGGGATCGTGCGCACGGTCGTGGTGTTGCCGCCCGGTCTGAACACTGAGATCGAGGACCGGATCGAGCAGATCTACGGCGTTCGCGAGTGCCACGTCGTCGATGCGGTCGCCGACAGCGACGACGAGCTGGCCCAGGACCTCGGCCAGGCGCTGGCCTCGATCGTCGCCGGTTCGGCCCTGCTGTCGCCCCCGGTGTCGGTGCTCGGCTACAACTCCTGGAGCCGCACGCTGCAGGCGATGGTGGCGGCCATGCAACCCGCGCGCGGAGGCGCCCATCAGGTCGTCGAGCTGCTGGGGGACATCGGCCCGCCAATGCTCCAGCACGAGGCGGCGCGCTCGACCCAACGGCTCGCTTCACTGACCGGCGCCGAGCCGGTCTACCTCCGCACGCCCGGGGTGAGCTCGACGACCCGGATCCGCGCCGCCATCCTGGACCAGGACCGGCACGCCCGGGAGACGTTGACCCTGCTGGACTCGATGGACCTGGCGCTCATCGGCATCGGCGAGTGCGATGTGGTGGCGCCGCTGCGGGCCGGTGACAACTTCTTCACCCAGGAGCAGTTCGACCGCGCCCGCGAGCTCGGCGCCGTCGGGCAGATCTGCCTGCGGTTCCTGGACGCCCAAGGACGCGAACTGGTGACCGAGTTCGACGACCTGGTGATCGGCGTGACCATGAACCAGATCCGCGCGGCCGGCCACCGGTGCGCCGCCGCCGGTGGCCCGTCCAAGTACCCGGTCATCCGGGCGGTGCTGCTCGGGAAGTGGGTGGACACCCTGGTCATCGACACCGCTACCGCCGAGTGGCTGGTCGGCCCGGGCCGGCCGGATCCGGACCAACCGGTCGGCCCCGCCTCGGCTCAACCGGCCACCGTTCGATCCGGGCGGACCGGGCCCCGCGTCAGTCGGTGAACTCGCCGATCACCGGCCCGGTGTCGGTCGCCGGATTGGCGGTGTGCCCACGGCGTATCCGCAGGCGCCGGCGCCATGCCGCGACCGGGGACGGCATCGTTTGGGTCACCGAAGCCGGCGTGGCCACGGTCGGATCCGGATCATCGGGTGGGGCCGGGTCCGACCGGTCATCCTCGTGGCCGGACAGGTCCACCCGGATGCCGGACGGGTCGGCCGCGATCTCGCGCAGCACCGGCAGGATCGCCTCGACCGGCGCTCGCTCCCCGGGGGATTTCTCCAGCAGGGCCGCGATGGCGATGGCCAGTTCGCCGGCGTGCGGATGCGGCGGAACCGGCTCGTTGACCGCGGCGGTCACCGTCTCCAGGGGGGTCGCCGCATGGAACGGCGGGCGGCCCTCCACGCAGGCGAACAACGTGCAGCCCAAGCTCCAGGCGTCCGCGGCCGGTCCGGCCGGGGATCCGGTGACCAGCTCCGGCGCGATGTACGCCGGTGATCCGACGACCAGGCCGATGCCGGTCAGCGTGCTGTCCAGCCGGCCGCGTGCGGTGCCGAAGTCCGTCAGCTTCACCATGCCGTCCCGGCCGATGAGGATGTTCGCCGGCTTGACGTCGCGGTGCACGATGCCACGGCCGTGCGCCGCGGCCAACGCGGACGCCACCGCCACCCCGATCGTTGCGGCCTGTTCCGGCGGGATCCGGCCGATCGCACTCAACGTCCGGGCCAGCGATCGACCCTCCAGCAGTTCCATGACGATCACCGGGTCGGTGTCCGGGCCGGCCAGGATGTCGTACACGGTGACGATGTGCGGGTTGGTCAGGGCGGCCACCGCCCGCGCCTCGCGCAGCGTCCGTTCGCGCAGTTCCTCAGCCTCGGCCGGGGCGATGCCGAACGGGATGTCGATCTTCTTCAACGCGACCCGGCGACGCAGCAACTGGTCGGTGGCCGCCCAGATGCTGCCGGTGGCGCCGTGGCCGATCTTCGTGTCCAACACGTACCGACCGGCGATCGGTGGGTGATCGGCGGGGGTCGCGGCCGGATCCCCGGAGTCCGGCAGCATGGGAACGGCCACCACGTCATTCTCCCGCCCAGGACGCCGCGCCGGGGGGAACTGCTGACGAAGTCACCCACACCGGTCACGAACCACACTTCGATCCGATCACTTGACGCGGGACCGGCCGGATGGTTGATCCGTTCCACCAGCTTCGTCCGGCTATCGTGGGTTGCCGCGCGCCCTTCGATCGGACGCGACCCGACCCAGCCCCCACAGCCCGAAACGGACCTTCATGCTGAACTCCCTGGCCCGGTCCTCGGTGTCCAAGGTGATGGACCCGATCGGGCGCGGGCTGCTCAAGGCCGGCCTCAGCCCGGATCTGGTCACGATCGCCGGGACCATCGGCGTCGTCGCGGGTTCGATCGCCCTGTTGGCCCCGGGGTACCTGTTCGCCGGCACCATGGTGGTGACCTTCTTCGTGCTGTGCGACCTGGTCGACGGGGCGATGGCGCGGGCCCGCGGCCACGGCACCGACTTCGGCGTCGTGCTCGACGCCTCCTGCGACCGGATCGCCGATGGCGCGCTGTTCGGCGCGTTGACCTACTACGCGTTCACCACCGATCAGCGGCCGCTGGGGATCGCCGCGCTGATCTGCCTGGTCAGCGGCCAGGTCATCTCCTACGTGAAGGCCCGGGCGGACAGTGTCGAGCTGGCCATCGGCGGGGCGCTGGCCGAACGGGCCGAGCGCAATGTGCTCGGCCTGGTCGGCGCCGGGTTGGCCGGGCTGGGGGTGCCGTACGCCCTCGATGTCGCGCTGTGGCTGCTGGCGGTCGCCGGCCTGCTGACGGTGGTCCAGCGACTGGTCCAGGTCCGGCGGGCCGCGGTCAAGGCGGCCGCCGAACCCGGCCGGCGCAACACGGGTCGGCCGGCGCTGTGAACGGCAGGCGGGCCGGGGGATGCGTCGTGAGCGAGGCTTGCCGAGTGAACCGTGGGCGCCGGCGCGGCCGCCGGGTTCGGATCGGCGAGCGTGCGAGGCGGTCCGAAAGGGCGGTGGCGTCGTGAACGAGGCTCGCCGTGAGTAGCGCGGGCGCGGTCGACCGGCTCACCGATCTCGGCTTCGCCGCCGGCTGGTCGGTGGTTCGGGGGATGCCGGAGTGGGCGGCGGACCGGGCTTTCCGGACCGCCGCGGACGTGGCGTACCGGCGCCGCGGTCCGGCGGTCGTCCAGCTGGCCCGTAACCTGCGCCGGGTGCTCGGCCCGCGGGCGACCCCCGAGACGCTGGCCGCCACCGTCCGGGACGGGATGCGGTCCTACGCCCGGTACTGGCGGGAGACGTTCCGCCTGCCGGCCATGGACCTGGATGCGGTGGCCGCGTCGGTGGCGGCCACCACCTTCGGCGGTGAGCACATTGCCCGGGCGCAGCGAGAGGGCCGAGGCGTGGTGCTGACCGTCCCGCACTCCGGCAACTGGGACATCGCCGGGTTGTGGGTGACCCGGAACTTCGGCCCGTTGACCACCGTGGTGGAACGGCTCAGACCCGAGACCCTGTACGACAAGTTCGTGGCGTATCGCGAGTCACTGGGCATGGAGATCCTGCCGCTCACCGGGGGTGTCCCGCCGGCGCAGGTCCTGCGCGAACGCCTGACCGCCGGCGGCATCATCGCCCTCGTCGGCGACCGGGATCTGTCGGCCAACGGCATCCCGGTGTCCTTCTTCGGTGAGCCGGCCCGGTTCCCGGCCGGGCCGGCCATGCTCGCCGCCCTCACCGAGTCGTACCTGTGCCCGACCGACCTGAGCTTCGTCGACGGTGGCTGGGTGCAGCACATCCACCCGCCGCTGGAGGTGGCCGGGACCCGGCTCGCCGAGCAGGTCCGGTCGGGCGCCCAGCAGATCGCCGACACCTTCGAGCGGGGGATCGCCCACCATCCGACGGACTGGCACATGCTCCAACCGTTCTGGCCGGCCGACTTCCCGTCCGGGCATCCGGGGGCGGTCCCGGTCCGGCTGCCGGCCGGGGCGCGCACGGCGGCGGAGCCGGCCGAGCCGTCCGTCGGGAGGCCCGGGCGATGAGGGTCGGTCTGGTCTGCCCGTACTCCTTCGACATTCCCGGCGGGGTGCAGGCGCACGTCGCGGACCTGGCCCGCACGTTGATCGGGCTGGGGCACCAGGTCAGCGTGCTGGCTCCCGGTGAGGACGACACCCCGACCGAGCTGCCCGAGTTCCTCGTGCCCGCCGGGCGCAGCATGCCGATCAAGTACAACGGGTCGGTCGCGCGGCTCTCGTTCGGGCCGGTGTCCTACACCCGGGTCCGGCGCTGGATCCGCGCCGGCCGGTTCGACGTGCTGCACGTCCACGAGCCGGTCGCGCCGAGCCTGTCCATGCTGGCCCTGATGGTGGCCGACGGCCCGATCGTGGCGACGTTCCACACGGCCAATCCCCGGTCCCGGATGCTGCTGGCGTTTCAGGGGATGCTGCAGCCGTTCCTGGAGAAGATCACCGGACGGATCGCGGTCAGCGAGCTGGCCCGGCAGGTCCAGGTCGAGCACCTCGGCGGGGACGCGGTGATCATCCCCAACGGTGTGGACGTGCAGTTCTTCGCCCGCGCCAGCCCGCTCCCGGGATACCCGCGGGCGGGCGGGACGGTCGGTTTCATCGGCCGGTACGACGAGCCGCGCAAGGGCATGTCGGTGCTGCTGGACGCACTGCGGCTGCTCGTGCCCGCCCGGCCCGACCTGCAGTTGCTGGTGGCCGGCGGCGGCGATGAGAAGGACCTGCGCGAGGAGGCCGGGCCCGAGCTGGCCGGGGCTCTTCGGTTGCTCGGCCGGGTCAGCGACGAGGACAAGGCCGCGATGCTGCGATCGGTGGACATCTACTGCGCGCCCAACACCGGCGGGGAGAGCTTCGGCATCATCCTGACCGAGGCGATGAGCGCCGGAACCCCGGTCGTCGCCAGCGATCTGGACGCCTTCCGGCGGGTCCTGGACGGGGGCATCGCCGGGGTGCTGGCGCGGGTCGGCGACGCGGCGGCGCTGGCCGACGCGCTGGCCCGCGTTCTGGACGACCCCGGCCGTCGCGCGGTGCTGGCCGCCCAGGGCCGGCGGGTGGTGACGTCCTACGACTGGCCGGTGGTGGCGGCCACCGTGGTGAAGGTCTACGAGACGGTGATGGCCGCCGACCCGCGGGCCGTGGTCGAAGCCGACTGAGCTGCTCCTGGGCCGGACCAGCCCTGGTGCGCTGATCAAAGCGCCGTTTCCTTGCCCGATTCGTCTGGTTTACTGAGGCTTTGATCCGCGAAGCTTGGGTAGGTCAGCCGGCCCGCCCGCCGCTGCCCGCCGGGCCGGTCGGCGAACTCGCCCGGCCGTGGGACGCTTGCTCCCGCAAAATCCACCGCAACTCGACACACAGAATTCGACAGACAGAATCCGATGGACGAGGGCCGACAGCGAAGGGAGGGCTGCCATGACCGCCACGGTCGTGATCCTGGTCGTCCTGCTGCTGATCGCCGCCCTCCGGCTGTGGATCACCGCGAACCGGCTGGACCGGCTGCACGTACGCACGGAGGCCGCCTGGAGCGCGCTCGAAGGGGCGTTGTCCCGGCGGGTGGTGGCGGCCCGCGCGGTCGCCGCGGCCGGCGGATTGCCACCGGCGCAGGCGGACGAGTTGCGACGCGTCGCCGACGCGGCCGACCGGGCCGACCGGGCCCATCGGGCCGACGCCGAGAACGACCTGTCCCGGGTGCTCACCCTGCTGCCGGCCCCGGCCGAGGAGCACTTGGCGGCCGAGCTCGACGATGCCGCCGAGCGGGTGCTGCTCGCCCGTCGCTTCTACAACGATGCCGTCCGGGACACCCGGGCGTTACGCGCGGTCTGGTTCACCCGGGTGTTCGGCCTTGCCGGCCGAGCGGCGTTGCCGGAGTACTTCGAGATCGCCGAGTCCGCCGCCCGGGGCGAAGCCGGTGCGGCCGCCGAGCCGGTGCGTCGCACGGCCGCCCGGGTGCTGTTGCTCGACGAGCGGCATCGGGTGCTGTTGCTGTCCGGCACCGATCCGCAGGTCGGGTCGCGATGGTGGATCACTCCGGGCGGCGGGGCCGAGAACGGGGAGCCGCTCACTGCAACCGCGATCCGCGAGCTCGCCGAGGAGACCGGGTTGCACCTGCGGGCCGAGCAGCTGGTGGGCCCGCTGTGGCGGCGGGTCGCCCGGTTCCACTTCACCGGCGTCGACTACGAGCAGACCGAGTTCTACTTTGCCGCGGCGCTGCCCCGGGGCGTCGGGCGGGCGGGGACCGACGGAGCGGACGATTGGGACCGGTCCGGTCACACGAATGACGAGCGGCTGACCCTGACCGGCCACCGCTGGTGGGAGACCGACGCCCTGCGCTCGACCGACGAGGACGTGCACCCCCGCGAACTGGCCACCCGGCTGCCGGAGGCGGTCGCGGCCCTGGCGACCGGGGCCGGTCCGGTGATCGTGCCCGACATCGACTGATCCGAGATCTCCGTCTCCCGCGTTCGGCGGGTCCGTCCGCCGAATGTGCGGTCCTCGTCCTACCGTGGTCGAGCCGACGGCGGTGAAGCCGGGCGAACCGGGAGGAATTGTGCGCCGATCGACGCGGATCATCGCCCTGATGTCGGCGCTGCTGACCGGCGTCGTCGCCCTCACCGGATGCTCGACGGGTTCGCTCAACCCGCCCAGTTCGTCGGCGACCGCCAGCTCGGCGTCACCGATGCCGACCCCCACCCCGACCCCGACCCCGACGCCGACCCCGGAACCCTCGCCGCCCCCGCCGCCCCCGCCGCCCGTCGACGCCTTGACCGGCGGGCCGGTCAACGACGGGCCGGTGATCGCGGTGAAGGTCGACAACACCAGCGCGGGGCTGCCGCAGCACGGCATCGCCGACGCCGACATCACCTACGTCGAGCAGGTCGAGGGCGGGCTGACCCGGCTGATGCCGGTGTTCCACACCAGCCTGGCCAGGGACGTCGGCCCGGTCCGCAGCGTGCGCACCACCGACGCCGAACTGCTCCCGGCCTTCGGGGTCCCGGCCCTGGTGTTCTCCGGCGGCGGCGGCATCCCGCTCGATGCGATCGCGGCCACCCCGGTCGTCCAGGTCGCCGAGGAGCAGGGCGCCGCCGGGTTCTGGCGCGGCAGCGGGACCGCGCCGTACAACCTGCATTCGGACCTGACCGAGGTGCAGGCCACCGCGGCGGGGCTCTCGCCGGCCCGCAACATCGGGATGGCCTTCGCCGCGTCGGACCCCCGGGTCGACGCATCGCCGGGCGCGGAAGGGGTGACCGTCCGCTTCGAGGCGGCCGGCATGGGCTGGATGTGGACCGGGTCGAACTACCAGGTCTACCGGCAGGGCGATCCGCTGTCGGACGCCGACGGCACTCCCGTCGTCGCCGACAATGTGCTGATCCAGCACGTCGACTTCGAACCCGACGGCGAGCGTGACTCGGTCGGCTCGCCGTCCTTCATCTCGCACACGGTGGGCTCCGGATCGTTCGAGCTGTACCGGGACGGCAAGGTGCTCGGCGGGACGTGGAGCCGTCCGGCGCCCGATCAGATCTTCCAGTTCCTGGACGGGGCCGGACAGCCGGTGCCGTTCAAGCCCGGGAAGACCTGGGTGGCGCTCGTGCCGTCGTCCGCGTCGGTCAGTTCGTCCTGACGGCCTCCCGCGCTGAGTAGGATCGGCCCGTCCGTCCCCTTCAGTAGGAGTTCCACCGTGGCCGCGCCAGCTGATTTCCCCGACGTCCCCGATTCGTTGACCGCCACCGGGACCGCCCGGGTGAAGCGCGGCATGGCCGAGATGCTCAAGGGCGGCGTCATCATGGACGTCGTCACGCCCGAGCAGGCCCGGATCGCCGAGGACGCCGGCGCCGTCGCGGTCATGGCCCTCGAGCGGGTGCCCGCGGACATCCGGGCCCAGGGTGGCGTCTCCCGTATGAGCGATCCCGACATGATCGACGGCATCATCGCCGCCGTTTCGATTCCGGTGATGGCCAAGGCCCGGATCGGGCATTTCGTCGAGGCCCAGGTGCTGCAATCGCTGGGCGTCGACTACATCGACGAGTCCGAGGTGCTGACCCCGGCCGACTACAAGCACCACATCGACAAGTGGGCCTTCACCGTGCCGTTCGTCTGCGGTGCGACGAATCTCGGGGAGGCGCTGCGCCGGATCACCGAGGGTGCCGCGATGATCCGCTCCAAGGGCGAGGCCGGCACCGGTGACGTGTCCAACGCGGTGACCCACATGCGCACCATCGGCGCGCACATCCGCCGGCTCACCTCGATGTCGCCGGACGAGCTGTACACCGAGGCCAAGGAGCTGCAGGCGCCCTACGACCTGGTCGCCGAGGTGGCCGCGGCCGGCAAGCTGCCGGTCGTCATGTTCACCGCGGGCGGCATCGCCACCCCGGCCGACGCGGCGATGATGATGCAACTGGGTGCCGAGGGCGTGTTCGTCGGGTCGGGCATCTTCAAGTCCGGCAACCCGGCCGCCCGGGCCGAGGCGATCGTCAAGGCCACCACCTTCTACGACGACCCGGACGTCATCGCCAAGGTGTCCCGCGGTCTGGGCGAGGCGATGGTCGGGATCAACGTCGACGACATCCCGCAGCCGCACCGCCTGGCCGAACGGGGTTGGTGACGGCGTCAAGGACCGGAGCCGCCGGCAACGGGGCCGGTAGGCCCGGCCGTCAGGACCCCGCGGCCGGCGGCGCACCGGCCGCCGGAGCGGCCGCGGGGGTGCGGTCCCGGCCCTCGTGCAGGGCGGCCCGCTCGACGGTGAGCAGGCTCTCCTCGCTGTGCTCGGCCCGGTAGGCGGTCCCGCCGCCGCGCACCCCGAACAGGCGCTTGGACCAGACCAGCCAGATCACCGCCGCGACGTTGATCGCGGTCAGCCCCACCTTGAACCAGGTGAACTTCTCGGTCAGCTCCCAGACCTCCAGCGGCAGGAACACGCTGGTCACCACGACCGAGAAGTACTCGCCCCAGCGCCGGACGAACCACAGCCCGTACGACTCGACCAGCAGCATCCCGGCGTAGACGAACAGGCCGACCGCGACCCAGTTGATCGCGGTGCTGGACAGATCCAGCACGCGATTGACGCCCCGGGCCAGTTCCGAGCCCTGAATGTCCCAGCCGATCTGCTCGGCCACCGGGCGCAGCAGGGCCAGTTCGTTGTCGAAAGACTGTTGCAGCTGCGCCCGGGAGTCCCGCAGGTGCAGCGCGAGCACCCCGACCAGCGCGATCAGCAACGCCCGGCCGACCCGCTCGGCCGCGAGCAGGCGCATGATCACCCGATCCCGCAGCAGCCGGCCGCGGGGTACCTCCGGCGCCCGATCGGCCGGGCCCGAGCGGCGGGGCGGTCCGACGACGAAGTCCCCGCACCGCAGGCAGCGCCAGGCGGTGCCGGCGGGTGTCGGTGCGGTCAACCGGTCCCGCAGGTCCGGCTCGTCCGGGGCGAACGTCTCGTGCCCGCGCCGGCCGCAGGTACGCAGGCTCCAGTCCACGGGGCGAGCCTTGCACACCCACCCACTGCCGAGGGTGCGGAAGGTGCCCCGTCATCCCGGTGCCACAGGCGCCTCCTGCACACCCGCGGCGCCCGACCGCCCCGCGGTGTCACATTCCGGCGCGCGGCGGTGCTTGATGGAGTGTGGAGGTCATGGGGAACGGCAGAACCGGATCGGTCGCGGCGCTTCGCCCGGTCCGGACCGAGGTGCGGCATCAACCAGGAAGGGCGGTGGCCGTGGCGGCTGAGCCACCGACCGGAACGGTGCGCGCCGACCTGGAACCGGTCTTCCGGTCGGCCTACCCGCGGGTCGTCGGGGTCGCCGCCCGGGTGCTCGGCTCGCGGGACGAGGCGCAGGACGTCGCCCAGGAGGTGTTTCTGAGCTTCGCCCGCTCGCCGGTGCCCGCCCATGAGGCGGTGGGCTGGCTGTCCGTCGCCGCCGCGCACACCGCGCTCAATCACCTGCGCACCGGGCGCCGTCGCGCCGCCCGCGAGATGTCCACGCCCCGGGACACGCCGTTCGTTCCCGATACCGCCGAGACCGTCGTCGTCAACGAGGAACGGCGCCGGGTCCGCGAAGCGCTCGGCCGGCTGCCCCGCAAGCAGGCTGTCGCCCTGGTGCTGCGGCACAGCGGCCTGAGCTACGCCGAGGTCGCGGCCGCCCTCGGTCTGTCCGCCGGCAGCGTCGGCACCACCGTGCGGCGCGCCGAAGCCGCCCTGCGCAAGGAGTTGGGTCATGAATCGTCATCCCGCTGATGGCACGTTGCGCCGGCTTCTCGATGAGCCGTCCGGGGTCGGCGACGCCGATCGCGAGCATGTCGCCGGCTGCCCGGTCTGCCGGGCGGGGCTGGCCCGCGCGCGCTCCGATGCGTCCGTCGCCGCGGCCGCGCTGCGCGTCCCGTCCCAGATCGACGCGGACGTCGATGCCGGCTGGCGCCGGCTCTCCGCCTCCCTCACGGCGGCCCCGGCCCGGCCGGTGGTCGCGCCGGTCGCCTCCCGCGCGCGGTGGGCGGTCCGGCTGCGCAGCCCCGTGGTGGCGGTCGCCGGGGTGGTCCTGTTGATGACCGGCGCCGGCATCGCCGCCGCTGCCGACTGGCTGCCGATCTTCCGCACCGAACAGATCGCACCCGTGACGATCACCGCGGATGACCTGGTCGCCGTCCCGGATCTGACGGCCTACGGCGACGTTCTTTCGATCACCGACCCGGACGTCCATCCGGTGCCCGACGTCGCGGCCGCGGCGGCGGTGACCGGCCTGACGGTCCCGCAGGTCGCGGTGCTGCCGGCCGGGGTGAACGGGCAACCGGAGATCGTGGCCGGCGGTCAGGCGAGCCTGGAGTTCTCCTTCTCCGCGGCCAAGACCGCCCAGGCGGTCGCGCCCGCAGCGCTGCCCGCGCCGCCGCCGGGCCTGGACGGCAGCCGGTTCCGGCTGGTCGCCGGCCCCGGTGTCCTGCAGGCCTGGACGGCGGACAGCGGGTTGCCCGCCCTCGCCGTCGGTCGGGCCGTGGCCCCCTCCGCGTATTCCTCGGGCGTCGACTTCGCCACGGCTCGCGACTACGTGCTGTCGCTCCCCGGGCTGCCGACCGACCTGGTCACTCAACTCGGTGCCTTCACCGCAGACGGGACCACCCTGCCGCTGCCCCTGCCCGCCGACCTGGTCAGCAGCGATCCGGCGGACGTCAACGGCGCACCGGCGCAGCTGCTGACCTCCTCGGACGGCGCGCTGACCGCCGTGGTCTGGGTGCAGGACGGCATCGTCACGGCCGTGGGTGGATCGCTCAGCGTCGACGAGGTGCTCACCGTGGCCCGGAACCTGCAGTGACATCAACCGGTGCGTCGACCGGTGCGGCCGGCGCCCCCGGCGCCCCCCGTGCCTCCGGCGTCGACGACGTGGCCGAACTGCTGGCCACGCTTCCCCAGTCGCCCGCCGTCTGGTGCTCCGACCTGCGCAAACGGTACGGGCGGCGGTCCGCGGTGGACGGGGTGTCGTTCACCGTCGGCCGCGGCGAGGTGGTCGGCCTGCTCGGCCCCAACGGGGCGGGGAAGACCAGCGTCATCAAGATGCTGCTCGGACTGGTCCGGCCGAACGCGGGCGAGGTGTTGCTGCTCGGCCGGCCGGGCACCGACCCGCGGGCCCGGGCGCGCGTCGGGTACCTGCCCGAACTGTTCCGGTACCAGCCGTGGCTCACCCCGCTCGAGGTGCTGGCCCTGCACATCCGGCTGACCGGCGTGGCCATCCCCGAGCCGGAGCGGCGCGAATGCCTCGCGGTCGTCGGCCTGGCCGATCGGGCCGGTGATCGGGTCGGTGGGTTCTCCAAGGGCATGCAGCAGCGGCTCGGACTGGCCGTGGCCCTGGTCGCGCGACCGGAACTGATCGTCCTCGACGAGCCGACCAGCGCCCTTGACCCGGTCGGCCGGGCCGACGTCCGGGACCTGCTGCTGACCCTCAAGCAGCGCGGTGTGGCGGTCCTGTTGAACTCGCACCTGATCGGTGAGGTCGAACGGGTCTGCGACCGGGTGGTCATCCTCGATCGGGGCCGGGTCGCCGCCGCCGGCACGCTGACCGAGCTGCTCGGCCAGCGTGAGCTGCGGTTGCGCCTGTCCGGCGTCGGTCCGGTGGCGCTGGACCGGCTGGCCGAGGTGGGCCCGACGGGACGCGACGGCGACGCGTTCACCGTCCTGCTGGCCGACGACCGGCCGGACCCGGTGCCCGACCTGGTGGCGGATCTGGTCCGGTTGGGGGTGCTGGTGCACGCGGTCGAGCCCGGCCGGATCAGCCTGGAGGAACGGTTGCTCGGAATCCTGCGGGGCCCGGCCGCCGGCGACGGTGGGGACGTGCGGCGATGACCGACACCATGGCCGACCCGAAGGCGGGCGGGGCCGGCGTCGTCGGCTCGTCGGCGCGGGTGGTGCTTGCCGTCTGCGGGCTGACCCTGCGGGAGGCGGCCCGCCGCAAGGTGCTGCGGGCGCTGGCCGTGCTGACCCTGGTGCTGCTCGGGCTGAGCGCATGGGGGTTCGCCAAGCTGGGCGGGTTCGAGGCCGAGTTCGGCCAGCTGACCAGCGGGGAGTCCCGGCTGGTGGCGTCCCAGCTGCTGAACCTGGTGATGTTCGGGCTGAGCATGATCGCCGCCCTGGGCACCGCGTTCCTGGCCGGCCCGACCCTGGCCGGAGAGCTCGAGTCCGGGATGGCGCTGGCGGTGCTGGCCCGGCCGGTGCACCGGTTCGCGGTGCTGCTGGGCAAGTGGCTGGGCCTGGTCGTCTTCGGCACCGGGTTCATCGCCGTGGCCGGGCTGGCCCAGTTCGTCATCGTGCAGGTGACGGTCGGCTACTGGCCGCCGCAGCCGGTGCTCGGGCTGGCGTTGCTGGCCCTGCAGACGACGGTGCTGCTGACCCTGGGACTGCTGCTGTCCACGGTCATCTCGCCGATGGCGTCGGGCATCGTCGCGGTCGGGCTGTTCGGGGCCGCCTGGATCGCCGGGGTGGTCGGCGGGGTCGGTGCGGCGCTGGACAACGAGGGCGTGGCTCGGGTGGGCACCGTCTCGCAGGTGCTGTTACCCACGGACGGCCTCTGGCGCGGCGCCATGCACGCGTTCCAGGACCCAGGGGTGCTGACCCGATTCGGCCGGGAGATGGCGGGCTTTCCGTTCCTGAGCCCGGCCCCGCTGGCCCCGGCCTACCTGCTCTGGGTGCTGGCCTGGGTGTTGCTCGTCCTGGGCCTGGCTGCCCTCTCGTTCCGCCGCCGGGATCTGTAGGCGCCGCCGGTGGGCCCGGCGGGGTTGCGGGCAGCTGGGTGCGCTGATCATTGCGTCGAAATCGCGCCCGATTCGCCGGGTTTGATGACGTAAAGATCAGCGCGCGGCACGACGACGGTGCGTGCGGTCCGGAGGTCGTACCGGAACGGCCCGGGTCAGCCGGACCGACCGAAGCCGGCGTCCCGGGCGCGGATGATCATGTTCGCCCGGTCGCCGGCCTGCAGCTTGGTCAGGATGGTGGAGACGTTGTTGCGGACCGTCTTGCCGGACAGGTACAGCTCGGCGGCGATCTGGGTGTTCGACCGGCCGGCGGCGATCAGGTCCAGAATCTCCCGTTCACGGTCGGTGAGCTGCGGGAACGCGGCGGTCCGGGCGGTCGCCGGAGCCTCGAACGCGCGGGCCACCCGCTGGGCCAGCGACGCGCCGAACACCACACCGCCGGCGTGCACGGTGCCGATCGCCCGCACCACCTCGTCCTGCGACGCGCCCTTGACCAGGTAGCCGCGGGCGCCGGCGCGGACGGCGCTGAACACCGTCGAGTCGTCCTCGCCCATCGTCACCACCAGCACGCCGACCTCGGGGGCGGCCTCGGCGATCCGCCGGGTGGCCTCGATGCCGTTCATCACCGGCATCTGGATGTCCATGATCACCACCTCCGGCCGGTCGGCCGGCTCGGCGTCGATCACCGCCGCCACCGCCGCGCGGCCGTCGGCCGCCCGGCCGGTCACGGTGATCTCGTCCAGCGGGTCGAGCAGCGCCGCCAGGCCGTCCCGGAACACCGGGTGGTCGTCGACGATCAGCACCCGGATCGGTGGGGTCATGAGGCGAGCTCCTCCGCGATCGGTATCCAGGCGTCCACGACGGTGCCACCGGCCGGCGGGCAGCGCACATCGCAGTGCCCGCCCAACTCCTCGGCCCGTTCGCGCAGCGAGCGCAGCCCGACCCCGGCGGCCGCGCCGGCAGCGATGCCGCGGCCGTCGTCGGCGACCTCGATGCGCAACCCGCCGGGTTCGACGGTGAGGGTGATCCGGCAGGAGGTCGCCGCCGCGTGCCGGACGACGTTGGTCAGCGACTCCGAGACGATCCGGAACGCGGCCACCTCGACCGCCGCCGGCAGCGCGCCCAGCTCACCGGCGGCCAGTTCCACGTCCAGCACCGCGGACGCGGCCTCGACCTGGTGCTCCAGCGCCGCGACCAGGCCGAAGTCGTCCAGCGCGGGTGGGCGCAGGCCGTGCACCAGGCGACGCACGTCGGCCAGCGCGTCGGTCACGTCCTGACGGGACTGCCGGACGAGCTGCCGGGTGCGGTCGGGGTCGGTGTCGATCGCGTTGCCGGCGGCGTCCAGCCGCAGCGCGACCCCGCCGAGCGCCGGGCCGAGCCCGTCGTGCAGGTCGCGGCGGATCCGCCGGCGGTCCTCCTCCCGGGCCAGTACCAACCGCTCCCGGGCCTGCTGCAGCTCCCGGGCCAGCGTGGCGCTGCGGACCGCGATCGCCGCCTGGCGCACCACGTCCAGCAGCAGCGCCTGGTCGCGGCGCGACATCAGGGACCGGAACCCGTTGGCCGGCAGCAGCAACCGGCCGATCCGCGTGCCCTGATAGGTGATCGGCAGCTCGACGACGGCGGCCCGATCGGCCGGGGCGGTGCCGTGCTCGGCGATCAGCGTGCCGCCACCGGACTGCACGATCTCCACGCCGACGTACGGCACCTTGAAGGCCTCGGCGACCGCGGCGGCCAGGGCGGGCAGCTGCTCGTCCACCCGGCCGGACGACTCCAGCCGCCGGGCCAGCGTCGAGACCACCGTGTACCGGTCGGCCCGCCGCCCGACCAGCATTCGCCGCACCAGCCGGCCCAGCCCGTGCCGGAGCGGCCCGTACAGCACCACGGCGACGATCAGCACGACGACCGTGACGCTGCGCTCGTCCAGCTGATCACCCAGCAGCTCGTTGCCGGCCGCGATGAGCGCCAGGTCCAACGTGATGACGATCGCGCCGACGGCGGCGGAAACCAGGGTGCCGGCGACCAGCGCGTCGATGTCGACCAGATCCGGCCGGACGATCCCGATCGCGACCGACGCGGCGGTGACGGTCACCGCCGTGACCAACGCCAGGTAGGCCATCGTGCTGCCGGGCACGACCAGCCCGACCACCACCACCAGCCCGCAGATCAGCGCGGCCCACAGCAACCAGCGCAGCCGGGTGCGGTCGAGCCCGGTGGCCCGGTGGTGTCGGGCGAAGACGACCGCGATCGGCAGCAGCAACGCACCGATCGTCAGGAACCGGGCGATCGTGAGCACCGCGACCCAGGCCGCGTCCGGCAGCGGCAGCGCCGGCACGTCCGGGTCGATCCACGGCGGGACGGCGCCCTCGTAGACCGCCGACGTCGGGGCCAGCACCAGCGCGACCGGCAGCAGGGTGGCGAGCCCGACGCCGACCCGACCGGCCACCCCCCAGCCGCCCGGCATGAATCGGCCGTTCGGGTACAGCGTGAGCAGCAGCGGCAGGCCGACCAGGAGGAAGGCACCGACCCGCTCGTAGAACCAGAACGCGGCGGTCGTCCCGGGTGCCCCGGAGGCGAGCGAGTAGGCGGACCAGGACTCGGCGAAACCGTCCACCGCCCACAGGGTGCCGAACGCGACCAGGACGAGGCCGATCCGGTTGCGGGGCTCGGGCCCGAGGATGACGGCGCCCGCCCCGGCGACCAGCAGCCCGATGAGCGCGCCGAGCACGCCCGGGTCGGTGCCCGTGACGGCCCGGGCGGCCGCCGGGGTGTTCAGGTCGACCCACATGCAGGCCACGACGAGCACGGCGCAGCCGGTCACCGCGATCAGGCCCGGAGCGGTGACCAAGCGGGTGCTCGGCCGGTCCAGGGTCGCCGTCATCGCGCCAGTATCACCGGCGGGGCGTCCCGCCGTCCCGGGGCCGGTGTCCCGTCCCGAACGGGACATCGCCGGGGACCGCACTCGGGACGCCGCACCCTGACGGACGGGTCGGCGGGACGGACAGGGTTGACCCCAGCACACCGCACCACCGGCTCCGGCCGGATCCCCCTCACGCCCGTCCCGAAGGAAACCGCCATGTCGTTGTCCAGCAACCCCGCTCCGGCCCGATCCGATCTGGCTGCGGTGGTCCCGCCCGCCGAGCCGGCCCCGGGCCGCCGGCACCCGTTCCTCGTCCACGGCGCCCTGCTGTCGATCGGCGCACTGGCCTGGTCCGCCTCGATCGTGGCGCTGGGCGTCGACCCGGTCGGCAACCCCCGCGAACTGCTGCTGTTCGGGCTCGGATCCGGACTGTTCCAGTTCGGATTGCTGGCCCTGCTGCGGGTGCTGTGGCGGACCCGGGCGCTCGGTGCCGGCCGGATCGCCCGGGCGGCGCTGATCGTGGAGAGCGTGCTGGTCAGCCTCGCGATCGGCTCGACCCTGGCCGATGCGTTCACGCTGTCCGACCTGAATCAGCCGGTCTGGGCCGCGCTCGACGCGTTCTGGCCGCTGTCCATGCTGGGCATGTTCGTCATCGGCATCCGGATCGCCATCGCCGGCCGGTGGACCGGCATCTCCCGGTTCTGGCCGCTGGTCGCCGAGAGCTGGGCCGCGGTCGTGCTGCCGATCAACGGCATCCTGGGCGGCGAGGTGGCGCAGTACGTCGCGGCTGCCCACCTGATCGTCGGGTACACCGTGCTCGGCGTGCTGGTCGCCCGGAAGACCAACTGATCCGCCCGCATTCCCCGTCACTCTGCCCCGCGCAGCCGGCATATGTGCCACCGTCCACGCCCCGCCCGGACCCTCCCGGGCGGGGCATCGACCTGTGGGCGATGTGGCGCTGCTGGAGCCGTGTCGGCGGGTGCGGGCGGTGTCAGCAGCCTCACGCCGTCCGGCGTTGACCGGCACCGGGCCCGTCCGGGAAGATCATCGGTACTGAAGGGGAGTAGTTCCGCCCGGCCGGCTCGTCCGGATCGGGTGCGGATGGTCGACATACTGGTGCCGCGGCGCCCGGTCATCCACCGGTCCTGACGCGTCAGCGTCGGCCGGCGAGCGAGACCTTCGGCCAGTTTGCTGATGCCCGCTGGCCGAGGTCGCTGCACCCCAGCCTTCTCGGTCCGCTTGATCGAGAGGACCCCTGTCGTGGATATCCGTTCCGTCGCCCCGGCGGCGTCATGACGTTCTGGCCCGCCCTGCTGCTCGCCGTCGGCCTGTCCGCCGACGCCTTCGCGGTCGCCCTCGGCAAGGGCCTGCACCTGCGCCGGTTCAACCTGGTCAATGCCGCGATCATCGCCTTCGCGTTCGGCCTGTTCCAGGCGGTCATGCCGCTGATCGGGTACCTGGTCGGCTCCGCGTTCTCCTCGTACATCGAAAGCTTCGACCACTGGATCGCGTTCGCGCTGCTGGCCCTGGTCGGCGGCAAGATGCTGTGGGAGGCGTTCCACAACGACGTCGACGACGAGGTCGATGTCGACGTCATCGACTACCGGGAACTGCTCGTGCTGGCCGTGGCGACCAGTCTGGACGCGCTGGCCGTCGGCATCTCGTTCGCCTTCCTGCCGAACATCTCGATCGGCTGGATCGTGGTGCTGATCGGCGTCACCACGTTCGTCATCAGCTTTGCCGGCGTGCTGATCGGGCACAAGGTGGGACGCCGGCTCGGCCGGCCCGCCGAGCTCGCCGGCGGGGTGATCCTGATCCTGATCGGCGTGAACATCCTGGCCGAGCACCTTGGCTGGTACTGAGCCCGAACCGTCGTGAGTGTGAGGAGACGCGGATGACCGGACCGGCCGACCCCTTCGACCTGGAGCGGTTCGTGCAGGCGCAGGACCTGGGCGCGACCTACGAGCACGCCATCGCCGAGCTGCATCGCGGCCGCAAGACCTCGCACTGGATGTGGTTCGTGTTCCCGCAACTGGCCGGGCTCGGCTCGAGCCCGATGGCGCAGCGGTACGCGATCTCGGATCTGGACGAGGCCTCGGCCTACCTGCGGCATGCGGTGCTCGGCCCCCGTCTGGTCGACGCCGCGTACGCGGTGCTGGGCACCGAAGTGAACCGGGCCGAGGCGATCTTCGGGTCGATCGACGCGATCAAGTTGCGGTCCAGCATGACGCTGTTCCACCGCGCCGACCCGCAGGAGCCGGCGTTCCGGCAGGTGCTGGACCGGTTCTACGGCGGCCGGCCGGACCCGGCCACGGACGAGCTGCTGGAGTGAAGCCGGCCGGTCAGGCCACCCAGCCGGGCAGGCCGGTCCGTGAGCCGGCGGCGGCCCGCTGGGTGATCGAGGCCAGCCGGTGCATCGCCGTCACCAGCTGCCCCGGCGCAAGGGTGAACGGCAGCCGGACGAACGACTCCATGGTTCCGTCGGGGCCGAACCGTGGCCCCGGGGCGATCCGGACGCCGACCGACGGCGCCAGCAGGGCCAGATCGGTGGCGAACGGGCCGGGCAGCCGGACCCACAGGAACGTGCCGCCGCCGGGCCGGGACGGCTGCCAGTCCGGCAGGTGCGCGGCGAGGGCCGCGGTCAGCGCGGCGGCGCCGGTGGCGAGCCGGCCCCGCTGTTCGGCCAGCGCGGCGGCGGGGTCGGCCAGCAGGGTGGCCACGACCAGCTGATCGAGCACCGGGCCGGCCATGTCGCCCAGCGCGCGGGTGGCCGCCAGCCGCCGGATCAGCCCGGGCGCGGCGCGGATCCAGCCGACCCGCAGACCGCCCCAGAAGGACTTGGAGACCGAACCGAGGGAGAGCACGGTCGAGCCGGCGGCCGCGCCGGGTCCGGTGTCGAAGGCCGCCATCGGCGGGGGGAGCTCGGCGGACCCGGCGAAGGGCATGTCGCGGAACGACTCGTCGGCCAACACCAGGGTCTTGGCCGGCCGCGCCGCGGCCACCACGGCCTCCCGGGTGCCGGCGTCCATCAGCGCGCCGGTCGGATTCTGGAAGTCCGGCATCAGGTAGGCCAGCCGGGCCGCCGACTGGCGCAGGGCGGCCGCGATCAGCTCGACGTCCCAGGCGGTGTCGGGCTGCTCGCCCAGGCCGATCGGCACCGGGGTGCGCCGGCGATCGCGGACCGCGTCCAGCGCGACCGGGTAGGTCGGGCACTCCATGACCACCCGATCGGCCGGCCCGGACAGCGTGTCCAGCACCAGGGTGAACGCGTGCTGCGCACCTGAGGTGATCAGGATCTGCTCGGTCGTGGTCGGCACCCCGGCCTCGGTGTACCGGGCGGCGACGACATCCCGTAGCTCGGGCAGGCCGAACGGCAGGTACCCGTCGGTGCCCAGGTAGCGGGGGAGCAGCGCGGCCGCGGCGTCGGCCACGGCGCCGGTGAGTGCGGCCGGGGCCGGCAGGCACGCGGTGGTCAGGTCGATCATGCCGGCCGCCCGCTCGACCTCGTCGTGCCAGCCCACGCCGTCCCGCCAGCCGAAGATCCCGCCCGCCGCGTAGGCGGACCCCGCCTCCGGACCACCACCGTCGGTCCGCAGCGGCGCCGCCGGATCGGCCGGCAGCCGCACCGTGCTGCCCGAGCCCCGGCGGGAGACCAGCCAACCCTGCTCCCGGAGCTGGGCGTAGGCCGCGTTGACCGTCGTCCGGGACACGCCGATGGCGGCCGACAGCTCCCGTTCGGACGGCAGACCGGTGCCCACGGCGAGCCGGCCGTCGAGCACGGCGGCCCGGACCCGGTCGGCCAGCGTGCGGTACGCCGGCTGTTCCCGACCGTCCGGGTGGGGGGCGAGCCGGCGGGCCAGGGAGGTCGCCGACAACCGAGTGGTCTGTGCCATCAGACCAGTTTCGCGCAACTGGTACTGGATTGCCAGACCAGATGTGCAGAAGGTGGTCTGCATGCGCGTCTTCACCCCGATCCCGCCCGATCGCCGGGTCCGGCGGTTCGGCCAGCTGCTGACCGGCCTGCTGCTCTACGGCTTCACCATGGGCCTGATGGTCCGGGCGGTCCTCGGCCTCGACCCCTGGGACGTGTTCCATCAGGGCCTGACCGCGCTGGTCAACCGGTGGGTGCCGCTGTCCTACGGTGCCGTCATCACCATCGTCTCGGTGCTGGTCCTGCTGCTGTGGATCCCGTTGCGGCAGCGGCCGGGCGTCGGCACCGTCGCCAACGCGGCGATCATCGGCTTCACCGTCGACCTGACCCTCTGGCTGATCCCACCGGTGGACAACCTGCCGGTCCGGATCGCCCTGCTGGTCCTGTCGGTGGTGGGCAACGCGCTGGCCGGCGCCCTGTACATCGGGGCCGGGCTGGGACCGGGGCCGCGGGACGGCCTGATGACCGGCCTGGTCGCCCGCGGCGTCGGGTCGGTCCGGGTGGTGCGGACCGCGATCGAGGCGAGCGTGCTGGGCATCGGCTGGTTGCTCGGCGGCGTCGTCGGGATCGGCACCGTGGTCTACGCGCTGGCCATCGGTCCGCTGTTGCACCTGCTGCTGCCGCGTCTGCACCTCGACGCCGCGCCGGAGCAGTCCCCGGAGCCGGCTGATGTGATCTATCAGGAAGAAGCCCGGTAACGGCCGGGGCCACCGCCGGAGTCCGATTAGGGTCAGGCGCATGGAAACGCTCTTCGCCACGCTGCACGTCGTGGCGGCCGTGTTCATCGTCGGGCCCATGGCCATCCTGCCGATGACGGCGATGCGGGCGATCCGGGCCGGCCAGGGCCGGCAGGTGGACACCCTGGCCCGATCCACCTTCGTCTTCAGCCTGCTCTCCCTGGTGGTGGTGGTCTTCGGGTTCGGGATCCTGCCGTTCAGCACGTACGGCACCACGGTCACCACCCCCTGGGTGCTGGCGTCGCTGATCATGTACGTGATCGCACTGGCACTGAGCGTCTTCGCGGTGGTGCCCGCCATGCGGTCCGCCGCCGACCAGCTGGCGGCCGTCCCGGCCGGGTCGGTGCCGGGCCCGGACATCGCCGCCGTCACCCGTCGCGCCTACGGCCGGGTGGCCATGTTCTCCGGTATCGCATCCCTGCTGCTGGTCGCCATCGTCGTGCTGATGACCTGGAAGCCGTGAGCCGGAATGACGACCACTGACCCGGTGATCGGGGTGCTCGCGCTGCAGGGCGACGTCCGCGAGCACCTGATCGCCCTGGCCGGCCTGGGCGTCACCGCCCGGCCGATCCGGCGGCCCGGTGAGCTGGCCGACGTCGACGGCATCGTCATTCCCGGTGGGGAATCGACCACCATGTGCCGGTTGCTGGACGTGTTCGAGCTCCGCGAGCCGCTCTCGGCGCGGCTGGGTGACGGCCTGCCGGCGTTCGGCTCGTGCGCGGGCATGATCGTGCTCGCGACCTCGATCCTGGACGGCCGGCCCGATCAGCTGCCGCTGGCCGCCATCGACATCGTGGTCCGCCGCAACGCCTTCGGCCGGCAGGTCGATTCGTTCGAGACGGATCTGACCGTCGACGGTATCCCGGGCGACTCGATGCGCGCGGTGTTCATCCGGGCGCCCTGGGTCGAGCGGGCCGGCCGGGACGTGCAGGTGCTGGCCCGGGTCGGTGAGCACCCGGTGGCCGTGCGCCAGCGGTCCGTGCTGGCCACGGCCTTCCACCCCGAAGTCGCCGGGGACGACCGGCTGCATCGGCTGTTCCTGGACATGGTGATCGCCGGCGAGCACCGCTGACGGCTGGCGACGGCCGGTGCAGGCCAGGGATCGTCGTAGGATCGTCAGTCGGGCCGCACCCGGACGACGCACCGGTGCCGGCGCGCCGACGTGAACGAACGACGTATCGAGGGGTTCCGGCAAGCGATGAGTGGCCACTCCAAATGGGCGACGACCAAGCACCAGAAGGCGGCCAAGGACGCCAAGCGGGGCAAGCTGTTCGCCAAGCTGATCAAGAACATCGAAGTCGCCGCCCGCACCGGCGGCGGCGACCCGGACGGCAACCCGACGCTGTTCGACGCCATCCAGAAGGCGAAGAAGTCCTCGGTCCCGAACGACAACATCGACCGTGCGGTCAAGCGCGGCTCCGGGGCCGAGGCCGGCGGCGTGGAGTACCAGTCGATCACCTACGAGGGATACGGTCCCAGTGGCGTCGCGATCATGATCGAGTGCCTCACCGACAACCGGAACCGGGCCGCGTCCGACGTGCGGGTGGCGGTCACCCGCAACGGTGGGACCATGGCCGACCCGGGCAGCGTCTCCTACCTGTTCAGCCGCAAGGGCGTGGTGCTGGTGCCGCGGGAGTCCAACGGGACCACCGTGGACGAGGACGAGCTCACGCTGGCCGTCCTGGACGCCGGCGCCGAAGACGTCAACGACCTCGGCGACACCTTCGAAGTGGTCTCCGAGGCGACCGACCTGGTCGCGGTGCGCACGGCCGTCACGGCGGCCGGGTTCGAGTACGACTCGGCCGACCAGTCGTTCCTGCCGTCGGTCGAGGTGCCGCTGGACGTGGAGGGCGCCCGCAAGGTGGTCAAGCTGATCGACGCCATCGAGGACCTCGACGACGTGCAGAACGTCTACACCAACGCGGACATCTCGGACGAGGTCGCCGAACTGCTCGACTCCGAATGACCCAACGTGGGACACCGCACCGTGGGACGGATCCGCGCTCCGCGCGTTCTCATACGCCGGCATACTCCGTTCGGTCATTCGCTGTACCCCTCAGGGTCTGGGTTGTCACGCCGGTAGGGACTTTCGGCCCTGGCCTGGAGTAGCGTCCGCCGACGAGTGTCATTGGGTTTGTGCCCGCACCCGACGAGCCGCCGGCAGCCGCGCCGGTGAGCCGTCCCGCCGCCGATGGAGGCCGACGTTGACCACGCTTGTTCCTGGGCCCGTACCCGCTGCCCAGCCCTTGCTCTCGCCCGCGTCGGAGGAGGTGGTCAAGGCCACCGCCGGCGTTGTCGCCGCCCATGCCGAGGCGATCACCGCGGTGTTCTACCCGAACATGTTCGCTGCGCACCCGGAGCTGCTGCGGGTCTTCAACCAGGGCAACCAGGCCTCGGGTGAGCAGAGCAAGGCCCTGGCGGCGTCGGTGGTCGCGTTCGCGGTCAGCCTGATCGACCCCGACGCGCCGTCGTTCGACCACGTCAAGACCCGCATCGCCTACAAGCACGTCTCGCTGGGCATCACCCCGGAGCAGTACCTGATCGTCGGCAAGTTCCTGATCGGGGCCGTCGCCGAGGTGCTCGGGGACGCGGTCACCCCGGAGATCGCGGCGGCGTGGACCGAGGTCTACTGGCTCTTCGCGGTCATCCTGATCGCCGAGGAGGCCAAGCTGTACCAGCAGGCCGGCGTCGACCCGCACCGTCCGCTGCGGCCCTACCGGATCGCCCGGCGGATCGAGGAGACCGATGACGTGGTGTCGTTGGTGCTCGAGCCGGCCGACGGGGGGCCGCTCCCGGCGATGCAACCCGGCCAGTACGTGTCGGTGTTCGTCGATCTGCCCGACGGCAGCCGTCAGCCCCGCCAGTACACGGTCTCCTCGACCGCGTTCGGGACGCGCTTGCAGATCACCGTGAGCCGGGTCAAGGGCGTCGGGGGCGCCCCCGACGGCACGGTGTCCAACTATCTCAACGACCAGGCCAAGGTCGGTGACGTCCTGGAGATCAGCTCGCCCGCCGGCGATTTCGTCATCGGCGACGAGCAGGCCCCGCTGCTGCTGGCCAGCGCCGGCGCCGGCATCACCACCGTGCTGCCGATCGTCGAGCACCTGGCCCGCACCCAGCCCGAGCGGCAGGTGATCATCGCGCACGCCGACCGGACCGCCGACGACCACGCGTTACGGGACACGGTGTTGCACGTGGCCCGGCACATCGACAATTTCAGTGCCTTCACCTGGTACGAGAAGGTGGACCCGGACGACGAGTCGTCGGCCGAGGGTTACATGGATCTGTCCGGCCTGGACCTGCCGTCCGACCTGCAGGTGTTCACCTGCGGCCCGCTGCCGTTCATGCGGCACGTGCGGTCCAGCCTGCTGGAGCGGGGCGTGCCCCCGGAGAACATCCGCTACGAGGTGTTCGGCCCGGACCTGTGGGGGCCCACCCTGGACCGCGCGGCCAACTGATCGGTCCCGGGCCCCGGCGGTCGGGCCCGCCGCACCAGGCGAGGTCCGGCGCGCCGGGGCGCCGGCGCTCGGGCCGCCCGGTAGCGTCTGCTGGACACGTGTTCGCCGGCCGGCGGGTGCGGTTCGGTGGATCGGGCGGCAGGAGGTGCGGGGTGCGGGTGCTCGGCGTCGACCCCGGACTCACCCGGTGCGGCATCGGCGTCATCGACGGCGGACCCGGGCAGGCGCCCCGGGCGGTCGAGGTCGTGGTGGTGCGCACGCCGGCGAACGCCGAACTGGCCCAGCGACTGCTGCAGATCGCCGAGCGGGTCGAGGCGATGATGGACCGGCACCGGCCGGACACGGTGGCCATCGAGCGGGTCTTCAGCCAGCACAACGTGCGCACCGTGATGGGCACCGCCCAGGCCAGCGGGGTGGTCGCGCTCGCCGCCGCCCGGCGCGGCATCCCCGTCGCCTGGCACACCCCCAGCGAGGTCAAGGCCGCCGTTTCCGGGCACGGCAACGCCGACAAGGCGCAGGTCACCGCCATGATCACCCGGCTGCTCAAGCTCAGCGAGGCGCCCAAGCCGGCCGACGCCGCGGACGCCCTGGCGCTCGCGCTGTGCCACCTGTGGCGTTCGCCGATGCAGTCCCGGTTGGCCGCGGCGGCCAGGACGGCCACGACCGTGACGACTCATGCCGCCGCGTCCCCGGCGGCACTGTCGGTGGCTGCGAGGAGGATGGCGCGGTGATGACGTCATGATCAGCTCGGTGCGCGGCGACGTGCTGGCCATCCACCTGGACCACGCCGTCATCGAGGTCGGCGGTGTCGGGTTGGCGGTCCGGACCACCCCGGCGACCCTGGCGGAGCTGCGACGCGGTGAGCAGGCCAGGTTGTGGACCACGCTGGTCGTCCGCGAGGACTCGCTGACCCTGTTCGGCTTCACGACCGCCCCGGGCAAGGAACTGTTCGAGCTGGTCCAGTCGGTGAGCGGGGTCGGGCCGAAGATCGCGTTGGCCCTGCTGGCCGTCCTGGATCCGGATGAGCTGCGGCAGGCGCTGTCCACCGGCGACACCGCCGCGCTGTGCCGGGCACCGGGCATCGGCAAGAAGAGCGCCGAGCGGCTGGTCCTGGAGCTCAAGGACAAGGTGGGCGCCGTGGGTCCGTCCGCCTCGCCGGTGAACGGCCGGAGCGCTCCGGCCAACGGGTCGGCCGGCGGCACGGCGTGGCGGCCACAGGTCACCGATGCGCTGCTCGGGCTCGGCTTCACCGCCAAACAGGCCGATGACGCGGTCGCCGCGGTCGCCGCCCACGACGATACTGCCGCCTCGGCCGGCGACGTCGCGGTGCTGCTGCGTCGCTCGCTGGCGCTGCTCGGACGGAACAAGTGACGATCGAGCACCCCGACGACGATCTGGTCGCTCCGGCCGCACTGCCCGGCGACTCGGACATCGACGCCTCCCTGCGCCCGAAGACCCTGCGCGACTTCGTCGGGCAGGAGAAGGTGCGCGAGCAACTGGATCTGGTGCTGTCCGGGGCCCGGCTGCGCGGCACCCCACCCGACCATGTCCTGCTCGCCGGCCCGCCCGGGCTGGGCAAGACGTCGCTGTCCATGATCATCGCCGGCGAGCTCGGTGCGGCCCTGCGGTTGACGTCCGGGCCCGCGTTGGAACGGGCCGGCGACCTGGCCGCGATCCTGTCCAACCTCGTTGAGGGCGACGTGCTGTTCATCGACGAGATCCACCGGATCGCCCGGCCCGCCGAGGAGATGCTGTACCTGGCGATGGAGGACTTCCGCATCGACGTGATGGTCGGCAAGGGGCCGGGCGCCACGTCCATCCCGCTGGAGATCGCACCGTTCACCCTGGTCGGCGCGACCACCCGGTCCGGCCAGCTCACCGGACCGCTGCGCGACCGGTTCGGCTTCACCGCGCACATGGAGTTCTACACGGCCGACGAGCTGACCACCGTGATCCGGCGCAGCGCCGTCATCCTCGGCGTCGATCTGCGGCCGGACGGCGCCACCGAGATCGCCCGCCGCTCCCGCGGCACACCTCGCATCGCCAACCGGCTGCTGCGCCGGGTGCGCGACTACGCCCAGGTCCGGGCGGACGGCGCGGTCACCCGCCAGGTCGCCCGGGATGCATTGGCCGTGTACGAGGTGGACGAGCTGGGCCTGGATCGGCTGGACCGCTCCGTGCTCGGTGCGCTGTGCCGTTCCTTCGGCGGCGGTCCGGTCGGCCTGACCACCCTGGCGATCGCGGTGGGGGAGGAACCGACCACCGTCGAGGAGGTCTGCGAACCGTTCCTGGTCCGGGTCGGCATGCTCGCCCGCACCCAGCGCGGGCGGGTCGCCACCCCCGCCGCCTGGGATCACCTCGGGCTGACCCAGCTTCGCGAGGCCACGATGGCCGCCGAGGCCACCCTGTTCGACGGGCTCGCGCCGTAGGACGTCGTCAGCTGCGGCGTCGGGGGACCGCTCTCCGGCCCTCCTGCCGGATCCGCCGCTGGCCGCGCGCGCTCGGCCTGGGCGCAGCGAACTCCGCCCGGACTCGCCCGATCCGGGTAGCGCGCCGCCGGGCCTCGCGGGGCGAGGATCGGGGGCGTGCACTTTACCGAGGCGATGGAGACGGTGGCCCGCGGCTTCGAGGTGGCGGGTGCCGTCGTGCTGGTCGCCGGCATGATGTGGTGTGCGGTGCTCTCGGTCCGGACCTGGCAGCGCACCCGGGACGGCGCGCATGCCTACCAGACGCTGCGTCGCTCGATCGGGGCCGTCCTGCTGTTGGGTATCGAGGTGCTGGTCGCCGCCGACCTGATCCACACCGTGGCCGTCGAACCCACGCTGGCGAACGTCGGGGTGCTCGGCCTGATCGTGATCATCCGGACGGTCCTGAGCTTCTCCCTGGAGATCGAGATCGAGGGCATGCCGCCGTGGCGGCGGGCCGCCATGTCCGGCGTGGCGCACGCCGGCCGAGCGGCCGCGTTCGCCGCGGCGTCCCCGGTGAATGATCGCGACGCGCCGGAGGGCGGCCGACGCACCTGACGTCACCGTCCGCGGTGCACGGGGAGGGGTTGCCCGCTCCGGTATCGTGTCCGCTACCGACCGGGCATCCGGAACGCCCGGGGAACCATCGGCCGTCGCGCCTCGTTGATTGCGCGGCAGGGCGACGTGTGAAGGCGACCTTGACCGCGCCAGGCTGCGGCCCGGCCGGCGCGGAGTTCGAGCACCAGACGGGTCACGTCGACGAGAGGTGTCGCGGGAAACCGGGACCGAGGAGAGTCTGAGTCATGGAAAGCATGCTGCTACCGATCCTGATGTTCGCCGCCCTCGGCGCGCTCATGTACTTCAGCATGAAGAAGCAGAAGCGGCAGGCTGCGCAGGTCAAGCAGATGCAGGACTCGCTGATCCCCGGCAGCCGGGTGATGACGACGTCGGGCCTGCACGGCACGATCACCGCCGTCGCCGACGACACCATCGAGCTGGAGGTGGCCCCGGGGATGCGCACCACCTGGGTGCGCGCGGCCGTCCGCGAGGTGGTCGTCCCGGCGCCCGTCGAGGACGGATACGACGATGCGCTGCGCGACGACGCCGCGCCGGAGATCGTGGACGCCGATCCCGACACGAGCAGCAACAACGGCGGCATCAACTTCCGTAAGTCCAACGAGAACTAGGCTCACGATGCCCCGGCCCCACCAGGGGACGGGGCATCATCGTGTGGGCGTGAGGATCGCCCGCCATTGGTGACGGCCCGCCCATGACCGTGCCCTGATTCGTTCAGGTGATCGGGTGGCGCCGTCGCACGGACGAGATTGGCGCGACGTGGCAACACCCTCGGGGCAGTTCAGACCCTGGCGATTGATCTGGACCTTCGTCGGCATCGTGGTCGTGCTTTACG
Source organism: Nakamurella sp. (assembly GCA_044223435.1). Lineage (GTDB taxonomy): Bacteria > Actinomycetota > Actinomycetes > Mycobacteriales > Nakamurellaceae > Nakamurella. Next base: position 49,134 of record JBGALY010000021.1, read on the forward strand.
GGCTGGTGTTTCTCACGCCGGGCAGCAACACCCCCAAGCTGGGCATCGACCTGCAGGGCGGGACCCGGATCACGCTCACGGCGCGCACCATCGACGGCTCGGATCCGACCCGCGAACAGATGCAGCAGGCCCGGACCATCATGGAGGGCCGGGTCAACGGGTCCGGTGTCGTCGGCGCCCAGGTCCAGATCGACGGGGCCCGGCAGCTCGTCGTCACCGTCCCCGGCAACGAGGATCTGTCCGGTCTGACGCGCAGCGCGCAGCTCAACATCCGGCCGGTGCTGACCGACACCAGCGGCAACCCGATCGTCGTCTACCCGGCGGGGTACACCCCGCCGAGCGCGGCCACGTCCAGCGCGCCGGCCACCACCGGCGAGTCGACCGCCTCCGGGTCGGCCACCGCGTCCGTGGCGCCGACCACCGTGCCGGCCATCGGTGATACCGAGACCGCCGCGCCGTCCGCCGCCTCGACCACCGAGTCGGGTGCATCGGCCGCCACGACCGTGCCGGCGATCGGGGACACGCCCGCCGCCAGCTCGCCGGCCGGGCTCCGCGGGGCGGGGGCCGCACTCGCCGCCGCACCCGACGACACCACGGCGCCCGCGACCGACCCGGCCGCCGCCGGAGCCACCGACAGCCCGGCGGCCACCGATACCCCGGCGGCCACCGACAGCCCGGCTGCCACCGATACCCCGTCCGCCACCCCTGCGGGCACCACGGCGGCGACCGCGGCGGCCGGCCCGACCTGGCCGACCGGCAGCAATCCGGACAACCCGACCCAGCCGGCCGGCAGCGACCAGGCCGCGTTCGACGCCTGGCAGACATCGGCCCAGACGGTCATGGGCACCATCAGTTGCGCGGATCTGGAGCCTTACCGCGGGCTCGACGATCCGAACAAGCCGTTGTTGGCCTGCTCGGACACCGGGGACGCGCTGTACCTGCTGGACAAGACGCTCATCGCCGGCACCCAGATCTCCACCGCCAGCTCCGGGCAGAGCAGCCAGGGCGCCGGCTGGGTGGTCAACATGACCTTCAAGTCCGACGGCTACTCGACCTGGTCGTCCTACACCGCCTCGCACGTCGGCACCCTGACCGCGATGACCCTCGACGGGCAGGTCATCTCGGCTCCGCGGATCGACGGCGCGATCACCACGCCGGGCACCGAGATCTCCGGCTCGTTCAGCCAGGCGTCGGCGGCGTCACTGGCCAACTCGCTCAAGTTCGGCGCGCTGCCGCTGGCCTTCGACCGGGCCGAATCGGTGAACGTCAGCGCCGAGCTGGGCTACCAGTACCTGATCGCCGGCATCATCGCCGGCGGCATCGGGCTGTTGCTGGTGGTCGTCTACTGCCTCATCTACTACCGGGTGCTCGGCCTGATCACGATCCTGTCGCTGGTCCTGTCGTTCGGGCTGGTCTATCCGGTGCTGGTGCTCCTGGGCCGCTGGGTGGGCTACAGCCTGGACATGGCCGGCGTCGCCGGCCTGATCATCGCGATCGGCATCACTGCCGACTCGTTCGTCATCTACTTCGAACGCATCAAGGACGAGGTGCGCGAGGGCCGCACCTTCCGGTCCGCGGTGCCGCGCGGCTGGGCCCGGGCCAAGCGGACCATCCTGTCCGCCGACGCCGTGTCCTTCCTGTCCGCGTTCATCCTGTACATCCTGGCCGTCGGCGAGGTGAAGGGCTTTGCGTTCACGCTCGGCCTGTCCACCGTGCTCGACCTGGTGGTGGTGTTCCTGGTGACCCATCCGCTGGTGCACCTGGCCGCCGGGGCCAAGCTGTTCCAGTCGCCGACCTGGTCGGGCCTGGGCGGGGTGGCCAAGGCCGGCGCGCGGCAACGAGCGGCCGCCGCCAGGCTCGGCGCGAAGGAGATGTCGGCATGAGCGAGCGTCAGCGAGCGGACCGCGACCGGACCGAGGACGACGACCTGACCCCGGCCGCGGCCAGCGCGGCGGCCGCAGGTGACAAGCAGTACGGCCGGCAGGCGGGGTTCCTGACCCGGCTGTCCACCGGGACCGGCGCGTTCCCCATCCTGCGGCACCGCAAGGTCTACTACATCGTCTCGACCGCGCTGGTGGTCGCCTCGATCCTGCTGATCGTGTTCCGCGGGTTCCACTACGGTATCGACTTCGCCGGTGGCACCACGCTCACCTTCGAGCCGGCGGGCGGGGCCGCGTCGGTGTCGACCAGCCAGGTGGCGCAGACGGTGACCTCGGCGACCGGCGTCGAGGTCGACGCCGTGCAGACCGTGGGCAGCCAGGTCCAGGTGACCTCGCCGTCGCTGACCGTCGACCAGGTGGTGGCGGCCAAGGCGGCGCTCGGCTCGGCGTTCAGCCCGCCCGGCGGTGTCTCCGACTCGGCCGTGTCCGAGACCTGGGGTTCGGAGATCCTGCAGCGGGCGCTGCTCGGTGTCGTGGTGTTCCTGATCGCCGTCGCCGCGTTCCTGTGGATCCGCTACGAGAAGCGGATGGCGGCCGGTGCCGTGGTGTCGGTGCTGCACGACCTGATCATCACCGCCGGGATCTACGCCCTGATCGGGTTCGAGGTGACGCCGTCGACGGTGATCGGTCTGCTGACGATCCTGGGCTTCTCGCTGTACGACACCGTCGTGGTCTACGACAAGGTGCAGGAGAACACCAAGGGCCTGACGTCGCTGAACCGGCGCACCTACACCGAGGCCGCCAACCTGGCGATCAACCAGACCCTGATGCGGTCGATCAACACCTCGCTGATCGCGCTGCTGCCGGTCGCCGGCCTGCTGGTGGCCGGTGTGGCCATCCTCGGCTCCGGGACGCTCAAGGACCTGTCGCTGGTGATGCTCATCGGCATGCTGGTCGGCGCCTACTCGTCGGTGTTCATCGCCGTGCCGATCGCGGTCGATCTCAAGCTCCGCGATCCGGCGATCAAGACCCACTCCGCCCGCGTGGCGGCCAAACGAAAGGCCGAGGGACTGATCGTGGACGCCGACGGCGACCCGATCGCCCGCACCGGGGGCGTGGTGGACCGGTCCGGCACCGCCAGTGTGGCCCCGACGCCCGCCCCGGCCGCCGCCGCGGTCGCGACCGCCGTACGGCCCGACCTCAAGCCGGGGGCGGCCCCCAAGCCGGGGGCCAAGCCGGCCCGACCGACCGGCAAGGCCGGCTCGCGGGGCAAATCCGGGCCGACCGGCCGGCCCACCGGCAAACGCGGCCGCTGACCGACGTGCCCGCATCGGCCGGACCGGAGCCGTTCGCGATGGGACCGGACCCGATGACGGCGGCGGGGGCCGCCCTGGACCGGTTGGCCCGGGTGCAACCCGACTTCCCCCGGCCGGGGGTGCTGTTCCGCGACCTCACCCCGGTGCTGGCCGACGGGCCGGCACTGCGGGCCGTCGCCGAGGCCCTGGCCGCGGCCGCGCCCGACGCCACACTGATCGCCGGCCTCGATTCGCGCGGCTTCCTGCTCGGCGCGGCGGCGGCAATGGTCGCCGCGACCGGCGTCCTGGCGATCCGCAAGCCGGGCAAGCTGCCCGGACGGGTGCTCGCCGAGGACTATGCGTTGGAGTACGGCACCGCCCGGCTCGAGCTCCACCCGGACGACGTCCCGCCAGGCGCCCGGGTCCTGGTGATCGACGACGTGCTCGCCACCGGCGGCACCGCGGCCGCCGCCTGCCGGCTGCTCCGCCGGGCCGGTGGGCAGGTCGTCGCTCTGGCGGTGGCCGTGGAACTGGTTGCCCTGGGCGGCCGGGCCAGGCTGCCCGACGTCCCGATCACCGCGCTCCGGAGCTGGTGACCCAGCCCCCGATCCCGGGGGTCGGCCGCCTACTGCGTCCGCCGTAGCCCCGGGCCGCGAAGGACCGCGGGCGGTGGACGACGACCCGCCCGCCGGCGACCTACAGTCACTGGCGTGACCTGGTGGCGTCGTGGGCGCGCGTGGCTGTGCACGCACCCGACGTCGGCCGATGCGCTGCTGGCGCTGTTGGTGATGGGCCCGGCATTCGGCGGCCGGGTGAACGCCTTGCCCGGTCCACCGATCGAGCCGACCACCGTGTCGCAGCTCCTGGTCGTGGCCGCCTGCCTGATGCTGGCGGTGCGCCGGCGCTGGCCGATCCTGGTGTGGGCGGGCACCCTGGCCGCGAGCATCGCGGTCACCCTGCTGCAGCACGGTCCGTCGCCGGCGCTGCTCCCGCTGCTGGTCGCTCTGTACACCCTGGCGACCCGATGGCCGGTCCGCCGAGCGCTGCTGGCCGCCGTCGGCTCGGCGGTCCTGCTGCTGGTCGCGCAGAGCCTGGCCACCGCCGACCGCTGGGACCGGCCGACGACCTACGTCGTGCCGACCTGGTTCATCCTGTCCGCTGTCGTCGGCATCTCGGTCCGGCAGCAGCGGCTCGCGCTGGCGCAGGCCCGGGAGCGGGCCCGGGTCGCCGAGGAGTCGCGCGAGGAGGAGGCACAGCGCCGGGTGACCGAGGAGCGGCTGCGGATCGCCCGCGAGCTGCACGACGTGGTGGCGCACCAGATCGCGGTGATCAACGTGCAGTCCGGGGTGGCCGAGCACCTGCAACCGGTCAACCCGGAGCGGGCCGGGGAGGCATTGCGGCACGTGCGGGAGGCGAGCGCCCAGGTCCTGGCCGAGATGGGCACCCTGCTGGGCGTGCTGCGCGGCGGCGATGCCGACGAGCCGGACCGGGAACCGGCGCGCGGCCTGGCCGAGCTGGACGATCTGGTCGACTCGCTGCGCCGCACCGGGTTGCAGATCGTCGTGCGGCAGGAAGGGACCCCGACCGCGCTGGGTCCGCTCGTCGACGTCACCGCCTACCGGATCGTCCAGGAGGCGTTGACCAACGCGCACAAGTACGGGGCCGGTTCGGCCCACCTGCTGCTGGCCTACCGGGCGCCGGGGCTGATGATCGAGGTCGGCAACCCGGTGGAGCCGGTTCGTGGTCAGCCGGGGGCCGGCGCGGCCGGCTCCGGTCGCGGCCTGGCCGGCATGTACGAGCGGGTCGCCGCGATCGGGGGCAGCCTGCGGGCCGGACCGACCGACCGGGGCCACTTCTCGGTCCGCGCCGAGCTGCCTGGCGCGGCCGTCCCGGCCGTGCCGGCGCCGCATCCCGCCCCGGTGACGCCATGACCATCCGGGTCCTGCTGGCCGACGACCAGGCCCTCATCCGCGGCGGGTTCGCCGCCCTGATCGACAGCGCGGACGATCTGGCGGTCGTGGGGGAGGCGATCGACGGTGCGGACGCGGTCCGGCAGACGCGCGCCCTGCGGCCGGACGTGGTGCTGATGGACATCCGGATGCCCGGCGTCGACGGGCTGACCGCCTGCGAGCAGATCACCGCCGACCCGGCGCTGGCCGCGGTGAAGGTGCTGGTGCTGACCACGTTCGAGCAGGACGACTACGTCCTGGGCGCGCTGCAGGCGGGGGCCAGCGGGTTCCTGGGCAAGGGCGCCTCGCCGACCCAACTGCTGGACGCGATCAGGGTGATCGCGCGGGGCGAGTCGCTGCTGTCCCCGCGGGCGACCCGAGTGGTGATCGAGCGGGCGCTGGCGGCCTCCGCCGGCCTCGGCCCGGGGACCCCGGCGGACGGCTCCGGTCCGGACCTGACCGTGCTCACCCAACGGGAACGGGAGATCGTCACGCTGGTCGCCGGGGGGCTGTCCAACGACGAGATCGCCGGCCGGCTGTTCCTCTCGCCGCTCACTGCGAAGACGCACGTCAACCGGGCGATGGCCAAACTCGGCGCCCGCGACCGCGCCCAACTGGTCGTCCTGGCCTATCGGGCCGGGCTGGTCCGCCCCGGCTGAGCGGCGAGCGAACGGTTGACCGGTCGGCCGCGCCGATCAGGCCGTGAGTGCCCGGTCGGCGATCGGGTGGCCCAGGCGCATCGCGGTCAGGGCAGCGGTGTTTCCGGCCGCGACCAGTGCACTTTCGATCCAGCCCGGGTTGTCGGTCAGTGAGTCCGAGGTCAGCAGTACCTGGTCGGTGAGTGCGATGACCCCGGTCGCCGGCCGCGTTGCGTCGCCGGTCAGGTAGGCGATCCCCGCCGGCCAGTACCGACTGTGCACCTCGACGGGCCGGCGGAGGTCGATCGACAGGTGGCGCCCGGCGGCGGACTCGACGCAGTGGAACGCCTCTCGCCGCAGGGCCGATCGGGTCAGCCGAGCCCAATGCTCGCTGTTGCCGCTGTCGCAGTAGAAGAAGATGCTGCGGCGGGCCGAGTCGAAGTACAGCTTCTGCATCGGGTCCCCGGTGATCAGGCAACGTTGGCGTAGGCCGAGGGCGTCCCACCACGGGCGGTCGTAGACCAGGAAGCACTTGAACAGGCCGACCGGTCGCGTAGCGGACGACCAGGACAGGTCGGCGTCCGCGGGTAGCTCAAGTGCGTCGACCGCGGCCGGGGCCATGGCCAGCACGGCCGTCCGGGCATTGATCCGATGGGGCAGGGTCCAGGCTCCGCGGTGCAGTTCAACGGCGACCGTGTCGCCGCGGTGGCGGACGGCGCCGACGCGAGTACCGGTGCTGACCCGGACACCGGCGCGGCGCAGACCCGTGGCCAGCCGGTCGATCAAACCGCCGAACCCGTCGCGGGGGCGCACCCATTGCAGCCGCCCCGGTTCGCGGGCGCATTCGGGGTGCGTGCCGGCCACCTCGACGCCCCCGGCCACCGGGAAGTCCTTGTCGCGCAGTGCTTCGTAGCCGGTTGCGGTGACGAAGTCGGCGGCCGCGCGCGCGCCGATGCGGGCCGTGAGGGCGTCGATGAAGCTGCCGCCGGCCGGCAGGTCGGCCAGCTCGAAACCGTTCAGGGCCTGACTCGGTGTGCTGGTCGTGCAGTGGTCGACGTGGAAGGCGAACGGGTCGACCGGCAGGCGGCCGGCGCGGACCAGCCGGTCGAGCCGTGGGTGCAGCACGCGGCTGTACCGGCCCGCCCCGAGCTCCAGCTGCTCGCCCGCGGCGGTGGTCACGGTCTGCAGGCGCCCGCCCAGCGACTCTCCGACGACGACGATGCGATGTCCCGGGATGCCTCGGTCGAGGAGTTCCCGGGCGACCGCCAGGCCGCCGATTCCTGCACCGATGACCAGCACATCGACCGTGGCGACCATGACCGCTCCTGACTGCGTCCGAGTCCGGGTGTTGACACCCCGAGCATGGGTCGCAGCGACGGCACCGGGTCTGCGTGAAATGCACAGTTCTGCCCCGGTGACCGCTGCCGGTTCGCCCAGGTGACTGCTGCGGTTGCGGTACGCGGCCTGCCTGCGTCCGGACGATGCGGACGGACCCGCCCGCCGGGACCCTGGGGGCATGATCGAAGTACGCGAGTTGACCAAGAAGTACGGGTCGGGGGAGAAGACGGTCACCGCCGTCGACCACGTGACGTTCACCGTCCGGCCGGGAGTGGTCACCGGCTTCCTGGGCCCCAACGGGGCCGGCAAGTCAACGACGATGCGCTCCATCCTGGGCCTGGACCGGCCGACGTCCGGCTCCGCCACCGTCAACGGGCGCGAATTCCGCAATGCTCCGGCGCCGCTGTCCGAACTGGGCGCCCTGCTGGAGGCCAAGGCAATCGACAAGGGACGTTCGGCCCGCAATCACCTGCTCGCGCTCGGCGCCACCATCGGTGTCGACCGCCGCCGGGTGGACGAGGTCCTGGAGCTGGTCGGGCTGAGCGACGTGGCGCGCAAGCGGGCCGGTGGCTTCTCCCTGGGCATGGGGCAGCGGCTCGGCATCGCCGCCGCGCTGCTCGGCGACCCGCAGACCGTCATGCTCGACGAACCGGTCAACGGGCTCGACCCCGACGGCATCCTGTGGATGCGCAACCTGCTCAGGGAACTGGCCGGACAGGGCCGCACGGTCTTCGTCTCGTCCCACCTGATGAGCGAGATGCAGCTCACCGCCGAGCATCTCATCGTGATCGGGCAGGGTCGGATCATGGCCGACCTGCCGATGACCGAGTTCATCCGGCAGTCCTCGCAGCACCGGGTGCGGGTGATCTCGCCGGACGCGACCCGGCTGCGCGACCTGCTCGCCGGGCCGGACGTCGCGATCACCTCCGACGACCCGCAGCGGCTGGAGATCGAAGGGACGACCGCCCGGGACGTGGGGATCCTCGCCGCCGCGCACGGGATCGTGCTGTACGAGCTGGTCGATGTCGTGCCCTCGCTCGAACAGGCGTTCATGGAACTCACCCGCGACACCGTGAGTTATCACGGTTCGGTCGCCGCACCCGAGACGAGGGCCGCCTGATGGTCGCCACCACCGACAACGCCACCCCACCCACCGGTTCCGCCACCGGGACGGGCCGGACCGCGGCTCCGGCGCACCGCACGACCGGACTGCGCGTGCTGCGCTCGGAGTGGATCAAGACCCGGTCGCTGCGCTCGACCTGGATCACCCTCGCCGCCCTCGCGCTGGTCATCGTCGGCTTCGGCGTGCTGGCCGCGATGGCCGCCGGCGGCGACATCACCACGCCCAACGGCGGGCCGCCGCCCGGGGTCGCCGGCCGGGGTGGGCCGATGACGACGGTGCTGGCCGGGGCGAATGTCGCGGTGCTGCTGGTCGCCGTCTTCGGATCGGTGGTCGGGGCGCGGGAGTTCGCCTCCGGGCTGATCCGCACCACGTTCGCCGCGGTTCCCCGGCGGCTGCCGGTGCTCTGGAGCAAGCTGCTGACGTTCGTGGCGGTGGTGCTGCCGGTCGTGCTGGCCGGGGTGATCGTGGTGTTCTTCGCCGGGATGTCCGTGCTCGACCGGGCCGGCGCCGCCACCCTGAGCTGGTCCGACGATGGCGTCGTCCGGTCGTTGTTCGGGCACGCGTACTACATCGTCGGGCTGGGGCTGATCGGTCTCGCGTTGGGCATCCTGCTGCGCGGCACCGCCGCCGCCATCGGGACGACGATCGGCGCCGTGCTGTTCCTGCCGGCACTGGCCACCGCGCTGCTCCCCTCGGACTGGAGCTCGGTCCTGAAGTACCTGCCGTCCAACGCGGGCAACGCCTTCACCGCGCTGACCACCACGGGCGACGTGCTGACCCCCGGGCAGGGCTTCGCGGTGTTCACCGGATGGGTCGTGCTGGCCGTCGTCGGGGCGGTCATCGCCCTGGTCCGGCGGGACGCCTGAGGGGCGGTGCCGAGGTCGACTCCACGCGCCGCGATCGGGCGCCGGGTCGGGACGAAGGCTCGGCCGGATGGAGCCGCCCGCTTTCCCCGCAGAGGCCGACCGACGCGCGGACGTCGTCGTCGCGTCAACCGCTGTTCACGTCACAGTGGCCGGCTGGGGCATCATCGTCGGGGGTGCCCGCCCCGGCCGACGGCCACCGAGAGGACGACGAGTGATCCCGACCCACGCCGACGTGCTGTCCGGCACGTGGAATTTCCGTGACATCGGTGGCCTGCCGACCCCGGACGGCCCGGTCCGGCGGGGCCTGGTGTACCGCGCCGCGGTGCTCTCCGGGCTGGATCCGGCGGGGCAGCAGGCCTTGGTCGACCTCGGGGTGACGGACGTGTTCGACCTGCGCGGGGAACTGGAGATCGAGCGGGAGGGCAAAGACCGGGTGCCGGCCTCGGTGACCGTCACGGTCGCCCCGTTCCACCCCGAGGACGGCACCATGCCGGTCCACGCGGCCGCCGCGGACCACCAGGACCCGGCCACCCCGCTGGCCCGCACCCTGCGGTACTACGCCGCGATCCCCGTCTTCGGACCGGCCCAGCGCTCCGTCGCGACGATCATGCGAGCCGTCGCCGGCACCGAGGGCAGCATTCTGGTGCACTGTGCCGCGGGCAAGGACCGGACCGGCTGGACGATCGCCACGTTGTTGACGATCCTGGGTGCCGACCGGGACACGATCCGGCAGGACTACCTGCTCAGCAACGCCGCGATGGGCAGCCTGCGGGACTGGCTGGCGGCCAAGTACGGGGACCAGTTCGACAGCGACAGCGCATTGCTGGGTGTCGACGAGCGGTACCTGGAGACCGCCTGGGACTCGGTGGACCGCAACTTCGGCTCGTTCGACGGGTATCTGGCGGCCATCGGGATCGAACCGGAGACCCAGGCGGCGATCCGGGCCCGGCTCCTGGGCTGACGGGGCGCCGGCCGGCGCGGGCGATCAGTGTGCGCCGGCGTCCGCGACGCAGAACTCGTTGCCCTGCGGGTCGGCCAGCGTCGTCCACCAGAACCCGCCGCCGTCCCGGTCCGCGATCTTGGTCGCGCCGGCGGCGACCAGCCGATCAACCTCGGCGGGCCGGTCGGCCGACACCAGATCCAGGTGCAGCCGGTTCTTGCCCGGCGCGGTCGCCTCGACGGCCTGGAAGGCCATCGCGATGCCGTCCGGCACCTGCACGATGTAGTAGAAGCCGTCGTTGTCGGCCACGATGGTGCCGCCCAACTGGGTGGCCCACCACTGGGCGAGTGGACCCGGATCGGTGGAGTCGGTGGTCACCATGGCGACGGAGATTGTCATGGTCGGCACGGTAGCGGCTCGGTCCGACAGTGCCCCGTGGGGCGACACATGCCCTGGTCCGGCCGGATCGACCGGGCCGGACCGCAGGCCGCGACGTTCAGGCGTCCATCCGGAACCCGACCTTCATGCCCACCTGGTAATGCGCGACCCGGCCCTCGTCGATGTGCCCGCGGATCTCCGTCACCTCGAACCAGTTGAGCCCGCGCAGGGTGTTCGAGGCCCGGGCGATGCCGCTCTCGATGGCGTCCTCGACCCCGTTGGTCGAGGTTCCGACGATCTCCGTGACGCCGTACACGTTCGAGCTCACAATTGCCTCCTCGTCGCGCGACGCATCCCGAGCGGGACGGCCGAAGTGCGATGGTAGGACGCCGTCCGGTCCGCCGGGGCGGAAGGTTCGCCGGGTCGCCGGCGTTATGCTCATTGACCAGATCGTCAGACCCTCGCCGTCGCCCAGGGGGTGTGTCCCGAATGACCGTGTTGACGCGCGTGCACCGCCGCGGCTTCGCCGACCCCCGGTCCGGGTCCGATCCCGCGTGTCGCCGGCACCGGGCGGTGCGCCCGTGACGGACGTGGAGAAGCGTCAGACCCGCCCGGCGGGTGACGACGGGAGTGCTCCGGCGAGCCGGCTGGGGCCGCACCCGCCGGCCGGAACGACCGCTCTGGCGTCCGCGCCGGTGCGCCCCGATCCGCCCGAGGCCGAGCCCGAGGTCCCCGCGCCCTCGGCGACCCGGCGGGTGCGTGCCCGGATCGCGCGGCGGATGAGCGGCCAGCGGGTCGCTGCGTCGCCCACCCGGACGGTGCTCGAGCCGCTGTTCGGTGTGCACCGGAGCCTGCATCCGAAGGCCGACCTGAAGGAGCTGCAGCGCGCCTACGAGGTCGCCGAGCAGGCCCACGCCGGCCAGTTCCGCCGCTCCGGCGACCCGTACATCACGCATCCCCTGGCGGTCGCGACCATCCTGGCCGACCTCGGCATGGACACCACCACGTTGGTCGCCGCGCTGCTGCACGACACGGTGGAGGACACCGAGTACACGCTGGAGAACGTCACCACGGACTTCGGGGCCGAGGTGGCGCGGCTCGTCGACGGCGTGACCAAGCTCGACAAGGTGAAGTTCGGCGACGCCACCGAGGCCGAGACCATCCGCAAGATGATCATCGCCATGGCCCAGGACCCCCGGGTGCTGGTGATCAAGCTGGCCGACCGGCTGCACAACATGCGCACCATGCGATTCCTGCCGCCGGACAAGCAGGCCCGCAAGGCCCGGGAGACCCTGGAGGTGCTGGCCCCGCTGGCCCACCGGCTCGGCATGGCGACCGTGAAGTGGGAGCTGGAGGATCTGGCGTTCTCGATCCTGCATTCCAAGCGGTACGACGAGATCGTCCGCCTGGTCGCCGATCGGGCGCCGTCCCGGGACACCTACCTGGCGGCGGTCACCCAGCAGCTGGAGGCCGAGCTGTCGGCCGCCAAGATTCCCGGCCAGGTGGTCGGCCGAGGCAAGCACTACTACTCGATCTACCAGAAGATGAAGGCCCGCGGCCGCGAGTTCGACGAGATCCACGACCTGGTCGCGGTGCGCATCCTGGTCGGCAGCGTGCGTGAGTGTTACGCCGCGATGGGTGTCGTGCACGCGCTGTGGGCGCCGATGCCCGGCCGGTTCAAGGACTACATCGCCCAGCCCCGGTACGGGGTGTACCAGTCGCTGCACACCACCGTCATCGGCCCCGAGGGCAAGCCGTTGGAGGTGCAGATCCGCACCTTCGACATGCACCACACCGCCGAGTACGGCATCGCCGCGCACTGGCGGTACAAGGAGACCCGCGGCACCCACACCGGGGCCAGCGCGGCCGTCGACGAGATGGCCTGGATGCGCCAGCTGCTGGACTGGCAGCGGGAGACCGGCGACGCGGGCGAGTTCCTGGACAACCTGCGCTACGAGATGGCGCACAGCGAGATCTTCGTGTTCACCCCCAAGGGCGACATCCACACCCTCCCAGCCGGATCCACGCCGGTCGACTTCGCCTACTCGGTGCACACCGAGGTCGGGCACCGATGTATCGGCGCCAAGGTGGACGGCCGACTGGTGCCGCTGGAGCGGCGGCTGTCCAACGGGCAGTTCGTGGAGATCTTCACCTCCAAGGCACCCAACCAGGGTCCGAGCCGCGACTGGCTTTCCTTCGTCGCCTCGTCCCGGGCCAAGAGCAAGATCCGGCAGTACTTCGCCAAGTCCCGCCGGGAGGAGGCGGTCGAGCTCGGCAAGGAGGCGATCGCCAAGGCCGCCCGCCGGGCCGGGTTGCCGATCCAGCGGCTGGTCACCCACGACGCGCTCGCCGTCGTCGGGCACGAACTGGGCTACAAGGACATCACCAGCGTCTACGCCGCGGTCGGCGAGAACCATGTGACTGCCGCAACACTGGTGGCCAAGGTGGTCTCCTACGTCGGCGGCGAGGAGGACGCCGTCGACGAGGTCACCGAACGCTCGGTGCCGTCCGTCACCCGTCGCCGGCACCGCGCCACCGGCGATGGCGGGGTGCTGGTCAGGGGCATCTCCGACATCCAGGTCAAGCTGGCCCGGTGCTGCACCCCGGTGCCCGGCGACGAGATCCTCGGCTTCATCACCAAGGGCGGTGCGGTCTCGGTGCACCGGGTCGACTGCACCAACGCGTCGTCCCTGCAGAAGGAGCAGGCCCGGCTGGTCGAGGTCAGCTGGGATCCCACGTCCGCGACGGTCTTCCTGGTCACCATCCAGGTCGAGGCGCTGGACCGGGCGCGGCTGCTGTCCGACATCACCAAGACCCTGGCCGATCTGAAGGTCAACATCCTGTCGGCCAACCTGTCCATGTCCAAGGACGGCATGGCGATCTCCCGGTTCTCCTTCGAGATGGCCGACCCCACGCACCTGGGCCACCTGGTGCACGCGGTGCGCACCGTCGAGGGTGTCTACGACGTGTACCGGGTGACCAGCGCCTGACCCGACCCCCGGCCGGAGCCGGGGATCGGGTCAGGCCGTGCAGATCAGCTCCGCGGCCGGTTCGCGTCGTCGCCGGGGACGGGGACGGGGACGGGGACGGGGACGGAATCGCTCGGCCGGCGCACCGCGACGACCGGGTAGCGACCCGTGTGGTCGGAGCGCTCGGCGGCGATCCGGGCGATGTCCTTGCGCCAGACGAACCAGCCGATGATCAGCAACGGGACGATCACCAGGGTGGAGCCGACCGTGTAGGTGCCGACCGGGTAGTCCAGGGCGATGAGGACCAGGACCCCGGCCAGGAAGGCCAGAACGAGGTACCCGGTGTAGGGCGCGCCGAACATCCGGAACGACGGGCGTTGCAGCAGGCCCTTTTTCGCCCAGCTGAACAGCCGGAGCTGGCAGGCGACGATGGTCGCCCAGCCGGTCAGAATGCCCAGGCAGGACAGGTTGAGCACGATCTCGAACGCGTCGCCCGGCACCAGGGCGTTGAGCCCGACGCCCAGCAGTGCGACCACCGCGGTCAGGGCGATGCCGCCCCACGGCACACCGGCCTTGTTCATCCGGCCGGTGAACTTCGGCGCCGAACCGGCCTTGGCCATGGAATGCAGGATCCGGCCGGTCGAGTAGAGGCCGGCGTTCAGCGAGGACAGGGCGGCGGTCAGCACGACCAGGTTCATGATCGCGTCGACGCCGGTCCAGCCGATCGACCCGAAGAACGTCACGAAGGGGCTGACGCCCGCCTGGTAGGCGGTGTACGGGAGCAGCAGCACCAGCAGCAGCAGCGATCCCACGTAGAACACCGCGATCCGGGCGACGACCGAGTTGATCGCCCGGGGCATCACCTTGGCCGGGTTCTCGGTCTCACCGGCCGTGGTGCCGACCAGTTCGATGCCGGCATAGGCGAACACCACACCCTGGATGATGAGCACCGCCGGCAGCAGGCCGTTCGGCAGCCAGCCACCGTTGTCGGAGATCAGGCTGAAACCGACGGTCTGCCCGTCGATCGGGGTCCCGAACAACACGAAATACAGCCCGATGCCGAGAAAGGCGACGAGCGCGGCCACCTTGATCAGTGCGAACCAGAACTCGAGCTCCCCGAACACCTTGACGGACACCAGATTCAACGCCAGGACGATGACCAGCGCGCCGAGCGCGAACGCCCACTGGGGTACCGAGGCCAGGGCGGCCCAGTACTTCTTGAAGAAGTTCATGTAGAGCGCCACGCCCGTGACGTCCACCACGGCGATGGTGGCCCAGCTCAGCCAGTACAACCAGCCGACGCTGAAAGCGGCCTTCTCGCCGAAGAACTCGCGGGCATAGGAGACGAACGACCCGGACGACGGCCGGTGCAGGATCAGCTCGCCCAGGGCGCGCAGGATCAGGAAGCCCATGAAGCCGGCGACGGCATAGACGACGACCAGGGCCGGCCCGGCGGTGGCCAGCCGGCCGCCGGCGCCGAGGAACAGCCCGGTGCCGATGGCGCCGCCGATGGCGATCATCTGGATCTGTCGCGGCTTCAGGGCCTTGTGGAATCCCTGTTCCTCGGGCTGGAACAGTTCGGTCAGGTGACTTTCGGTCTGCTGCGGGGTCGGCCGGTGGTAGTGCTCATCAGGTTGCGGAACCGGCGCGTCGGCGGGCCGGGATGGAACGGTCATGGAATCTCTTTCCGGGGTCGTCGAAATCCCCGGGCACGTTCACCGGAGATGGCGGCAGGCGGTGCCGGTCATCGGGACCGGCGCCGACGAGGTGTCGTCGATGAACGAGAGATGTTCGGGGCCGCGGCCTTTGAATGAGGCCGCGGCCCGTCGGGTCAGGTCTGCGCGCGTGGATCGGCACGTGCGGCCCGGCGCAGGGTCAGATCAGCACCGAGTCGAGCGGGGTGGCGGCGATGTTCAGCGCGTGACCGACCGGGGCGTTGACCAGCTTTCCGGCGTAGGTGTTCAGGCCCAAGGCCAGGCTGCGGCTGTCCTGGCAGGCCTGGCGCCAGCCCTTGTCGGCCAGGGCCACGGTGTAGGGCAGGGTGGCGTTGGTCAGGGCGTAGGTAGAGGTGTTGGGGACCGCGCCGGGCATGTTGGCGACGCAGTAGAACACCGAGTCGTGCACCTGGTAGGTCGGGTCGTCGTGCGTGGTCGGGCGGGTGTCGGCGAAGCATCCGCCCTGGTCGACGGCAATGTCCACCAGGACCGAGCCCGGCTTCATCTGGGCGACCAGGTCGTTGGACACCAGCTTGGGCGCCTTGGCGCCGGGGATCAGCACGGCGCCGATGACCAGGTCGGCCTCGCTGACCTGCTGCTGGATGGCCAGCTGCGAGGAGGCCAGGCCGTTGATCCGGTTGTTGTAGCGCCAGAACGACATCCGCAGCTTGTCCAGGTCGGTGTCCAGCAGGGTGACGTTGGCGCCCATGCCCAGGGCGATGTTGGCGGCGTTCTGGCCGGCCACGCCGGCGCCGATGATGACCACCTTGGCGTTGGCCACGCCGCCGACGCCGCCCATCAGCACGCCGCGTCCGCCCCGGGCCTTCATCAGCGAGTAGGCCCCCACCTGCGGGGCGAGGCAGCCGGCAACCTCCGACATCGGGTACAGCAGGGGCAGCGCGCCGGACGGTAGCTGGACGGTCTCGTAGGCGATCCCGGTGACCTTGTTGGCCAGCAGCGTCCGGGTGAGCGGCTCGTCGGCGGCCAGGTGCAGGTAGGTGAACAGCGTCAGGTCCTCGCGCAGCCGGTGGTACTCCTCGGCGATCGGCTCCTTGACCTTGAGCACCATGTCGGCCGAACCCCAGGTGTCATCGGCGGACGGCACGATCGTCGCGCCGGCGGCGACGAACTCATCGTCGGCGATCGACGAACCTTCGCCGGCACCCTTCTGCACCAGCACCTGATGGCCGTGGGCGGTCAGCTCGTGCACGCCGACGGGGGTGATGGCCACCCGGTACTCGTGGTTCTTGACCTCGGCCGGAACACCGATCTTCATGGAAGTCTCCTCCAACGCTGGGGTTCTTCGCGATTGTTCGCGCTGGGGAGAACGGTAACGAGATATATTCGGCGAACGGAAGACACGCTGTGGAAAATTTTTACTTCGGGGATTTTCGTCGACTATTGTTCGATGTGATGAGGCGTTGGCGGCCGGTGGCCGTCGATCGTTCGGATCCGCACCCGGAAGGACCCCTGATGACCGATATCGACGCCGTCGACGCGCACATCCTGCAACTGCTGGCGGTGGACGGGCGGATGCCCAACAGCGCGCTCGCGGGGCGGGTCGGGATTGCCCCGTCGACCTGCCTGGGCCGGGTGCGCTCGCTGCGGGAACGCGGCATCCTGCGCGGCTTCGCCGCCGATATCGACCCGGCCGCGCTCGGTTACCCCATCCAGGCGATGATCTCGATCCGCATGCAGCCGCACGCGCGTGACCAGCTGACCGCGTTCATGGACCGCCTGATGGAACTGCCGGCCGTGCTGAACGCCTTCCTGCTCGGCGGCACGGCGGACTTCGTCATCCATGTCGCTGCGGCGTCGGTGGAACGCCTGCGCGAACTCGTCATCGACGAGCTGAACACCGATCCCGCGGTGGCGGCGAGCGAGACGAACCTGATCTTTCAATACCGGCGGGCGAAGCGGATCCCGATCTCGACGAGTTGACGGCCGGGGCGGCCGGCACGGCCCCGCCCGGTCGGCCGGTCTGACAAGATCGGCCGGTGTCCGTCGCCGAGTTCCTGTTGCTGGTCGGCGCCGGCATTGCGGGCGGGCTGTTCGGCACGATCGCGGGTCTGGCCTCGCTGGCCACCTACCCGGCGTTGCTGGCGGTGGGGCTCGCGCCGGTCAGCGCCAACGTGACGAACACCGTGGCCCTGGTTTTCACCGGCATCGGCTCCGTGCTCAGTTCCCGCCCGGAGCTGACGGGCCAGGGGCGGCGGATCCGCCGGTTGGCGCCGATGGCGGTGCTCGGTGGGATCGTCGGCGCCGTCCTGCTGCTGTCCACCCCGGCCGAGGGCTTCGAGAAGATCGTCCCCTGGCTCATCGGGTTCGCATCGCTGACGATCCTGATTCCCCGGCGGCCGGTGCCCGAGGACCACGAAGCGGCCGCGCCCGACGGCCGGCTGCGCGTCGCCGAGGCCGCCGGAATGGCGTTGATCTGCGTCTACGGCGGTTACTTCGGTGCCGCCGCCGGGGTGTTGCTGCTGGCCATGCTGCTGCACACCACCCACGACACCCTGCCCCGGGCCAACGCGTTGAAGAACGGTCTGCTGGGCCTGGCCAACGGCGTCGCGGCGCTGATCTTCGCGTTCCTGGCCCCGGTCGACTGGGCGGCCGTCGTTCCACTGAGCATCGGCTGCCTGGTTGGCGCCTGGCTGGGCCCCAAGGTGGTCCGGTGGGCGCCGGTGACGATCCTGCGCTGGCTGATCGGGCTGGCCGGGCTAGGACTGGCGGTCCGGTTGGGAATCCAGGCCTACGGCTGAGGTACGGCCGCGAACTCGGGCGAGACCGTTGTCGGACCGTCCGCGTACCGTCCGAGACAGGTGACGCACGCAATGCAAAGGAGCGGGGATGAGCGGAAAGGTGTCGCACTTCGAGGTGCCGTTCGACGACGGCGACCGGGCCCGGACGTTCTACCGGGAGGCGTTCGGCTGGCAGATCGACGAGGTGCCCGGGCTGGACTACACGCTGGCCTCCACCGGTCCCACATCCGACATGGGCATGCCGGCCGAGCCGGGGTACATCAATGGCGGGCTGTTCGCCCGGTCGGCGCAACCGCCGACCGCACCGACGTTCGTCATCGAAGTCGCCAGCATCGACGAGTCGCTCGCCCGGGTCGAGCGCCTGGGCGGGTCCACGGTCGTGGGCAAGATGCCGGTCGGCCAGATGGGCTTCTCGGCCTACTTCCGGGACAGCGAGGGCAACGTGCTCGGCCTCTGGGAGAACCTGCCCGCACCCGGCGGCGTCTGACGCTCAGTCGCGCGGGCCGTCCAGTCCGAGCGACAGGCGCCGGTCCCGGGCGAGCGGGTGCTCCAGCATGCGGTCGAGCAGGACGCTCCACCGGTGGGCCCGGGTGTCCAGGTCGTGCCGGTCGGCCGGGGCGAGCGAACCGACCGCGATCGGGACGTGCACCGGAACGGTGGCGAGCAGGCCGGCCGACTCCTCCTCGGTGGTGCCGTCCAACTGTTCGGCCAGCATCCGGACGTAGCCGAGCCGGTTGCCCGCCTCCAGGACCTGGGACTCGATCTCGAAGGCGGACCGGTCGGTGGTGGCGGTGACGATCACCGCGCCGCCGAGCCGGCGGACCAGCGACAACGCGGCCGCTTCGGTCGGCACACTGCTGCCCGGCGCCGGGACCAGCAGCGGAACGAGCAGGTAGTCGTCGCAGTCCTGCACGAGCCGCGCGAACTCGTCCGCCGCCGGGCTGACCTCGGCGCCGGCCGGGACCGGGCTGGCCGTGACGTACCGGGCACCCAGCCGGGACGCCAGGTCGAGCACCGTGCGGTAGGAATCGTCGTTGGACCGGCCGCCCAGCTCGATCCGGCCCACGTCGAGCACCGAGATCCGGTTGGCCAGCAGGTGTTCGACCACCGCCGCCAGCTCGGCGGACCCGGCCCCCTTGTGCCACCAGACGTCGGCCCCGGCCGAATGGCTGACCCGCAGACCGATCGAGTCGAATCCGACCCGTTGGGCGATGTCGACCAGCGTGTGCGGCGCGACGCCGGGGGCGGTGGACTCCTGCAGCGCGATCCTGTTCACGGTGTGACAGTCTGCCGGACCGGTGGCGTCCGGTCGGCCGGTCCGCGAGATGCGCCGGGAACGCGGTGCCGGTCGGGCGTTCCCGCGGGAACGCCCGGCGTGACCGGGTGGCGGGTGGACGGCTCAAGATGGCGAGCGCCGGGTCGCGGCGGCGCCGGACGTCTCCGCGGGAACGCCCGGCGTGACCCGTGGCGCACGGCCGGCTCGAGTGAACCGGCCCGGTGCCACTGGATCCGCCGGGCCCGGTCGCTCCGGGTTCGGGCGGGTTCGGGCGGCGGTCAGGCCGGTGCGGACAGGTCGGCCACCCGGTACGACCACACCTCGCTGGACACGGCCACCGGCGCGGGGGCCGGGCCGCCGGAGCGCTCGGCGGCGGAGCGGTGGCCGTGCCCGAACGCGGGGGAGTTCAGCCAGGCCTGGAACGACTCCTCGTCCCGCCACCGGGTGACGACCAGCCAGGTGGCCCGTTCGTCCGTCGGTTGCAGCAGTTCGAAGCCCTCGAAGCCGTCCTGGCCGTCCACCGCACCGGCCCGCTTGGCGAACCGCCTGGCCAGCTCGTCGCCGCTGTCGGCGGGCACCGTGATGGCGTTGATCTTGATGACAGTCATGGGACCCATCGTGCCAAGCCAGCCGTCCCGGCGGACGGCCGGTGTCGGACCCCCGTGCCATCGTGAGGTCCATCGCGGCCCCGGTCGGTCCCGACCCGGGCGGCCCGGCGCCGCCCACGCCCGGCCACCGGCCGCGGATCATTCCACCGTGAGCACCGTCTCCCGGGCGCCCCGCAGGGACCCGACCAGCTGAGCCTCGCCGGCCAGGTCGGCTTGCTCCCGGGCCGAGAACCGGTGCCACGCGGTGACGGTGATGTGCAGGGTGCGGCCGGCCAGCCGGGCCCGCCACAGCCCGGCGACGCCACCCGCCGCGAGCACGGCGCCGGGCTGCCCGATGACCGGCCACAGCGCCTTCTGATGGTCCCGGTCGGTGGTCAGCACGGCCCGGTCCCGGGGCTGCAGGAACGGGTCGGATCCGGGCAGCAGCCGCACCGGCCGGCCGGCGGCGTCCACGTCGACGCCGGTCAGCTCATCCACCATGCTCGCCCGAGCGGTCGACCGGACTCCGGCGACCAGCACCGGGACGACGTCGTCAGGCAGCGCCGGCTTGAGGCAGCCGGCGGATGTGCCCAGATGCGTGGCGATCTCTGCGGTGCTCGCGACACCGTGGGCGCGGTAGCACCGGGCGACGAGGTCAGCCAGACCCCCGGCGGGGCCGGCCTCGATCTGCACGCCGGCCAGCGGCGCCAGGACCACCGGCTTCGTCGCCGGCACCAGACCGATCCGGGCGGGCAGCGCGGCCAGCCGGAAGAGCAGTTCACGGACGTGCGTGCTGCGGCAGACCGCGCAATGTCCCGAGTACTTGCGGGGGAGCAGCCTGGTCACGGCCGCGCTTGCCTCGCCCTTCACCATGGGCGCGTCCACGGCCAGCCGCATCGCCTTGACCGCGGCCCGGTAGGCGGGCATCGGCTGGGCACCCGCGGCGGTCAGCCGCGCGGTGTCACCGGCCAGCCGGGCCGCCGCGTCGGCCTCGTCGACCGGCCACAGCGCCTGGGCCAGCGCCGGCAGTTCGGCCCGCCGGTGCAGGTGCGGCGCGCCCCGCAGCGACCAGACCTGAGCCAGCCACGACGACTCACCCGGGTCGGGAGCGCGGGGGATCTGTGCCGGGTCCGGAAGCCGCGCGGCCAGCGCCAATCGCGACGACCCGTCCCGATCCTGCAGACCCAGCGCCCAGACCGGCAGCCGATCGGCGACCGCCACGGACCGATCCAGCCCGGAGGCCAGGATGCGG
Source organism: Nakamurella sp. (assembly GCA_044223435.1). GTDB lineage: Bacteria > Actinomycetota > Actinomycetes > Mycobacteriales > Nakamurellaceae > Nakamurella. The sequence continues at coordinate 70,099 of JBGALY010000021.1, forward strand.
TGGGCGCGCACCTGTTCGGCGCTGAGCACCGCGGCGATCGGGCCCACGGATCAGCTCAGCCCGCGCCGCCGGTGGTCGGTTCGACGGTCGGTGCCCCGGTGTCGACCGAACCGGTGTCGACCGAACCGGTGTCGACCGAACCGGTGTCGACCGAACCGGTGCCGGGTGCGTCGGACGGCGTGCTCGTCTCGTAGGTGCCGGTGCCGTCCAGGGAACCATCCGGCACGTTGACCGAGCTGATCGTGGCCGCGGCCACGGGCTGCCCGTCCTGCCGGTTGTTCTGCACCCCCTGCGATGCGATGTCCTGGATCACCGACATCCCGTCGCCGGTCACCGTGCCGATGATCGTGTACGCCGGGTCGATCGTGGTGGTGCCGTAGACGATGAAGAACTGCGAGCCGGTCGTGCTGGGCCCGGCGTTGGCCAGGGCCACCGTGCCCACCGGGTAGGTCTCGGTGCCCGTGGTCTCGCTGGCGAACGTGTAGCCGGGGCCGCCGTTGCCCTGGCCGGTCGGGTCACCGCATTGCAGAACGTTCAGCTGCTCGCTCTTGGTCAACCGGTGGCAGTTGGTGTCGTTGTAGAAGCCTTGGGAGGCCAGGGACAGGAACGAGTTCACGCCGCACGGTGCCGTTGCCCGGTTCAGCGTCATCGGCACGTCCTTGCCGTTGAGCACCACCGTGACGTCGACGGTCCCGGTATTGAGCGGGGACGTGTTCGACGGCGGGGAGACCTCCTTGGCCGCGGTGCCGGACGTGGTGTAGGTGCACGGCGTCGCGGGTGCGGTCGACGAGGTCTCCGCGGTGCTGGTCGAGTCAGCCGAGGCGGCGCTCGACGAGTCCCGGGTCGTCCACAACCACACCCCGCCGGCCACCACCACGACGGCGGCCACGACCCCGATGATCACGATTCGCTGCCTGCGGGCGCGCTCGGCCGCCTCTCGTCGGGCGAGTTGACGCTCGAGCTTGCGCTTGGCCGCGTCGCGACGCTGCTGATTGGTGGGCACGCCCTGGTCCTCCCGCAGTTACCTCGGATGGCCGGCAAATGAGTGCACCACCCGGTCCGGCAGTCTAGGTGAGCCCCCGCGCCCACCATGGTGGAACCGGTGTGAACGCGCTGTGTGCAGGGTCAAGATCATGCGTGCGCCCCGGCTCGGAAATCCGTCCGACCCGCGTCGATAGGGTAGTCGGGTGTTCATCGCGGGATTCCCGGCCGGTTCGTTCCAGGCCAATTGCTACGTCTTGGCGACCCAGGACGGCGCCGACTGCATCGTCGTCGACCCCGGAGAAGGAGCCGCGGCCGGGCTCCGGCAGTTGTTCGCCGAGCACCGGCTGACCCCGGTCGCGGCCCTGGCGACGCACGGCCACCTCGATCACACCGCCGGTATCGGCGAGTTGTGCCGGGACTACGACATCCCCGCCTACATCCATCCCGGTGACGAGTACATGCTCGACGATCCGCGGGCGGCGCTGTCCCCGGAGCTGAACGCCGCCCTGGACGGGATTCCCATGGACGGCGTACGGCCCGACCGGGTGCTGCCGCTGGCCGATGGCCTTCGCCCCGGCCTGGCCGGGCTGCCGCTGATCGTCGACCACGTGCCCGGCCACACGCCCGGGTCCGTGGTGTACCGGCTGGACCGGGACGGCGACCGCCCGGAGATCGTGCTGACCGGCGACACCCTGTTCGCCGGTTCGATCGGCCGCACCGACCTGAGCGGCGGCAACCTCGCCCAGGAGCTGATCTCCATCCGGGACCGGATCCTGAGCCGGCCCGACGACACCGTGGTGCTGGCCGGGCACGGACCGACCACCACCGTCGGCGAGCAGCGGCGATCGAATCCGTTCCTGACCGAGAATGCCCTGGCCCGTGCGCTGGCTGGGGAGGACTGAGACGTCACATGCCTGACTTCGTCGCGCCCAAGGGCGTGCCCGATTACTACCCGCCGACCTCCCGGACCTTCGACGCGGTCAAACGGACCCTGCTGACCGCGGCCGACCGGGCCGGTTACGGGCCCATCGAATTGCCCGTCTTCGAGGACACCGGTCTGTTCGCCCGCGGGGTGGGCGAATCCACCGATGTGGTGTCCAAGGAGATGTACACGTTCGCCGATCGGGGCGGGCGGTCGGTGACGCTGCGCCCGGAAGGCACCGCCGGCGTCATGCGGGCGGTGATCGAGCACAGCCTGGACCGGGGCCCGCTGCCGATCAAGCTGGTCTACTCGGGCCCGTTCTTCCGGTACGAGCGGCCGCAGGCCGGGCGCTACCGGCAGCTGCAGCAGGTGGGCATCGAGGCGATCGGCAGCGAGGACCCGGCGCTGGACGCCGAAGTGATCGCCATCGCCGACGAGGGCTTCCGGGCGGTCGGGTTGTCGCAGTTCCGGCTCGACCTCACCTCGCTCGGCGACGCCACCTGCCGGCCGGTGTACCGGGAGCGGCTCGTCGAGTTCCTGGCCGGGTTGGACCTGGACGAGGCGACCCGGGAACGCGCCCGGATCAACCCGCTGCGCGTGCTCGACGACAAGCGACCGGCCATGCAGGAACTGCTCACGGGCGCACCGCTGATGGTCGACCACCTCTGCGACGACTGCCGTGCGCACTTCGACCAGGTCCGTGCCGTGTTGGACGCGCTGTCCGTGCCTTACGTGCTGAATCCGCGAATGGTGCGCGGGCTGGACTACTACACGCGCACCACGTTCGAGTTCGTGCACCCCTTGCTGGGCGCGCAGTCCGGGATGGGCGGCGGTGGCCGGTACGACGGACTGATGGCCGAACTGGGCGGACAGTCGTTGTCCGGCATCGGGTTCGGCATCGGCGTCGATCGGACCCTGCTCGCGTCGCAGGCCGAGGGAATCACGGTGGGCAACCCGGCGCGGTGCGAGATCTACGGCGTGCCCATGGGTTCGGCGGCGTCCCTGCGGCTGGCCACGCTGGCCGGGGAGCTGCGTCGGGCCGGCTACCGGGTCGACCTGGCCTACGGCGGCCGGGCGCTCAAGACCGCGATGCGGGCGGCCGACGCGTCCGGGGCGGTGCTGGCCCTGGTGCTCGGTGACCGCGAACTTGAGCAGGGCACCGTGGTGGTGCGCGACCTGCGGTCCGGCGAGCAGTCGGCCCGGCCGATGGCCGAGCTGGTGGCGGCGGTCGGGCCGATGCTGGCGGAGCCCGGCGACCCCCGCTGACGACGCGGTCCGCGGGCGGTCCGTCCGCGGGCCGACCGCGGGGTAGCTTCGTGTCCACGATCCTAGACATCTAGGAGTCTAGGCGCCACACTGGGCCAGTGGGTGGACGCCAGCAGTTCAACGTGACGTTGCCGCCCGACCTGGTCCGGCGGGTCAAATACCTCGCCATCGACCGCCAGCTGTCGGCGTCCCACCTGGTCGAGCGGCTGCTGACGGAGCGGATCGCGGCCCTGGAGACCGACCGAACGACCGGCGCGACGACAGGCACGGAGGCGGGTATGACCGGATTGACGCTGCAACCGATGGTCCACGTGGCGCGGATGGCGCCGGCGGTCGCGTTCTACGAGGCGCTCGGGGCCTCCGTCGAGCACGGGAGCCGGGACGGTGATTTTGTGATGCTGTTGATCAACGGGCAGCGCCTGGCGCTGCTGGCCCACCCGCCGAACCCGGAGCAGCACGAGGGCCGCGTCGAGCTGAACTTCGACACCGCCACCGACTTGGCCGCGGTGGAACGCGACCTGGCTGCCCGGGGCGTCGACATCGCCCAATCGGTGACCGACGAGGGCTTCGGGCGGCAGCTCCAGGTGCGCTCACCGGACGGTCTGCTGATCAAGATCAATCAGTTGGAGCCGGACCTCTACACCTGACCGGTCGCCATCGCCGGTTCGGCCGATCCGTCGGCCGCCCCTGTGGTCAGTTGCAGCCGCAGTCACAGCAGCAGTCGCCGTCGCAACAGTCGCAGCAGTCGCCGCATTCGCAGCAACTGCCGTCGCAGCCGCTGCACCCGGCGGTGTGTTGCTTTCCGGTGCAGGGGTTCTCGTGGCTGGCGCAGCAGGCGTACCCGGTGCAGTAGACCGCGATCCACGGCAGCAGGTTGGGCCAGAACGGTGGCCGGGGTGGCTCCGGCGGCCCGGCGGGTGGCTTGTTCGGGGGCGCGCCGGGCGCCCCGGGCCACTGCGGGCCGCCCGGCCCCGGCGCGGAGGGATCGGGCGGGGCGGGCGCGGAGGGATCGGGTGGCGCGGACCCGGGCTGGCCGGCGGCGGCCTGACCGGAGGCGGGTGCCGCGGCGGTGGTCGCACACGCCCCGGGCGGTGGATCGAAGGCCCGGTGCAGGGCGGCATGCGTGCCGTCGACCAGCAGGGCTCGGGCCAGCCGCCCGTCGGTGAGGACGAGCCGGTCGAACGCCCGCCGGATCCGGTGGACCAGCCGCCGGCACTCCCGCCGGACCTGCTCCAGCGGCGTGCCGGTGGCCGTGATCGGGTTGAACGATCCGGTCCGGCGGTCGTCGTCCAGGTCGGTCACCGCGTCCAGCAGGTGGGCGAGAGTGCCGAAGGCCGAGCCCATCTCGCGCAGGGCCGGCTCGTTCTCCGGGCGCCCGGCGACCATCGCGGAGGCGGCGAAGATCTCCGCCGTCGCGTCCGCGGTCGGTGCCGTCACCGTCAGGATCGAGTCGCCGGACCGGATGCCGGCCTCGACCGCACCCTGCCGGGCCAGCCGATCGAGTGCGTCCGGGGCGTGCATGGCCCGGGCCATCGGCTCGTCGGCCAGCGCCCGCCGCCGCAGCGGCTGCGCCAGCGCCGATCCGGCCCGGCTGCGCAGCGTCGGCAGGCCCAGATGGTGCGCCTGCTCGGCGCGCAGGTCCTGCGCCTTGGCCGCCGCCAGGGTCAGCGACGCCGCAGCGCCCAGTCGGGTCGCGGCCGACCCCGACGGCACTACCCGGGCCGTGCGCATGCCCCGCAGCGGGCACGGCCCCGCGGTGCGCCGGCCGGCCGGCTCGGCCTGTTGCGCCTCCGTCAGCACCGAAAGCGCGATCGCGTCGGTGTTCGTCAGCGCCCGGGCCAGCTGGCCGCGGCTGTCCCGCAACTGCAGGCACAGACCGCACAGATGTGCCTGCCACTGGGCGAACAATTCGTCGTCGAGCGTGCGCCGGCACGCATGCACCACCCCGAACATGACCCAGATTCCAACACGCCCCGGCGCCCTGCGCCGGAATGGCCGGACCAGCGGCGGGTCACCGCCGGAAGGCGAGCGTGCCGCGGACCCAGGTCTGGTGCACCCGGACCCGGTCGAGCTCGTCCGGCGGCACGCTGAGCGGGTCGGGTTCGGCCACGACGAAGCTCCCGTCGCCGCCAGGCCGGATCCGGCCCAGGCCCGGCAAGGGGGCGACCGCGGCGGCCCGCCCGGTGGAGAGCAACAGGGCCTGGGCGACCGCCGGCCCGCCAACCGGGCCGTCCGCGTCGAACCGGCCCAGATACCGCGCGGTTCGCGGGAACGGGCCGGCCGCTGCGGCCGCCCGGAGCACCGGTAGCGGGTCGGGGACGACCGTCGCCAGCAGGTCGCCGACGCCCACCAGGCCGTGGCTCAGGAAGTGCTCGCCCAGCCCGGCCAGCTCCGCGGCTCGCCGGTCCAGGTGAACCGGCCGTCCGTTATCCGGAACGCGGTCGCCCATCCCTGCTCGCCGGTGCCGGTGAAGACCCTGGCGTGGCAGAACGTCGTCATCGCGGCGCGGGCGTCGGCACCTGGCCAGTCTGACCCACGACGGGTCGCGGGGCGCCGTCCCGGGCATCACCGGCGGGTGACCCGCCCGTCCGGGTGGGCCGTAGGCTGCCCGGATGAAGGTCGACATCCTCGACGACTGGTTCGACACCCTGCGCACGCTGCCGTGTTTCGACCGGTTGGCCGGTCACGAGGTGACGGTCTGGACCGACCACGTCCAGGACGAGGACAGGCTGTCCGAGCGGCTGGCCGGCGCCGAGGCGCTGGTGCTGATCCGCGAGCGCACCCGGATCACCGGCGACCTGCTCGACCGGCTGCCGCGGCTGCGGCTGATCAGCCAGCGCGGGGTGTACCCGCACATCGACGTCGACGCGTGCACCCGTCACGGGGTCGTCCTGTCGTCGAACACCTCGTCCACCGGCCCGTCGTACGCGACGGCCGAGCTGACCTGGGCGCTGATCCTGGCCGCGGCGCGGCAGTTGCCCGCGCAGGTCGCGTCGCTGCGGGCCGGCACCTGGCAGGCCGGAGTCGGCGACACCGTGCGCGGAAAGACCCTGGGTGTCATGGGGTTCGGCAAGCTGGGTCGGGTCGTCGCCGGGTACGGCCGGGCGTTCGGCATGCCGGTGCTGGTCTGGGGGAGCGAGCGGTCGCGGGCCGCCGCGGCCCAGGAGGGTCACGCCGTGGCGGGCACGGCCCAGCAGTTCTTCGCTGCCGCCGACGTGCTGAGCCTGCACCTGCGACTGACCGCGCAGACCCGCGGTCTGGTGACCGCCGCCGACCTCGCCGCGATGAAGCCCACCGCCATCCTGGTCAACACCAGCCGGGCCGGCCTGATCGAGCCGGGCGCGCTCGCGGCCGCCCTGCGGGCGGGCCGGCCTGGGCGGGCCGCCGTCGACGTGTTCGACGTCGAACCGCTGACCGATCCTGCCGACGAGCTGCTCGCCGCCCCCGGGTTGATCGCCACCCCGCACATCGGCTTCGTCACCCGCGAGGAGTTCGACGCCCAGTTCGCCGACGTGTTCGACCAGGTCGTCGCGTTCGCCGCGGGCACCCCGATCCATGTGGTGAACCCCGAGGCCGGACGGCCGGGGTAGCCGATCGGCGCGGGCCGGTCCCGGCCGGTCCAGCGAACGCACCGGCACGCCGACCACCGCCGGGGACGGCGGCAGTATGGTCGGCCGGACCTCGACGGCCGCAAGCAGGGAGACGCCAGCGATGACCGGACCGATCTACCTGTCCCGGCTGCTCACCGACCCGGCGATGGCCCATCTGACCGCACGCGGGGATTCGCTCGGCCGCGAGGTGCGGGTCGGCCGCGAGGAGCCGCCGACCCGCGAGGAGCTGGCCGCCGGCCTGGCCGGGGCGGCCGCCGCCGTCCTCACGCTGACCGAGCGGGTCGACGCCGACCTGCTCGCCGCGGCCGGCCCGCAGTTGCGGATCGTCGCGAACGTCGCCGTCGGGTTCGACAACATTGACCTGGGGGCGGCGCAGGCCGCGGGTGTCATCGTGACGAACACGCCGGGTGTGCTCGACCGGGCCAGTGCGGACCACACGTTCGCACTGATTTTGGCGGTGACCCGGCGGATCACCGAGGGGGACCGGCTGATCCGCCGCCGGGAACCCTGGGTGTGGGGGCCGCGGATGCTGGTCGGGCTCGACGTCAGCGCGGGCGCGACCCTGGGCATCCTCGGTTACGGACGGATCGGCCGGGCCGTCGGCGAGCGCGCCCGGGCGTTCGGCATGCGGGTGCTGGCCACCTCCCGCAGCGCCACCCCTGGCACCACCGAGGCCGGCGTCACCTTCGTGGATACCACGAGCCTGCTGGCCGACAGCGATGTCGTGTCGGTGCACACCCCGCTGACGCCGCAGACCCGGCATCTGATCGACGCCGCCGCGCTGCGTGGCATGAAGCCGGGCGGGTATCTGATCAACACCGCCCGCGGTGGTGTGGTCGATGAGTCGGCCCTGGTGGCGGCGCTGCGCAGCGGACATCTGCGGGGCGCCGCGCTGGACGTCTTCGAGGGCGAGCCCGCGGTGAATCCCGACCTTCTCGACGCACCGGGACTCGTGCTCACCCCGCACACCGCCAGCGCCGGTGAGGCCACCCGGGACGCCATGGGCATGCTCGCGATCGACAACGTCGCCGCGGTGCTGGCCGGACAGCCGCCGCTGACGCCCGTCGGCTGAGCCCGCGGGCATGGCCCGGCCACGCGGGCCCGCGCGAGTGGCCGGGCCCCCGTTACAGTTCCGTCGGCACGGCGATCACGTCGACCATCGCGCCGCGTCGCCACACGGTGATCGGCAGCGGGCGACCGATGGCGTCGGCGAAGAGCAGGCGCTGCATCCCCTGCGCGTCGGTGACGGGCTTGCGATCAGCCGTCAGGATCAGGTCGCCGGTGGTCAGCCCGCTGCGGTGGGCCGGCGAGCCGGAGACCACCTCGACCACCCGGACACCCTTGCGCCGGCCCACCTTCACCGCCAGGTCGGGCGGCAACGGCGCCGGCGCACTGACCAGGCCGAGGTAGCCACGGCGAACCCGGCCGTCCCGGATCAGGGCGGCGACGATCCGCCGGGTGGTGGCGTTGATCGGCACGGCGAGGCCGAGACCGACCCCGGCGACGGCGGTGTTGATCCCGATCACCCGGGCGGTGGCGTCGGCCAGGGCTCCACCGGAGTTGCCCGGGTTGAGCGCGGCGTCGGTCTGGATGACGTCCTCGATCACCCGTGCGGTCGCGCCGGAGCGGGTCGGCAGCGACCGGCCCAGCCCACTGACGACGCCGGCGGTCACCGAGCCGGCGAGGCCGAGCGGGTGCCCGACGGCGACCACCAGCTGACCCACGCGCAGGGCATCGGCCTCGCCGAGCGTCACGGGCGCCACGGTCAGCTCGGACCGGGCCCGGACCACCGCCAGGTCGGACAGCGGGTCGGCACCGACCACATCGACCGGGGCCTCGCTACCGTCGGCGAACTCGACCACGCCGTTCCCGGCCGAGCCGACCACGTGCGCATTGGTCAACAGATACCCGGTCGGATCCGCGACCGTGTCGGGGGCGAACAGCACCGCCGAGCCGGACCCGCCGCCCCGCCGTGACCCGGGCGGGCCGGCCACGGACAGTGCGGCTACCGACGGCACCAGCGCGGCGGCCACCGCGGAGACGATGCCGGAATACGCGTCCAGCGCGACCTCGTCCATCCGGACCTCCCAGCCGTGGGTTGCGCCCATTGAACGTCGGCGGGCCGGATCACGGTTGGGGTTACGCCACCGGCGTAGCGGTCAGGCCCAGGGTGCGGTCCACCGACCGTTGAACAGGCCGCCCAGCCAGCTGTCCCACGCCGGTTGCACCAGGTCGGCGAGCAGCGAGTAGCCCTCGGCGCCGGGGTGCGAACCGTCCCCCTCGAACACGTCGCGACGCCAGATCGGGTCCGGCCGCAGCGCCGGCAGCACGCTGACGTACGGCACCCCGCGGCGCTGGCACAACGAGGCGAACAGCCCGTCGAGGCCGGCGATGCGATCGTTCTGGAGCTCGTCGTCCACCGGCGGCGGCCCCACCACGAGCGCCGGCCACCGGGCGTTCCGGCAGTGCCGCAGCAGCATGTCCAGGTTGGCCGCCGAGTACGGCGGCGCGACCCGGGGACGGCCGCCGACCAGGGTGGTGTCATTGATCCCCATCGATACGACGACGCCCGGATCGGACCCCGACGGGAGCCGCGCGGCGCACTCGGCGGGGGCACGGCGCAGGACGTCGGCGGTGGTGTCGCGGCGCACACCCAGGTTGTAGGTGGTCAACGGCCAGCCGCCCTGATGGGTGCGCGCGGCCAGTCGGCCGGTCCAGCCGAGGTGCTCGGGGTCGCCGACGCCGGCGACCAACGAGTCACCGAGGAAGCACACCCGAACATCGATCCCCACCGCTCTATCCGATCAGACGCGCCGGGGCGGGGCTGTATTGACCCACCCTGCGAACATGTGTTCGTATTGACCGGTGAGGTGGCAGGAGCAGGAACTGACGACCGAGGACCCGGGCGCCCTGCCCGGGTTGGGCCGGTTGGCCGGCCTGGTCAGATCGGTCCGGACGCCGGAGTTCGCCGGGGTGACGTTTCACGAGGTGCATGCGAAATCAGCGCTGAACCGGGTGCCGGGAAGCTCGCCGATGCCCTTCGCCTGGACGGTCAATCCCTACCGCGGGTGTACCCACGGGTGCGTGTACTGCTTCGCCCGCAAGTCGCACACCTACCTCGAGCTCGACGCCGGACACGATTTCGACACCCAGATCGTCGTCAAGACCAACGTGGGATCGGTTCTGCGGAAGGAGGTCTCGTCGCCGCGGTGGCGGCATGAGCACGTCGCGATGGGCACCAACACCGATCCCTACCAGCGGGCGGAGGGCCGGTATCGGCTGATGCCGGAGATCATCGGCGCGCTGGCCGATTCCGGCACCCCGTTCTCCATCCTGACCAAGGGCACCGTGCTGGCCCGGGACCTGCCGTTGCTGGCCGAGGCCGCCCAACGGGTTCCGGTCGGCATCGGGGTGTCGCTGGCCCTGCTGGACCCGGAGTTGCAGGCCACCCTGGAACCGGGCACCCCGACGCCGAGGGCCCGGCTGGACCTGGTCCGGCGGATCCGGGACGCCGGCCTGCCCTGCGGAGTCTTCGTCGCGCCGATCCTGCCGTACCTGACCGACTCCGGCGAGCAGCTCCACGACCTGCTGCGGCAACTGGCCGACGCCGGGGCGACCGGAGTCACCGGGATCCCGTTGCATCTGCGTCCGGGGGCCCGGGAGTGGTTCTTCGGCTGGCTTCGCCGGACCCGTCCAGACCTGGTCGGGCAGTACGAGAAGCGCTACGCCCGGGGTGCGAACCTGCCCGCGGAGTACCGCGCGGAGCTCGCCGACCGGGTCAGGCGGATCAGCGCGGAGGTGGGCATCGGGGCCGGGGCCGACGGTCAACTGGCCGGCCGGAACGTCGTGCGTGGTGTGCCCGGAGATCGGGCGGCGTCGTTCCCGGCGGGGAGTCTGCCCGTCCGCGCGCTGCCGGCGCAGAACCCGGCTGGCGCACCGACGCTCTTCTGACGCCTCACCGGCCCATTCGTCGGCGCCCCGCGACTGCCATGGCTGCATCGTCGTCGAGCGCGGCCCGGGGGAGTCCGGCGACGCGATGTGGTGGCCTACACCACGTCGGCCCCGTCGGCCCCGTCGGTCTGCGCCGAGCGACGCCCCGTCCACGCACCGGCGACGGGCCCGAGCACGAACAACGAGGCCCACGAGTACTGAGCCGCGGTCGGGCTGACCAGGTAGGCGATCGGGATCGACAGGATGAAGACGGCTGGCAGGACCGCGGCGCCGGCCCAGTGCCAGCGGCGCTGCGCCGGCGACCGTCGGCGGTGTCGCAGGTCGGCCAGGTCCGCCTGATCCTCCATGTAGTGGTGCATCAGCGACGTTCCGGCGATCACCACCGCATAGACCGAGACGGGCAGGGGCAGGTCGCCGAGCTTGCCCATCGCCTCGGTGGCGAACGGGATGAGCACGACGCCGAACATCGACACGCAGCTGAGGAGGATGATCCGGCCGTTCATCGCCGCGAGCGCGGCGACGGCCCGGTGACTGCCCCGCCAGAAGGACACCACGACGGCAAAGCTGATGGCGAACGCCGTCAGCGACTTGCCGTTGGCCGCCCAGAGGGCGGGCAGGCTGGCCCACGCCTCCGGGCTGAAGTCGTCGACCGTGGTGATCAGCAGGGTGACCGAGAATGCGTAGATCGCGTCGTAGAAGGTGACGGCCCGGGCGAACTCGACGCCCTCCCGGTCGTAGCGGCCTTCCGTCGGCATGCCGCCTCCCCACCCTCAACGCTGGCGAGGTGTCGCGCTGCCCGGCCCCCGCGATCTGGTCTGTCGCGGAGCATCGCACAGGCCGGTCGGACACACCGTTCCGGGCCGTGTCATGCCGGGTCAGGCCGGCGGGTCGGGTCAATGACCGGCGCGATACCCCCGCGAGCCGCGGTGCTCGTACCCGTGGTCCCCGCCGGCCGGCCCCGCCTTGCGTGGTCCGTGCGAATCGCGCTGGCCCGCCCACGGGCGGCGACCCTGCGCATCGTCCCGGTCCGGCTCGATGCGCAACGAGCGGCCGCTGACCTTGGCGTTGGCGATCCGGCCGAGTGCGGCCGGCGAGAGGTCCACGGCGATCTCGACGGTGGAGAAGGTGTCGAAGATGTCGATCTTGCCCAGGTCCTTGCCGGTGACCCCGCCCTCGCCGGTGATGGCGCCGACGATGCCGGCCGGGCGCACCCCGTCCCGATGGCCGACCGCGACCCGGTAGCGCCGGCCGAACGGCGGTCGGGCCGCGCGGCCCGGCCGATCGGAGGTCGGCCGGGGCCGTTCGCCGGCCGCCGAGCGCACCTTGGCCTTGCGATCCTTCTCGAAGGACGCCGGCTCCACCGCCGGGGCCCGCTCGACCCCGTCATCACCCGCGGCCAGCGCCAACAGTGCGGCGGCCAGCTCCTCGGCGGTCACCTCCGACTCCGCGAGCAGGTCGCGGATCAGGTGGTTCTGCCGGCTCAGCCGGCCCACGTCGAGGCGGGCCAGCGCCTTGCGCAGCACGATGGCCGCCTTGTGCGCGGTCACCTCGTCGGCGCTCGGCGGGACGATCTGCTCCAGGGTGCCGCGGGTGGCCCGTTCGATGGCCCGCAGGCGGCCCATCTCGCGGGGGGTGAAGAACGTCAGCGCGGTGCCGGTGCGGCCGGCCCGGCCGGTGCGGCCGATGCGGTGCACGTACGCCTCGGGTTCGCCGGGGGCGTCGAAGTTGACCACCAGGTCGATCCGGTCGACGTCCAGGCCGCGGGCGGCGACATCGGTGGCCACCAGCACATCCAGGCGACCGTCGCGGAGCCGCTCGATGATCTTCTCGCGCTCCTTCTGCGGGACGTCGCCGTTCATCACCGCGGCCGTCACGCCGCCGGCGACGAGGTCGGCCCCGACTTGGTCGCAGGCCTCCTTCGTGCGCACGAACACGATGGCCGCGTCACCCTCGGTGACCTGCAGGAACCGGATCAGTGCGGCGACCTTGTCGCGGAACGGGACCACGGCGTAGATCTGGCGCACCGAATCGACGGTCGACGACTGCCGGGACACCGCGATGTCGATCGGGTCGGTCATGTGCTTGGCCGCGATCGATCGGATCGCCGGCGGCATGGTCGCCGAGAAGAGGGCGGCCTGACGCGAGTTCGGGGCGTCGGACAGGATGCGGTCCACGTCCTCGGCGAAGCCCATGCGCAGCATCTCGTCGGCCTCGTCGAGCACCAGGAAGCGCAGGCCGGACAGGTCCAGCGTGCCGCGCTCGAGGTGATCGATGATGCGGCCGGGGGTCCCGACGACGACCTGGGCGCCGGCCCGCAGCGCGGCCCGCTGCGGCAGGAAACCGGTGCCGCCGTAGACGGCGACCACCGAGACGTCGGGCAGCGCCGACGCGAACGAGGAGATCGCGTCGGCCACCTGGACGGCCAACTCACGGGTCGGGCACAGGACCAGGGCCTGAACACCGGGGGTGGAGTCGATGGCGGCCAGCAGCGGCAGGCCGAAGGCGGCGGTCTTGCCGGTGCCGGTCTGCGCGACGCCGGTGATGTCCCGGCCGGACAGCAGGGCCGGGATGGCCGCCGCCTGGATGGCGGTGGGGGTGCTGAATCCCAGGTCCTTGACCGCGCGCAGCAGCGTGCCGGGCAGGCCCAGCTCATCGAAGCCGATGCCGGCGGCGGGCGGGCCGGCATCGGTCTGGATCGATTCAGTATCGAGGGTGTCGGAAGGGAGGACGGCGTGCATGGACATCAAGGGACCCAATCATTTCGGAAGAATTGGAGCCTGGGAAGCCGACCATCGGTGGTTGGCCCGGTCGCAGTTCCCGAATGATGAACAATCCGTCGTCGAGAAGGCGCGACTCACTCCGCGTAACCGGTCCATGATAGCGGACCGCTGACGGGTTGCCCACCGGGGACCGGGGGTCAGCGAGCGGCGGGCACCGTGGGGCGCGAAAACTCCGCGTCGACCTGTCGAATTGCGCGTCGTTGTTCCGTCTGGGGTGATGTCAGGACGCCGACCCGGCGTCCGGCGGCCCACCTGGGCAGGATCGACAACGAAGGAGACCGGACATGGCCAAGTACCTGCTGCTGATCGTCGAGGCCGAGCAGGCCTACGCGAGCGCCGGCGAGGCGGAGCTGGGCGAGGTGATGGAGGCGCACAACGCCTTCGCGGCCGAGGTCGGCGAACTGGGAGCCGAGTTGCTCGGCGGCGAGGCGCTCCAGCCGACCCCCACGGCGAGGTACCTGCGCAACACCCGTTCCGACGACGCGCACACGGTGGACAACCCGGCTCCCGAGCTCAAGGAGGTTGTCGGCGGCTACTACCTGATCGAGGCGCCGAACGACGACGTCGCGCTCGCGGTGGCCAAGCGCTGCCCGGCCGGGTTCGGTTACGTGGAGCTCCGGCCGATCTGGAGCTTCGGCTGATCCACGGCGACGGTCCAGCGGACGCCCGGCACGAGGTGGCCCGGGCGCAACGGGAGCTGTCCGGACGCGTCCTGGCCGTCACCTTGCGGTCGGTCCGCGACCTGGACATCGCCGAGGAGGCGACGGCCGACGCCTTCGTGCTGGCCCTGCAGACCTGGCCGGAGCGCGGCGTCCCCGACTCGGTCGAGGCCTGGCTGGTCACCGCCGCGCGGCGCCGGGCGATCGACCGGATCCGGTCCGCGCAGGCGGCGCGGAAGGCGCTGATCCGGGCGGCGGGCGGGCTGCGTCAGGTCGATCCGGCCGACGTCAGCACCGAGGTGGGGGTGATCGGCGACGAGGACCTGCGGCTGGTCGTGCTCTGCTGCGACCCGCGGATCGGCGAGTCCGACCAGGTCGCCCTCACCCTCCGGCTGGCCTGCGGGGTGCCGACCGCCGCTGTCGCGGCCGCGTTCCTGGTCGGTGAGACGACGATGGCCGCCCGGTTGACCCGGGCCAAGAAGCGGTTGGCGGCCGCGGGTCCGAACCTGGACCTGCCCGACGACGCGACGGTGGATGCCCGATTGCCGGTGGTGCGGCGGGTCGTCTACCTGGCGTTCACCATGGGTCACACGGCCGGCTCGGGCCCGGCACTGGCCGACGACGACCTGGCCGACCGCGCCCAGTACCTGGCCACCGCGCTGCGCGTGCTGCGGCCGGCCGACGCCGAGTTCACCGGGCTGCTGGCGCTGATCGTGCTCTCCCGCGCCCGGGCAGGTGGCCGGTTCGACGAGCACGGTGCCCAGGTGTTGCTGGCCGACGCCGATCGTGGTCGCTGGGACCGGGAGATGACCCGGCGGGGACTGCTGCTGACCCGGGCGGCGCTGGCCGGCTCCCGCTCGCACCCCGGGCCGATGGCCCTGCAGGCTGCGATCGCCGCCGAGCACGCGATCGCGCCCAGCCTGCCCGCCACCAACTGGCGACGGGTGGTGGAGCTGTACGGGGCGCTGCTGTCGGTCGAACCGTCGCCGACGCTGGCGCTGGCGCGCAGCGTCGCGGTCGCCCAGTTGGCCGGACCGGCGGTCGGGCTGCGCGACCTGGACGAGGTGATGCAGGTGGGCGGGTTGGAGCGTTACCCGTACGCGCATGCTGCCCGGGCCAGCCTGCTGGATGCGCTCGATCGCCGGGCGGAGGCGCGATCGGCCTGGGCGAGCGCCGCCGGACTGGCCCGTTCCGAGGCCGAGCGCGAATTCTTCGCCCGCCGGGCCGGGTGATTGCTGGCAGGGCCGCCGGGTATTCGGCAGACTTGACGCTGCGAATGATCAACACTGCGAATGATCGACGAGAGGGGATCGACGATGATCACTGACAAGGGCGTCGCGGTGCCGGACGACATGGCGGCGGTGCTGGAGGCGGACCCGGGCGCGCTGACCGCGTTCCAGGCCCTGCGTCCGGACGACCAGCGGGTCTACGTGAACTGGGTCGCGGCCGGGCACGGCGCCGACGGGCGCCAGCAGCGCCTCGACGGCCTCGGCGAGCACGTCAAGGCCTACCAGCGCCGGCCCGCCGAGGAGCACGGTTCGCCGCACCCGCTGCAGGACGTGTAGTCCGTCGCGGTCGCGCCGTCGCTCGAGACACCTCGATGGCCGTCACCCTGCCGATCTTCCCGCTGGGCACCGTGCTGTTTCCCGGTGCCCAGCTGCCCCTGCGCATCTTCGAACCGCGGTACCGCGCTCTGATCGAGGACGTGCTGGAGCGCACCGACGGGGCCCGGGAGTTCGGGGTGGTGGCGATCCGGTCGGGTGTCGAGGTCGGCGCCCACGGGGTCGGCAGCCTCTACCAGGTGGGCTGTGTGGCCGAGATCCGGCACATTCAGCCGTTCACCGACGGCACCTTCGATGTGATGACCCGGGGAACCCGCCGGTTCCGGATCCGCCAGGTCCATCCGCCGGTGCCGGATCGGGCGGATCGGGCCGACCTGGAGTTCCTGGCCGAGGCACCATCGGCCCGGAGCCGGGATCTGGCCGCGCGAGTCACCCGCCGGTTCCGCCGCTACCGTAGCGCGGTCCTGCAGGCCCGGGGTTTCGATCCGGAATCCCCGTTCACCCTGCCCGATGAGCCGGCGGACTGCGCGTACACCATCGCCGCCGTTGTCGCCCTCGACCTGACCGATCGGCAACGGCTGCTCGAAGCGCCCACGGTGGACGATCGGTTGATCCTGCTCGCCGACCTGCTGAACCGGGAACTTGCCTTGATCGGCGGATCGTCCACCCGGGCCGGGGAGGAACTGGCCCGCGGGCCGTACTCGCCCAACTGATCCGAGCCGGCGGTGACCGGGGGGATCGGCCGTTCGGGCCGTCCGGGAACACGCCGGGCCCGTCGGTGGTTGGCATTGAGCGTGCGTAACGAATCGCTGACCACATCCGACGGCATCCGCCTTTCCGTGCTCGACCTGGCCGGCGTGGGGGTCGGTTCGTCCCCGGGCGACGCGCTGGCCGCGACCACCGCGTTGGCCGTCCGCGCCGAGGAGCTCGGGTACCACCGGTTCTGGGTGGCCGAACACCACGGCATGCCCGCGGTGGCGTCGGCCGCGCCGGCCGTGCTGCTGGCTCACCTGGGCGCGCACACCTCCACGATCCGGCTCGGATCCGGCGGGGTGATGCTGCCCAACCACGCTCCGATGGTGGTCGCCGAGCAGTTCGGCACGCTGGCCGCGCTCCACCCGGGCCGCATCGACCTCGGGCTCGGGCGGGCGCCCGGGTCGGACCAGCTGACGGCCTACGCGTTGCGCCGCCGCATGGACCCGTCCGGCGCCGACGACTTTGCCGACCAGATCACCGAACTGGTCCATTTCATGCAGGACGACTTCCCGGCCGACCATCCGTTCGCCGCCATCCGCACGACCCCGGCGATCCCGGTGCCGCTGTACATCCTCGGGTCCTCCGACTACGGGGCCCGGCTCGCCGCCAAGCTCGGCCTGCCCTACGCGTTCGCGCACCATTTCGCCGGGGCGGGCGGGAATACCGGGGCGGCGCTGGATCTGTACCGGTCGCTGTTCCGGCCGTCGGCGGTGCTGGCCGAGCCGTACCCGATGATCGGCGTGAGCGCGCTGGCCGCGGACACCGAGGAACAGGCCCGCTACGAGGCGCGCTCGGGCGCGCTGTCCATGCTGTTGCTGCGAACCGGCCGGCTGCAGGAGATCCCCACGCCGGAGCAGGCGGCGCAGTACCCGTACTCGCCCGCCGAGCTCGACCTGGTGCGGGCGATGGGGCGCACCGAGGTGGTGGGTTCGGCGGACCAGGTGGCCGCCGGGCTGGACGAGTTGGCGGCGCGCTTCGGGGTCCGCGAGTTGATCATCTCGACGCGGGCGCACGGCCTGCCGGCCAAGCTGCGCTCGATGGAACTGATCGCCCACGCCTACGCGGCGGTGCCGGCGCAGCGCTGAGGCCCGCATCACCGAACCGGCGCCACCGGGCACGGCCGGACGCGTCGTGCCGGCGGCCTGGCCCTGCGCAACCCGGGGCGATCATGCGGCGGATCGGGATGCGCGAATTCCGCCGGGCCGTATCTACCGTGTGCCGGCGGCCCTCTGACTCCGTAGGGGCGTCCGGGTCGCACCGGGTGACCGGGTCCCCGCCGGACCTTCGGGTGGGTGAGATGTACACGCTGGCACTGGACTTCGGGACGACCTTCACCGCGGCGGCGGTGCTCGGGGCGGACGGCGTGCCGGCGATGGTCGGGCTGGGCAACCGGGCGATGCAGATCCCGTCGACGATCTTTGCCGCCGCTGACGGCTCCGTGCTGGTCGGTGAGGCGGCGGAGCGGGCCGCGGCAACCGACCCGGGCCGGGCGCGGCGAGAGATCAAACGCCGGATCGGCGACGACGTTCCCATCCTGATCGGCGGATCGCCTTACGCGGCAGGGCATCTGGCCGGTCGGGTGATCGCCTGGGTGGTGGACCGGTGCCGCGAGCGGTACGGTGAACCCCCTGCCGATCTGGTGCTGACCCATCCGGCCACGTGGCGGCAGTTCAAGATCGACGTGCTGCATCAGGCCGCGCTCCCCTCCGGCGTCGACAATGTCACACTGTGCCCGGAACCCGTTGCCGCGGCGACGTTCTACGCGTCCCACTCGCGGGTGGAGGTGGGTACCCGGCTGTGCGTCTACGACCTCGGCGGCGGCACCTTCGACGTCTGTGTGGTGGAGAAGACGGCAACCGGTTTCCGGGTTCTCGGCACCCCCGGTGGCCTGGATCAGCTGGGCGGCATCGACTTCGACGAGGCCGTTTTCAACCGTGTGATCGGCGAGCTGGCGGCCCAGAACCCCGACCTGGTAACCGGTCTCGCGCCCGCCGAGTTCGCCCGGCTGCGCCGGGACTGCGTCGAGGTCAAGGAGGCGCTGTCCTCGGATGTCACAGCCGTGACGTCGATCCTCCGGGACGGCCGGTCCATCGGCGTGCGGATCAGCCGATCCGAGTTCCAGGAGATGATCCACCCGGCGCTCCGGCCGACCATCGAGGCGACCAGCCGGGCCCTGGCTTCGGCCGGTCTGCAGCCGGCCGACGTGTCGGCGTTCGTGCTGGTCGGCGGGTCGTCCCGGATCCCGCTGGTGGCCGAGACGCTGGTCGGCGAGTTCCGTCGGCCGATCGCCCGGGACACTCACCCCAAGCACGACGTGGTGCTCGGCGCCACCCTGCTCTCCCCGTCCCACGGGGCGCGGACCGCTGCAGCGACCGCGAAGGCGTCCGTCGCGTCGCCCGGGACGGTGACCGGGCGGAGTGGGGAGCGGCGGCACCGGCGCCGCTCGACCGCCCTGCTCGGCGTGTCCGCGGCCGCGGTGCTCGCGCTGGGCGGCACCGCGTCCTGGGTGGTGTTCGGCGTCGATCGCAGCTCGGCCGCCGGGGTCGAACGGGCCGGCTCGTCGGGCGGGCCCCCCGCCTCGTCCGGGGCCGCGCCCGGCCGCACCGCCAACCCGACGAGCCCGTCGCCGTCGCCGTCGCGGCCGGTGACCTCGGCCTCGACCGCCGGCACCACGCCGGCGGCCCCGGCCGCCCCGGCGCCGCCGGGGATGGACCCGGTCACCGCGACCTTCCTGACCGCCGTGTGCGCGGCGAGCGACGACATCAACCGCCACACCGTGCCGGCGTTCAGCGGCTTTCCCAGCGTCGCGGACGCCCAGCAGGCGTACGTGCTGGCCTACGCCGGTCGGTCGTCCGCAGCGCAGCAGGCAGCGGTCACCCTGCAGGGCCTGTTGCCCGCCACGATCGCCGGCGGCCGGATCGACGGAGCCGCCATTGCGAACGGAATGCGCACCCTGGCACAGATTCTCGCGGACGGTTCGGTGTCGTTGCAAACGCTCCGACCGAAAACCACGCAGGACATCGACGACGTCGCGGCACAGATCAACCGGCAGGCGAGCACCGTGCCCTTCCTCAGCATGTCGGTGCTCACCCCGGACGAACAGGGCTGGATGGCTTCGCTCCGCGGCTGCCGACCCGCCCGCTGACCCCGGCCGGATGTGCCGAGACCGGTGATCGTGCCGACGACGAACCGGCCGTCGGTGCGGATTCCCCGCCGGCGGTCTCCCGCCCGCCACACCGGTGTCCCGGCGCGAATCAGGGCCCGCCGACTCCCGGGCCCGCCGAAGACCTGGCCGGAACCTGGCCGACGACCTGGCCGGCGACCGGTCGGTCGCCGGCCAAGTCCGGCAGACCCGCGCCGAGTGCGGCGCCGGTCAGGCAGGGTGCCGGTCAGGCGCGGTGCCGGCCGGCCGGGGTCACCGGTTCGTAGGTGACCAGGTGCGCCCCGCCGATCCCGGCCGGCCGGCGCCGGCCCACCAGCACCAACCCGAGCCCGCCGACCAGCAGCGCGCCGCCCAACGACACGGCCCACCCGGTGTTCGCTCCGGTGTAGCTCAGGCTCCGGCCGCTCGGGTCGAAGGCGGCCAGCGATGCCACCGGTGCGTCCGCCGCCGCGGCGACCACGGTGATCGGGATGGACGCCTGGATGCCACAGGTGACCCCGACGACGGTGATCGTGTGCTGCCCGGCCTCCGTGCCGGCCGGGATCGTCACCGTCGAACTCGCAGTGCCGTCGGAACCGGCGGTCACTGTGCCCAGCAGCACCGGCGTCGAGTGCAGTTCGATCCGCACCTGCTCGCCGGGGGTGAACCCGTGGACGGACACCGGGATCGAATCGCCCGGGGCGACCTGCGTCCGGGGCACCGTGACGGCGGGGATCCGTCCGGTGGCCGGGTTGACCGTGCTGGCCAGCGCCCAGGTGACCTCGACCTGGTCGTAGGCGGTGCTGGTGCTCCACGCCGTCTGCGTCTGGGTCACGTACTGCGGGAAGTAACTGGTCGGACCCGGTTGGGCCTGGACGATCGTGCTCAGCTCGGTGTGGTCGACGGTGGTGGGTACCTCCCGGTCGACGGTCTGGAACTGTGTCGCCGTCTGGGTCTCGGTCTGGGTCTCGGTCTCGGTCGAACGTTCGGTCGTCGTGACGTACTCGGTGGTGGGCACGTACTCGGTGGTCCGCTGGTACACGGTGGTCGGCACGTACACGGTCTCGGGTGGGGGCGGGTCGGGGTCCGGATCGCACTCGCAGGTGTCGTTGGTGCCCTCCCCGTCCCTGGTGCCGCCGTCCGTGGGGCCGTCGAGGGTCCCGCCACCACCCACCACCCCGTCGAACCCGCCGCTCCCGCCGCCCGTTGCGGAGTCGTCGACGGCAGCCCGTGCGATCGGCGCCGATACCAGCGCGATGGCCAGGACGCCGAGTACCAGCGATCCCATCAGCACCGACCAGGTGCTCCGGCGGACGCGGTGGGAGGCGGCGTCGCTGCCGACCCGTGATGTGGCCTCGGACATGGTGGCGGCCCTCCGAACGATGAATCCCGCACTGCGGGCAGGTCCCTCGTCAGATCGGGCATCGATCCGATGGCGTACGTCGAACACCGCGATTCATCCGAACGGAGCAACCCAGGTCCGCGGCCGGTCACCGGGTCGGTCCGGGCGCCCGTAGGATCAGCCGGGTCCGCCGCCCCCGCACCCTAGGAACGACACGTGCTCCGCGATCGCAACGCCGGCTCCCTGCGTCCCTCCGACGCCGGTACCACCGTCACCCTGGCCGGCTGGGTGGCCCGCCGCCGCGACCACGGCGGGGTGATCTTCATCGACCTGCGGGACGCCTCCGGCGTCGCCCAGGTCGTCTTCCACTCCGGGGACGTACTGGCCGCCGCCCACCACCTGCGCAGCGAGTACTGCGTGCGGGTGACCGGCACTGTCGCCGTCCGGCCGGAGGGCAATGAGAACCCCGAGTTGCCGACCGGCGGCATCGAGGTCGAGGCGGTCACCCTCGAGGTGCTGGCCGAATCGGCACCCCTGCCGTTCCAGATCGACGACAGTGTCGGTGTCGGCGAGGAGACCCGGCTCAAGTACCGCTACCTGGACCTGCGCCGGCCCGCCCAGGCGCACGCGATGCGGTTGCGGGCCAGGATCAGCAAGGCCGCGCGGGCCGTTCTCGACGACGCCGACTTCGTCGAGATCGAGACGCCGACGCTGACCCGCAGCACCCCGGAGGGGGCGCGCGACTTCCTGGTCCCGGCCCGGCTCAAGCCGGGCTCCTGGTACGCCCTGCCGCAGTCGCCCCAGCTGTTCAAGCAGCTGCTGATGGTCGCCGGGATGGAGCGCTACTACCAGATCGCCCGGTGCTACCGGGACGAGGACTTCCGCGCCGACCGGCAGCCGGAGTTCACCCAGCTCGACGTCGAGATGTCCTTCGTCGAGCAGGACGACGTCATCGCCGTCGCCGAACAGGTGCTGGCCGCGCTGTGGCGGCTCATCGGCCACGAGATCACGCTGCCGATCCCGCGGATGACCTACACCGACGCGATGAACCGGTACGGCTCGGACAAGCCCGACCTGCGCCTTGACCTGGAGATCACCGAGCTCACCGAGTACTTCGCCGGCACCCCGTTCCGGGTGTTCCAGGCGCCGTATGTCGGGGCGGTCGTGCAGAAGGGCGGGGCGAGCACCCCGCGGCGCGGCTTCGACGCCTGGCAGGAGTGGGCCAAGCAGCGTGGCGCCCGGGGCCTGGCCTACATCACCATCGGGGAAGACGGGGCTTTGGGCGGTCCCGTCGCCAAGAACATCTCCGAGGACGAACGGGCCGGGCTGGCCGCGGCCACCGGCGCCGGGCCGGGTGACGCCATCTTCTTCGGCGCCGGCGCGCGCAAGAGCACCCAGGAGCTGCTGGGCGCGGCCCGGCTGGAGATCGGCCGCCGCGGCGGGCTGATCGACGAGCGCGCGTGGTCGTTCCTGTGGGTGGTGGATGCCCCCCTGTTCGAGCGCACCGATGAAACGGACGACGTGTCCGTCGGCGGCGCGGGCAGCACGTGGACCGCGGTGCACCACGCGTTCACCTCGCCCAAGCCGGAGTGCCTGGACACGTTCGACACCGACCCCGGCTCGGCGCTGGCCTACGCCTACGACATCGTGTGCAACGGCAACGAGATCGGCGGCGGCTCGATCCGTATCCACCGCGCCGACGTGCAGGAACGGGTGTTCCAGGTGATGGGCCTGACCGAGGAGGACGCCAAGGCCAAGTTCGGCTTCCTGCTCGAGGCGTTCAGTTTCGGCGCGCCCCCGCATGGCGGCATCGCGTTCGGCTGGGACCGGATCGCCATGCTGCTGGCCGGCGCCGACTCGCTGCGGGACGTCATCGCGTTCCCCAAGTCGGGCGGTGGGTTCGATCCGCTGACCGCGGCGCCCGCACCGATCACCCCGGAGCAGCGTCGGGAGGCCGGCGTGGACTTCGTCGCCCCGAAACCCGGGGAGAGGGCCGGTGACCGGGCCGTGGGCGGGCCGGCCGAACCGTCGGGATGATCGTCGCCGTCGCACTGCGGAAACACGCCGGCGAATAGAGTATGCGACCAGCGGGTGCGGCCGTCGGCCGGACCATCGGTGACCCTGCAGCGTGGCGGGGCGGTTCTCGCGACGTGAAGAAGGAGCAGCGTGGGCATCAAGGTGGCGCTGGAGCACCGCACGACCTACCGCTTCGACCGGCTGGTCACGATCCATCCGCACGTGGTCCGGCTGCGGCCGGCCCCGCATTCGCGGACGAAGATCGACTCGTACTCGCTGACGGTCGAGCCGGCCAACCACTTCGTGAACTGGCAGCAGGACCCGTTCGGAAACTTCATGGCCCGGTTGGTGTTCCCGGAGCGGGCCCGCGAGCTGAGCATCACGGTCGGCCTGGTCGCCGACCTGGCCGTGGTCAACCCCTTCGACTTCTTCATCGAGGAGTATGCCGAGCACTACGGGTTCGCCTACCCGCCGGACCTGGCCGCCGACCTGGAGCCGTACCTGCGGCCGGTCGACGAGGGTGACCCGGGCAGTGGGCCCGGCCCGCTCGTCAACGGTTGGCTGAAGAATTTCACCGTCGCCGACGAGACCCGGATCGTCGACTTCCTGGTCCAGTTGAACGCCGCCGTCCAGCAGTCGGTCGGGTACTCGGTCCGGATGGAGCCGGGTGTGCAGACCCCGGATTTCACCCTGAACACGGCGATCGGCTCCTGCCGCGACTCGGCCTGGCTGCTCGTCTCGCTGCTCCGGGAGCTCGGTCTGGCTGCCCGGTTCGTCTCGGGATACCTGGTGCAGCTCACCTCCGACGTGCCGTCGCTGGACGGCCCGTCGGGTCCGGCCGCCGACTTCACCGACCTGCACGCCTGGGCCGAGGTCTACATCCCCGGCGCCGGCTGGATCGGCATGGATCCGACGTCCGGGCTGTTCGCCGGCGAGGGGCACATCCCGCTGTCGGCAACTCCGCATCCGTCGACGGCGGCCGCGATCACCGGCTCGACCGGCGTCGCGCAGACCACCCTGGAGTACTCCAACGTGGTCCGCCGGGTGCACGAGGACCCGCGGGTCACCCTGCCCTACACACCCGCGCAGTGGGCCGCGGTGCAGCGGGTCGGCCAGGAGGTCGACCGCCGGCTGACCGATTCGGACGTCCGGCTGACCATGGGCGGCGAGCCGACCTTCGTGTCCATCGACGACCTGACCGCGGACGAGTGGACCACCGCCGCGGACGGTCCGCACAAGCGCGAGCGGGCGGGCGTGCTGGCCGAGCGATTGCGCGCGATCTACTCGCCCAACGGGATCGTGCACCGGGGACAGGGCAAGTGGTATCCCGGTGAACCGCTGCCGCGCTGGCAGATCGTGCTGCACTGGCGGGCGGACGGGAGCCCGCTGTGGTCGGGTCAGTCGCTGTTCGCCGATCCGTGGGCGGAGGAGTCGACCGAGGACCGGGATGGCACCGGTGCGGCCGGGACGGCCGGACCTGGGCGGCGAGAGGCGGGCGTTGCCGACGCGCGGGCGTTCACCGAATCCGTCGCCGGCTACTTCGGTCTGCCGTTGTCGCAGGTCCGGCCCGCGTTCGAGGATCCGCTGGCCAAGCTGGCCGCGCAGGTGCGGTTACCGGTGGGGGAGCCGGTCACCGAGGACATCACCGGCGACACCCCGGATGCCCGACGGGAGCTGCTGGCCCGGCTGGATGCGTCGGTGACGGAGCCGACCGCGTACGTGCTGCCGCTGCACCGGCTGGCTGCCGAGGTGGCCGCGGATTCCCCGGATGTCACGGAGGGCGCCGAGCCGGTCCGGGCACCCACTGTGGGGTGGGCCAGCGCCGACTGGACGCTGCGGCGCGGCCGGATCGTCCTGCTGCCGGGTGATTCGCCGGCCGGGCTGCGACTGCCGCTGGACGCGATCTCCTGGCAGGCCGCCGAGCCGCCGGTCGACCCGGACCCGTTGGCGGCCAAGCCGGCGTTGCCGGTGCCGCCCGCCGGCCGGCCGCGCGCCGTCGTCGTCGAACCCGCGGGGGTGCCCACCACCGCGCTGGTGATCGAGGCCCGGGGCGGGCTGATCAACGTCTTCCTGCCGCCGATCGAAGAGCTCGACCCGTGGGTCGAACTGATCGGCGCCGTCGATCACGCGGCGTCCGTCCTAGGCCTGCCGCTGGTGCTGGAGGGATACCCGCCGCCCGGCGACCCGCGCCTGAAGACGCTGTCGGTGACTCCGGACCCGGGGGTCATCGAGGTCAACGTGCAGCCGGTGGCCAGCTGGGACGAGCAGGTCGAGTTGACCACGACGCTCTACGAGCAGGCGCGGCTGAGCCGGCTGGGCACCGAGACCTTCGCCGTCGACGGCAGCCACCGCGGCACCGGCGGCGGCAACCACATCACCGTGGGCGGGGCCAGTCCCGCCGAGTCTCCGCTGCTGCGGCGCCCGGACCTGCTGGTGTCGCTGCTGACCCACTGGCAGCGACACCCGTCGCTGTCGTACCTGTTCTCCGGGCAGTTCATCGGGCCGACGTCACAGGCACCCCGGGCCGACGAGGGCCGGCCGGAAAGCCTCTACGAGATGGAGATCGCGTTCTCCGAAATTGCCCGGCAGGTGCGCCCCGACGGTTCGGTGGCGCCGTGGGTGGTGGACCGGGCGTTGCGGCACCTGCTGACCGATCTGACCGGTAACACCCACCGGGCCGAGTTCTGCATCGACAAGCTGTACAGCCCGGATTCGGCCCGTGGCCGGCTCGGGCTGCTGGAACTGCGCGGCTTCGAGATGCCCCCGCACGCGCAGATGGCCCTGGTGCAGGCACTTCTGGTTCGGGCGCTGGTCTCCCGGTTCTGGGATGAGCCGCTCACCGCCCCGCTCATCCGGCACGGTGACAACCTGCACGGGCGGTTCCTGTTGCCGCATTACGTGATCGCCGACATCGCCGAGGTGGCCGCGGACCTGCGATCGCGCGGCCTGAACTTCCAGACCAGCTGGCTCGACCCGTTCTTCGAGTTCCGGTTCCCCCGGCTGGGCACCGTGTCGGTCGCCGGCATGGGTCTGGAGCTGCGCTGGGCCATCGAGCCCTGGCGAGTGCTGGGGGAGGAGGCCACCGCCGGCGGCACCGCGCGGTACGTGGACTCGTCGGTCGAACGACTGCAGGTCAGCCTGACCGGCGCGTCCGGGCCGGGCCAGGTCTGGGTCACCTGCAACGGCTATCCGGTTCCGCTGCAGCCCACCCACGTGCCCGGCCTGCTGGTCGCCGGTGTCCGGTACCGGGCCTGGCAGCCGCCGAGTTCGTTGCATCCCACCATCCCGCCGGACTCGCCGCTGGTGTTCGACGTGGTGGACGCGGTCAGCGGGCTGTCGTTGGGCGGCGCCACCTATCACGTGTCGCACCCCGGCGGCCGCAGCTACGACACCCCGCCGGTCAATGCGATGGAGGCCGAATCGCGGCGCACCCGGCGGTTCGACGCTGCCGGGCACAGCCCGGGCGAGATCGACATCAACCAGCTGCGGGAACGGGCCGGGCTGCTGGCCGTGGACCACAACGCTCCGGGCATGCTGGATCTGCGCCGGGCCAGAGCCATCTGTCGGTGAGTATGACGGGCCCGCGCAGCGTCTCGCCGACCGCCGAGGTGACCGGCGTGGCACCGGCGCGGGTGTCGGTGGTCGAGGCGTACCTGGCCCGCAACGGCATGTTCACCCCGGGGGTGGGTGACCCCCGGCGCTACGACGAGATGACCGGCCCCGACGGCGGTCTGCTGCCCGGCTGGGCCGAACTCGCCGCGGAGATCGACGCGATCGGCAACCCGGGTCTGGCCGGGCTGACGCGTCAGGTGGATCGGCTGCTCGAGGACGACGGCGTCACCTACACTCCGGTCGACGCGATAGCCGGTCGGCCGGAGGCGATCCCGGCCGGAGCCGAGCACTGGCGGGTGGACCCGCTGCCCCTGGTGGTGGCCGACGCGGACTGGAACCGCTTGGAGGCAGGGCTGATCCAGCGGTCGACGTTGCTCGACGCGGTGCTCACCGACCTGTACGGGCCGGGCAAGCTGATCGAAAACGGTTTGCTGCCAGCCGAATTGGTGTACCGACACCCCGATTACCTGCGGCCGGCGCACGGCATCACCATCCCCGGGGCTCACCAGCTGTTCTTTCATGCCCTGGACGTCTGCCGGGACGTCGACGGCAGCTTCCAGGCCCTGGGTGACCGGACGCAGGCGCCGTCGGGCGCCGGGTACGCCATGGCGGACCGCCGCGCGGTGTCCAAGGTGCTACCGGACCTGTTCCGGCGCACCGTCCCCCGCGGGCTGTCCGCGTTCTTCCACACCATGCGCTCGGCCCTGGCCTCGGTCGCCCCGACCGAGTCGGAGGATCCGCGGGTCGTGGTGCTGACCCCGGGCACGCATTCGGAGACGGCGTTCGACCAGGCGACGCTGGCCTCGTTGCTGGGCGTGCCGCTGGTGGAGAGCGCCGACCTGACCATCCGGCGGGGTCGCCTGTGGATGCGGTCGATGGGCCGGTTCGAGCCGGTGGACGTGGTGGTGCGCCGGGTGGACGCCGCCTGGTCCGACCCGCTGGACCTGCGGCCGGATTCCAGGCTCGGGGTCGTCGGCCTGGCCGAGGCATGCCGGCGCGGCACGGTGACGGTGGTGAACACGCTGGGCAGTGGTGTCCTGGAGAACCCCGGGCTGCTGCCGTTCCTGCCCAAGCTGGCCCGGGCGGTGCTCGGCGAGAATCTGAGGATCGAGTCGGTACCGACCTTCTGGTGCGGGGCCGAGGGCCAGCGCAAGTACGTGCTGGACCATCTGGACAAGATGGTGTTGCGGTCGACCGTCCGGGCGCGCTCGGAGTTTCCCGCGATGATGGGGCGGGCCGATCTGGCGACCTGGCGGGCGCGGATCGAGGCCGAGCCGGGGCTGTGGGTCGGCCAGGAGGTCGCGCCGTTCTCCGAGGCGCCGATGGCCACCCCGGACGGCCTGGCCGCCGGGCAGGTCAGCCTGCGGTTGTTCACCGTGTCGCACGGCTCCGGCTACGTGGCGATGCCCGGCTCGCTGGGTCGGGTGCAGGAGGGGTCGCTCACCTCCGCCGGCCGCGGCCGGACCAGCGTGGCCAAGGACGTGTGGGTGCGATCCGGTCGTGCCGACGCCCCCGATCGCCGCGAGGGCCGGGAGTGGCTCTACGAGGGTCCGCTGGTCGTCCCCGAGCCGGTCGAATCGGTCGCCTCGCCACGTGTGCTGGAGGACATGTTCTGGCTGGGCCGGTACGCCGAACGCACCGAGGACCTGGTCCGGCTGCTGATCGTCGCCCGCTCCCGGGTGGACGACTTCCGTTTCCGCCCCGAGCATCTGGGTGCCGGCTGCGTGCCGGTACTGCTGTCCGCGGTGTCGCAGGTGTCCGGCACCCGGCCGATCCGGGCCGACGAGGACCCGACGCACCGGATCCGCGAACTGATGCTGGACGGGGCCGAGAACGGTTCGGTGGCCCAGTCCCTCGCCGGCCTGCGGGAGTCGGCGCGGTCGGTCCGCGACCAGCTGTCCGGGGACACCTGGATGGTGCTGGCCGCCACCGATCGGGCGGTCGGCGAGCTGGCCGACGCACCGGCCGAGGCCGGGATGCTGCTGGCCTCGACGCAGTCCGAGGTGCTGACCGGCATGCTGTCGCTGTCCGGGTTGATCAGCGAGAACATGATCCGCGATCCCGGTTGGTACTTCCTGGATCTGGGCCGGCGGATCGAGCGCGCCCAGCAGGTGGTCGCGTTGCTGCGGTCGACGCTCGTCCGCTCGCACAGTTCGGCCGTCGACTCGCTGGTGGTCGAATCGGTGCTGTCCGCGAGCGAGTCGGGAGTCACCTACCGTCGCCGGTACCGCGGCCGGATCCAGATCGCGACGATGCTCGAGTTGCTGCTGCTGGACGTCGGGAACCCGCGATCGCTGGCCTATCAGGTGGCCGCCGCCCGCACCGACCTGCGGGCCCTGCCCGACTCGTCCGGCACCTCCCGGCCGCAGCGGCGGCTGGAGGAGATCGACGCGACGCTGCGCCGGGCCCGGCCGGTCGACCTGGAGCACACCGACGGCGACGGGGTCCGCGCCGACCTGGACGCCGTGCTGGCCGGGCTGGCCGACGCCCTGCGCGGCACCGCCGATGCGGTGGCCGCCCAGCACTTCTGGCACCCCGGCCCGATGCAGTCCCTCGGCGTCGTCACGATGGAGGGGGTGTCCCGGTGACCCGGCTGTACCGCATCGTGCACCGCACGGAGTACCGGTACTCGGACGAGGTGTCGACCTCGTTCGGGCGCGGGTACCTCCGTCCGCGGGAGATCCCCGGCCGGCAACGGTGTCTGAACCATTCGTTGACCGTCGACCCCGATCCGTCGGACCTGACCCACGACGTCGACGTCTTCGGCAATCCCAACAGTTACTTCCACGTCACCCACGCGCACACCGAACTGGTGGTCACCGGGCTGTCCGAGGTCGAGGTGACGGTGCCCGCGGCCGACCCGCAGGTGCTGGCCCGGCCCTGGGAGCAGGCCCGGCCGTCCGGCTTCGACGATCCCAAGGCGATCGAGTTCACCCTGGCCTCGCCGTTGGTCCGGATGCCCGGGCAGATCCACGACTACGCGCTGCGGACGTTCACCGGGCGCCGGCCCATCGGCGAGGCGGTCGAGGACCTGACCCACCGCATCTTCACCGAGTTCAAGTACCACCCCGGCTCGACCAACGTCTCGTCGACGGTCGCCGACGTGCTGGAGGCCCGGGCCGGTGTCTGCCAGGATTTCGCGCACGTGGCGGTGGCCTGCCTGCGCTCGGTCGGCCTGGCCTGCCGGTACGTCTCCGGGTACCTGGCCACCGACCCACCGCCGGGCAAGGAGCGGATGGTCGGGGCCGACGCCAGTCACGCCTGGGCCGCGGTTCGGCTGTCCGACGGCAGCTGGCTCGGCTTCGACCCCACCAACGACCAGCTCGCCGACGAGCGCTACACCATCGTCGCCTGGGGTCGGGACTACGACGACGTCCCGCCGCTGCGCGGGGTGATCTATACCGACGCCGAATCCAACGAGATGGACGTCTCGGTCGACGTGGCCCCGATCGAAGCGGGCTGAAACCACCCTCGGCAGATCGACCATCGTGACCGAGCACGTGGCGCCGAGGGTCCGGGTGGTGGGTGCCCGCGACGCCCGGCCCGACCACACAGTGGCCGGGCCGGAGCGTCGGCGTCGGCGGCCTTACCGCAGGCCGTCGAGAACCTTGGTGACGATGCTGTCGACGTCCAGCCCGTACCGCTGGTGCAGGGTGGGCAGGGCGCCGGCGTCGAGGAACTGGTCCGGGAGGGCGACGGGCCGGATTTTCTTGTGCACGCCGCCGAGGACGGCGGCGGAGGCGACGGTTTCGAACAGGCCGCCGCGGATGGTGTGGTTCTCCAGGGTGAGCGCGAGCCGGTCGGTGTTCAGCTCGCGAAGCACCGTCTGTGCGTCGAACGGCTTGATCGTGGGGGTGTGCACGACGGCGACGTCGACGTGGTGCGCTTCCAGGGCCTTGGCGGCCTGCAGGGCGCGCATGGTCATCAGGCCGCTGGAGATGAGGACGACGTCGGTGCCGGGTCGCAGGACCTT
>JBGALY010000022.1:0-98910 GCA_044223435.1 Nakamurella sp.
GGTGGGGTTGGCCGGGTTTCCCGACGGGAGGGCCGAGCTGGCCCAGCCGTTGCGGCGGGCCGGGGAGCTGGTTGGACGGATCGAATGCGGGCCGGCGCCCGAGCCCTACACGGACGCCGACCGGGAGTTGCTGGCCACTCTGGCCGGTCACGCAGCGACCGCGATCGCCAACGCCCGGCTGACCGCCCAGCTGGCCGACCGGCTCGGCGAGCTCGAGCGGTCCCGGGCGCGCATCGTCAGCGCCCAGGACACCGAGCGGCGGCGCATCGAGCGGGACATCCACGACGGCGTCCAGCAGGACGTGGTCGCGTTGATCCTCCGACTCGGACTGTCCCGCAGTCAGGTGGCCCGTGGTGACGTTGGTGCCGACGAAGCGTTCGCCGCGTTGCAGGCCGACGCCGGCGAGCTGCTCACCGACCTGCGGGAACTGGCCCGAGGCATCCGCCCGGCCGTGCTCGCGGACAGCGGACTGATGGCGGCGCTCCAGGCCAGGGTGGTGAAGATGCCGCTGCCGGTGGCTCTGCGCGCCGACAAGTCCCTGCGCGGTATGCGGTTCACCCCCGATGTGGAGTCGGCCGCATATTTCCTGGTCTGCGAGGCACTGACGAACGCGGCCAAGCACGCGGCGGCCGCGTCGGTGGTGGTCGAACTTGCCGCCACCGGGTCCGCGCTGACGGTCAGCGTGCGCGACGACGGCGGCGGTGGGCCGGTGAACGGGTCGCCCGGAGTCGGCCTGGTCAACCTCCGGGACCGGGTCGAGGCGCTCGGCGGGACGCTGCTGGTGACCCCCGGGGCCGACCGCGGCATGGTGGTGCAGGCCTGCCTGCCGCTGGCCGGTGCGCCATGACGGCGCCGTTGGACGTGGTCATCGCCGAGGACCACTACCTGCTTCGGGAGGGCACCCGGGCGCTGCTGGAGGACTCGGGCCAGGTGCGGGTGCTGGCGACCGTCGGGGACGCCGCCGAACTGCTGAGCACGGTCGCCGGGCTGCAGCCGGATGCCGTCGTCACCGACATCCGGATGCCACCGGACCACCACCTCGAGGGGATCCGGGCCGCGCACGAGATCCGCCGCGAACGACCGGACGTCGGCGTCGTGGTGCTGTCCCAGCACGCCGACGCCAGCTACGCGACCGCGCTGCTCGAGTACGGCAGCGCCGGCCTGGCCTACCTGCTCAAGGACCGGCTGGGGGACGTCGACCAGCTGCTGCACGCGCTGCGCACGGTCTGTGCCGGCGGCTCGGTCATCGACCCGGTGGTGATCGACGCCCTGGTGAGCGTCGGTGCCCGGGACACCGGCTCGGCGCTGTCGACCCTGTCCGCGCGGGAACTGGACGTGTTGCGGGAGATGGCCCAGGGCAAGACGAATGCCGGGATCGAGCGGGCGTTGGTGCTCTCGTCGTCGACGGTCGAAAAGCACGTGAACGCGATCTTCGGAAAACTCGGACTGATCGACGAGCCATTGGTGAACCGGCGGGTCACCGCGGTGCTCACCTTCCTGCGGAGCACTTGATCCGTTCGGGCGCGCCCGATCTGGACGCGCGGGCCACCGCCGGACGGCCCACCGAGTACGCCACCGTCGAGGCACCGATCACCCGGCCGGGGCCGGACGGCTTCGGGAGCCGGCTCCAGCTGTGCTTCCGGGCCGGCGGACGCGCGCGAGCCGGGGCGGGCGGTCACGGCGCCGGCGTGGTGAGCTGGGCCTGGTAGGCGAGCAGCCCACCGACCAGAACGGCCAACGCGACGAACCCGACCAGCAGGGCGACCTTGCCGCCCCGCCGGCCGAACACGTCCTGCCAGGCGGTCAGCCGGTCCGTCTCGTACCGGAACCGGCGCCAGTGCAGCAGCATCCAGAAGATCAGCCCGAGGATGACCACCAGCGCGGCGAAGACGACGACGATCGTGACGGTGTGCATGTCGCCTCCCGGTCGGGACGATGCGGACGATCGGCCCACCTTCAGGGTGCCCCGATCGTGGGATGTCGAACGGGCCGTCCGCGCGGAGGCACCGCGATCGAGCGGGCCCGCGGAGCGGGAAGCCGGCGCAGGGGTGATCATCTTCCTGTGCGCCGGCGTCGCCGCGCGTCCGTGTCGTCCGGCGAGGGGGTGATCGATGAATCTCGAGAAGGTCATCTTCGGCTTCTTCGTCCTGCTCGCGGCGACGCTCAACTTCGGCTTCTTCGTGGGCGACATCGCGGTGCCGGAGCTGCACAACATCTACGAGCTGTTCGGCGCGCTGGTGGTCAGCCTGATCGCCACCGTGCTGAAGTTCGGCGACCGCACCCAGCTCGGTGCGACGCATCTGGCGACCAGCCTGGTCGCCGACCTGCAGCTGATCTGCGCGGCGCTGGTCTGGGGGTACGCGGCCAACGTGTCCAGCCACGGCGTCACCAGCGAAGCGATGGCGAGCGTGGTGTCGCTGTCCGGCGGCGCCCTGCTGGCCAATCTGGTGTCGGTCATCCTGCTGGTCGTCGAGACCGTGTCCTTCCACCGGCGCTGAGGCGGCGCCCGCCCATGTCGAACGTGCTGCAGATCTTCTGGAAGCAGATGTTCGGGGACGACGAGCGGGAGAACCGGCCCCGGCTGCGCCGCCGGATCGCGGTGGACGACGAGCCGGCCGCCACCAACACGATCTTCATCGTCATGCGGCGGATGCGGGCCCCGCTGATCATCCTGATCGTGATCTTCTCGATCACTGTCTTCGGCATGTCGTTGATCCCGGCGACCGACCCCGAGGGCCGCCCGTATCACATGTCGATCTTCGAATCGCTGTACTTCATGAGCTACACGGCCTCGACCATCGGGTACGGCGAGCTCCCGTTCCCCTTCAACGCCAACCAGCGGATGTGGACGACGATCTCCATCTACCTGCTGGTGATCGGTTGGGCGTACGCGATCGGCTCGCTGCTGACCCTGATCCAGGACCGCACCTTCCGGCACGCGCTCGCCCTGCAGCGGTTCCGCCGCAAGGTGCGCCGGCTGCGCGAACCGTTCCTGCTGTTCGCCGGCTACGGGCAGACCGGCGAGCTGCTGGGCAAGGCGTTCGATGCGATGGGCCAGCAGTTCGTCGTGATCGACTCGAAGTCCGAGCGGATCGACTCGCTGGACCTGGTCGCATACCACGCGGACGTGCCGGCGCTGGCCGGTGATGTGCGCAACCCGCACCACCTGGCGATCGCCGGCCTGGACAACCCGTACTGCTCCGGCGTGGTCGCGCTGACCAGTGACGACGAGGTCAACCTGCACGTGATCATGGCCGCGTCGCTGCTCCGGCCGGAGCTGCCGGTGATCGCCCGGGTGGTGTCGCCGACCATCGAGTACCGGATGAAGGCGTTCGGCAACCCGTCCCTGGTCAACCCCTTCGACCGGTTCGGTGACCACCTCCGGCTGGCGCTGCGGGCGCCCGCCTCCTACCAGCTGCTCACCTGGCTGGAGAGCGGTCCCGGCGCGGACCGGCCGCGCCGCGCCCGGCCGCCGACCAAGGGCCGGTGGGTGCTGGCCGGCTACGGCCGGTTCGGCAAGGAGCTGGTCAAGGACCTGCGGGACGAGGGGCTGGCCGTCACCATCATCGACCCGTTGGGCAGCGCCGACGACCCGGCGGTGATCGTCGGCGACGCGTCCGAACCATCGATGCTCCAGCGGGCCGATCTCACGGGCGCGGTCGGCTTTGTCGCCGGCACCGACAACGACACCACCAACCTGTCCCTGGTCGCCAGCGCCCGGCGGATCAACCCCGGGCTGTTCGTGGCTGCCCGGCAGAACCTGCAGGTCAGTGCGCCGCTGTTCCACGCGATGGACCCGGATTCGTTGCTGGTGCCCACCGAGGTCGTCGCCCATGAGATGTACGCCCAGCTGTCAACGCCGCTGCTGTGGCGGTTCGTCCAGGAGATCCCGACGATGGGCGACGAGTGGGCCGCCCGCACGCTGGAACGGATCACCGGCTCCTGCGGTCGCCGGCTGCAGGAACTGTGGAAGGAGCGAATGCTTCCGTCGGAGGCGCCCGCCCTGCGCCGGCGGCTGCTCGACGCGCAGGTGCGGATCGGGGACGTGCTGCGCGACCCGGACGACCGGTCCACCCGGTTGGACATCGTGGCGCTGCTGGTCCAGCGGGGCACCGGCCGGCAGGCGGAAAGCCATCTCACTCCCGATGACGACTTCGTCCTGCACGCCGACGACGAGCTGCTGCTGGCCGGGCGGACCACCGACCGGCACGCCCTGGAGACGATCCTGTTCGACGATGCCGCCTGCGAATACGTGCTGTACGACCGGCACATGCCGTCGAGCTGGGTCTGGCGCAAGCTTTCTCGGCGCACCCGGACGAGTGAACCGGCCAGGTGAGCGAGCGTCAGCGGGTGAGCGAGCGTCAGGCGTGAGGGCGGTGTGAAGCGTCACAGTCGCGCACCCGGCGGCCGGTGAAGCGTCTGGTGGAGCATCAACCAGCAACATCCACGTGCCATCTGGGTGCCATCTGGCCGGCAACGGTGACGCCAGTGACCCGTCGCGCCGCGCAGTGAAAGGACTTCCGGCAGTGTTTTTGATGAACAACCAGGTGCGCCCCTACGCCTGGGGATCGCGGACCGCGATCCCCACCCTCCTCGGCGAATCGGTTCCGTCGAGTGAGCCGCAGGCCGAACTGTGGCTCGGTGCCCACCCCGGCGATTCCTCCGTGCTGGTGGGGCCGGCCGGCGCGCGCCCGCTGCGGCACGCCGTCGCCGACGACCCGGCCGGCACGCTCGGCCCACAGGTCGCCCGCGAGTTCGACGGCACCTTCCCGTTCCTGCTGAAGTTGCTCGCCGCGGACGCGCCGCTGTCGCTGCAGGCGCACCCGACCATGGCGCAGGCCCGCGCGGGCTTCGACGCCGAAGAGGCGGCGGGGGTGCCGATCGACGCGCCGTTCCGCAACTACAAGGACCGGTCGCACAAGCCGGAACTGATGTATGCGTTGACCCGGTTCGAGGCGCTGTGCGGGTTCCGGCCCACCCCGATCACCGTGCGGTTGCTGGACGAGCTGGGCACGCCGGTGCTCGGTGACGTGCGGTCCGCCCTGGTCGAACGGCCCGGGGAACCGGGCCTGCGGGAGGTCGTGACCTCGCTTCTCGAGGCCGATCGGGCGGCGATCGCGCCGACCGTTGACGCCGTCGCCGCCGCGTGCCGCGCCCGGGTCGGGATCGACGAGCCGCTCGGCAGTGAATTCGTCCGGGAATTCGCCATGGCCGCCCGGCTGGCCGAGCACTACCCGGGTGACCCGGGCGTGCTCATCGCCCTGTTGATGAACCGGATCGACCTGGCCCCGGGCGAGGCGGTCTACCTGCCCGCCGGCAACATGCACGCCTATCTGTCCGGATTCGGCGTGGAGATCATGGCCAGTTCGGACAACGTGCTGCGCGGCGGGCTCACCACCAAGCACGTCGACGTCGCCGAACTGTCCGCCGTGGTCTCGTTCGCGCCGGGTGAGCCGATGCTGATCCCCGCAGTGCCGGTCGCGCCGGGTGAGGTCGCCTTCCGCACGCCGGCCCCCGAGTTCGCGCTGTCCCGGGTGCGGGTCGACGAGGTCGGCCGGGTGCTCGAGCACACCGGACCGCAGATCCTCCTGGTCACCGAGGGCAGCCTGACCCTGACCGACGCTCAGGGCAACGAACTGTCGGTCGGCCCGGGCCGGTCGGTGTTCCTGCCCGCCCGCCAGGGCCCGGTGCGGGTGCACGGTACCGGCACGTTGTTCCGGGCCACCGACGGGCTGCGCGCGCGGGACGTGACCTCGCCGGCCACCCCCGCGGAGCCGGCCGTCCCGGCCGTCCCCACGGAACCGACCCTGTCCCTGGCCTCCTGAGTCGCGCGGATCAGCGGCGCGGGCGCGGATGACGTTCATAACTCCTGTCACACCAGTCCCATTCGGTGGCCCTTCATCCGCGCAGCCGCGATCGAGGCGACCGGCCCACCCGGTCGCCCGCCCCGGTCCGGTGTGGCACGTGAGGTTGGTGTGACCGGCCGGATACGTTAGACGCATGGCTGCGAAGTCCCCGGCAACCCGGTCCTCAGGCGCGCGTTCGGCGCCTCGGTCGACGGCGCGTACGTCGACCGGGTCGGGACGGCGGTCGACGTCGGGCAGTGGGTCGCCCGGCAGCACCTCGTCGAAGGGCGCGCGGAGCGCCAGGTCGAGCACGTCCGGCACGCCGCGATCGGGCTCGGCGAGGAGCCGCTCGACGGCCCCGACCAAGACCTGGCAGAACCCCGGCGTCCGCGAGCAGTCACCGGTGGTCACCGGAATCAAGGGGTTGGGCCGCGGCCTGCGCCGGCTGTGGCTGCTCGTCGCCCGCTGGTGCGGGCAGCTGGCCCGGGCGGTCGGTGCCGGGGCGTCGGCCACCCGCTCGATCGACTCCACCCACAAGCGCGATGGGCTGGCCCTCGGCCTGCTCGCGGTCGCGCTGGTCTGCGCGGTCGGCACCTGGCTGGGGGCGGCCGGGCCCATCGGTGCGCTCGCCGACGATGCGGTTCGCGTCTGGTTCGGGTTGCTGGCCTACGTCTTCCCGGTGGCCCTGGTCGTGCTTGCCGTGGTGCTGATGCGCTCCGAGCCCGACCCCGGCCACCGCCCGCGGCGGGTCGCCGGCGGGATCGCCGTGGTACTCGGCGCGGCCGGTGTGTTGCACGTCCTGCATGTCGCCGGTCTCGCGGACCCCACCACCGATTCGACCGGCCAACGGATGGCGGCCGGCGGGACGGTCGGCTGGTTGGTCGGCCAACCCCTGTACGTGGGCATCACCGCGGTCCCGGCCATCCTGCTGCTGGTGCTGCTGGGTTTGTTCGGGTTGCTGTTGATTCTGGGCATCTCGATCGCCGACGTGCCCCGGTTGATCCACGGCGGCTGGCGCGAGCTCGGCGGGTCGCGGTCGGGCCAGGACGAGGACGACGAGCCGGACCGGGCAACCGGTGACGACCATCCGCTCGACCTGGCCGACCAACCCGCGGTACCCCGGCTCCGCCGGCCGTCCCGGCGACGGCAGGCGGTGGACGCGACGGCTGCGGCAGACCCGTCGCTGCCCGGCGAGGAGCCGTTGACCCGGCCGATCCCCCCGGTGCCGCCGGCCCCTTCCCAGGAGCCACCGACCGAGCGGATCTCCCGGTCCCGCAAGGCCACGGCGCCACCGGCATCGACCGGGCGGACCGGAACGCCGGCCGGTGCGACGCCGCCGGCGGGGGAGCCCGCGTTCGCCGAGACCGCGACCAAGCAACTCCCGGTGGTGACCCCGGACGCCGGCGGCGGGTACCAGCTGCCGCCGAACGGGTTGCTCAAGCTGGGCGCGCCGCCCAAGGTCTCCTCGTCGGCGAACGACGACATGATCAATCGCATCACCGGGGTGCTGGAGCAGTTCAACATCGATGCCGCGGTCACCGGCTTCACCCGGGGACCGACGGTCACCCGGTACGAGGTGGAACTCGGGCCGGGTGTGAAGGTCGAGAAGATCACCGCGCTGACCCGCAACATCGCCTATGCGGCGGCCACCGAAAGCGTGCGACTACTGGCGCCGATCCCGGGGAAGTCCGCGGTCGGCATCGAGGTGCCCAACACCGACCGGGAGATGGTCCGGCTGGGTGACGTGCTGGCCGCACCCGACGCACGAACCGACAACCATCCGCTGGTCATCGGACTCGGCAAGGACGTGGAGGGCGGGTTCGTCACCGCCAACCTGGCCAAGACCCCGCATCTGCTGGTGGCCGGCGCGACCGGGTCCGGCAAGTCCTCCTTCGTCAACTCGATGCTGGTGTCGCTGCTGGAGCGGGCCACCCCGGAGGAAGTCCGGATGGTCCTGGTCGACCCGAAGATGGTCGAGCTGACCCCCTACGAGGGCATCCCGCATCTGATCACGCCGATCATCACCCAGCCGAAGAAGGCGGCGGCCGCGCTGGCCTGGCTGGTGGAGGAGATGGAGCAGCGCTACCAGGACATGCTGGCCCATGGCGTCCGGCACGTCGACGACTTCAACAAGAAGGTGCGCACCGGGCAGATCGTCACCCCGCCCGGATCGGAGCGCGTCTACAAGCCCTACCCGTACATCCTGGGCATCATCGACGAGCTGGCCGACCTGATGATGACCGCGCCACGCGACGTCGAGGACGCGATCGTGCGGATCACCCAGAAGGCCCGGGCCGCCGGCATCCATCTGGTGCTGGCCACCCAGCGACCCTCGGTCGACGTCGTCACCGGCCTGATCAAGACGAACGTGCCGTCCCGGCTGGCCTTCGCCACGTCGTCGCTGACCGATTCGCGCGTCATCCTGGATCAGCCGGGGGCGGAGAAGCTGATCGGCATGGGTGACGGGCTGTACCTGCCGATGGGTGCATCCAAGCCGGTGCGCATCCAGGGTGCGTACGTCTCCGACGAGGAGATCACCGCGATCGTCGACTTCGTCAAGGAGCAGGCGCAGCCCGACTACACCGAGGGTGTCACGGTCGCCAAGGCGGATCCGGCCAAGGACGTCGACCCGGACATCGGCGGCGACCTGGACCTGCTGCTGGAGGCGATCAACCTCGTCGTCACCTCGCAGCTCGGCTCCACCTCCATGCTGCAGCGCAAACTGCGGGTCGGCTTCGCCAAGGCCGGGCGGCTGATGGACCTGATGGAGACCCGCGGCATCGTAGGCCCCTCCGAGGGCTCCAAGGCCCGGGAAGTGCTGATCAAGCCGGACGAGCTCGACGAGGTGCTCGGCGCCATCGCTGGGGTCCCGGCGCCCGTCCCGGACGAGATCTGACGATATCCATCGAGATCGGTCGAACTCGGATATTCGACTGATTTCGCCGGATCTCGACTCCCTTTCCCGGCAATACCGGATCGAAACACGGACGTGACGAAATCGACTTGATGGGCGGGGTTTTCGCATTCTGCG
Organism: Nakamurella sp.; assembly: GCA_044223435.1. Classification (GTDB taxonomy): domain Bacteria; phylum Actinomycetota; class Actinomycetes; order Mycobacteriales; family Nakamurellaceae; genus Nakamurella. Next base: position 8,878 of record JBGALY010000022.1, read on the forward strand.
CCACAGGTAACCAAGTCTGATCGGGTGAACTCCCGCGAGGCAACGAGGACCACATCGAAGGCACCTGGGCGCCGTGTTCACCCGATCGGCGCATGGGGACCGCGATCGGTGACGAAGCGCGCATCCTCACCGCCGATTGTGGCTGAGATTTCGTTCACAGAGCCATTCGGTGGTGACGCTGGGCAATCAGATCACGTATCGTAGGAGCTGCGTCCGCGGGATCGGTGTTCCAATGGGGGGTGCCGACCCGGGCAGGCTTTCAGAGTTGTTCGCCTTCCCCCGGGACGTCGTCCTTCGGGGGCTCCGGTCCAGCGCCGTCCTGGTGTGCCCCGCCGTCCTTGCCTCAGGGGGATCCAGCATGGCTGAAGCAACCGGGTCGAGAGTGATCCGAGCCGACAACGTTATCGCCGCGACACTTGGTGTTTCCGTTGTCGTTCCGACGCGCAACGAGGCCAGCAACATCGTGCCCCTGGTCGAGCAGCTCGACCGCGTGATGGCGCAGTGGTCCGACAGCCCGCTGGCCCGCTCGGGCGCCGAGATCATCTTCGTCGACGACAGCGACGACGGCACCCCGGACGCGATCCGCGCCGCGGCCCGGTCGAGCTCGATCGATGTCCGGTTGCTGCACCGGGAACCGGGCCGCCGGGAGGGCGGGCTCGGCGGTGCCGTGCTGGCCGGCTTCCGGCTGGCGCGGGGCCAATGGGCCGTTGTGATGGATGGCGATCTGCAGCACCCACCCGAGAAGGTGCCGGAGCTGATCGCCGCGGCGATGGCCGACGACGCCGACGTCGCCTACGGCACCCGCTACAGCGGTGGTTACGGCGCCGACGGTCTGGACGGCAAGCTCCGGCAGTCGGTGTCCGCGTGGTCGACCCGCGCGGCACGGATGCTCTTCCCGCGTCGGCTGGGCGGCGTCACCGATCCCATGAGCGGCTTCTTCGCGTTGCGGTTGGACTCCGTCGACCTGGGCCGCCTCCGGCCGTCCGGTTTCAAGATCCTTCTCGAGGTGTTGACCCGTGGCGGACCGAGCGGCGTCGTCGGGGTGCCGTTCGAGTTCCAGCCCCGGCACGACGGTCAGAGCAAGGCGTCGATTCGGGAGGGCCTGACCTACCTTCGGCGGCTGATCAGCCTGCGGCTGGGGGTGTCCGGGCCCAGGCTGGCCCAACTGACCAAGTTCCTGCTGGTCGGCGGCACCGGCGTCGCGGTGAACACGGCCGCGCTGTGGCTGCTGTCGTCGGTGTGGTCGGTGCCGTACCTGCTCGGCTCGGTCCTGGCCACCCAGATCGCGATCCTGTGGAACTTCGTGCTGTTGGAGCGGCTGGTCTTTCACGACTCCGGCCGCGGGTTCTTCTCCGGGCTCGCCCGATTCTGGGTGCTGAACCTCGTCCTGCTGCCCGTGCAGCTCGGACTGCTGGCACTGGCCGTCGAGGTGCTCGACATGCCCACCGTGCCGGCAAATGTCGTGGTGCTGGGCGTCGTGTTCGTCCTTCGTTACCTGTTCACCGCCGGGTGGGTGTTCCGGTGGCGCGCGGATCCCCTCGATGTCGTGACCGCGTCCGCGCCGCGGCGCCGCCGGTGGCCGACGGGCTCCGCTGCCTGGTTCGCCGCCCGACTGTGCGCGCCCGCAGTGCTGACCCTGCTCGCGTTCCCCGCGCTGGTCACCAATGCCGCCGACCTCTTCGGCCAGGGGAACCCGCTGTCGACCATCACCGTGATCGCGGTCGTCGTCGCCGCGATCACCCTGGTGGTCGCGCGATCCACCCCCCGGGCGGACGAGCCGCCGGTCCACGACCGGCAGGTCGATTCGATCCTGGCCCTCGTCTTCGGCGCACCCGCGCTGTGGTTGACCTTCGGCTGGGCAACGCCGCTGTCGATCACCACGCCGATGGATGCCCGCCTGCTCTTCGCCGCCAGCGGCTTCCTGATCGCCGCCTGCCTCATCGTGCTGGGCACCAGGCTGACGGCCCGGATCCGGCTCGCCCTGGTGGCCCCGTTGCTGGGCTTGCTGGCGCTGGCCGGGTTGCCGGTCGCCGCGGAACTCCTCGCGTGGGTGTACGTCGCGGTGGCGGCCGTGATCTTCGCGCGCTGGCTTCGAGGAACCGGAAAGGATCGTCCGGCCGAACTGGCGATGCACCAACAGTTCCTCCCGCCCGTCGCCCCGGGACTGCCGTTCGTAGCGGTGGCCGGCGCCATTTTCGGCACGAGTGCCGTCCTTGCCCAGATGGGAGTCCTGACGTGAGCGTGATCGACCGACCTGGCTTCGGCCAGCACGAATCCGGCGAATCGGGGGCCATGTCCTGGGCCCCGGTGCCGATGTCGTCCGAGGACGAACGGGAGATGCTCGAGCGCAGCATCCACGGTCTCAAGCAGGCCGCGCCGCGGATGTCCGCGGACCATGTGGTCAGCACCGGCCAGAAGTTGGGCCTGGTGGTGGCCGGCCTGCTGGTGGTCGCCGGCGCCGTGCTCGACCCGATCCTGACGATGCAGATCGCGATCGGGGTGGCGACCGTCGTCTACTCGGCCGCGGTGATCTACCGGGTGGTGCTGGTCAAGGCCGGCCTCGCCGGCACGGACCTGGTGCGGGTGACCGACGAGGAGGCTCGCGCGATTGCCGACGCCGACCTTCCGGTTTACACCGTGCTGGTGCCGGCGTACCGGGAGCCCGAGGTGATCGCGACGGTGATCGAGTCGATGGCCGCGATCGACTACCCGGCCGACAAGCTCGACGTCCGGTTGCTCCTCGAGGAGGACGACATCGAGACGATCCGCGTCGCCCGGCGAACGGTCGAGGGGTCGCCGGTGCAGATCGTGCTGGTGCCCGCGGCCGAGCCCAGGACCAAGCCGAAGGCCTGCAACTACGGACTGCAGTCGGCCCGCGGTGAATTCGTCACCATCTACGACGCGGAGGACAAACCCGAGCCGCTGCAGTTGCGGCGCGCGGTCGTGGCGCTGGGCCGGCTCGGAGCCGGTTACGCCTGCGTGCAGGCCCGTCTGGGGTATTTCAACTCGCGGCAGAATCTCATCACCCGGTTCTTCACGGTCGAGTACGGGAACTGGTTCCGGTTCCTGTTGCCCGGACTGGTCTCCGTCGGTGCGCCGATCCCGTTGGGCGGCACGAGCAATCATTTCCGCGCCGGGCTGCTGCGGTCCATCGGGGCGTGGGACGCCTACAACGTGACCGAGGACGCCGATCTGGGCATCCGTCTGGCGCGTCTGGGATACCGGGTGGGCGTGCTCGATTCGGTGACCGACGAGGAGGCGAACTCCGACTTCGTGAACTGGATCAAGCAACGGAGTCGCTGGTACAAGGGCTACCTGCAGACCTGGTTGGTGCACATGCGCGAACCGCGGACCGTGCACCGCGAACTCGGCTGGCGCGGGGCCATCGGGCTGCACCTGTTCGTCCTCGGAACGCCGTTGACGGCGCTGATCAACCCGATCTTCTGGGCGCTGGCCGTGCTCTGGGCGGTTCAGCAGCCGGCGTGGGTCGCCGAGCTCTTTCCCGCCCAGACCTACTACCTGGCGTTGGCCTGCTTCGTGTTCGGCAACGCGGCGGTCATCTACATGGGCATGCTGACGATCAGCGAACTCAAGCGGCCGGATCTGCTGATGGCCGCGCTGCTGGTCCCGCTGTACTGGCTGATGATGAGTGTCGCTGCCGCGAAGGCGACGTACCAGCTGATCGTCAACCCGTCCTACTGGGAGAAGACCTCGCACGGGCTCGCGGCCAACGCGGACACGACGCGGCCGGCCGACGAACCGGCCGAGCTCGTCGGCGCGCTGTCCTAGTTGATCGAGCCTGGCGACACCCTCGCAACCGCGGACCGGCGTCCCCGGGGACGCCGGTCCCGCGGTCTGCTCCTGGTCATCCTGCTGGCCGTCCTGGGTGGGGTGACCATGGTCGCGGCGGCGCGGCCGTCGGAAGTGCCGAGAGTGGTCGCCGGGCCGGACGGCCTGGTCCGGGACGGCCAGCGGTGGACGATGAGAGCCGGCACCGTCTACGGCGGGCTCGACGATCCGGTGGGATCCGTGCAGCGGATCCGGGACCTCGGGCTGAACACGGTACGGATCACCGACTTTCTGGACCGGCCCGATCCCGGCCCGGCGGACGCCTACGACGAGGCGGCGTGGCGCCGGGTCGACCGACTGATCGCCGTGGCGCACGACAGCGGAGTCGCCGTGCTGCTCGATCTTTCGACCTACCGCAACCTCCTCGTCCGCACCGGGATGAATCCGTACACCACGGACTGGACGCCGTTCCTGGCATTCGTGGTCGACCGCGTCAACACGCGGACCGGTGTGCGATACGGCGCCGATCGAACGATCGCGCTGGTCGCCTTTGCCGGCGAGCCGGCCGCGATCAACGGTTCCGACAATGCCGTCGGGACGACCGCCGGGCAGCTCGTCGACTTCTACCGGACGGTCGAACAATTCTGGCGCGATCGGGCGCCCGATCAATTGTTGACCACCGGTGGCCTGCTGTACCTGGATTGGGATTCGGGGATTGATTGGCAATCGATTCTGGAACTGCCGGACAACGACGTGTTCACGATTCATCTGTACAGCTCGAACGACCTGCGGGTGACGATGCCGAAGATCGCGGCGGCGGCCGGGGCGGCCGGCCGGCCCTGGCTGGTCGAGGAGTGGGGGGCGAATGCCTTGATCGGGGATGATGCACGAGCGGAACAGTTCTGGACATACGTGGGGATGGCGATGACCGAAGGATCCGCGGGTTTCGGATTCTGGAATGTCGGGCCCGGCACGCAGGACACCTTCGACCTCGGGCCGCAGTTTCCGCAGGTGTACCGGGCAATCAGCACCTGGTCGGGGTTGGACCGCGCGTAACCCCGCCGGCTCAAATCGGGACGGCCCGGCGGCCCTGGCCGGTGATGATCTTCACAGCCGGTTCCGGTTCTGCCGGAACGGGCTTCGGATAATCTTGAAGGTGGTAGCAGTGGCCATTTCGGGCCAATGGATGCCCGCATTGTCGCGGCGAGTCCATCAAAGATTCGCAAAGGATGGTTCGGCCGCATGACAATGACCTCGAATGCCTTGACCTCGAATGCCGTCGACGGCGGGACCATGACGGTCGGGCCCACGCCCGGCGAGCTGCTGGCTTCCATCGTGAAGGCTTATGACGTGCGTGGCCTGGTCGGGACGCAGCTCACGGCGGCCGGCGCGTTCGCCCTCGGCCATGCCTTCGCCGGCCTGGTGGCGGCGCCGCCGCACGAGGCCGGCTGCATCGTCATCGGGCACGACATGCGTGACTCTTCGCCGGAACTCGCGGCCGCGTTCGGTTCGGGTGTGCGCTCGGCGGGCCTGAATGTCGAATTCATCGGCCTCGCCTCCACCGACATGCTGTACCTGGCGTCAGGCCTGCTCGACATGCCCGGCGCGATGTTCACCGCGTCGCACAATCCCGCCCGGTACAACGGGGTGAAGATGTGCCTGGCCGGGGCGAAGCCGATCAGCCTGGACACCGGGCTGGCGACGGTTCGCGATGCCGCTGCCGCGCTGCTCGACGGACAGGGATCGGCGCCGGCTCTCACCCCGGGGTCGCTGCCGGTCCGGCCCATGGCCACCGAATATGCCGACTACCTCCTCGATCTGGTGGACCTGTCCGGGGTCCGGCCGCTGCGCGTCGTGGTCGACGCGGGCAACGGCATGGCCGGTTACACCGTTCCGCCGATCTTTGCCCGGCTGCCGTTCATCCTCGACCCGCTGTACTTCGAGTTGGACGGCACGTTCCCCAACCACGAGGCGAACCCGTTGGACCCGGCCAACCTGGTCGATCTGCAGGCGCGGGTGCGTGCGACCGGCGCCGACATCGGTCTGGCGTTCGACGGCGATGCGGACCGCTGCTTCGTCGTCGACGAGCGCGGCGAGCCGGTGTCCCCGAGCGCGATCACCGCGCTGGTGGCGGTTCGGGAACTCGCGCGGCGGCCCGGGTCGACCGTGCTGTGCAACCTGATCTCCTCCGCCGCGGTTCCGCAGATCGTCAGCGAGCACGGTGGACGGCCCGTCCGGACCCGAGTCGGGCATTCCTACATCAAGGCCGAGATGGCTCGCACGGGGGCGCTGTTCGGTGGCGAACACTCCGCGCACTACTACTTCGCCGACTTCTACGGGGCGGACAGCGGGATGCTGGCCGCGCTGCACGTGTTGGCTGCGCTCGGCCGCTCGGATGCGCCGCTGTCGGAGCTGACCGGCCTATACCAGCGATACGTCGCCTCCGGTGAGATCAACTCGACGGTTGCCGATGTCCGGCCGTGCCTGGCGGCGATCCGGGCCTGGGCGCAGGAGCGCGGCGCCGAGGTGGATGCGCTCGATGGACTGACCGTGGCCGTCGATCACCGAGCCTGGTTCAACGTCCGCCCCAGCAACACCGAGCCGCTGCTCCGGCTCAACGTGGAAGCGCAGGACACGGAACGGATGTCAGCCCTGCGGGACGAGATCCTCGGGGTCATCCGGGGTGCGGGAGACACCATCAAGAACAACGGTTGGAGCGAATCGTGATGACCGATCAGGTGACGGGCCCGGCCCCCGAGATCGACGCGGTGGTCCTGGTCGGCGGGAAGGGTACCCGGCTCCGCCCACTCACGCTGTCCGCGGCCAAGCCCATGCTGCCGACGGCCGGAGTTCCGTACTTGGAGCATCTGCTGTCCCGCATCCGCGAGGCCGGCATCCGGCACGTGGTGCTGGGCACGTCCTACCGGGCGGAGACGTTCGAAGACTACTTCGGCGACGGTTCCGACTTCGGTCTCGATCTGGAGTACGTCGTCGAGGACGAGCCGCTGGGGACCGGCGGCGGGATCCGCAACGTCTACGACCGGTTGCGCCACGACCACGCGATGGTCTTCAACGGCGACGTACTGTCCGGCGTCGATCTCCGAGCGGTGCTGCAGACTCACCTCGAGCGCCGGGCCGACGTCACGTTGCATCTCGTGCGGGTGCCGGATCCGCGCGCCTTCGGTTGCGTGCCGACCGACGACGAGGGCCGGGTCCTCGGGTTCCTGGAGAAGACGGACGCACCCCCGACGGACCAGATCAACGCCGGCTGCTACGTGTTCCGCCGGGAGGTGATCGCCGGTATTCCCCAGGGCGTGCCGGTGTCGGTCGAGCGGGACACCTTCCCGGCCCTGCTGAGCGCCGGGGCCACGGTCGTCGGCCACGTCGATGCCGGCTACTGGCTCGACCTGGGTACGCCGATGGCGTACGTGCAGGGATCCGCCGACCTGGTGACCGGTGTCGCGCCGACCGCCGCGTTGCCGAAGGCCCAGGCGCACGACCTGGACCGGCTGATCCTGACCGGTGCGCAGGTGGACCCGAGCGCGACCGTTCTCGGCGGTTCGACGATCGGTGCCGGCGCCCGGTTGGACGCGCAGGCGTTCGTCCGCGGCTCGGTGGTGATGGACGACGCCCGGATCGGTGGCGGTGCCCGCGTCGAATCGAGCGTGCTCGGCCGGGGCGCCCGGGTCGGTGCCGGCGCCGTCCTGGTCGGCGTGGTGGTGGGGGACGGCGCCGTGATCGGTGCCGGCTGCGAGTTGCTCGACGGTGCGCGGGTCTGGCCGGGCACGGAGCTGCCGGCCAGATCGATCCGGTTCTCCGCCGGCGACTAGCCCACCGCCAGGTCGGCCGGTCGCAGCGACCGTCGGCGATGGCATGAGTGACCAAGAAGTGTTCCGAAGAGAGCGAGAGCCGCAATGACCACACCGACGATGACCCTGCCGCGCCGGGAAGCGCCCGAGCCCGCCCGGCGTGAGCGGCGGCCCGCCTCCCGGTTGCTGTCCGAGCCGGTGGTGCTGTTCGCCGTGTCGGCCGTGCTCTACCTGATGGTCGCGGTCTGGCTGGTGCAGCACAACGTCCTCTTCGCGGACGCGATGAGCCGGGTCGGCAACGCCTACTACGTGCTCTACAGCCGGGACCCGCACCTGCCCGCGATCGGCTTCGTGTGGAATCCGTTGCCCTCGCTGCTGCTGGTTCCGTTCCTGCCGCTCAAGGTGTTTGCGCCCTGGCTGGTGTCCTACGGCGTTCTCGGGGCCATCGAGTCGGCGCTGATGATGGCGGGCACGGTGGCCCTGATCGCCGGGTGCCTGCGCAAGCTGAACGTGCCGCGGGTGACCCGGCTGATCCTCACCGGGCTGTTCGCCCTCCAGCCGATGATCATGTTGTATGCCGGCTCCGGGCTGTCCGAGGCCATGATGCTGTTCTTCCTGGCCCTGACCACCAGCTGCCTGATCAGTTGGGTGCAGACCTCCGCGCCCGGATGCCTGGTGGGAACGGGACTGGCCCTCGGGTTGTGCTACATGACCCGCTACGAGGCGGTGGCGCCTGCCATGGGCGTGGCCGCTCTGGTGGGGATCGCCAGCTGGGTGCGCACCCGGGACGACCGCTCCAGGCGGTTGTCCACCGCGGTCAACAACGTCGCCCTGGTGGTCGCGCCCTTCGCCTTCGCCTTCGTGCTGTGGTCGCTGATGGCCAAGGTGCTGGTCGACGAATGGCTGCCGACCTTCAGCTCGGTGTACGGCAACTCGGCGCAGGTGACCAGCGGATCCCAGTCGATCCAGGCGGTGACCGGCTCCACGTGGTTGCAGACGCTGGAGTACATCGGCCGGCAGACCTTCGGGCTGGCCCCGGTCTTCGGCCTGCTGCTGATCTCCACGCTGGTGCTGGCGGTGCGCGCCCGCAGCCTCTCGGCGCTGGTCGCGCCGGTCGTCTTCGGCGCAGTGTCGGCGTTCAGCGCGCTCGTGCTGCTGATGGGATCGTCCTTCGGCTGGTTGCGCTTCCAGATCACCGTCATCCCGCTGTCCGTCCTGTTGGCCGGCACGGTCATCGCGCTGTCCGGCGAGCTGGCCCGAAAGCGGGCCGACCGGGTGTCCGCGTTGGAGGTTGCCGCACCGTCCGAGCCCAGCCCACGCCACTTGCGGACCCGCACCTTCCGCCCGGTCGAGGTGGGGGTGGCGATCCTCGTGGTGGCCGCGTTGGCGATCTCCGTCCCCGCGCAGTTCCAGATGCTCACCGACACGCGGGCCGGCCTGGCCCGCGAGGAGAGCCCAATGCTGCGGTCGGTGTTCTACCCCGACCTCGCCTCGCACGAGGAGCAGCGGAGCCTGTTGATCTTCAAGACCGAGCGGCAGGTCGCCGACTACATCGACTCGCTCGATCCCGGGGACTCCAGTGTGCTCACCGACACCGCCTATGCGTACTCGATCGTGATGGCCAGTCAACGGCCGACCCAGTTCGTGATCACCTCGGACCTCGACTTCCAGGGCGCCGTCGCGGATCCGGCCGGGCACGGCGTGAAGTACCTTCTGGTCCCGGCGCCCGAACTGGGCCCGGCCGACGCGGTCGGGCACCATTGGCCCGGCCTGTTCCAGAACGGTGCTGGGATCGCGACACAGGTTCAGGAATTCAAGGGCGCGTTCTACGGCGACTGGAAGCTCTACCGGGTCAACTGAGCGCTGGCGCCGGCCGGCCGCTGGTCAGCCGGCCGGCCGGGCCGCCACGGACACCCCCGAGACGGTGTGCCGGTCGGTGAGTCCACCGGTGGCCGCGGTGAAGCCGATCAGGACGGTCGGCGGCAGCGTGACCGACGACGCGAGAGCCTGCTGGCCGTCGAAGTCGACGGTGAGCTTGCCCTTGGTCACCCGGATCTGGACCCGATGGGTCCCGGCCCGCAGCGACGGCATCGGACCGGAGTGGGCCGCCCAGACGAGCTGGTCGGGCTGGTCAGGGCGTCGGCCGTTCGCCAGTCCCACGAAACTCGAGCCCGGATCGCCGCCGTTGCGGAAGGTGTCGAACGCCACGGCGTAGCCACCGAGTCCGGACCAGCCGAGGCCGCCGCCCGGTGCGCCCACCAACGGCCGGCCGGTCGCCCCGGCCGGGTCGATCATGGCCAGCGTGAGCCCGTCCGCACCCCCGCCGCCCCCGATCTCGAGGTCGAAGGCGACCTGGATACTGTCGGACTTCAACGGGACCGGGTAGAACGCCGCTCCCGCCGCATTGGTCTGGTCGGCCGTGGTCAGTCGAATCTGTTCGCCGTCGATCCGGGCGCTGCCGGCCGTCGTCCATCGTCCGCTCCCGGGGGTGGGCACACCGAAGTAACGAGACAGGTCAAGGGAGTCGAGGACGGGGTCACCCGGCCCGACGACGAACCGATCCCCACCCGAGCGGCCGGCGTTGCGCCACTCCCAGGCGACGACGCCCACCACCCCCGCGTCGAACTGGTCCCGCAGCTTCGTACCCACGACCCGGGCGCGAGCGTCCAGGCCCCCGACCTCCTTCGGGTCGACGCCCAGCTCCCCGACGAAGATCGGCTTGTTCAGGGCCCGGGCCTGATCCAGCCGCAGCTTCATGCCGTTCCATTGATCGCCGATCAACGACTGGCCGGCCACGTAATCGTGCATCTCCAACAGGTCGATGCCGGCCGGCGAGTGCACATTCTGGTACCGGGGGCCGGAGGTTCCGCATTGGCCGGTGCCGATCGTGCCCAGGCTGACCAGGTGATTGCCGTCGACTGACTTGATCATCCGGCTCATGTCGTCGGCGAATCCACGAATGGCCGCGGCGGCGGCGTCGTCGGTGGCGCTCGAGCAACTCCCATCGCTGCGCTTGGCCTCGGCCTCGTTGATCAACTGCCACATCAACACCGTCGGATCGTCCCGGTAACGCTCGACCACTGACCGGACGAAGTCCCGGTAGGTCAGGCCGTTCCGCGCGCCCCAACTGCTGGCGACCGTGCTGACGGTGGTGCGGTAACCCTGCTGATACCAGCCCGAGTCCAAGGTCTTGCTGATCCCGTCGTCCCATGTTCCGTCCTGATCGGCGAAGGTGACGATCACCCGGTACCCGTGCGCCCGGGCAACCGCCAGCGTGTGGTCGAAGACGGAGTAATCCAGACCCTTGCCGGTCGGATTGGCCAACCATTGTCCGAACCAGGCCCGAAAGACGTTCTTCCCAGGCCCCATCGCGGTCAGCGCGTCGTCCAGTGCCGGGCCGACACCCATGGTGTACCAGTAGTTGTTCACGCTGTTGGCGTTGTAGATGTTCAGTCCGGTGAAGCGGTAGGGCGCGCCGTTCAGCATCAGCTCCTGGCCCGACCTGGTGACGAATCCGGACACCGCGGGGTTCCCGGGCGCCGCCGCGCCGACCTGCGCGGCGGCGGGCCGCGGATCAGCGGCTGCGGTCGGTGCCATGGCCACCAGCATGACAAGGGCCGTCGCCAATCGGGCCACATTCGATGTGAAGAAGCGCATCATTGCCCTCCGCCCGTTCGGCTCCCGGAACCACGGCGTTCGCGGATCCAGAAGCACGGATCAGTCGCGCGGTCGCTTGACCTCGCCATTTGGACTACGGATTGTGACTGAAAGCTACTGTCAGTGAAGTTATGCGCTGAGTATGGATCCAGATTCCGGTCGGCGCAGCCCGGGGCCATTAATTCACTCAGACGCGTCCGGACTCGTGACCGAACGAAGACTGCGGTCAGTGCCGGGTGCCGATCGGAGTCACGGGGGCCGACAGACTGCTCCCCCGATACCGCAAAAGGCGCGACCTTTCAGCAGTCCGTGAGAACCGGTTGCCTCATTCGGGTATTGGTCAGCGCACCGGGGCGTTCCTGAGATAGGCCAGGACGGCGGCCACCCGACGATGCACCGGGGCATCGCCCAGGGCGAGTTTGCCGAAGATCGAATTGACGTGCTTCTCGACGGTGGATGCCGACAGATGCAGCGACTGCTCGATTCCCGCGTTGGTGTGGCCCTGGGCCATCACCCGCAGCACGTCCAGTTCCCGCGGGGTCAGCGAGGCCAGCGGGGAGGTCGTCGCCCGACTCCGCCGGGCGACCAGCGAGTCGACCACGGCCGGGTCGATCACCGAACCGCCGACGCGGACCTCGTGCAGGGCGCGGACGAGGTCGTCCAGGTCGCCCAACCGATCCTTGAGCAGGTAGGCCAGCCCGGCCGTGCCGTCGCGGAAAAGGGCCAGCGCGTAGGTCTCGTCGGTGTGCTGGGACAGCACGACGACGCCGACCCCGGGGTGGGCGGCCCGGATCGAGTGCGCGGCGTCGATCCCCTCCATGTGGTGACCGGGCGGCATGCGGATGTCGGTGAGCGCGACATCCGGATGCATCCGGTCGACCGCGTCCAGCAGCTCCTCGGCGGTGCCGACGGCAGTCAGCACCGTCACCTCGCCCGAGTCCTCCAGCAACCGTCGGGTGCCCTCGCGGACGAGGTAGTTGTCCTCCGCAATGACGACCCGCAACCGGTCAGCCATTGCCGGCACCGACCGGGAGGTGCGCCGACACACGGGTTCCCACACCGGGTGTCGACTCCACCCGGAGTCGCCCGCCCAGCGCTTCGACCCGATCGCGCAGGTTCGTCAGGCCCGTCCCGCCGGGTCCGTGCTCGGTGAACCCGGAACCGTGGTCGGCGATCACGACGGTGAGCTCACCGTTTCCGCCGACCAGATCCACCTCGGTGTCCGGACCGGCCGTTCCGGCGTGCTTGGCGACATTCGTCAATGCCTCACAGACCACGAAGTAGGCGGCGCCCTCGACGTCGTCGGCGAAGCGACGATCCCGGAGGTCCTCGCCGGCGGACACCCGGACGGCGAAGGGCAGCCGGGCGGCCCGGGCCTCGACCGCGGCGAGCAGCCCGCCGTCGGACAGCACCGGCGGGTGGATGCCGTGCGCCAGCTCACGCAGGTCGATGAGCAGATCCTTGATGTCGATGCCGATCTCGGCCAGCGCGTCATCGGCCGGGCGGGCCCCACGGCCGATCTGGTTGCGGGCCAGCCGCACCTTCATCATCAGTGCCACGACCTGTTGCTGGACGCCGTCGTGGATGTCCCGTTCGATCCGCCGCCGCTCGGCGTCGGCGGCGGTCACGATCCTCGCCCGCGACCGGTCGAGTTCGGCCAGCCGCTCGGCCAGCTCGGTGGACAGTCGCACGTTGGCGATGGCTGCGGCGGCCTGCCCCGCCAAGGTGGTCAGCAGTTCGCGATCCTGGTCGTCGTAGCCGTCCGGCCGGAACCCGCACTCGATCCGGCCGACCTCGTGCATCGCCTGCAGCATGACCGGCGTGGCGTCCGGGAGCCGCCGGTGATCGAGGGGCACCGTGAGGCCGACATCGCCCCGGACCGAGCCGGCGGTCGCCACCGGTATCCCGGTGACGGCGACCCGGACCCAGGGCGCCCGCAGGCCCTGCTGCACGGTCCGGGCCAGTGTGGGTAGCAGGTCCGTCACCGCGGCCGCGTGCTCCAGCGACGACCCGAAGTCGGTCAGCAGCCGGTATCGGTTGACCCGCTCGCCGAAGACCCAGCGATCGGCGAGCCGTTCCAACCGCCGACGCAACGGCTGGAAGGCGAGGGCGGTGAGAATCGTCAACACCACTGCGAGCTGCATCGGGATCTGGTCGCCCAGGGCCAACCCCGGGGCCACCGCCAACCCGATGTAGACGACCGCGATGAGGCCCACCAGCGCCGCATAGACGACGGAACGCCGGACGATCACGTCGATGTCGAACAACCGGTAGCGCAGCACCCCGATCACGATGCTCACCGGCATCGCCAGCATGATGGGGATGTAGCACGCGCTCACGACGCGGAACACAGTCGCGTCGTCCGGCACGCCGGCGGCCTGCATGATGACCACGGCGAGCAGGACCGGCATCCCGGCCAGGAGTACGCAGGTGAGGAGCCGCATCCGCCGCCGTTGCTGAGCCGGGGCGGTCAGGAACCGGTAGAACAGCACTCCGACGGCGCCCATACCCAGCAGAATCGCATTGTTGGTGGTCATCAGGAGCGGGCCGAACGGCGCCAGCGCCGGGATGAATACCGGGCTGGGCAGCATGGCCGGCGCGGTCGGGGCATTGTCCGCGAGGTAACCGTCCAGGGGGACGGCCGGATTGGTCAGGATCCAGAGCAGCGGCAGTGCGGGCAGCACCAGGAAGGCCCGGACGACCACCCGCTGCCAGGCCCGTTCGACGTCGCCGTCCGGGTAGGTGGCGAACAGCAGCAGTGAGACAGCGGTGCCGAGCATGTTCACCGTGGACGAGGCGACATTGACCCAGAACAACCAGCCGTCCGAGTCCGGGCCGGAATACAGATAAGCGACGGCGTTTTCGATCAGTGCACCGGTCGCAAAGGTCGCTGCAAGCAATAGCAGTCGCCGGGTCTGCGGGTGGTCCGGGCGGCGGCGGGCGAGCCACACGGCGACCAGATAGACCGGCAGGACGGCCACGCAGATCCAGACCAGCGAACCGGCCATGGTGCTGTTGGGCACGAGAAAGTCGGTGGCGATCGCGAGGGTGAAGCAGATGCCGCCGTACCCGATGAGCGCGGTCACCGGCCATCTGCGGGGCGGGACGACCCGCTCCGCACTCGCCGCGCCGCCCGTCCGTCGGGACACCGTCACGTGATGATGGTCCGCCGTCGCGGGCGCGCCGTCCACGAGGAATTCCGCGGGTCCACCCTGCGGCCAGCCCCCAGGCAGGTCTGCGAGGTACCTGCGTTCTGCTCGTCGCATCCGATCCTTACGGTCGATCTGTCCGAATCGGTCGACGCGGCGATGAGATGGGAGCGCGACATGCGCAGGGCTTTCGTGGTGGTCGCGAGTCTGCTGGTGGCTGCCGAGGTCATCCAGTTCTACTTCGCCGCATTCGGCGTGTTCCAGGCCCCGGCCGGGGACGACCAGTTCCTGCTGCATCAGATGAACGGGCGGATGGTGCTGCCCCTGTTGTGCCTGCTGGTCATCCTCGCGGCGGCGCTGGCCCGGGCGCCCGGACGGCTCATCGGTTTCAGTGCGATCCCGTTCGGTTTGTTGCTCCTGCAGATCGTGCTGTTCGTACTGGCCGGCCTGACCGGAAGCACCGAGGTGCGGACGACCCTGGCCGGGACGATCATCCTGGGCCTGCACGCGATCAACGGCCTGGCGATCCTGGGCGTGACGATCCTGCTGGTCCGCCGGGCCGCTCGCTGGGCCGCTGCCGGGGCGCGACCGGTCGCCGATGCCCCGGCGCAGGCGCCGGCTCGATCCTGACCCGTCGTGTCCGGGCAGCTGCTGGCGGCGCTCGACCTGCTGCTGATCGTGCTGGGCACCGCGGCGTTCCTGGGCGCCGCCACGCTCACCATGATCGGGCGGGGATCGCCGGTCGGCCGGGCGGGCGCGCTTGCTCTGGGGTGCGTGGGCTGGCTCGCCGTCCTCGGCCGGATCGGCGTCCTGGTGCTGCTGGCCGGCCACGGGTGGTGGTTCGTGGCCGACAAGGCGCTGCTCGGGGTTCCGCTGGCCGTCGCGACCGCATCGTTCGGGGCGGCAGTGGCCGGTCCGGCGCTGGTGCGGCGGACCCGCACCGACGCGGACCACACCGAGGCCGGCGCCGAGGGGGATCGCACCGAGGGGGATCGCGCCCGTCGCGCGGCGGCCGGGCTGTTCATCGCGGGGTACGGCTCGGCCGCCGGGCTGCTGGTGGCGTTCGTGGTCGGCTATCCGGTCGACCCCGGGCCGACGATCGTGGTCTGCTCGCTGGTCGCGGGTGTCGGCGGGCTGACCTGGCTGGGTCTGACCGGGAGGCGCCGCCCCCGGCTCACCGCCGCTCTCATCGTGCTCTGCCTGGTGCCGGCCCTGGCGTCGGCCGGACTGACGTTCTACCGGCACATCCAGCCGGTCGTGATCGGGAGTGCCGCCGCGCACCACGTCCTGGCCGCCGGCGCCGACGGTGCTCCCGGCAGCACCATGGCGTCCCCGGCGGGGTCGCTGTCGGTCGCCGGGTTGCGGACCGGTGCCGAGCCGGATCGGCCGGTCGAACGGTTCACCCTGACCGCCCGGCAGCAGCAGGTGTCCCTGCCGTCCGGCACCGTGGTGGACGGCTGGATCTTCGGCTCCCTGCCCGGACCCGAGATCCGCGTCCGGCAGGGTGATCTGGTCGAGGTGACGCTGGTCAACACCGACATCGCCGACGGCGTCACCGTGCACTGGCACGGTTACCGGCTGCCCAACGGCGAGGACGGGGTGGCCGGGGTGACCCAGGACGCCGTCGCGCCGGGGGAGTCGTTCACCTACCGATTCGTCGCCGCCGATCCCGGCACCTACTGGTACCACGCTCATCAGGTGTCGTCGGAGGCGGTGCGGCGCGGGCTCTACGGCGCGCTGATCGTCGAACCCGCCCCCACACCCGACGCGAGAAGCGACGTCACGCCCGCGGGCACCGACCTGGTGCTGCCGGTGCACACCTTCGCCGGGACTCCGGTGATGGCCGGCACCGACGGTGTGCTGGCGCGAACGGTG
This sequence comes from Nakamurella sp., assembly GCA_044223435.1. Taxonomy (GTDB): domain Bacteria; phylum Actinomycetota; class Actinomycetes; order Mycobacteriales; family Nakamurellaceae; genus Nakamurella. The sequence goes on from JBGALY010000022.1 coordinate 25,157, forward strand.
CCCGTGGGAGCCGAGGTGCGAGTGCGGCTGATCAACACCGACCCGATCCCGGCGCGCATCTCGGTCGCCGGGGCCGACGTCACGGTGTCCGCAGTCGACGGCGGCGACCTGGCCGGGCCCACCCCGGTCGGCGGTCGGGTGCTGCGCATCCCGGCCGGCGGGCGGTACGACGTCACCTTCGAGATGCCGCAAGTTCCGGTGGGTTTCGGCTGGGAAGGAGCCCCGGGATCCGGCCTTCGGTTGGCGCCGCCGGGGACCAGCGGTGCTGCCGACCCCGGACGACTCGAGGACGGAGGGCGGCCGGTGCCGTTCGTCGACGGACCGGATCTGGACCTGCTGGCCTACGGCTCGCCCGCGGTTCCGTCCGGGCTCGACGGATCGATCGTGACGAGGGAGGCGACGCTGGTCCTCGACCGCCAGTTCCGCTTCCTGAACGGGCTTCCGACACTGGCGCAGACCGTCAACGGCGAGGTGCACCCGTTCGTGCCGGGAATCGAGGTGGCCGACGGGGACCTGCTGCGGCTGACGGTGGTGAACCGCAGCGCCGAGACCCATCCGATGCATCCACACGGTCATCGGGTGCTGGTCGAGTCCCGTGACGGCGAACCCGTGCGGGGGAGCCCGCTGTGGCTGGACACATTCGACGTGCAGCCCGGCGAGGTGTGGACGGTCCTGCTGCGCGCCGACAACCCGGGGATCTGGATGGCGCATTGCCACAACCTGGAGCACGCCACCGAGGGAATGGTCGTTCACCTGACCTACCAGGGCGTTTCGACGCCATACAAGCTGGGCGGCGGCCCGGCCGACAACCGACCGGAGTGATCTCGATGCGCATCCTGTTCGCCTGCATGCCCGCCGACGGGCACTTCAACCCGCTGACCGGTCTCGCGGTGCATCTGCGCAACGGCGGCCACGACGTCGCCTGGTACACCGGGCCGAGCATGCGTGGCCGGGTCGAACGGCTGGGCGTCACCTTCCACCCCTACTCACGGGCGCGCGAGATCACCGGGGAGAACCTGCCGACGCTGTTCCCCGAGCGCGAGAAACTGCGTGGGCCGGCGTTGATCCGGTTCGACGGAGAGAAGATCTTCCTGGCCAACACCCGGGCGTATTTCCGGGACATCAAGCAGATCGACGCCGGCTGGCGGTTCGACGTGCTGTTCGGTGACGCCGCGTTCTTCGGCGCCCGTCCGGTCAAGGAACTGCTGGGCAAGCGGGTGCTGATGCTGGAGGCCTGGTGGGAGTCGATGACGGACGACCCGCTGGTGCCGCCGCCGTTCCTGGGCCTGCCCCCGGCGCGCAGCCGAGCCCGGCAGTGGGCCTACCGCGGCGTGAAGGCGGCGATGCATCGGATGGTCAACCGGCACCTGGCCGCGGTCTACAACGCGGAGCTGATCTCGATCGGCGCGACCCCGGTGTCCTGGCCGGTCTTCGACGACCCGGAGCGGACCGCCGACGTCCTGTTCCTCAATGGGGTGCCGGGACTGGCGTATCCGCGGACACGACGGGCACCGAACACCGTGTTCCTGGGCGCGTGCCTGCCGTACCGGGACCCGGGCCGGCCGGCTCCGGCACCGCCGCAGCGGGTGAAGGACGGCGGACCGTGCTGGTGTCCCAGGGCACGGTGGACAACCACGACGCGGACAAGCTGATCGTGCCGACACTGAAGGCATTGGCCGGCAGCGACTTCCGGCTGCTGGTGGCCACCGGTTCGGCGGACCTCACCCGGCGGCTGCGGCCGCTGTACGCCGGGCCCGACGTCGTGATCGACGATTGGATCGACTTCGAAGCGGCACTGCCGCAGGTCGACGCCTTCGTGTGCAACGGAGGATCGGGCAGCCTGCTGGCGGCGCTGCGGCACGGCGTCCCCCTGGTCTGCGCCGGCACCCGGGAAGGGAAGAACGACAACAACGCGCACATCGCCCACCATGGGCTTGGCATCGACCTGCGCACCGAACGGCCCACCGTGCGGGCGGTGCGTCACGCACTGGCCCGGGTGCTGGTCGAGCCGACGTTCCGGCGCAACGCCGAGCACATCCGGGACGAGATCGCCGGCTACGACCCGCCTGCCCTCGTCGACCGGCAGCTGGCCGCGTTCGCCTCCGGGGCGCGTGCGGCGTGAGGCGCCGGGTGTTCCGCCGGGTCGCGGGCACATCCGCGATCGTCGCCGGGGTGGCCGGCTGCGGGGCCAACGCCTTCCTGATCGCGTACTACGTCCTCGCGCGGCCCTGGGAGGCGGGCCATTCCGGCCCGTACGAGTGGCTCGGGCCGGCGAACGACATCGTCGGCTCCGTCTCGATGGCGCTGCTGATCCCGGTGATCGGGTACGTGTGGCGACAGGTGCGCGGGGATCGGCTGCTGGCCGGGCTGAGCGCGACCGCGGTGCTGGCGTCGGCGGCGTTCGCGGTGGCCGGCCCCTTGCTGGTGGCGGGCCGGATCACGCTGGAGACCCAGTTCGCGGTCGCCGGTGTCGGACTGCCGGTGATCTTCGGCTGGCTCTGGCGGGCGAACCGGGCGTCCCGCCGCTCGGGTCTGTTGCCGCCCCGGACGGCCCGGCTCGGTCGGTGGATCGGCGTCGTCGCGCTCGCGGCGACGGGGTTGGCCGGTGTGGGCGCGCTGCTGCCGTTCGGGTCGCCGGCGCAGGTCATCGTCGTCGCGGCGGCGGCGATCCCCGGGCTGCCGGCCTACCTGGCCTTCCCGGTGTGGCAGGTCCTGGCCGGCCGGGCCTGGCTGGCACCCGGCGCGACGTGGATCGCTGACCAAACCCGCGCCTACCTGCCCGAATTGCCCGAGTCGGCCCGGAATTGATCAGCGGAGGTACGGATGGCCCGGGGGATTCGCTGATCAAACCCGCGCGAGCGCGCCCGAAGTGTCCGAGTCGGCGCGGAATTGATCATCGGAGCCGCGGATGGCCGCGGCAACGCAGCTGGGTCCCGTCAGATCAACCCGAGCGAGCGCACGGCGTCGCGCTCCTCGGCAAGCTCCTTGACCGACGCGTCGATCCGGCCCCGGGAGAACTCGTCGATCTGCAGGCCCTCGACAACCTCCCACGAGCCGCCCGACGAGGTCACCGGAACCCCGGCGATCAGGCCCTCCGGGATGCCGTAGGAGCCGTCGGAGACGATCGCGGACGACACCCAGTCGCCGGACGGGGTGCCCAGCACCCAGGAGTGGACGTGGTCGACGGCCGCGTTGGCGGCGGAGGCGGCCGACGATGCGCCGCGGGCATCGATGATCGCCGCACCACGCTTGGCCACGGTCGGGATGAACTCGCCCTCCAGCCAGGCCTGCTCGACCTGCTCGGCGACCGGCTTGCCGTTCACCTCGGCGTGGAACAGGTCCGGGTACTGCGACGCTGAATGGTTGCCCCAGATGGTCATCCTGCTGACTTCGGCCACCGGGACCGACAGCTTCTTCGCCACCTGGGTCAGCGCGCGATTGTGGTCCAGCCGCATCATCGCGGTGAAGCGCTCGGCCGGCACGTCCGGGGCGTGGCTCTGCGCGATCAGCGCATTGGTGTTGGCGGGATTGCCGACCACCAGCACCCGGATGTCGTCGGCCGCAACCTCGTTGATCGCCGCGCCCTGCGGCTTGAAGATGCCGCCGTTGGCTTCCAGCAGATCCGCCCGCTCCATCCCCGGGCCGCGCGGGCGGGCGCCGACCAGCAGGCCGATGTTGGCGCCGTTGAACGCCGCCCGCGGATCATCGCTGATGTTGATGCCGGCCAGCAGCGGGAAGGCGCAGTCGTCCAGCTCCATCGCCGTGCCCTCGGCCGCCTTCAGCGCCGGGGTGATCTCCAGCAGGTTGAGCACCACCGGGGTGTCCGGGCCGAGCATGGCGCCGGAGGCGATGCGGAACAGCAGCGCGTACCCGATCTGGCCCGCCGCTCCGGTGACCGTGACCGTGACCGGTGCCTTGCTCATGCACAACTCCTTTGCGGTGGCGACCGGTATCGGTCGCCTCAGGGATGGCCTGTGGCCGGAACAATAACGACCGTACTGTGACCGGTGCCCGGGCTCGACCGATCATGTGGTGAGGGTCTCAGCCGGGCGCCGGGTTCCGCTCCGGGGTAGCGGTCGGCCCGGCCCCAGCCCGGCGGCCCAGGTCCGAATCGCCCGGCCGGCCGGGTTCTGCCCGCGGAGCCCGGGCCGCCGGGCCGAAACCAGCCAGGTGAGCGGGGCCCGGCGGGACCGCCCGATGGCGGTGCCGGACACCGCCCGGGGTGATCCGGACGTCACCGTCGGCGCCGGGTCGGGACATCCCGATCGACTCCGGATCGGAGGATCAGGACACCGGAGACCGGGAGATCTCCGGCGGCAGTGCCGACGCCGACTCCCTATCCAGCAGGAACAGGGTGCGGGCCCGCCCGGTCGCGCCGGCGACCGGAAGCGCGACCTCGCCCGCCCCACCGAGCGCCAGGGCCACCGCGCCGGCCTTGCCCGCGCCCGCGGTGATGATCCACACCTCGGTGGCGCGACGAATCGCCGGCAGGGTCAACGAGATCCGGGTCGGCGGCGGCTTGGGGCAGTTGCGCACGGCGACGACGGAGCCGTTGTCATAGACCGCCGGCGACTCCGGGAACACCGACGCCACATGACCTTCCGGACCCATGCCGAGCATCACCAGGTCGATGTCGGTCAGCCCGTCGACAACGTCGGCGTAGGCCGCGGCGGCCGCGTCGACGTCGGTGCCGAATTCGCCGTCCGACGGCGCCATCACGTGCACCCGGGCCGGATCCACCCGGACGTGGCTCAGCAGCGCGTCCATCGCCTGCCCGGCGTTCCGCTCGGGGTCATCCGATCGCACGAAACGTTCGTCACCCCAGAGGATCTCCACCCGAGACCAGTCGACGGCGTCGCGGGCGGGGGAATCGTTGAGATGGGCCAGGGTGCTGATCCCGACGCCCCCACCGGTCAGTGCGACCACCGGCACCCGGCCGGTCGACTGGATGTCGACGAGCTTGGTGACCAGCCGGGCGGCGGTGGTCGCGGCCAGCAGGTCGGGGGTCTGATGGATGACGACCTCGGGTACTGCGCTCATTCGGACACCGCCGCGGCCCCGGCGGGACTGTCCGGGGTAGGAACCGCGTCCGCGGATTCCGGTGGTGGAGCCGGGGGTGGTGCCGGAGCCGCCGCCGGCTTGCGGCGCCGTCGAGTGGCCGGGGCGGACGCTGCGGGGGCGGCCGACGCCGGCGGTGCGGCGGCGGCGCGGCGGCGAGTGGTCCTGGGCGCGGGCGCCTTGCCCGCGACCTTCGTGCCCGCACCGTGCGTGCCCGCGCGTTCCTCGGCCGGCGACGCCTTGGCCGCCGATCCCTTCGCCGCAGACGCCTTGGCCGGTGCCGCCGTGGGCCGGGCGGTCCTGGCCGGCGCCGCCTTGGCGGCGGCCGGGCCTGCGTTCACCAGCGGCAGGCCCTTGCTCAACACATCGGCGTAGATGTCGTCGGCGTCGAGCCGGCGCAGTTCCTCGGACAGGCACTCCCGCAGGGTGCGCCGGGGGAGCGAGATGTGCCGTTCCGGCTGGTTGGCCACGGTCAACTCGGCCGTGGTGCCCTCGGGACGGACGAGGCTGATCTGCCCGCTGCGCCGGGTGAGCACGACCGAGTGCACCCCCGGCCCGGACTTCGCCGGGGCCTTGGTCCGCCTGGTCGGACAGCGCAGCGCCCAGGCCAGCCAGGCGGCGAGCAGATCGGTGGACGGCGAGTCGGCCGACCCGGCGACGACCACCTCCGTGACCTTTTCGTGCGGCGGCTGGTCCAGCGTTGCGGCCAGCAGACCGCGCCAGCGGGTGATCCGGGTCCAGGCGATGTCGGTGTCGCCGGGCCGGTAGGTGTCCCGCCGCTTGGCCAACTGCGCGGTCGGCCGGCGCGCGGAGTTCGCATCGGTGATCCGCCGGTCGGCCAGCACCCCGATCGGGTCCTCGGCCGGAACGTCCGGGGCCGCACCGGGCCACCAGACGACGACCGGCGAGTCGGCCAGCAACAGCGGGACCACCACCGACGCGGCGTGATCGACCAGTGAGCCGTACAGCCGCAGCACGATCACCTCGCTGGCTCCGGCGTCACCGCCGACCCTGATCTGCGCGTCGAGTCGCGGTGAGGCTCGCTTGGCCCCCTTGGCGACGACGATGACGCGGCACGGATGCTCGAATGAGGCCGCGTTGGCCGCCTCGATCGGGTCCTCGGCCTGCCCGTCCTCGGTGACGATCACCAGCGTGAGCACCCGGGACAGCGCGACGGAGCCGCCCTGATCGCGCAGGTCGACCAGCGCGCGGTTGATCTTGGACGACGTCGTGCTGGGCAGGTCGATGATCACCGGCGGCTCCCGCGAGAGAAATCGGAAAGGTCAGGACCGGGCGGCCGGCCCTCCAGGACGCGCGGCCGGGCGGTCATGGCCGCCGCCAGCGGCGACCGTCACGCGCCATCATCGCGTCGGCGCTGGGCGGTCCCCAGGTCCCCGGCTCGTACTGCTCAAGCGGCCCGCCCGCCCGGGCCCAATGCTTCTCGATGGGGTCCAGGATCTCCCAGGACAGCTCGACCTCGCGGTCCTGCGGGAACAGTGACGGTTCGCCGAGCAGCACGTCGAGGATGAGCCGCTCGTAAGCCTCCGGCGAGGCCTCGGTGAACGACTGGCCGTAGGAGAAATCCATGGAGACGTCGCGGACCTCCATCGCCGGCCCGGGCACCTTCGAGCCGAAGCGGATCGTCACGCCCTCGTCCGGTTGCACCCGGATGACCAGCATGTTCGAGCCGAGTTCCTCCGTGTCGGACCGGGAGAACGGCAGGTGCGGGGCGCACTTGAAGACGACCGCGATCTCCGAGACGCGTTTGCCCAGCCGCTTGCCGGTCCGCAGGTAGAACGGCACCCCGGCCCAGCGCCGGTTGCCGATCAGCAGCTTGACGGCGGCGTAGGTCTCGGTGGTGGAGTTCGGATCGATGCCGTCCTCCTGGAGGTAACCGAGGACCTTGCTGGCGCCCTGCCACCCGCCGGCGTACTGGCCGCGGGCGGTGCCGGCCGACAGGTCCTTGGGCAACTGGACCGCGGAGAGGATCTTGACCTTCTCCCGGCGCAGATCGTTGGGCCGGAAGGTGACCGGCTCCTCCATGGCGGTCAGGGCCATCAGCTGCAGCAGGTGGTTCTGGATGACGTCGCGGGCGGCGCCGATGCCGTCGTAGTAGCCGGCCCGGCCGCCGACGCCGATGTCCTCGGCCTGGGTGATCTGGACGTGGTCGACGTAGTTGTTGTTCCAGATCGGTTCGTACAGCTGGTTGGCGAAGCGCAGGGCGAGGAGATTCTGAACCGTCTCCTTACCCAGGTAATGGTCGATCCGGAACACGCTGGATTCCGGGAAGACCTCACCCACCAGGCTGTTCAGCTCCACCGCGGACTTCAGGTCGTGCCCGAACGGCTTCTCGATGACGACCCGGCGCCATTCCTCGCCGTGCGGTTCGCACAGGCCGGACCGCTTGAGTTGCTTGAGGACGACCGGGAAAGCGCCCGGCGGGATCGAGAAGTAAAAGGCGTGGTTGCCGCCCGTGCCGCGCACCCGGTCCAGGTCCAGGAGCGTTTGGGACAGCGTGTCGAACGCGTCGTCGTCGTCGAACGCGCCCTGGACAAAGCGGAACCCCTGTGCCAGGTGGCGCCACACGTCCTCGGAGAACGGGGTGCGGGAGTGCTCCCGAACCGCGTCGTGCACGATCTTGGCGAAGTTCTCCGTGCTCCAGTCCCGCCGGGCGAACCCGACCAGGGCGAAGCCGGGCGGCAGCAGCCCCCGGTTGGCCAGGTCGTAGATCGCGGGCATCAGCTTCTTGCGGGCGAGGTCGCCGGTGACCCCGAAGATGACGATCCCGGACGGGCCGGCGATGCGCGGCAGGCGCTTATCGCGCGGGTCCCGGAGCGGGTTCGCCGCCGGGGCCAACCGTCCCTGTGCAGACACCATGGAGGGGTCGTTCCTTCCTTCGGGTCGATCGAGGGCCGGCCACGGGCGGCGACCGCCCCGGGGCCGGATCCGCCCCAGGTGGGCCGGGGCCGATCCGGGTGGGCCGGGGCCGATCCGCGTGGGCCGGCGGCCGCCGGGCGGACCTACTTCTTGTGCTTGGCCAGTTCCTCCGACACGGATTCGAGCAGTTCGTCCCAGGCGGCGATGAATTTGTCGACGCCTTCGGTCTCCAGCACAGTGAAGACGTCGTCTAGATCGATGCCCAGCGCCTCCAGGGACGAGAAGACCGAGGATGCCTGTGCGTAGGTGCCCTCGATGGTGTTGCCGGTGACGACGCCGTGGTCGGCCACGGCGGCGATCGTCTTCTCGGGCGCGGTGTTGACGGTGCCCGGGGCGACCAGCTCGACGACGTAGCGGGTGTCGTCGTACTTGGGGTCCTTGACGCCGGTCGAGGCCCACAGCGGGCGCTGCTTGTTCGCGCCCTTGGCCGCGAGGGCCTCCCAGCGCTCGCCGGCGAAGGTTTGCTCGTACGCCTGGAACGCCAGCCGGGCATTGGCGATCGCGGCCTGCCCGAGCAGGGCGTCGGCTTCCGGAGAGTTGATCGCTTGCAATCGTTTATCAACCTCCGAGTCCACCCGGGACACGAAGAACGAGGCCACCGAATGGATCTCGGACAGGTCGTGGCCGGCCTCGGCGGCCTGCTCCAGGCCGGTGAGGTAGGCGTCCATGACCGCCTTGTAGCGGTCCAGGGAGAAGATCAGCGTGACGTTGACGCTGATGCCCTCGCCGATCACGGCCGTGATCGCGGGCAGGCCGGCGACGGTGGCCGGGATCTTGATCAGCAGGTTGGGCCGGTCGACGATCTTGTGCAGTTCCTTGGCCTGGTCGATGGTGGCCTGCGTCTCGTGGGCCAGCCGCGGGTCGACCTCGATGGAGACCCGGCCGTCGACGTGATGCGTGGCGGCGAAGATCCCGGTGAACAGGTCGCACGCGTTGCGCACGTCGTCGGTGGTGACCTCGCGGACGGTGTCGTCGACGCCGGCGCCGCGCGCGGCCAGCTCGTCCAGCTGCTGCTGGTAGGAGGCGCCGTCCTTGAGGGCGGCCTGGAAGATCGACGGGTTGGTGGTCACCCCGCTGATGTGCCAGGTGTCGATCAGGTGCTGCAGGTTGCCGGAGTGGATCCGCTGCCGGGACAGATCATCGAGCCAGAGCGAGACGCCCTGGGCGGTCAGGTCGGCCAGGCGGTCGGCGGAATCGGTGCTCGTCTGGTTGCTCATGTGTTCGTCTTCCTTTCCGCCGGCCCGGGTGGGTCGGCGACGGCGGTCAGTCAGTCGTTCTCGGCGGTGGGGGTGGCATCGTCCTGGCCGGCGTGGTGCAGGGAGAACGCATTCGGCGCACCGCTCGGCCCACCGCCGGCGGCGGCCGCGGCCAGCGAATCCTTGGCGGCCGCCACCGCGGCGTCCGAGGTCAGCCCGAACTCGCGGTACAGCGTCTGGAAGTCGGCGGAGGCACCGTAGTGCTCCAGGGACACCGGCTTGCCGTAGCTGCCCAGCCAGCGCCACCACGGTTGGGCGATGGCCGCCTCGACCGACACCCGAGCGGGCACGGAGGACGGCAGCACCGACTGGATGTAGCCGGCGTCCTGCGTCTCGAACCAGTCCAGGCAGGGGACCGACACCACCCGGGCGCCGATGCCCTGCGCCTGCAGGGCCTCCCGCGCGGCGACCGCGATCTGCACCTCCGACCCGGAGGCCATCAGGATCACCTTCTGCTCGGCCGAGGAGTCCCAGTCGGCCAGCACATAGGCGCCGCGGGCCACCCCGTCGGCGGACGTGCCATCGAGGACCGGGACGGCCTGCCGGGTCAGGATCAGGCCGGCCGGCCCGCTGAACCAGTCGTGCTGCCGCTCGAGGACGGCCTTCCAGGCGTGCGCGGTCTCGTTCGCGTCGGCCGGGCGGACCACGCTGAGCCCGGGGATCGCGCGCAGGGCGGCCAGGTGCTCGACCGGCTGGTGGGTCGGGCCGTCCTCGCCCAGACCGATCGAGTCGTGCGTCCACACGTAGATCGCCGGCGCACCCATCAGCGCGGCCAGCCGGACCGCGCCGCGCATGTAGTCGCTGAACTGCAGGAACGTGCCCCCGTAGGGGCGGGTGGGGCCGTGCATCACGATGCCGGTCAGGATCGAGCCCATGCCGTGCTCTCGGATGCCGAAATGCAGCGTCCGGCCGTAGGGTTGCGCGTTCCAGTGCTTGGTCGCGGCATCGACCGGGCCGAAGCTGTCCGCGCCCTCCATCGTCGTGTTGTTCGATTCGGCCAGGTCGGCCGACCCACCCCAGAGTTCGGGCAGCACCGGGGCCAGCGCGTTCAGCACCTTGCCCGACGCGGCGCGGGTGGCGATGCCCTTGGGGTCCACGTCCCAGACCGGCAGGCCGTCGGCCCAGCCGTCCGGCAGGTCGCGGGCCTGCAACCGGTCGAACAGCTCCTTGGCCTGCGGGTTCTTCGCCGCCCACGCATCGAAACCGGTCTGCCAGTCCGCTTTCGCGGCGGCACCTCGCTCCAGCAGGCCGCGGGTGTGCGCGATGACCTCGTCATCGACCTGGAAGTTCTTGTCGGGGTCGAACCCGAGGATTTCCTTGACCGCGGCCACCTCGGGCTTGCCCAATGCCGAACCGTGCGCCTTGCCGGTGTTCATCAGGTTCGGCGCCGGGAAGCCGATGATCGTGCGCAGCTCGATGAAGGACGGCTTGTCGGTGACCGCCTTGGCCTTCTCGATGGCCTCGAGGATGCCGGCGACGTTCTCCCCACCCTGCACCTGCTGCACGTGCCAGCCGTACGCCTCGTACCGGGCGCCGACGTCCTCGGACAGCGCGATGTTCACGTCGTCCTCGATCGAGATGTCGTTGTGGTCGTAGATCACCACGAGGTTGCCCAGCTGCTGCCGGCCGGCGATCGAGGACGCCTCGGAGGTGACGCCCTCCTCGATGTCGCCGTCGGAGGCCAGCACGTAGATGAAATGGTCGAACGGCGACCGACCGGCCGGCGCGTCCGGATCGAACAGGCCCCGCTCGCGGCGGGCGGCCTCCAGGTCCGACAGTTCCAGGCCGAACCCGCCCAGGTACAACTGGATGTACAGCGTCAGCGACGAATGCCCGCAGGACAGCACGAACCGATCCCGGCCGACCCAGTGCGGATCCGCCGGATCGTGCCGCATCACCCGCTGGAACAGCGAGTACGCGGTCGGCGCCAGCGACATCGCCGTACCCGGATGGCCGTTCCCGACCTTCTGCACGGCGTCCGCGGCCAGCACCCGGGCGGTGTCCACCGCCCGCTTGTCCACCTCGGTCCAGTCGGCCGGGACGTGGGCGGTGGTCAGGGTGGGAATATCGGCGGCGGCGGCCGAGTCGAGCTGAGCGGTCACGTGGGACTGTCCTCCAAAGGGTCGCGCGCGTGGACTCTTGCGCGTCGCGTTGTCTGTGACGGTGGTGACATTCGATTGCGCAGCACGTCAAGCCTAGTCCTCGGGCATGTGCCACCGATGTCGTGGTGCGCACCGCCCGGCCGGTGCGCGGTGAGCACTCCGGCGACCGACACGTGCGGGGCAGTTCGGCGGTGCCGCCGGTGCCCACCTAAGATGACCGTCTGTCGCCCCAATGGTCGAAGTGGCTTCTGCTCGCGCTGCGACCAACCGGGCCGTCGAGCCGTCCGCCGAGCCAGAGGAGTCCCGTGGAGGTCGCGTCCGGGTCCAACCAGGACATCGAGATCCCGGACGCCCGGGCGGCATCCGCCGGGTCACCGGGCGGACCCGAGGCACCGCCCAGGTCCCGGTTCGCCGCCCGGATCGGTGCCTACGTCGCGCTGACCAAGCCGCGCATCATTGAACTCCTGCTGATCACCACGATCCCGGCGATGTTCGCCGCGCAGCGGCAGGTGCCGTCCGTCGGGTTGTTGCTGGCCACCCTGGCCGGCGGCACCCTCGCGGCGGGTAGCGCGAACGCGTTGAACTGCGTGGTGGACGCCGACATCGACGCGGTCATGCGGCGCACCCGCTCCCGGCCGCTCGCCCGGCACACCGTCACCCCACGGGCCGCGCTGGTCTTCGGCATCGCGCTCGGGGTGCTGGCCGCGGCGGTGCTGCTTGCCCTCACCACCTGGCAGGCCGCGGCGCTGGCCGTCGTGGCGATCCTGTTCTACGTCTTCGTCTACTCGATGTGGCTCAAGCGCCGCACGTCCCAGAACATCGTCTGGGGCGGGTTGGCCGGCTGCATGCCGGTGATCATCGGGTGGTCCGCGGTGACCGGCGACATCGGCTGGCCGGCCTGGGTCTTCTTCGGCGTCATCTTCTTCTGGACGCCTCCGCACACCTGGGCGCTGGCCATGCGGTACCGCGCGGACTACGCCGCGGCCGGCGTCCCGATGCTGCCGGTGGTCGCCCCGGAGCGCGAGGTCGTCCGCCAGATCGTGCTGTACAGCTGGGCGATGGTGGCGTGCTCGTTCCTGCTGATTCCGGCATCCTCGTGGATCTACGCGGCGGTCGCGGTGCCGCTCGGGCTGTGGTTCCTGGCGATGGCGCACCTGCTGCACACCCGGGTGCTGCGCGGCACGCCGGCCAAACCGATGACGCTGTTCCACCTGTCGAACGTCTACCTGACCGGGATCTCGGTGGCCTGGGCGGTGGACGCCGCGATCGGCCTGCCCGTTCTCGGCTGGCCGGGCTGAGCGCCGTGGACCGGGACCTGACCGCGGGGCTCGACGCCGCGCACGCGCGCGCGGCGGACCGGCTGCGCGCGTTCGTCGCGGCGCACGGCGGGGCCGGCGAGGCGGTCGTCGAACCGATCGGGCGGGTCGGTGTGCGCATCGTCCTGGTTGCCGAGGACGGCGCCTACGCCGACGCGGTCGCGCCGGATACCGACGCGGCCACCGCGATGTGCGAGCGGGCCGGTGTCGCCGTCGCCGGCGGCTGGTCCCGGGAGCTGTCCGCGAGTGTCACCCCGAGTGCGGCGGACCGCCGGCGGATGGCCGGCACCGGCCGCTGAGGCCGCTTGCCCACGATCGGCCCGAGGGGCCGTCCGGTCCGGCCCGCCCGTCCCCGCCGTCGACAAGAAAAGTTGCCCCAGACAACGTGAATTGTCGTTGACAACGTGTGTTGTCGTGTGTCATCGTCTGTGACGTGGAACTCGGCGAGATGTACGACTACATCGCTCACCTGCTCGGGGACGCGGCTCTCCCACCGGACGAGTCCGGCACCGAGGAGGAGTTCGAGCTGGCCAAGATCCGGCTGATCTCCCAGGCCCGCCTGGTCCTCGACATCATCGAGGGACAGGCCGTGCACGAGTTGCGGTCCTCGCTGCCGCAGACCAGTTACTCCGACATCGGCGACGCCCAGGGCATCAGCAAGCAGGCGTCGCGCATCCGGCACACCAAGCTCGAACAAGTGCTCCGGGTGCATCAGCTCGACGGCCGCCGGCACAGCCTGTCCAAAGCCGTCGTGAGCACGAAGCATCGCCGCGCGGCGGCCCCGGTCCGGCAGGCCCGGCGCCGCAGTCCCCGCGAAGGCTGATCCCCGGCACCGCGGACCGCGTTCGCGGTCCGTCGATCCCCGTACCCGTCGGCCGGTCCGACGGGCCTCGCCCACCTCCTCCTGGCGACCGCATACCCGAAACCGGGAGTCGCCGACCCACAGAAAGGGTTCACCGTCATGACCGCCACCAAATCCAGCCAGCCTAAGATCGCCACCACCCACACCGGCGCCTTCTTCGGTGCCGCGGTCGCGTTCCTGGCCGCCACCGGAATCTGGAACTTCGCCAATATCTGGCTGCTGGGTATCACCGCCCAGGAGCAGTGGATGCTCGCCATGGGCATCCTCAGCGCCATGTTCGCCACCGTCGTGGTGTCCAAGGTCGTCCGGGACCGGGAGGAATCCCGCAACCTGGTCAACGAGGTCCGGCAGGCCCGCTACGAGGAGATCCTGGCCAATGCGCCGGCTCCCGGCCTGGGCCACATGTGAGGCCGGAGCCGGCCGGTCGGCCCGCCGGTATCGGCGCAGGCGCGCCATGGTGATTGACCGCGTCCGGCTGGCCCACCGGCGCGCCGTGCTGCGCCGCGGCCAGGTCGTCTACGCGGCGACCCCCCTGCCGGTGTGGGTGCCCGAGCCGATGGAGCCGTCGTCCCGGCTGACCCGGGTGCTCGCCCGCACCCGGGCCGGCCGGGTCGGGCGGCTTCAACCGGTGGCGGAGGCGGCGCTGCGGACGGTGTCCGACGGCTCGGCCGTGCTGTCGGTGCTGGGCCGGTGAACCGGCCGCGTCCGGGTGGCCATGGCCATTGCCGCCGCCGCCGCCACCAGCAGGGTCGCGCCGAGCACGTGCGCCACCACCAATGCCTCCGGTACCCCGGTGGCGTACTGCACCAGTCCGATCAGGCCCTGGCCCACGGTCACGCCGATCAGCACGTAGGCCCGGGTCATCAGCCGTCGCGGTGCCTTCACCGCCAGGTACCCCACCGTCATGGCGATCAGCAGGCCCAGGTAGGCGAACATCAGGTCGGCGTGCAGCTGGGCCAGCGCCCGGACGGGGAGATCGAGCCGAGGGGTGGCGTCGTCGCCGCCGTGCGGTCCCGCAGCGGTGACCAGCGTGCCGGCCACGCACAGGGCCACCAGCACGCCGATGGTCGCCCAGGTCAGCACCTGCAGCGGGCGGGGCACGGCAGGCACCGGCGGATCGTCGGTCTCGTCCAGCCGGACCAGCACCACGATCGCCACGAACAGCAGCACCAGCGAGACGAGCATGTGCGGCGCGACGGTCCACCAGGCGAGCCCGGTCAGCACGGTCAGGCCACCCCAGACGGCCTGGAAGACCACGCCGGCAGGCAGCACGGCGGACAGCCTCACGAGTTTCGGTCGCCGCGGCTCGGCCCGCCACAGCACCACGAACAGGCCGAGCGAGGCAAGCAGCACCAGGCCGGTGAGTGTCCGGTTACCGAATTCGATGGCCTGGTGGATCGGGGACAGGTCCGCCCGGCTGACCGGAACCAGCGACCCCGGGTGGCACTCCGGCCACGTCGGGCAGCCCAGCCCGGAACCGGTGACCCGGACGGTCGCGCCGGTGACCGCGATCAGCCCGTTGGCCAGCACCGCGGCCCAGGCGAACCCCTTCTGCAGCCGGTGCGAGGGGGCGCGTCGCCACCAGGGGCCGCTCGCCGAGGTCGCCTCGGCCGGCGGGTCCGCCACGGCGGGCGGCGAATCGGGGAGCGGATCGGTCATAGCCATCGGAACCACCGTACGGTCGCGACCCAGCCGATCACTGTCCACGCCAGCAGGATCAGCAGTGATGTCGCCGACGGTGCGGCCCCGCCGAAGGTCGCCCGCAGGGCTTGCGACATCGCTCCGGGTGGCGTCAGTTCACCGATCACCCGCAGCGCCGCGGGTGTCCGATCGAGCGGGACGACGACGCCACCGACCACCACGAACACCAGCCAGATCAGGTTCGACAGGGCCAGCACGGCCTCGGCGCGCAGGGTGCCGCCGAGCAGCAGGGCCAGGCCGACGCAGGCCGCCGCGCCGAGCAGGATGGTCGACACCGTCCAGAACGGCTGACCGTGCGGTCGCCAGCCGAGCAGGGCCGCCGTGGCGCCGAGCACCACCAGCTGGCCCGTCAGCACGGCCAGCGTCGCCAGGCACTTGCCGGCCAGGAGCTCGGCCCGTCCCACCCCCGCCGCCGCCAGCCGCTTCAGGACGCCGTAGCGGCGGTCGAACCCCGTGGTGATCGCCTGCGAGGTGAACGCCGACGAGAACACCGCCAGCACGACGACCCCGGGCAGCACGGCGTCGACCCGCGGTTCGGGCAGATCGATCAGCGTGATCATGGTGCCGCCGACGAGCGCGACCAGGGGGATGACCAGCGCGAGCAGCAGTTGTTCACCGTTGCGCAGGGTGACCCGGAGTTCCAGGCCCGCGGTGGCGGTCACCCGGCGCGCCGGGGGAGCGGGCCGGGGATCGGGGGTGAAGGTGCCGGGCGGGAACGCGGTGGTCCGGTCGGTCATCAGGCGACCCGCCGGCCGGGGCCGGGCTCGGACCGGTCCGTGGCCTGCCGGTGTTCCACCACGTGGGCTCGTCGGGGCCTCGGGGCGCGGATCGTCGCGGGATGGGTCGGCATCATGGGCGGATCTCCCGTCCGGTCAGTTCCAGGTAGACCTCGTCCAGCGAACGTTGGTTGACCTGCAGCTCGCCCGGGAGGACCCCGACCCGCGCGCAGAAGGACGTGACCGTCGCGACCGTGGCCGGCACGATCTCGCCCTCGACCAGGTAGCGGCCGCTGCTGGTCTCACGGACCGCGAACCCGTCGGGCAGGGCGAGCCGGAGCAGTTCCAGATCGAGCCCGGGAGCGGCGGCGAAGCGCAGGCGCCGGTGGTCGGCGCCCCCGGTGAGGTCGCTGGGGGCGCCCTGGGCCACCACCCGGCCATGATCGACGATCACCACCCGGTCGGACAGCAACTCGGCCTCGTCCAGGAGATGGGTGGTCAGCAGGATCGTCACCCCGTCGGCCCGAGCGGCCCGGAGCAGGTCCCAGACCAGGTGCCGGGCCTGCGGATCCAGGCCGGCGGTGGGCTCGTCCAGGAACAGCAGCTCCGGCCGTCCGACCAGCGCCATCGCCAGGCTCAGTCGCTGGACCTGACCGCCGGAGAGCCGGCGGACCGGGGTGCGGGCCACCGGCTGCAACCCCAGGACCTCCAGCAACCAGTCGGGGCTCAGCGGATTGGCCGAGCAACGGGCGATCACCCGGAGCATCTCGCCGGCGCGGGCGGCCGCGTGCGACCCGCCGGCCTGCAGCATCACCCCGATCCGCGGCCGCAGCCGGGCCGCCTGGCGCCACGGGTCCAGGCCGAGGACCCGCACGACGCCGCCGTCCGGCCTGGCGAATCCGGTGCAGGCGTCCAGCGTGCTGGTCTTGCCGGCCCCGTTGGGCCCGAGCACGGCCACCAGCTCACCGCGGGAGATGCGGAGGGACACCCCGTCCACTGCGCGCAATGCGCCGAACGTGCGCACCAGACCGTCGACCTGGAGCACGGGCAGGTCCGGATCGGGCCGGGGGAGGGTCACGGTCATCGAGGATAGGTGGCGCCGGCGACGCCGGCCGCCGCCCGGGTCCGGCCCCGATCACCCACCGGCCCGCATTCACCGGCCCCGCACGCAGCCGGGCGCCCGCCGGCCGGGCCCGCACGTCGGTCAGGCCAGGGACTGCGCGACGCGCTCCAGTGCGTCCATGCCCTCCTGCATGCCGACTTCCATGCCGCTCTCGACGATCATGTCGCGGATCTGCGCGCTGGACACCTCGGTCAGCACGGTCAGCCGGGTGCGCCCGCCCAGATCGGTCAGGGTGTAGGTACAGACCGCCGGGTCCAGGTCGCCATCCGGGACACCCTCGAACACCTCGGTGCAGACGATCTTCTCGTCCGGCACGATCTCGCGGTACTCGCCGTGGAAGGCGACCTGGAAGCCGCCGGTCGCGGTCATCACGTACCGCCAGCGACCGCCGACTCGCAGGTCGATCTCGGCGCTGTCGACGACACCGCGGTCGCCGGCCCACCAACGTCTGACGAGGTCGGGCTCCACGTGGGCGCGGAACACCAGGTGCCGTGGGGCGTTGAAGTCGCGGGTGACCAGGATCTGCGTCTCGGCCGGGAAGGTCACCACTGCCGAATGGGTCGTCGCTGGGGTCATTGCCGTTCCTCCTTGGGTGGGTCCGCGCCGGGTGTTCCGTCGCGGAGGTCGTCGAGCACGGAATCGAGCAGGTCGTACCGGGCGGACCAGGTCCGCTCGTAGCGGCGCACCCAGTCGTAGATCGTCCGGAGCGGCTCGCCGTCGAGTCGGTAGATGCGTTGCCGACCCTGGTCGTGGACCCGCACCAGGCCCACTTCACGCAGCACCCGCAGATGCTTGGACACCAGCGGCTGGGGGATACCCAGCGCGTCGACCAGCTCGCCGACCGGGCGGGCGCCGCCCGCGAGCAGGTCCAGGATCTGCCGCCGCCGTGGCTCGGCGACCGCATTGAATGCGTCGGTCGTGGTGGCGGCCCTGGCCATCGCACTATCATATGTCTATATAGACATATGTCAACCCACCGGCGGACCGGGTCGGGGACCGACAGGCGGGATCGACCAGCGCGGATCGACCGGCGGGGATCGACAGATTCCGCCGCCCCCGGCCCGAAGACCTGCTCGAGGTCAGGACGTCGGATCCGGATCGCCGGTGCTGACGCGGCGCGCCCATGGACCGGCCGGGTGCTGGCCCAGGTCGGGCGGTCTGGCTGCCGCGGGGCGCGGTCCTGGTCGCCTACGGCCGGGCGGTCATGGTCAATCAACCTCTCCGGCCGCGGATTCGGCTGGGGCGGGGTGGGCCGCCGGCAGCCCGGCCCGGTGCAGGCCGTAGAACACCGCGCCGACCACGACGGCGGCCACGACGACGGCCTGCACGATCACGAACACTCCGATGGTGGCGCCGTTGGGCATGATCGTCACCGAGAACAGCACGGTCAGCCAGACGGTCGCGGTGCGCACCCGGGGGTCGGCGGTGGATGCGGCCAGCGGCAACGCGGCCCAGAGCAGGTACCAGGGCTGGATCACCGGTGCGAACAGGACGAACGCGCCCATGGCCATGCCCAGGCCGAAGATCGGATTGATCCGCCGCTGCCAGCATTGCCACATGATCACGACGGCGATCACCGAGCCGATCAGGGTGCCGACCGGCTGCATGACGTCCAGCACGGCCTGGGTGTGATCGCCCAGGCCGAGCAGCAGGCCGGACTGCCCGGCGATCACGCCCAGGCTGGTCGAGACGGACAGGAAGGACCGGACCGTCCCGGGCGCGCCCAGCGCCGCGACCCAGCCGAATCCCACGCCGGCCAGCGCGGTGAACGCGGCGAAGGTGATGGCCGCCACCGCTCCCACCAGCAGCCCGATTCGCAACAGGTCCCGCCAGCGCCCGCCGGCCCGGAGGGCCAGCATGATCACCAGGAAGGCCAGCGCCATCCCGGCCGTCGCCTTGATTCCCATGCCCAGGGCGATCAGCACGACGCCGCCGACCACCGTTCGCTGCCAGGCGAGAACGATCCCGGCCAGCATCGCCCCGAGCATCAGCGCCTCGTTGTGCCCACCCCCGATCAGGTGGAACAGCACGAGCGGGTTGAGCGCGCCGAGCCACAACGCGGCCACCGGGTCGAAACCGCAGATCCGGGCCAGCCGGGGCAATGCCCAGACGATGAGGGCGACGCCGACCAGTTCGATCAGTCGCTGCAGCAGCACGGCCACGATCAGGTTGTCGTGCGCGACCGTGACGATGCCGCGGGCGATCAGCAGGTACACCGGGCCATACGGGCTGGCGGTGTGCTGCCAGCGGACGTCCACCTGATGCGCGTACGGGTCGGCGTCGCCGAGCGTGTCGTACGGGCCTGACTCGTAGGGGTTGAACCCGTTGGCCATCATCGAGCCGATGGCCAGGTAGGAGTAGACGTCCCGGGAGAACAGCGGCGGCGTGACCAGCAGCGGCACCGCCCACATGGCCAGGGTGTGCGACAACTGGCTACGGGAGAGCCGGCGGGGCCGGCCCGGAGCGGCGAGCCGGCCGATCAGCACCCAGCACAACACGATCAGCCCGATGCCGGTGTACGAGCAGGCCAGGGCGGCCGGCCCGATCCGGGACAGCAGCCCGATGATGCGGATCCCGTCGACCGGATTGGGGATCGGGGAGGCCGAACCGTAGGACGAGCCGGCCCCCAGCATCAACAGCAGGGCGCCGACCGTGCCCCAGCGGCGCAGCCGCGACAGCTGGCCGCGCTCCCGTTGGTCGAGGGCGCCGGCCGCCTCGTCGGAACCGGTCGCCCCGGCCACCCCCACCTCGGACCCAGGACGCACCACGCGGTGAGTGTATGGAGCGGCGATCGGTGCGGGCTCGTCCTCGATGAGCTTCGGCACCTTGTGGGGGGGTTTGGTGAGGCTGACCTGCGTGTCCGGGGCCACACCGGCCCGGCAACGGCCCTCTTTGATCTCCGCCGGGAAAAAGGTCACAATGTTGTTGTGAAAACCGCCGCCGTGTCCGTCGCTGCCGTCGATGCGGCTGCGCCGGTCGACCGCGGCGAGGGCCGGACCCGTGAGGCGGTTGCCCAGCTGCTGCTGTCCGACGGACCGCTGACCGCGGGCGACCTGGCCGGCCGGCTCGGCATCTCACCGGCCGCGGTGCGCCGGCATCTGGATCAGCTGATCGCCGAGGGTGCGGTGACCTCCCGGCAGCCGCCGTCCCGGGGCCAGCGGGGACGCGGCCGTCCGGCACGGTCGTACCTGCTCACCGACGCCGGACGCAACCGGCTGCCGCACCAGTACGACGACCTGGCGATCCAGGCCCTGGATTACCTGCAACAGGTCGCCGGTCCCGCATCGGTGTCGGAGTTCGCCCGCCGGCGGGCGGAGGCGATCGTGGCGCCGTTCGCGGCCGAGTTGGACGGTGCGGCCGACGTCTCGGAGCGGGCCGACGTGCTGGCCCGCGCGCTGACCGCGGCCGGGTTCTCCGCCTCGTTGCAGGAGGTCGGCGTCGGTCGGCAGCTGTGCCAGCATCACTGCCCGGTCGGGCACGTCGCCGCCAGCTACCCGCAACTGTGCGAGGAGGAGATGGCGGTCTTCACCCGCGCCCTCGGCTCGTACGCGCAGCGGTTGGCCACCATCGCCCGCGGCGACCCGGTGTGCACGACTTTCATCCCGCTGTCCACCATCCCGCCGACCAGCCCCACGCCCAGCACGCTGTAGGACCCACCGCTGCACCGCCCGGCGCGGGCCGACGCCGCCCGGCCCGCACCGCTTCGATATCGGAAGGACGTGTTCATGACGACCCCCCTGACCACCGAGCAGGACCCGGAGCTGAGCCAGTCCCGGCTGGAACAGGCCGCGACGATCGACGCCATCGGCCGGTACGCGTTCGGCTGGTCGGACACCGACACCGCCGGCGCCTCCGCCCGCCGTGGTCTCAACGAGGACGTCGTCCGCGACATCTCGGCCAAGAAGAGCGAGCCGGAGTGGATGCTGGAGCGGCGGCTCAAGGCGCTGAAGATGTTCGACCGGCAGCCCATGCCCACCTGGGGCGCCGACCTGTCGGGCATCGACTTCGACACCATCAAGTACTTCGTCCGCTCCACGGAGAAGCAGGCGGCCTCCTGGGAGGAGCTGCCCGAGGACATCAAGAACACCTACGATCGGCTGGGCATCCCGGAGGCCGAGAAGCAGCGGCTGGTCGCCGGTGTCGCCGCCCAGTACGAGTCCGAGGTCGTCTACCACCAGATCCAGGAGGACCTGGAGCGGCAGGGCGTCATCTTCCTGGACACCGACTCCGGCCTGCGCGAGCACCCGGAGATCTTCGAGGAGTACTTCGGCTCGGTCATCCCGTCCGGGGACAACAAGTTCTCCGCGCTGAACACCGCGGTCTGGTCGGGCGGCTCGTTCGTCTACGTGCCACCGGGCGTGCACGTGGACATCCCGCTGCAGGCCTACTTCCGGATCAACACCGAGAACATGGGCCAGTTCGAGCGGACGCTGATCATCGTCGACGAGGACGCCTACGTGCACTACGTCGAGGGCTGCACCGCGCCGATCTACAAGTCCGACTCGCTGCACTCGGCGGTGGTCGAGATCATCGTGCGCAAGGGCGGCCGCTGCCGGTACACGACCATCCAGAACTGGTCGAACAACGTCTACAACCTGGTCACCAAGCGGGCCAAGGCCGAGGCCGGCGCGACCATGGAGTGGGTCGACGGCAACATCGGCTCCAAGGTCACGATGAAGTACCCGGCGGTCTGGCTGATGGGCGAACACGCCAAGGGCGAGGTGCTCTCCATCGCCTTTGCCGGCGAAGGCCAGCACCAGGACACCGGGGCCAAGATGCTGCACCTGGCCCCGCACACGTCCTCGACGATCATTTCCAAGTCCGTCTCCCGGGGTGGCGGCCGGACCTCCTACCGCGGGCTGGTGCAGGTCAACCCGGGCAACCACCACAGCCGTTCGACGGTCAAGTGCGACGCCCTGCTGGTCGACACCCAGTCCCGCACCGACACCTACCCGTACGTGGACGTGCGGGAGGACGACGTGTCGATGGGCCACGAGGCCACCGTGTCCAAGATCAGCGAGGACCAGCTGTTCTACCTGATGAGCCGCGGCCTGACCGAGGACGAGGCGATGGCGATGATCGTCCGCGGCTTCGTCGAGCCGATCGCCCGGGAACTCCCGATGGAGTACGCCCTCGAGCTGAACCGCCTGATCGAACTGCAGATGGAAGGAGCGGTGGGCTGACGTGTCCGCCAGCGCGCCTGTTTTGAGTAACCAGCACGGCCTGACCGAGCACAGCCACGGCGGCGGGGCGACGGTTCGAACCAAGGGAATCGAATCGCACCTGCACGGCGTCGGCTCGGCCGATCCGGCGGCGCACCCGTTGCCGTCCGCCAAGGAGGAGGTCTGGCGGTTCACCCCGCTGCGCCGGATGCGCGGTCTGGATGACGACCGCGCCTTCGACGGCATCGTCGGGTCCGATGACACGGCGAACGAGACCACCTTCGACGGGCCGGCCGGCATCACCGTCCGCCGGATCGCCGGCGACGAGGCCGCCGCGCTCAAGGGCATCTCCGGCAACCTGCCGACCGACCGGCCGTCGGCCCGCGCCTGGCGGGCCAGCGAGACGGTGCTGCTGATCGATGTGCCGGCCGAGACCGAGTTCAGCGAGCCGCTGATCGTCACGTTCGCCGGCGGCACCACCGAGAAGGCGTTCGCCGGGCACCTGGTGGTCCGGGTCGGCCGGCACGCCAAGGCCCAGGTCGCGATCCTGCACGAGGGCACCCAGCTGCTGTCCGACAACATGGAGATCGTCGTCGGCGACGGCGCCCAGCTCGAGTTCGTCGCCCTCGAGGAATGGGACTCGCACGCGGTGCACCTGTCCCACCACCACATCCGGGTCGGCCGGGACGCCACCATCAAGCACACCGCCCTGACCTTCGGCGGGGACCTGGTCCGGGTGGTCGCCGATGTGACCTACGACGGTCCCGGCGGCACCGTCGAGCTCAACGGCCTGTACTTCGCCGACGCCGGCCAGCACCTGGAGCACCGGCTGTTCGTCGATCACGCCGTGCCGCACTGCACGTCGCGGGCCCTGTACAAGGGTGCCCTGCAAGGCGACAAGGCGCGCACCGTCTGGGTCGGCGACGTGCTGATCCGGCGGGCCGCCGAGGGCACCGACACCTATGAGATGAACCGCAATCTCGTGCTCACCGACGGGGCCCGGGCCGACTCGGTGCCGAACCTGGAGATCGAGACCGGCGAGATCGTCGGTGCCGGGCACGCGAGCGCGACCGGCCGGTTCGACGACGAGCAGCTGTTCTACCTGCTGTCCCGGGGCATCCCGGCGGAGGTGGCCAAGCGCCTCGTCGTCCGCGGCTTCTTCGGCGAGGTGCTGCTCAAGATCGGCATCGAGTCGGTGCGCGAGCGCACCTCCCAGATCATCGAGCGCGAGCTCGCCATTTCCGGCATCTAGCCAGTCGGGGGGCACGCCCCCCGACGTCCCCCAACTACATCGACGGGCCTGCGGCCCACTGACTTTCCCCACCGAAACGAGTTTCGGTGGTCAATGGGCAGAGCCCATTGAGACCGAGTTTGGAGAGAATGCTTCATGACCACGCTTGATATCCGCGACCTGCACGTGTCGGTGCTGACCGAGGAGGGGCCGGTCGAGATCCTGCGCGGGGTCGACCTGTCGGTGTCCTCGAACGAGACGCACGCGATCATGGGCCCGAACGGCTCGGGCAAGTCGACGCTGGCCTACTCGTTGGCCGGGCACCCCAAGTATCACGTCACCTCGGGCACCGTCACACTCGATGGCGAGGACGTGCTGGCCATGTCCGTGGACGAACGGGCGCGGGCCGGCGTCTTCCTGGCGATGCAATACCCGGTCGAGGT
This sequence comes from Nakamurella sp., assembly GCA_044223435.1. Taxonomy (GTDB): domain Bacteria; phylum Actinomycetota; class Actinomycetes; order Mycobacteriales; family Nakamurellaceae; genus Nakamurella. The sequence goes on from JBGALY010000022.1 coordinate 49,064, forward strand.
CCCCGGCGTCTCCACCTCCAACTTCCTGCGGACCGCGGCCACCGCGGTGCGCGGTGAGGCCCCGCCGGTGCGCAAGTGGGTCAAGGAGGTCAAGACCGCGATGAAGGACCTGGAGATCGATCCCGACTTCGCCGAGCGCGCGGTCAACGAGGGCTTCTCGGGCGGGGAGAAGAAGCGGCAGGAGATCCTGCAGCTGACGCTGCTCAAGCCCAGGATCGCGATCCTGGATGAGACCGACTCCGGCCTGGACGTCGACGCCCTGCGCATCGTGGCCGCCGGGGTCAACGGATACAAGCAGTCCGCGGCCGAGACCGGTGACGGCGTCGGCGTGCTGCTGATCACCCACTACACCCGGATCCTGCGGTACATCCACCCGGACCGGGTGCACGTGTTCGCCGGTGGCCGGGTCGTCGAGTCCGGCGGCCCCGAGCTGGCCGACGAGTTGGAGGAGAACGGCTACGTCCGCTTCACCGACGCGCTGAACCCGACGGCCGCGGTCTGATCGGCACTTTCGGAAGGGCGAGAAGAACATGACGCAGGAGGTGATCGCCGTGGTCGCCGGACAGGTGCCGGGACCCGAGACCGACCAGGATGCCGCGGCATCACCGGCCGAGCCGGCGGATCTCTCGGCGGCGGCGATCGAGCGGATCCGGGCCGACTTCCCGATCCTCGGGCGGACCGTCCGCGACGGAAAGCCGCTGGTGTACCTGGATTCCGGTGCGACGTCGCAGCGCCCGACCTGCGTCGTGGACGCCGAGCAGGAGTACGTCACCGGCCACAACGCCGCGGTGCACCGGGGCGCGCACCAGCTGGCCGAGGAGGCGACCGACTTCTACGAGTCGGCCCGGGAGCGGATCGCGGCGTTCATCGGTGCGCCGCGCACCGACGAGGTGATCTTCACCAAGAACGCCACCGAGTCGCTGAACCTGGTCGCCTACTCGCTGGGCAATGCCACCTACTCCGACGATCCCGAGGCCCGGCGCTTCCGGCTCGGCCCCGGTGACGAGGTCGTCGTCACCGAGATGGAGCACCACGCCAATCTCGTGCCGTGGCAGGAACTGTGCCGGCGCACCGGGGCGACCCTGCGCTGGTTCGGCGTCACCGACGACTTCCGGCTCGACCTGTCGAACCTGAACGAGGTGATCACGCCGCGGACCCGGGTGGTGGCGTTCACCCATCAGTCCAACGTGCTGGGCACCATCAATCCGGTCGAGGTGCTCGTCGCCGCCGCGCAGCGGGTCGGCGCGCTGACCGTGCTGGACGCCTGCCAGTCGGTGCCGCACCAGAGTGTCGACGTGGCCGCGCTCGGCGTGGATCTCGCCGCGTTCTCCGGGCACAAGATGTTCGGGCCGAGCGGGGTCGGCGTGCTGTACGGCCGGTACGACCTGCTGGCCGCGATGCCGCCGTTCCTGACCGGCGGGTCGATGATCGAGCAGGTCTTCATCGACCGGGCGACCTACGCCGCGCCGCCGGCCCGGTTCGAGGCCGGCGTGCCGATGACCTCGCAGGCGGTCGCGCTCGGCGCGGCCGTCGACTACCTCTCGGTCATCGGCATGAAGGTCGTTGCCGACCACGAGGCCGCGCTGACCGGGTATGCGTTGCAGGAGCTCTCAGGCATCGACGGGGTGCGCATCATCGGGCCCGCCAGCACGGTGGATCGCGGGGGAGCGGTGTCGTTCCTGGTCGACGGGGTCCACGCGCACGACGTCGGGCAGATCCTGGACGACGCCGGCGTGCAGGTGCGGGTCGGGCATCACTGCGCCTGGCCGCTGCATCGCCGGTTCCGCATCGCGGCGACCGTGCGGGCGTCGTTCGCGCTCTACAACACGCCGGCCGAGGTCGACGCGCTCGTCGCCGGCGTTCGTGCCGCGCAGGACTTCTTCGGGGTGAGCTGAGCCGATGCAGATGGAAAAGCTGTACCAGGAAATCATTCTCGACCACTACCGGTCGCCCCACCACTACGGGCTGCGGGAGCCGTTCGGCGCCGAGGTGCATCATGTCAACCCGACCTGCGGTGACGAGGTGACCCTGCGGGTGCACCTGGTGCAGACCGGGGACGAGCCGGTCGTCGCCGACGTGTCGTACGAGGCACTGGGCTGCTCGATCTCCCAGGCGTCCACCTCCGTGCTCACCGACCTGGCCATCGGCCGATCGCTGCCGGACGTGATGGACGCCCTGGACGATTTCACCGCGATGGTCACCAGCCGGGGCACCCTCGACGGTGACGAGGACGTCATCGGCGACGGCATCGCGTTTGCCGGTGTCGCCAAGTACCCGGCCCGGGTCAAGTGCGCGTTGCTGGGCTGGATGGCGTTCAAGGACGCGGCTGTTCAGATCACTGCACAGTCCGCGCCTTCCGCTTCCGTTACGCAGGCCAGGAGGGTTGACCAATGACCAGCAGCACCGAAGATCTGAGCACGGGCCGCGAGGGCCGCGGGGCCGCCGACCTGGACGTGGCCACCGTCTCGGTGCCCGCCGACACCACGGCCGCCGCACCGGTGGACACCCAGCTGATCGAGAACCTCGAAGAGGCTCTCAAGGACGTCGTCGACCCCGAACTCGGCATCAACATCGTCGATCTCGGCCTGGTCTACGACCTTTCCGTCGACGCGGACAACACGGCCATCATCGACATGACGCTGACCAGCGCGGCATGCCCGCTGACCGACATGATCGAGGATCAGGTGGCCGCCGCGCTGACCGGTCCGGAAGCCGGTCTGGTGGACGACTTCCGGATCAACTGGGTCTGGCTGCCGCCGTGGGGTCCGGAGCGGATCACCGAGGACGGCCGCGACCAGATGCGCGCCCTGGGCTTCAACATTTGACCCTCCGACCCCGCCGCCGCAGCCGCGCCTGCCTCCTGTCCTGCGCCGACCCTCGCAGTTCGCTGATCAAATCCGCGTCGAATCCGGATATTCCGCCCGGGCGGCCCGGGTTTGATCAGCGAACCGGGGGTGTTCGCCGCTCAGCGACACGGGGGTGTTCGCCGCTCAGCGACACGGGGGTGTTCGCTGCTCAGCGACACGGGGTGTTCGCCGCTCAGCTAACCGGGGAGGGGTCGCCCGGCCCCCACCCGGAGGTGTGGTTCGCGGCCGGGCCTCACACCCGCCTGGCCTCCTGCTGAGCATTTGGTGACGGCAGCGTCACCCGGCTCATGGATGATCGCTGACGTGTTCGGCGCACGGCCGTCCGCGCCGCCGTAGACCGTCCACCAGCTTCGGAGCCTCCCATGTCGCCGACCCCTCGGCGGGCCGCCCGGCCCGACGTAGACTCCCACGGTAGCGACCGAGACCACGAGGATCTGGCGGGGGTGACCGGGCTGACCGCGAGCGGACCGGCCATCGGATTCGACCCGGAGCAGCTGGTCGGGTTCCGGATCGGGGTCACCGCGCACCGGCGGTCGGCCGATCTGATTGCCGCGCTGGAGCGGCGCGGCGCCGAGGTGTTGCACGCCCCGACGCTGCAGATCGTGCCCGCCGATCGGGACGAGCGTCTGGTCGCCGCCACGGCCGAGGTGATCAAGGCCCGACCCGACGTGTTGCTGGTGACCACCGCCTACGGACTCAACGGGTGGCTGGAGGCGGCCGACGCGGCCGGACTCGGCCAGAACCTGCTCGAAGTACTCGCCCAGGCCCGGATCCTGGTCCGCGGTCCCAAGGCGCGCGGCGCCGTCCGGGCCGGCGGGTTGCGGGACTCCGGAATGAGCGACGAGGAGACCACGGCGTCGCTGGTCGACCAGGTGCTGGCCGAGGGCGCGGACGGTCGGACCGTGGCGATCCAGTTGCACGGATTTGTCGACGAGGAGCAGCTGGCCCGGCTGCGGGCGGCCGGCGCGACCGTCATCACCGTCGCGCCCTACCTGTGGACCGCACCCAGCGAGCCGCAACGGGTCGTCCGGCTGCTCGACGCGATCGTCGCGCGGACGCTCGACGCGGTCACGTTCACCAGTGCCCCCGCCGCCGAGGCGCTGCTGGCCGCGGCCGGCGACCGGGGCCTGCTCGAGCCCGTCGTCGCCGCGATGCGGTCGGACGTGGTGCCCTTCGCCGTCGGGCCGGTGACCGCCGCCCCGCTGCACGCCGTCGGGCTCATCGCAATCCACCCGGACCGGTACCGGCTGGGCGCCATGGTCCGCACGCTGTGCGAGTACCTGGTCGAGCACCAGGTGCGCCGGTTGCAGACCCGGCACGGCCCCCTGGAGATCCGGGGCCGCAGCGCCTGTCTGGGCCAGCAGCGGGTGACCTTGTCCCCGACATCGGTCGCCGTGCTCCGCGTTCTTGCCGACGCCGGTGGCGCCGTCGTGCCCAAGGCCCGGCTGCAGGAGGTCCTGGCCGACTCCGATGACGACCATGCGCTCGAGGTGGCGATCGCCCGGTTGCGCCAGGCGCTGCCGCAACGTGAACTGGTCGCCACGGTCATCAAGCGCGGCTACCGTCTGGACGTCTGATCGGGTCGCCGGCCGGGCTGCCGCACCACGTGGTCAGCGCCCGCGTGACCTGGGCGGGTGCGGGATCGTCATCGGCCGTGGCGATGTCGGCATCGGGACGCACCAGCATGGTGGGCGTGGTCGCGGCGGCCGGGATCCGGGCGGTGACCCGACCCGGCCACGGGGCCGGGCCGATATCGGCCCGCGACACCAGCACGAACTGCCCCGACCGGAGTGACTCGTAGAGCCCGCCCGGTCCGTCCCCGAGGAGCGTGAGGTCGGGGACCCGCTGCCCGGTGAGCCGGTGGCTGCCGCGCGGCGCGGGATAGCGGACCCCCAACTTTCGGAGATCGCGCCCGTCGCCCGGCGGCCGATCGGGCCGAAGCCGAGCAGGGTGCGGGCCATCAGGTTGCGGGCCAGCCGGGCGGGCCGGGTCCGCACCATCGCCAGCTTGATGATGGCACCGCTGCTGCGGAGCACCTGACGGCCGACCGGGTGCCGTTCGGCCTGATAGCTGTCGAGCAGGCCGGGCGCGGCGCGGCCGGCGACGGCCGCGGCCACCTTCCACCCGAGGTTGGCGGTGTCCTGCAGGCCGACGTTCATCCCCTGCCCGCCGGCGGGCGAGTGCACGTGTGCCGCGTCGCCGGCCAGGAACACCCGGCCGACCCGGTAGCGGGGGGACCTGGCGTTCGTCGCTGTGGAACCGTCCGGTCCATCGGGGGTCGTGCATGCCGAAGTCGGTGCCTAACGCCCGCCGGGTCGCGGCGCGGATCTCCTCGATCGGCAGCGGGGCGTCGGGTGGTTGCTGGTTGCGCCGGTCCCACGCGAGATCCGGTACCAGCCGTCCCCGGACGGCGCGAGAAAGGCGAAGCACTCGCCGACACCGTTCATGGTCAGGCCTCCTCCGGCGGGTCCGCCAGCCGCACGTCGGCCAGCATGATCGGCTCGATGACCGACCGGCCGGGGAACGGTTGGCCGATGGCCAACCGCACCGGGCTGTGCACGCCGTCCGCACCGACCAGGTACACGGCGTCGACGGTGCTGCCGTCGTCGAGATCCGCTCGCACACCGTCGCCGACCTGGCGCAGTCCGGCGACGGCGGCCTCGGTGCGGACCGTGACCCCGGCCTGCTCCGCGGGTGCGCAGGACGTGTTCCACCCGGTATTGCGGAGTGACCAGCAGAAATGGGAAGCGACCGGGCAGGGCGCCGAGGTCCAGTTCGATGCCGTCCAACAGGCGGAGGCCTCGCACCCGTGCGCCCGCGGCGAGACGCTCGTCGGCGACGCCACACGCAGCGAGTTCCCCGCGGATCGGGTGCACCCGGGTACCGGCCGGCGATCCGCGGGCCCGGGCGGTGCGGGCCGGATCGGCTGCGGCCGGCCGACGGATGCTGCAAGATCGCGACATGCCGAGCTCGTCGCACTGGACGTCATTGACCGGGACCGAAGCCACGTTCGCCAGCGACCTGGGCAGCGTCCAGGTCGTGGACGCCGAGCGGCTGCCCATTCTGGACCGGCTGTCCATCAAGCGGGTGCTGCTCGTGCCCGGCGCCCTGCGGGAACCGCAGTGGAACGTCAATGCCAACCAGCTCGCCTACGTGCTGCGCGGTCAGGTGCTGGTGTCCATCCTGGGGGACCACAACCAGTTCAATTCCTTCGTGGCAGGCCCGGGCCAGATGTACCACGTCGAGTCCGGCGCGGTGTACCACATCGAGAACGTCGGGGACGCCGAGGCGGAGATCATCATCGCCCTCCGGACGGACCGCCCGGCGCACTTCTCGTTGCGGGACAGCATGTCCGCGATGACCGATGCCGTGCTGGGGAACACCTACGACCTGCCGGCCTCGGCCTTCGACGTGTTCGCCCGCCCGCCGTCCGCCCAGATCGTCCGCCGGCAGGGGACCGTCGCGGTCGAAGCGACGCAGCGGCTGCCCAACGCGCACCTGTTCGACACCGAGGGTCAACTCGCCCCGCTCAGTTACGCGTACGGGTCGGCGCACCTGGCCCGCAAGCAGTACTGGGCGGCCCTGCAGGACATCTCCATGTACTCGCTCCGGGTCCGCGAGAACGGCATGCGGGCCCCGCACTGGCATCCGGTGACCGCCGAGATGGGGTACGTCGCAACGGGTCACGCCCGGATGCGGATCCTCGACCCGGACCGCAGCCTGGATGAATACCTGCTGGCGCCGGGCGACGTCTACTTCGTGCCGCGGGCCTACCCGCACCACATCGAGGTCGTCGGCGACGACGAGTTCCATTTCCTGATCTTCTTCGACCAGCCCACCCCCGGTGACATCGGTTACCGGGCGACGGCGACCGCCTTCTCCCGCGAGGTGCTGGCGGCCACCTTCGACCTACCGGAGCGGTTGCTGCCGGCCTTTCCCTTCACCCCGGCGGACCCGCTGATCGTCCCGCGCCGGAATCCGGTCGATCCCGTCGGATGACCTGCCGGCACACCAGGATGCTGTCGGTTGGAGTGGTTCCCGGCGGGGTAGCACTCTGGAACCGAACCGGACAGGGATGCGCTGGTCCGGAGGCGAGGAGGTCCGGCGATGGCAGATGCGGGCGACGCACAATCGGGTCCGGCGACGGGGGGCATCAGTCACCATCGACTCCTGGGTCAGCCGCACGACGAGGAGCGGGAGGGCCCCGTGGCGGCCGCCGAGCGCGTCGCCGCCGGCCTGCCGTCCCCGACCCAACCGCTCGGACCGCTCGGCCGGCGGTTCAACTGGCGCTCGCCGTTCTTCGTCGGGCTGGCCGCGGCGGCCGGGGTGGCGGTGACCGTCGGGGTCGTCCAGGTCCTGATGCTGACCGCCCAGACGCTGCTGCTGATCGCGCTCGGACTGTTCCTGGCGATCGGCCTGGAGCCCGCGGTCTCCTGGCTGATCGACCACCGGGTACCGCGCTGGTTGGCGGTCATCGGCGTCCTGGGCGGCCTGCTGCTGGTGGTGGCCGGTTTCGTCGCGGCGGCCGTCCCGGCCCTGATCGACCAGGTCGGTCGGTTGGTCGAGGCGTTCCCGGCCTACATCACCCAGCTCGGCGACGCCAGCACCACCATCGGCAGCCTCAACGCGCGGTTCCACGTGCAGGACAGCGTCGAGCAGTTCCTCAGCGGCAACGGTCCCGGGCTGGCCTCGGGGGTGATTTCCGTGGGGGAGGCCATCTTCAGCACGTTCTTCTCGCTGCTCGTGGTGCTCGTGCTGACCGCCTACTTCATGGCCGACATGCCGCGCGTCCGGACCGTGCTGTACCGGTTCGTTCCGGGCGCCCGGCGGCCCCGGGCGATCCTGATCGGGGACCAGGTCATGGTCAAGGTCGGCGGCTACGTGCTGGGGAACGTGGTGCTCTCGCTCATCGCGGCGGTGGCCACCTTCGCCTGGCTCTTCGCCTGGGGAGTGCCCTACCCGTTGCTGCTGGCGATCCTGTTCGCCCTGCTCGACCTGGTCCCGGTGATCGGCTCGCTGGTTGCCGGCGCGCTGGTCGCCCTGTCCGCCTTCAGCGTGTCCGTCACCGTTGGCGTCGCCTCCGTCGGCTATTTCGTCGCTTACAAGCTCGTCGAGGACTACGTGCTGACCCCGCGGGTCTTCGGCACGGTGCTGCGGTTGCCGGCCCTGGTCACGGTCAGCGCGATCCTGATCGGCGGCGCCCTGCTCGGTCTGGTCGGCGCGCTCATCGCGCTGCCGGCGGCCGCCGCGATCACCCTTCTGGTGCAGGAGGTCCTGTTCCCGAAGTTGGACCGGACCGGCGAGGAATCCGGGCGCCCGCCAGGGCCGGGCGGCGCGTCATCCATCGCGGACGCGCCCGCGGCCGGATGAGCTGTTCCCGGGCGACCGCGCCGGAGGACGGCCGGGCGCACCGGTCGGCTGTCGCGGGCACGGGCCCGCGTCGGGCCGGCGGGCGGGGCCTCCGGCGGGGGCGAATGGGAGCGATTCCACCAAACGGCTGATCTGCGCCGTCACGGCGCGCGAGCCGCCGGCGGCGGTGTTAGCGTCCCATCACTGAACGTAATCGCACCGCTGCGGAGCGTGCAAGTCCGCGTGGTCGGCGACCCTCGAAACCGCGAGAGAGGACATCGATGTCCCTGCGTCTCCGCTCCCTGGCCGTCCGCATCGGCACCGTGGTCGCGGTGGTTGCGGGCTCCGGCGCGATCGTCGCGTCGGTCCCGGCGGCCGCGGCAGGTCCGGCCTGGCAGACCGTCTTTCGAGATGACTTCACCGGCAGCGGGCGCCCCGATCCGAACAAGTGGCTGCTGACCGTGGGCACCTCGTACCCCGGGGGTCCGGCCAACTTCGGCACCGGCGAGATCGAGACGATGACCGACCGGCCGGAGAACGTCGACGTCCGCAACGGCAACCTCTACATCACCCCGCAGCGGGACGGCGCCGGCAACTGGACCTCGGCCCGGGTCGAGTCGGCGGCGTCGAACTTCCGGCCGCCGGCCGGTGGCGTCATGCACGTCGAGAGCCGGTTGCAGCTGCCGAATGTCACCGGCGCGGAGGCGCTGGGCTACTGGCCCGCGTTCTGGATGCTCGGCGGCCCGTACCGGCAGGACCGTTGGTCCTGGCCGGCGATCGGCGAGTTCGACATCATGGAGAACGTCCAGGGATTGAACTGGACGTACAACGTGCTGCACTGCGGGGTCTGGGCCGGCGGTCCGTGCAACGAGCAGGAAGGCATCAACAACGGCGTCAACAACGCCGGCGCCCCCTGCAAGGTCACCACCTGCCAGGCCGGGATGCACACCTACGGGCTGGAATGGGACGACTCCGGTCCGGTCGAGCAGCTGCGCTGGTACCTGGACGGGGAGTTGACCTTCACCGTCAATGCCAATCAGGTGCCGGCCGCCACCTGGGCCAGCCTCGCCGATCACGCCGGGTACTTCATCATCCTGAACGTCGCGATGGGCGGGGCGTTCCCGAACAAGCTCGGCGGTGGCCCCACCGCCGCCACCAAGCCGGGGGTACCGATGGTGGTCGACTACGTCGAGGTGAAGTACGCCAACGGGTCCGGGACACCGACCACCACGACCCCGACCACCACGACGCCGACCGGTCCGACCACCACGACGACCCCGACCACCACGACGCCGGGCGGTGCCGGCGCGGCCGCGCCGGCCGACCTGCGGGTGTCCGGCTCGACCTCGGACAGCCTCACTCTGAGCTGGACCGGCTCGGCGGGCGGCACCTACGAGGTGCTCCGGTCGGGCATCCGGATCGCGACCGTCACCGGCACGTCGTTCACCGACCGGGGCCTGCTGCCCGATACGCCCTACGTCTACTCGATCCGCGGCGCCGGGGCGACCACTCCCGAACTGACCGCCCGGCTGGGTGCGGGCTCGGGGACCGCCCCATCGACGCCGGGCGCGACACCCACCGCGACGGGCGGCGGGTCGCCGAGCGCCGGCCCGGCCAACCTGCGGGTCACCGGGACCACCGGCAGCACCATCACCATCGGATGGGACGGCCCGCGCGCCGCGAGCTACGACGTCCTCCGGTCGGGCATCCGGATCGCGACGGTCACCGGCACGTCGTTCACCGACGTCGGACTGTTCCCGAATACGCCCTACCTGTACTCGATCCGTGAGAACGGCACGACCACATCGGAGATCACCGCCCGCATCGGGTAGGACAAGCACCCATCGACTCGGCTCCCTCGTCGCCGACCCACCCACGATGCCCTCCTGCCACGCCGGACCGTCGCCCTGCCGGCTCGACCGACGAACCGTTGACCGCGACCGGTAGGTTCGCCGGTATGGATCCGCGCCTGGCCCGACGCTGCGCGGAGGCCGGCGAACCTCCGGACCCGAGCCTGGACGATGCGACCGAGGGTGCGTTCCGCGACGATCTGGAGCGAATACGGTTCTCCCCGTACTTTTCCCGGCTGGCCGCGGTCACCCAGGTGATCTCCCAGGGCGCCTCCGGGCAGGTCGTGCACAACCGGCTCACCCACACCATCAAGGTCACCTCGGTCGCCCGGGCCATCGCGGTCGGCGTGCGCTCCGGCCCGTTCGCCGAGCTGGCCGACGAGCTCGGCGGCTGCGACGAGGTGGTGGTGCAGGCCGCCGCCAGCGCGCACGATCTGGGCCATCCGCCGTTCGGCCACCTCGGCGAGCGCATCCTGGATCGCATCGCCCGTTCCCGGTTCGGACTGGTCGACGGTTTCGAGGGCAACGCGCAGACGTTCCGCATCCTCACCGAGCTGGACGTGCACGGCGAGTCCGGTGAGGGCCTGAATCTGACGGCGGCGGTGCGGGCCGCCGTGCTCAAGTATCCGTGGGCCCGGCAGCGGTACCCGGACCCGCATCCCAGTGAGCTCGGCCGGCCGCCCCGCGGCGGCGGGCCGGGAGAGGAGGGCGGCGGCTCGGCCAAGTACTCCGCCTACGTGCTCGACGTCGGCGAGATGCGCGAAGTCCTGGCCGCCTACCCCAAGATCGGGCCGCTGCGGCAGACCGTCGAATGCTCGGTGATGGACGTCGCCGACGACATCGCCTACTCCCTGCACGATCTGGACGACTTCCACCGGGCCGGGGTGCTGCAGCACGCGTCCGTCGCCGCGGAGTTCCGCAGCTGGCTGCGTCGCCGCGCGGCACTGACCGACCGCCACCTGTCGGCCCAGGACCGCCGCGCCGGCATCGCCCTGGAGCGGCTGCGGCGCCGCCTACGCGATCGGGACGAGTGGATCTTCGACGACGAGGCGTTCGCCGTCGCGGTCGGGCGGGTGGCCACCGACCTGCTCGACGGGCTGCTGGCGGTGCCCTTCGACTCGTCCATCGCGGCCGAGCGGGCGATCGGCACCTTCACCCGCAGCTGGATCGCCCACCTGCAGGCGTCGGTCGAGATGAGCGCCGACCCACCGATCCGTGCCGGGCACGTGAGCCTGGGCCGGCAGGCCTGGCACGAGGTTGCCGTCCTCAAGTTCGTGCACCAGCAGTTCGTGCTCGATCGGCCGGACCTGGCCCTGTTCCAGCGCGGGCAGGCGCAGTCGCTGACGTCGCTGGTCGCCGATCTGGAGTCGTGGCTGACCGACCCGATCGACTCCGGCCGGGCACCGCGGCGGCTGGTCGACCTGGTGGAACTGGCCACGGCCGGCTACCGGCGGGTGGCCCGGGAGGAGCCCGAGCTGCTGATCGGCCCGACCGGGGAATCGACGGCCGGCCGCGAGGACATCGTCCGGCTCGGGCGGGGCCGCGGCATCATCGACTATGTCGCGTCGTTGACCGACGACCGGGCCGGGGCGGCTGCGCGCACCCTCTCGGGGTTCACCGGGCAATTGTTCGAGGCCGGGTCCGGGTTGTGACCCGGCGCCGGACGGCAGCCGGTGGCGGCACCCGGGTGGAGGTGCCGGCGCCGCGGCTGGTCGGTTGGGTCACCCGGTTCGGCGCCCGCAACGGCGGGCTGGCCGAGCTGTCGACGGACGGATCCACGGTGTGGATTCGTGGTGGCGACGGCACTCTCGCGTCCATCGAGGTGCCATTCGGACCCATGGCCGGCGTCCGCCGACCACCCGGGGCGGCGCCCGGGCCGGCCGGATCGAGCCCGGGCGACGAGCAGCTCGAGCCGGTCGAGGCGTTGCTCGACCACCTGGCGGCACTCGGTCCGCTCGGGCTGATCCTGGTCCGCGGCGGTGCGCACTCGGTCGGCGTCGCGGTCCACGGCGCCGTCGTCCGGTCGTCCACCGACCGGGCCTACCTGCAGGGTCGCACGGCCGCCGGTGGATGGTCCCAGCAGCGGTTCGCCCGCCGCCGGGGCAACCAGCGGGCCGCGTCGCTCGCCGAGGCCGCGGATACCGCCGCTCGGGTGCTGGTGCCGGAGCAGCTCGCCGGGCTGGTGCTGGGCGGCGACCGGGCCGCGTTGGCCGAGGTGCTCGCCGACCCGCGGCTGGCACCGCTCGCCGCGCAGCCGATCCGCACCTTCGCCGATGTCCCCGAACCACGCCGAGCCGTGCTCGACGAGGTCGCCACGCGCGCGCTGAGCGTGCCGATCGTCGTCGAGCCGCCGCACCCGTGATATCACCAAGTGCCCCGGAACCGAGCAGGAGAACCGTCGTGACCGAGCCCGTGACCGCTCAGCTGATCGTCACCCGCATCGCCGCCGAGCTGAACGCCCAGCCCTGGCAGGTCAAGGCGGCCGTCGACCTGCTCGACGAAGGGGCGACGGTGCCGTTCATCGCCCGCTACCGCAAGGAGGTCACCGGGTCGCTGGACGACGCCCAGTTGCGGGATCTCACCGAGCGCCTGGACTACCTGCGCGAACTCGCGGACCGCAAGAAGGCCGTGCTGGAATCCATTGCCGCGCAGGGCAAATTGACCGACGAGCTGGCGGCGTCGATCCGTGATGCGGACACCAAGGCCCGGGTCGAGGACATCTACCTGCCGTACCGGACCAAGCGCCGGACCAAGGCCCACATCGCCCGGGAGGCCGGCCTGGAACCGCTGGCCGAGGGGCTGCTCGCCGACCCGACGGTGAACCCGCAGGCCGCCGCGGCCGCCTTCGTCGACGCCGAAAAGGGCGTCGCCGACGCCGACGCGGCGCTGGCCGGCGCCCGGGCCATCCTCACCGAGCGATTCGGGGAGGACGCCGACCTGGTCGGCGAACTGCGCGAGCTGCTGTGGCAGCGGGGACGGATGGTCAGCGTGGTGCGCGACGCCAAGCACGCCGACGCCGGCCGGTTCGCCGACTATCACGACTTCTCCGAGCCGCTGAGCTCGCTGCCCTCGCACCGCATCCTGGCCCTGTTCCGCGGCGAGCACACCGGGGTGCTGACCGTCACCGTCGACCCCGAGTCCGAACCCGCCGACGGCGTGGTGGTGAGCGAACCGCTGACCGACTACGAGCGGCGGATCGCCGGCGCCTTCGGTATCGCCGATCGTGGCCGCGCGGCCGACCGCTGGCTGCTCGACACGGTCCGGTGGTCCTGGCGCACCCGGATCTCCGTATCGCTGGGCATCGACGTGCGAACCCGGCTGCGGCAGTCCGCCGAGGCCGACGCCGCCGCCGTGTTCGCCGCCAACCTCAAGGACCTGCTGCTCGCCGCGCCGGCCGGTGGCCGGCCCACCCTCGGGCTCGATCCGGGTTTCCGCACCGGCGTCAAGGTCGCCGTCGTCGACGGCACCGGCAAGGTGCTGGCCACCGACACGGTCTACCCGCACCAGCCGGCCAACAAGTGGGATCTGGCCTTGGCCAGCCTCGAACGGCTGGTCGTGGCGTTCCGGGTCGAGCTCGTCGCGATCGGCAACGGGACGGCCTCGCGGGAGACCGACAAGCTGGCCGGTGACCTGGTGAAGCGCTGCCCCGGGCTGACGAAGGTGATGGTGTCCGAGGCCGGGGCGTCGGTGTACTCGGCCTCGCCCTACGCCTCCTCCGAGCTGCCCGACCTCGACGTGTCGATCCGCGGCGCGGTGTCCATCGCCCGCCGGTTGCAGGACCCGCTGGCCGAATTGGTGAAGATCGACCCGAAGTCGATCGGGGTCGGTCAGTACCAGCACGACATCGCCGAGTCGACGCTCACCCGCTCGCTCAACGCCGTCGTCGAGGACTGCGTCAACGCGGTCGGGGTCGAGGTGAACACCGCGTCGGTGCCGCTGTTGTCCCGCGTGTCCGGCGTGACCACCACGCTGGCCGAGAACATCGTCCGGCATCGGGACGTCAACGGGCCGTTCACCTCTCGTCAGGAGCTGAAGAACGTCGCCCGGCTCGGGCCCAAGGCGTACGAGCAGTGCGCCGGGTTCCTGCGGATCCGCGGCGGATCCGACCCGCTGGACTCCTCGGGCGTGCACCCCGAGGCGTACGAGGTGGTCCGCCGGATCCTCGCCCGCACCGGCGGCGACGTGCGCAACCTCGTCGGCAACACCACGGTGTTGCGCACCCTGCGACCGCAGGAGTTCGTCGACGACACCTTCGGGGTGCCGACCGTCACCGACATCCTGTCCGAGTTGGAGAAGCCGGGACGGGACCCGCGGCCGGCCTTCACCACGGCGACGTTCGCCGACGGGGTGGAGAAGATCGCCGACCTGCGGGTCGGCATGGTGCTGGAAGGTGTGGTCACCAACGTCGCCGCGTTCGGTGCCTTCGTGGACGTCGGGGTGCACCAGGACGGGCTGGTGCACGTCTCGGCGATGTCGCGGACGTTCGTCAGCGATCCCCGGCAGGTCGTGACGTCCGGCCAGGTCGTCAAGGTCAAGGTGATGGCCGTCGACGAGCAGCGCAAGCGGATCTCACTGTCCCTGCGGTTGGACGACGAACCGGGCGCCCCCGCCGGGAAGCCGCCCGGGTCCCGGCCCGGCGGTGACGGGCCCGGCCAGCCGCGGTCGGGCGGGCCTCGCCAACCGCGGCAGGGCGGACCGGGCGGTCAGGGCGGGCGGGGGCAGGGCCAGTCCGACCGGGGCGGCGACCGGGGCCGGCAGGGCGGCCGTGACCGCTCCGCCGCCGGCGGTTCGATGGCCGATGCCCTGCGCCGCGCCGGATTCGGCCAGTAGACGCAGGATCGACGGAGGGGTCGGCAGACGCACTTCTCGAGGGAGGGGTTGGCGGACGCGGGATCGCGGGCGGGGTCGGCACTCATCGGACGCCTCCGGAACCGCGCAATCCCCGCCCTCGACCGCCGACCGGACGGCGCGGGCCGCCACGGCCCCGTCCCGACCCACCCCCGTGCCGCACGGATCAACGACGCCGGCGCGGCCGAAGTCGGCAACTCCCGTCCCACCCGGCGCAGACGGCGTGAGTTGATCCGCGCGGATGTCGCCATTCGGGCTCCAGCGGTCCGATGGTGCCGGCTCGGGCGAGTCGACCGGTAGAATCGACACACGTGATCACCGCGACCGGTCTGGAATTGCGGGCCGGGACCCGGATCCTGCTCGCCGATACGACGCTGCGCGTCCATGCGGGCGACCGCATCGGCCTGGTCGGCCGCAACGGGGCCGGTAAGACCACCTCCTTGCGGGTGCTGGCCGGTGAGTCCCTGCCCTACGCCGGCACCGTGACCGCGTCCGCCCCGATCGGCTACCTGCCGCAGGATCCCCGCGAGGGCGATCTGGAGGTCACCGCGAAGAACCGGGTGCTCTCCGCCCGCGGCCTGGACGTGCTGGTCGCCGACCTGGAGAAGGTCCAGATCCGGATGGCCGAGCTCACCGACCCCGACGAGCTGGACGCCGCCACCAAGCAGTACGGCCGGATCGAGGAGCGATTCTCGGCGCTCGGCGGATATGCGGCCGAGTCCGAGGCGGCCCGCATCTGCTCGAACCTGGGCCTGCCCGACCGGGTGCTGGAACAGAAGATGCAGACGCTGTCCGGCGGTCAGCGCCGCCGGGTCGAGCTCGCCCGGATCCTGTTCGCCGCACGCGCCGAGGACGGCGCCGGCTCGGGCACGATGCTGCTGCTGGACGAACCGACCAACCACCTGGACGCCGATTCCATCGTCTGGCTGCGCGATTACCTGCGGCTGTTCAACGGCGGGGTCGTGATCATCTCCCACGATGTCGACCTGCTGGCCGCCGTCGTCAACAAGGTCTGGTTCCTGGACGCGGTTCGCGGCGAGCTGGACCTGTACAACATGGGCTGGTCCCGCTACCTGGAGGCACGGGCCACCGACGAGCAACGCCGCCGGCGCGAGCGGGCCAACGCCGAGAAGAAGGCGTCCGCCCTGATGGCCCAGGCGGCCAAGCTCGGCGCGAAGGCGACCAAGGCGGCCGCGGCCCACCAGATGGTGCGGCGCGCGGAAAAGCTGATGTCGGGCCTGGACGACGTGCGGGTCGCCGACCGGGTTGCCCGGATCCGGTTCCCGCAGCCGGCGCCGTGCGGCCGGACCCCGCTCACCGCGCAGAACCTGTCGAAGATCTACGGTTCGCTGGAAGTGTTCACCGGTGTCGACCTGGCCATCGACCGGGGTAGCCGGGTCGTCGTCCTCGGCTTCAACGGCGCCGGCAAGACCACCCTGCTCCGGCTGCTGGGCGGCCGGGAGAAACCGGACACCGGCGAGGTCATCCCCGGGCACGGGCTCAAGCTCGGTTACTACGCACAGGAACACGAGACGATCGACCCGGACGCGACCGTTTGGGAGAACACCAGGCACGCGGCGCCGGACGCCGGTGCGCAGGAGCTCCGGAACCTGCTCGGGTCGTTCATGTTCACCGGCGAGCAGCTCGACCAGCCGGCCGGCACCCTCTCCGGCGGTGAGAAGACCCGGCTCGCGCTGGCCGGGCTGGTGTCCTCGGCCGCCAACGTGCTGCTGCTCGACGAGCCGACCAACAACCTCGACCCGGCCAGTCGGGAGCAGGTGCTGGAGGCGCTGCGTTCGTACGCCGGTGCGGTCGTGCTGGTCACCCACGACCCAGGAGCGGTCAGTGCCCTCCAGCCGGAACGGGTGATCCTGCTGCCCGACGGCACCGAGGACCACTGGTCGCCCGACTACCTGGACCTGGTCGAGCTGGCCTGACCCACCGGAGCGGTGGACCGAGCGACGATTGGTGGAATTGCCCGATTCGGCGTTCGCCTGGCGGGGCGGCGGGTTCTGTTCGATCATGGACCACAGCAACCGCCCGACCGCCGAAATGACCGGGCCTGGCAACCAAGGGGTGGCGACGTGGCCACAGAAGCGAAACCAGCAGCGTCAACTGGGTCGAAGACGGCCAAGACCGTGACGATCAAGAAGGGTGCGCGAATCACCGGCGCGGCCCGGGACAAGCTGGCCGCCGATCTGCGCAAGAAGTACGAGAAGGGCCAGAGCATCCGTGCCCTGGCCGAGGGGACGGGCCGCTCCTACGGCTTCGTGCACCGGCTGCTGCTCGACGCGGAGGTGCCGCTCCGGGGCCGGGGCGGCGCCACCCGCACCAAGAAGAAGTGAGCTCGGACGGCCCGGACATCGGGGGTGCCACCGGGGTCGATACCGACCTGCTTCGTCGCGGCCACGTCGTCCTGCGGATCGACGGGCCGGTGGCGACGGTGTCCTTGGACCGCCCGGCGGTGCGCAACGCACAGGTGCCCGAGACCTGGTCCGCGCTGGCTCATCTGGGAGCGCAACTGCCCGACGATGTCCGGGTGGTGATCGTCTGCGGGGAGGGCGCCTCGTTTTCGGCGGGCCTGGACCGGTCCGCGTTCGGTCCCGCCCCGGATTCGCTGCTCGGCACTATCGCCCGGGCGCCGCGGGCCGTCGCGGACGACATGATCGCCGAGTTCCAGTCGGCCTTCACCTGGTTGTCCGACCCCCGGTTCGTGTCCATCGCCGCGGTGGCCGGACACGCGATCGGGGCCGGGTTCCAGCTCGCGTTGGCGTGCGATCTGATCGTCGCCGCCAGTGACGCCGAGTTCCGGATGGCCGAGGTCAGTCTGGGCCTGGTGCCGGACCTGACCGGAACCGGCCGGTTGATCCGGCTCGTGGGCTACCAGCGGGCGCTCGAGATCTGTGCGACGGGCCGGCACGTGCATGCGGACGAGGCGGTCAGGATCGGGTTGGCCCTGTGCAGTGTGCCGCCGGCGGAGCTGGACGCGACGGTCGCGGATCTCGCTGCTGCGTTGGTGGAGTCGCCGGTCCAGGCGGTCCGGTCGGTCAAGGCCCTGCTCGCCGGGGCGTTCGATCGGACCACCGAAGAGCAGCGCGCCGCCGAACGGGCCGCGCAGCTTCCGCTGATCGGACGGCTCGCCGCGGCCGCGCAGGCGGCGGCCGACTCCGACGCCGCCCGTTAGGAGACCCTGGCCAGTGCCGACCGCGATCCGGCTTCGGGGCCGCCGAACCGGCTCGGGCGCTCCACCGCTGCGTGTCGGCGGTCTCGCCCGAGCGGCCGACTGAGGTGTTCCGACGGGCGGTCGTGACCGGCGCGGCCGGCGGCATCGGTGGGGCGCTCGCCCGGCGCCTGACCGACCGCGGATCCACGGTGGTGCTGGCCGACCTGCCCGGCGACGCGCTGGACCGGGCGGCCGCCGAGGTGGGCGGGACCGCGCTGCCGGCCGATGTCTCCGACCCCGCCGCGGTCCGGGCGCTCGCGGCCGACGCCGGCCACGTCGACCTGGTCTGCCTGAACGCCGGCATCGTCGGGACGCTCGGCGCGCCGTGGGAGGTCCCGCCGGCCGATTGGGACGCCGTGTTCGCGGTGAACCTGGGTGGGGTGCTGAACGGCCTGCGGGCCTTCGTGCCGCCGATGCTCGCGTCCGGCCGGCCGGGCCACGTGCTGATCACCGCGTCACTGGCCGGTCTCTGCTCGTTTCCGGGCAACGGCGCCTACGGCCCGTCCAAGCACGCCGTCGTCGCCGTCGCCGAGCAGGCAGCGCTGGCCCTGCGGGACACCGCGATCGGGGTGACCGTGCTGTGCCCCGCGTTGGTGCGCAGCGGGATGTCCGACGTCGGGGCCGACCCGTTGGACATCGCCGACGAGGCGTTGGCCGCGGTGCAGGCGGGGACGTTCCTGGTCAGCGACCCGGCGTGGCGGTCGGCCGTCATCGGGCGGGCGGCAGCCATGGTGGCCGGCCACCAGCCGGCACCGCCCGTCCCGGACGGCTGAGGCGCCGTGGCGAGGGCGGCGACCCCCCCAGGTCGAGCCGCCCGCGCGGGCCGGCGGGGTGACCGGCAGTGCCCGGCCCGGACGGGAGCACCCGGGGTCAGCGACGGCGCGAGCGAGTCAGAACGCGACGGTCCAGCCCTCCCGGCGCACCTGGTCCCTGGTGTACGACACCCCGTCGACCTTGGCGCCGGTCGCGTCGACGACGGTGATCAGGCCACCCCCGTTACCGAGCTGGGTCGGCGGTTGCACCACGATCCGGATCGTCTCGCCGGCCGGCACCGTCTGCGCGGGGAGCAGCATCCGGTTCTTGAGGCGGTCCAGCAGCGCCCAGCCGGTCAGGTCGATCGATTCGGGCCGCGAGTTCAGCAGCGTGACCGTCTCGGTCTCCGGCGCCGGCCCGGCCGGGTTGATCAGCGCACCGACGATGCTCAGGATGTGGTCCGGCGCAACGGCGAGGTCAGAGGCGTGTCCGGTGATGTCGTCGGTGTGCCAGGCCTGGGACTGGAAGGCGAGAAACACGCCGACCCACTGATCCGTGCCGGGAAAGTGCAGCAACAGCCCGCCGTCCTGCCAGACCCCGTCATCGGCCACGAACGGTCCGGAGTTGCCCTGGTTCATGTGGATGTCGTGCACACCGTTGCCGGGGGCGAAGCCGAACACCTTGTCCGGCTTGCCGTCCTCCGGTCCCCAGCGCTCGCCGAAGGCGTAGATCCGGGCGTCGGGGTCGCCGAGCGCGCGGTGCACGTAGTGATCCAGACTGTCGGCCAGGTCGTTGTCCGGGCCGGGTTCGGTGGCCGGTAACGCCCGCATGGCGCCCCGGTCGAACAGGTTGGCCCGGATGTAGTCGAGCGCGGTGCCGCCGGGGCCCCGGAGGAGGGCGGTGAAGCCGTCGGGTAGTCCGGCCACGCTGTGCAGAAGCGGGTGGTCGAACTTCTCATCGGCCAGGAACAGCAGCTCCGATGGACTCTGTTGGGACAGCACGTTGACCGCGACCCGGTAGCGAGTCCCGCTCCCGTCGACCTCGATCTGGTAGTGCGGCGTGTCCTGGCCGCCCTCTCGGCGTGCGTCGAGGACGCGGCCGACCAGCACCCCGTAGTCCGTCAGCGGCATGGTGACCCCCTGGTAGTCCCGACCTCGGCGGCGCGCCGGGTCCGACCGACACGGGTGTGACTCCGGCCACACCCCCTGTCGGTCCATGGTGGGTGTCGCGAGGTTCTGCGACAACCGGATATTTCGGGCGACCGGTGTCCGGCTTCGTCCGGTGGTCGGTTGCCCGCATCGAATGACGCCGAGAGTGAAGACGGGTCGGAAGTCGACGACTGGGCCGCGCCGGCATCGTTGGTCCGCGTGGCCCCGGCGACCCGCGTGGGTCTGCGGGACGGATGGCCGATCAGCCCTGGCGGACCGACACCTCGACCAGATCGAGCACCCGATCCAGCCGGCCGGCCGGCAGGCCGGCCGCCAGATGGGCCGTCAGACCCTCCATCACCAGCTCGAGATAGCTGGCCACCTGGTCGATCTCGGCGTCGGCGCGGAGCGCGCCAAGCTGCCGCTGGTGCCGCAGCCGATCCCGGACCGCGGCCCGAAGCGACTCCTGCTGCGGCCGCCAGGCGGCGCGGAACGCCGGGTCGGTGCGCAGCCTGCGGGCGACCTCCAGCTGTGTGCCGATCCGCTGGGCGTCCGGGGCGGCAATCATCTCCCGCATCACCTGCACCAAGCCGTGCTCGGCGACGGTCCGGCGCATGGCCGCCGCGTCCTGCTCGGCGACGGCCAGGAACAGCGCCTCCTTGTCGGCGAAGTGGTGGAAGATCGCCCCGCGAGACAGACCGATCTCCTCCTCGAGCACCCGCACTGTCGCACCCTCGTAACCATGCCGGGCGAAACAGGCGCGGGCGCCGTCGAGGATCTGCTGCCGCCGGGCCTTGAGCCGATCAGGACTGACCCTGGGCACCGGTCCGGGTCAGGCCGAGCCGGCCAGCAGGTTCCGCAGCACGTATTGCATGATCCCGCCGTTGCGGTAGTAGTCGGCCTCGCCGGGGGTGTCGATCCGGACGACCGCATCGAATGTCACCGACGGAGCGTCCGCCCCTGGCTTGGTCGCGGTGACCTTGACCGTCCGCGGGGTGGTGCCGGAGTTCAACTCGGTGATGCCCGTGATGTCGAAGGTCTCGTCGCCGTCCAGACCCAGCGTCTTGACCGTTTCCCCCTCCGGGAACTGCAGCGGAATCACGCCCATGCCGATCAGGTTCGACCGGTGGATCCGCTCGAACGACTCGGTGATGACGGCGCGCACCCCGAGCAGCGCGGTGCCCTTGGCCGCCCAGTCACGCGACGATCCCGAGCCGTACTCCTTGCCGCCCAGCACGACCAGCGGGATGCCGGCGGCCTGGTAGTTCTGCGAGGCGTCGTAGATGAAGGCTTGCGGCGCGCCGTCGAGCGTGAAGTCGCGGGTGTAGCCGCCCTGCACGTCATCGAGCAGCTGGTTGCGCAGCCGGATGTTGGCGAAGGTGCCGCGAATCATGACCTCGTGATTGCCCCGGCGGGAGCCGTAGGAGTTGAAGTCCTTGCGCACGATGCCGTGCTCGGTGAGGTACTTCCCGGCCGGGGTGTCGGCCTTGATCGCGCCGGCCGGGGAGATGTGGTCGGTGGTGACGGAGTCGCCCAGCTTGGCCAGCACCCGGGCCCCACTGATGTCGGTGACCGGTGCCGGCGTGGCCGGCATCCCCTCGAAATAGGGCGGCTTGCGGACGTAGGTGGAGTCGGGGTCCCACTCGAAGGTCTTGCCTTCGGGGGTGGGCAGCGACTTCCACCGCTCGCCGCCGTCGAACACGTCGGCGTAGCTGGCGGCGAACATCTGCTGGTTGATGGCCGCCCCGATGGTCTCCTGGATCTCCTGCGGGGTCGGCCAGATGTCCTTCAGGAACACCTCATTGCCATCGGAATCGCGACCCAGCGGCTGCTCGTCGAAGTCGAAGTCCATCGTCCCGGCCAGCGCGTAGGCGATGACCAGCGGGGGAGAGGCCAGGTAGTTCATCTTGACGTCGGGATTGATCCGGCCCTCGAAGTTGCGGTTGCCGGACAGCACCGAGACCACGGTGAGGTCGGCCTCGTTGACCGCGGCGGAGATCTCGTCCGGCAGCGGGCCGGAGTTGCCGATGCAGGTGGTGCAGCCGTAGCCCACCAGGTTGTAGCCCAACTTCTCCAGGTAGGGCCACAGGCCCGCCTTGTTGTAGTAGTCGGTGACCACCTGGGAGCCCGGCGCCATGGTCGTCTTCACCCACGGCTTGACGGTCAGTCCCTTGTTGACCGCGTTGCGGGCCAGCAGGGCGGCGCCCAGCATCACCGACGGGTTGGACGTGTTCGTGCAGGACGTGATCGCGGCGATCACCACCGCGCCGTGGTCCAACTCGAAGGTGCCGAATTCGGCGGACTCCACGAGGGTCGGCCTGGACGGCCGGCCGCCGGCACCATTGGCCGCGGAATGCAGCGCGGCGACGACCGCCTCGTTCGCGTCCTCCTCGGCGTGCACCGCGCTCACCGATGCGGGGTCGCTGGCCGGGAAGGATTCCTCGACGGCCTCGTCGAGCTTGGTCTCCGGGGCGGCGTTGCCATTGACGACGTAGTCGTGCACCGCCTTGCGGAAGGAGTTCTTGGCGTCGGACAGTTCGATCCGGTCCTGCGGGCGCTTGGGTCCGGCGATCGACGGGACGACCGTCGACAGATCCAGTTCCAGATACTCGGAGAAGACCGGCTCGCGGGACGGGTCGTGCCAGAGCCCCTGCGCCTTGGCGTAGGCCTCGACCAGGGCCACCTGCTCGGCCGGCCGGCCGGTCAGGGTCAGATAGTCGGTCGTCTCCGAATCGATCGGGAACATGGCGGCGGTGGAACCGAACTCGGGGCTCATGTTGCCGATGGTGGCCCGGTTGGCCAGCGGTACCTGGCCGACGCCGGCCCCGTAGAACTCGACGAACTTGCCGACGACGCCGTGCTTGCGCAGCATCTCGGTGATCGTCAGGACGACGTCGGTGGCAGTGACGCCGGTCGGGATCTCGCCGGTCAGCTTGAACCCGACGACCCGGGGGATGAGCATGGACACCGGCTGGCCGAGCATGGCCGCCTCGGCCTCGATGCCGCCGACGCCCCAGCCCAGCACACCGATGCCGTTGACCATGGTGGTGTGCGAGTCGGTACCCACGCACGAATCGGGATAGGCGATCCCGTTCCGGTACATGACGACCCGGGCCAGGTGCTCGATGTTGACCTGGTGCACGATGCCGGTCCCCGGCGGGACGACCTTGAACTCGTCGAACGCGGTCTGCCCCCACCGCAGGAACTGGTAGCGCTCACGGTTGCGCTGGTACTCCAGCTCGACGTTCCGTTCGAACGCGTCGGCCCGGCCGAAGACGTCGGCGATGACCGAGTGGTCGATGACCATCTCGGCCGGGGCCAGCGGGTTGATCCGGTCCGGGTCGCCGCCCAGCTCGGCCATGGCCTCACGCATGGTGGCCAGGTCGACGACACACGGCACACCCGTGAAGTCCTGCATGATCACCCGGGCCGGAGTGAACTGGATCTCCACGTCCGGTTCGGCGGTCGGGTCCCAGTTGGCCAGCGCCCGGATGTGGTCCGCGGTGATGTTCGCGCCGTCCTCGGTGCGGATCAGGTTCTCCAGCAGCACCTTGAGCGAGAACGGCAGCTTGGCCGCGTTCTCCAGACCCTCCAGGTCGGTGATGCGGTAGATGTCGTAGCTCTGATCACCGACGGTCAGGGTGTCCTTGGCGGCGAAGCTGTCCTTGCTGGGGGCAGGCACGAAACTCTCCTTGCTGGCGGCGGCGGCGCGGCGGCGGGTGCGCCCGGCGGCGGTGCGGGCGGTCCGAGGTCATTGTTTCCCCTCGCCGCCCGGATCGGCTCACTGCCCCCGGACCGGCGTGGGGACGGCACGGCCTCTTCCCAAACAGTACGCTTGTCCTGCTATAGATCGCAAACGGCGTCGCTCGGACGCCGCCGGCCCGGACAGCCTGCCGCAGCTTCGTTGCCGTCGTGTTGCGCCACGGCGACCCGGGCCACCCATGCCGAAGGGCCCCGGGCGGCTGGCGCCCGGGGCCCTTCGGGGGAGAGGTCGGTTGTTGCCGACCGCCGATCAGTTGCCGGCGAGTTGCGCGAGGTACTCGATGTCGCCCGGCTCCAGGCCCTTGAGCAAGGAGGTGAAGATGTCACCGAAGGACCGGACCGGCGAGACGTACCACTGCCCGTCCACCTGGGTGGTCACCAGGCCCAGGCCGATGATCTGCTTGAACTCGCGCTTGATGATGTCCAGCGCCTGCGGGTCCAGCTCGGTGGTGTCGCCGTACTGGGCGATGTAGGTGTCGATCGTGCTGTCGTCGATGGTCACGGTCTGGTTGTCGGCGGTGACGGTCAGCGAGCCCGCGGCAGGATCACGCTCGATCGACGCGGTCTGGCCGTCGATCGTCAGATCGAGCGACTTGATCGAGACCTTCTTGCCACCGGTGACGTCCGAAACGTCCCACGTGACGTTGTCGATGGTGAAGCCGAGATCCTGCATGTCGTTCTCGAGGCTGCCGGCATCGGCCTGGTCCAGGATCAGCTGGCCGTAGTCGTGCAGCGCGCCCATCTCGTCGGGCGGCGTGACCGCGATCACGGTCTTCAGATCGCCCTTGGTGGCAGCGTCGATCAGCTTGTTCACCGCGTCCTCGGGGCTGCCCGAGCCCTGGGCGCCGATGGCGTCGGCCGCGGTCGGGTTGGGCAGGCCGGCGGCATGGGTGGCGTTGTCGGCGATCGAATAGAAGAAGCTGACGTACCACTTGCCGTCCCGCTGCACGGTGGCGACCCGGAACGGCTCGCCGTCGTTCTTGGCGACCTCGTCCGCGATGTTCACGGTCTGGGACTGCGGCTGCACCTGGTCCAGCTCGGTGCCGAAGGTGTTCTTGAACGAATCGGACAGCGGCAGATCGGACGCATTGCTGTCCACCGTGATGGTGCCGGCGTTGAGTTTGACGATCTGCAGGTGATCGTTGATCACCTCCGGCGCACCCGCGAAGCCAAGATCCTTGACGGTGATCTTGGTGCCGGTCAGCGAGTCGACGGAGGCGTCCGACTTGAGCACCTCGAGGCGCTTGAGCTCGGTGATGACGTCGGTGTTCAGGTCGGTGAACAGCGACGCCTCGGCCGGGTCCAGCTGGTCGGCCAGGCCGATGGGATCGGAATTGCTCAACGTGGTGAACAGCGCGGTGACGGACTGCTCCGGCGTGCTCTGCCCGGAGTCGCCGCCACCGGCTGCCGTGCTGTTCTGGTTGCGGAACGCGAAGAACCACACGCCGGCGGCGGCGACCAGGGCGACCACCACGACCAGCGCGATGATCAACGGCGTCTTGCTCTTCTTGGGCGGCTCGGCGCCGGACGGACCCTGCACGTTCCACGGCTGGCCGGGGCCACCGGGCCCGCCGGGGCCCTGGGGCGGGAAGGTCTGGGTGGGCGGCTGCTGCCAGCCCTGCGGTCCGGTCGGCGGCTGCTGCCAGCCCTGGGGTCCGCTCGGTGGTCCGGCGTAGTGGCCGCCGCCCGGCTGGGGTGGCGGGTTGCCGGTCGGCCCCGGCTGCGGCCAGCCCTGCGGTCCGTTCGGCGGCTGCCAACCCGGTGGTGGCCCACCCGCCGGCCGCCCCTGAACAGGACCCTGGGGTCCGCCGTGCTCGCTCATCGCGCCTCCTCCTGGCGGCGACCCCGCATGCTCGGTCGGCGGTCGATCGCCGATGAGTGTTCATGATTCGCTCGGCAAGCCTCGCTCATCGCGCGCGCATCCCTTCTATTGCTCTATTGCCTGTCCCGGAGATCTCGCTCCGCCGGAACGTTCTGACGTCGGTGTCGATACCCCGGAGATATTCGTTCCCGGGGGTGGTGACCCACTGGTGGACGGTCCTGACGCGACCGGTCCGGGCTGTGCTCGGCCCGATCAGGACCGCAGGTTCAGGAGCATCCGGCGCACTCGTTCGGACATCCCCTTCGCCCATGACGATGTGACGTGGGTCTCAGTCATTTGGTTGCACCCCCTGCCCGACATCATGACGCAATCGGCGCAACGGATCGACCCGCACTGCGGCGGATGGGTGAACTGTTACCGAAAATCAAGCACGCGCCGCCACCCGACAGCAGGAGACCGCCGGCGGCCATCACGCTCGGGCCGAGCGGGTCCAGCCGGACCGTCAGGCCGACCTTGCCGAGCGTCAGCGCCAGAATGCCCAGCGACAACCCGGCCATGATGAGCCCGATCAGCAGCGCGAACACCCCGGCCAATCGCCACCAGCGCACGGCTGCGGCGATCACCGGCGCGAAGCACAGGGCCGCGATCAGCGGGAGGTAGGCCAGCAGAGCGGCCACCGGTCCGTCGCCGGCGATGCCCAGCCGGTCGACGACGCCCGCGGTCGCATAGATCGACCGGGTGACGCTGCCCGAGATGACCCACGGGAGGAACGATCCGGCCAGGGCCAGCGCCAGACCGGCCCCGGCCAGCCAGCACTGCGCGATCCGCCACCGCAGGCGGCGGCGAGCCGCCGACGGGTCGGGCGCCGTGTCGAACTGGACCATCGGCCCAGTGTCCCGGATGCCGCGGAGGGCTCCCGGGCCCGGGTGACCCTGGCGGATTGCCGGCAACACGTACCCGATTGACTGATTTGGGAAGTCTGTGACGCAAGTGTTTGCCGTGACCACTGGTCAATAGGGGGATGCAAGTGGCATGGTGCTCGTGGCGTGTCGTCTTGACAGTTGTGACCGGACCCGTCCGGTCTGGGTGCTCACCGCTGATTGCGGTCATCATGAGGGAGGTGTGACGTCGTGCCGGTGCGTGCTCGCTCGCAAGTTGCCTGGCGTCCCCATGGCCGGTCGACGGCTGCCCAGCTGACCGCCGCAGTCGGTCACCGGTCGGGCGCGCTGCGCCTCGGTGTGGCCGCCGCGCTGGTCGCGGGACTGCTGCTGGGCAGTGCGATGCCCACCGACGCCGTGCCACCGCCCCCGGACAACCCCTCCGACCAGCAGATCCAGCAGAGCCAGAACGACGCGGCCGCCTCCGCGGCCGAGGTCGGCCGATTGGCCGGCTTGGTCGCCCAGACCGAGGGCGAGATCCAGCGGCTGCAGAACGATATGGAGATGAAGGCCGAGCTGGCCAACAAAGCCCGGGTCGACCTTCAGGTCGCCGAGTCGGACGCGGCCGCCGCGGCGTCGGCCGCTGCGCACGCGCGGGACGACGTGACGCTCGCCGATCAGGCGGTGACCGACGCCAAGGACAAGGCCGCTGCCTTCGCCGCGGCGTCGTTCCGGCAGGGCTCCGTGCTCGGGTCGCTGTCCGCCTACTGGGACGCCGGCAGCGCCGGCGACATCCTGCAGCGACAGGAACTGCTCGGCCAGATGTCCGGCTCGCAGCTCAACGCCATGAGCAACCTGGAGGCGACCCGAACGCACAAGGCCAACCTCGACTCGGCCGCGCGCGCCGCGTCCGACGCGGCCAATGCGGCCCGGGCCAAGGCCGACGAGGCCAAGGTCGCCGCCGACCAGGCGCAGCAGGAGGCGGCCGACGCGCTGCAGTCGGGCGAGGACCAGCTCGCGTCTCTGCAGGCCCGACACGACCAGCAGCAGAACGACTATCAGGCGGCGCTGGCCACCGTCGCCGGCCTGCAGAACCAGCGGGACCAGTACAACCAGTGGCTGGCCCAGAAGCAGGCCGAGGAGGAGGCCGCCCGCAAGGCCGCGGAAGAGGCGGCCCGCAAGGCGGCCGAGGAGGCGGCGCGGCAGGCGGCCGAGGAGGCCGCCCGGCAGGAAGCTGCCCGGCAGGCCGCAGCGGCCCAGGCGGCGGCGGCCGCCGCGGCCGCCCAGGCAGCGGCCGAGGCGGAGGCGGAGCGCCAGTCCGCCGCCCAGGAGGCCGCGAACCAGGCCGCCCGAGCGGCGCAGGAGGCCGCCAGCAACAGCGCGGGACCGTACTACGCGACCTGCGACGACGCGCGGGCCGCCGGCCGTGGACCCATCCCGCGGGACGACCCCGCCTACCGGTCCGAGCTCGACTCGAACAACAACGGCATCGCCTGCGACGGCGGGTCGTCGGGCTCCGGTGGTCAGGCCAGCGCCGAGCCCTACTACGCCAACTGCGACGACGCCCGGGCCGCTGGAGTGGCCCCGATCAACCGCGGATCGGCCGGGTACCGCGCGGCGCTCGACCCGAACAACAACGGGATCGCCTGCGAGGGCACCGTGGCCGCGGCCCAGCCCGCCTCCTACTCCTCGTCGTCGGGTGACTCGTCCTCCCGGGGCCAGCGAGTGGTGAACGCCGCGATGCAGTGGCTGGGCACCACCTACGCCTGGGGCGGTGGCGACTACAACGGGCCGACGCAAGGGATCCGGGACGGCGGGGTCGCCGACCGGTACGGCGATTACCGAAAGGTCGGCTTCGACTGCTCGGGGCTGGCCCTGTACGCCTGGGCGCAGGTGGGCGTGTACCTGCCGCACTACTCCGTCTACCAGTACACCGGGCAGTCGAACAAGATCTCCCGCGGCAACCTGCAGCCCGGCGACCTGGTGTTCTTCGCCAACAACACCTCCGACCCGAGTTCGATCCATCACGTCGCGATCTGGATCGGGAACAACCAGATCGTCGAGGCGCCGAACTCGGGCAGCTACGTGAAGATCTCGTCGATGGACTGGGACGGGTACATCGGCGCGGTGCGGCCCGGCTGACGGCGCGGTGCGGCCCGGCGGACGGCGAGGCCGGGTGCCCGAGACCGGATCGCCGCGCTGATCCAAGCGTCACGCTCCCTTCGATTCATCCGGTTGCGTGACGTTGCGATCAAGCGCGGCATGCCCGGCTCGGCGGGACCCGAGGCCTTCGGTGACACTCGCAGGCATGACGAATCGGCCGGCGGCGGCGATCGTGCTGGCCGGTGGGCGCGGTCGCCGGCTCGGCGGGGTGGACAAACCGGCCCTTCGGATCGGCGACCGCACCCTGCTCGAGGTCGTCCTGCACGTCCTGGCCGGGGTGCCCACGGTGGTGGTCGGGCCGGATCGCCAGGTGCCGGCAGGAGTCGTTGTCGTTCGGGAGGATCCGCCCGGTGGCGGTCCGGCCGCCGCGGTCGCCGCCGGGCTGGCCGCGCTGCCCGACCGGCTGCCCGTGGACGCCCCGGTGGCCGTGCTCGCCGCCGATCTGCCGGCCATCGACGACGCCGCCGTCCGCCGGCTGTGCAGGTCGCTGGACGAAGGTTCGACCGAGCGCGACGGCGCGGTGCTCGTTGACGGCCAGGGTCGGCGCCAGTGGCTGATCGGGGTCTGGCGTCTCGGACCGCTGACGGCCGCGGTACGGCGGCGGGCCCAATGGCACGGCGGATCGCTCCGCGAACTGTTCGGCCCGATGCAGCCCGTCGCCGTCGGCGGGCACGAGGCTGCCACCGCCGACGTGGACACCCCCGACGACCTGCGCAGGCTGGGGGAGGCAGATGGGGAACCGCTGTGAATCCCGGGGTCGGAGAGCTCACCACCCACCGATCCGGACAATGACAGTCTGGGGCAGTCTGGTGACGGCATCCGACGCCGGACGTCCGCGACACAGGAGGACCGTTGAGCACTGAACCGTCGAGTGGGGGCACCGCCGGCCCGGTTTCGGGCGCGCCCGGCGGGAGGACGAACCAGCCGCCGTACGGCCCCTCGAATCAGCCGGCCGGACCCAACGGCCCGGCGGCCGGCGGGGCGCCGGCTCACCACCGGCCGCCGGCGACGAACACCCCGACCTCGGATGCCGCCCTGCTCGAGCGCACCGTTTTCGAAGTCAAGCGGATCATCGTCGGCCAGGACCGCCTGGTGGAACGAATGCTCGTCGGGTTGCTGGCCAGGGGCCACCTGCTGATCGAGGGCGTGCCCGGCGTTGCCAAGACGTTGGCCGTCGAGACGTTCGCCCGGGTGGTCGGCGGCACCTTCAACCGCATCCAGTTCACCCCCGACCTGGTGCCGTCCGACCTGCTCGGCACCCGTATTTACCGCGTCGGCCGGGAGCAGTTCGACATCGAACTCGGCCCGGTCGTGGCCAACTTCGTGCTCACCGACGAGATCAACCGGGCGCCGGCCAAGGTGCAGTCCGCCCTGTTGGAGGTGATGGCCGAGCGGCACGTGTCGATCGGCGGCCAGACCTTCCCGATGCCCGACCCGTTCCTGGTGCTGGCCACCCAGAACCCGATCGAGAACGAGGGCGTCTACCCGTTGCCCGAGGCCCAGCGGGACCGGTTCCTGTTCAAGCTGCTGGTCGACTACCCCTCGCCCGACGAGGAACGCGAGATCGTCTACCGGATGGGCGTCACCCCGCCCACGCCCAACCAGGTGTTGCCGATCACCGAACTGGCCCGGCTGCAGCAGGTGGCGGCCACCGTCTTCGTGCACCACGCGCTGGTGGACTATGTGGTCCGGCTGGTGTTCGCCACCCGCACCCCGGCCGAGCACGGGCTGACCGACGTGGCCGGCTGGCTGTCCTACGGTGCGTCCCCGCGGGCGTCGCTGGGCATCATCGCCGCGGCCCGGGCGCTGGCGTTGCTGCGCGGCCGCGACTTCGTCGTTCCGCAGGACGTCATCGACGTCGCCGCGGATGTGCTGCGGCACCGGCTCGTGCTGTCCTACGACGCGCTGGCCGACGGCGTGCCGGTCGAGACGGTCCTCACCCGGCTGCTCCAGGCGATCCCGCTGCCGCAGGTCAGCCCCTACGTGCATGCGGGCCCGGTGCCGGTGACCGCCTGATGTCCCCGTCCGAGATCCCGCCGAACCCGGGCGCACCGCCCCGGACCGCCGACCCCGCCCGCCTCGACGGAGCGCTGAGCACCCTCGAGCTGACCGTCCGCCGGCGTCTTGACGGGCTGCTGCAGGGCAACCATCTGGGTCTGGTCCCGGGACCGGGCACCGAACCGGGCGACGCCCGGCCCTATTACCCGGGTGACGACGTGCGCCGCATGGACTGGTCGGTCACCGCCCGCACCACCGAGCCTCACATCCGGCAGACCGTCGCGGATCGGGAGCTGGAGACCTGGCTGGTCGCGGACCTGTCCGCGTCCCTGGACTTCGGCACCGTCGGGTGCGAGAAGCGGGACCTGGTGGTGGCCGCGGCGGCCGCGATCGGCCACCTCACCCGGGGCGGCGGTAACCGCATCGGTGCGATCGTCGCGTCCGGTTCGACGCTGCACCGGATCCCGGCCCGGGGCGGCCGACCGCACCTGGAGCATCTGCTGCGCACCCTGGCCGGCAATCCGCGGGCGACGCCGGGGGACCGGGGCGACCTGCGCACCGCCCTGGAGCAGCTGCGCCGTCCGCCGCGACGACGCGGGCTCGCCGTGGTCATCTCCGACTTCATCGGCCCCGTGGACTGGGAACGCCCGCTGCGCGGGCTGTCCGCGCGACACGACCTGCTCGCCGTCGAGGTCGTCGACCCCCGTGACCTGGAGCTGCCCGCGGTCGGGCTGGTCACCCTGGTCGACCCGGAAACCGGCCGCACGAAGGAGGTCTCGACCTCGGCACCGCTGCGTGCCGCCTTCGCCAAGGCCTCGGCCGAGCACCGGGCCCAGGTGGCCACCGGGCTCCGCCGGGCCGGCGCCGCCCAGCTCACCCTGCGCACCGACGGAGACTGGATCGCCGACGTGCTGCGGTTCATCGTCGGACGCAAACGCGGCTGGACCGGGGCGGCCGCTCCCGGAACCCCCAACCGCGTCCCCCGCGGCGGGGAGGCCTGGCAGTGATGGCCTTCGCCTCGCCCTGGTGGTTGGCGGCCGGCATCGTCGTGCTGGCCCTGGGAGTCGGCTACCTGATCGCGCAGCGCCGGCGACGGCGCAACACCGTCAAGTTCGCCAATCTCGAACTGCTGGACAAGGTCGCCCCCAAGCGCCCGGGTTGGTGGCGGCACGTTCCGACGGCGCTGATCCTGGTCGGGCTGATGCTGCTCACCGTCGCGCTGGCCGGCCCGACCGCCGACGCCAAGGAACCGCGCAACCGGGCGGTCGTCATGCTCGACATCGACGTGTCGCTGTCCATGGAGGCGACCGACGTCGCGCCCAACCGGCTCGACGCGGCCAAGGAGGCGGCCCAGTCCTTCATCGACGACCTGACCCCGGGCGTGAACCTGGGCATCGTGTCGTTCGCCGGAATCGCCACCGTGCTCGTCAGCCCGACCACCGACCGCGCCGTGGCGCACCAGGCCATCGCCGGGCTCAAGCTCGACGAGCGGACGGCCACCGGTGAGGCGATCATCTCCAGCCTGCAGACCATTGACCTGTTCTCGAAGACCCTGCCCACCGACGGAACCGATTCCGGGCCACCGCCGGCCCGGATCGTTCTGATGACGGACGGCAAACGGACGGTGGGCCGGACCGAACAGGATGCCGCCCAACGAGCGGCCGACGCGAAGGTGCCGGTGTCGGTCATCGCGTTCGGCACCGACAACGGCTCGATCACCGTCAACGACGAGGTCATCCCGGTGCCGCTGGACACCGAAGCGATGCAGCAGATCGCGCAGATCTCCGGCGGCGACTTCCACCAGGCGGCCACCGCCGACGAGCTCAAGTCGATCTACGCCCAGTTGGGTGAGCAGATCGGCTACGAGACCAAGCAGCAGGACGTGTCCAAGCCCTGGCTCATCGCCGGCACGATGCTGGTCGTCCTCGGTTCGGCCGCCGCCCTGGTGCTCACCGCCCGCATTCCCTGACGCGCTGGTCGGCGCGCCGGGCCCGACGGCCCGCGGCCGGATAGGGTCTGTCCCGGCAGCGGGACGGTTTGCCCGATCCTTCGTCCCGCGGCCGACGACGCAGTCCGGGACGAAGGAATCGACGTGGCAGCAGAACCCCCAGCGGCACCCACAGCGGCACCGGCAGCAACAGCCGACAGCGCACCCCCGACCGGGCGCTCGGTGCTGGTGACCGGAGGCAACCGGGGGATCGGACTGGCCATCGCGCGCGCGCTGGCCGCGGCGGGGCACCGGGTGACGGTGACCCACCGCCGCGGTGAGCCGCCGGCCGGGTTGGCCGGGGTGATCTGCGACGTCACCGATGCCGCCAGCATCGACGCCGCCTTCAGCCAGGTCGAGGCCGCGCAGGGACCGGTGGAGATCCTGGTCGCGAATGCCGGCATCACCGACGACACGCTGCTGCTGCGGATGAGCGAGGACACGTTCAGCTCGGTGATCGACGCCAACCTCACCGGCGCCTACCGGGTGGCCAAGCGCGCCGCCACCGGCATGCTGCGCAAACGGTGGGGTCGGATGATTTTCATCTCGTCCGTCGTCGGCCTGTCCGGCGGGGCCGGCCAGGCCAACTACGCGTCGTCCAAGGCCGGTCTGGTCGGTCTGGCCCGGTCGATCGCCCGCGAGCTGGGCTCGCGGAACATCACCGCCAACGTGATCGCCCCGGGTTTCGTGGACACCGACATGACCCAGGCGCTGCCGGAGGCCCGCCGGGCCGAGATCGTCGCGCAGGTGCCGCTGAAGCGGTACGCCGCGCCCGACGAGGTGGCCGATGCGGTCGTCTTCCTCGCGTCCGACCGGGCCGCGTACATCACCGGCGCCGTGCTACCGGTGGACGGCGGCCTCGGCATGGGGCACTGACCAGCGCGCCGGACTCCATCCACCCGTCCGATCCGAACCCGGAGGAAGAATATTCATGGGCGACCACCTCGGCAGCGACCTGCTGGCCGGCAAGAATCTGTTGATCACCGGCATCATCACCGAGGCCTCGATGGCCTTCCACACGGCGCGGTTGGCCCAGCAGCAGGGCGCCAACGTGGTCCTGACGGGATACGGCCGGCTCTCGCTCGTGGAGCGGATCGCCAAGCGGCTGCCCGAACCGGCACCGGTGGTCGAGTTGGACGTGACCGACAGGTCCCAGCTCGACTCGCTCGCCGACCGGGTCGGCGAGCACGTCAACCGGCTCGACGGCGTCCTGCACTCGATCGGGTTCGCGCCCGCGACCGCCCTCGGCGGTGACTTCCTGGACTGCCCGTGGGAGGACGTCGCCACCACGGTCCACACGTCGGCGTACTCGCTCAAGTCGCTCGCGGTGGCGGCGCTGCCGTTGATGACCGACGGCGGCAGCATCGTCGGCCTGGACTTCGACGCCCGGCAGGCCTGGCCGGCCTACGACTGGATGGGCGTGGCCAAGGCTGCCCTGGAGTCGGTGACGCGTTACCTCGCCCGGGATCTGGGGCCGAAGGGGATCCGGGTCAACCTGGTGTCGGCCGGACCCATCAAGACGATCGCGGCCAAGTCGATCCCCGGCTTCTCCGACCTCGAGGACGGGTGGACCGGCCGGGCCCCGCTGGGTTGGGACACCTCCGACCCGACGCCGGTCGCCCGGGCCGCGGTCGCCCTGCTCTCGGACCTGTTCCCGGCGACCAGCGGGTCGATGGTCATGGTCGACGGCGGCTTCCACGCGGTCGGGTTCGGCAAGAAGGAGATCGGCCAGGAGGTCGGCTGACCTACGCGGCCGGCCCGGCCGGTCCCACCCGGCCGGGCCGAATGAGCGGAAGGGTTCAGCGGTTCTCGCGCAGCCGGGTGCCGCCCAGGGCGTGCACACCGGCCGCCACCGCCGCCCGGCGCGCCTCGCGGATGGCGATGGCCAGCGGCCGCAGCGCGTCGTCGACGGCGGCCATCTGGTAGAGGTTCACCGCGTTGGTGTCGTGGCTGTCGGCGACGGTCAGCAGCGCCTGCAGCGAGATCGAGGTGGCCAGCAGCGATGACGCGACTCGCGGCATCGCCGGCGGGGTCGCCACCGCCTCGGCGAGCATCAGTTGCCGGACGCGTTCCCGGGCCCCTTCGGACTGCCGCGCGACGTCCATTCCGGTGAGGCTCCGGGTCGCCCGGGCGACCTCGTCGTCCAATCGGTCGTGGGCCTGCGCCACGCCGTCCGCCGGATGTCGGGCATGGTTGCCGAAGACCCGCCAGTGGCCGTTGACCGGCACCACCGCCAGTGAGGAGCCGGTCAGGGTGACCGCCGCCCCGGCATCCAGTGCCGCAACTGTCAGCTGGCCGGACGTCGGCAGGCCCCGCAGGTCGCCCGGGTAGGGGAGCAGCAGTTCGGCGTCGCCACCGGCCCGCAGCAACGGCAGTAGCGCCGCGGACCCCGCGGTCGGGCTGCCCGGGCCGGGCAGGCCCGTCATCACCGCGATCTCGGCGGTCGCCGCGCGGACGCCGGCCCGCTGATCGGCCCCGTCGATGGCGGTCAGCACGTCATCCGGGCTGGCGCCGCCGCGCAAGGCGGCCGACCACAACGCGAGCGTGGTGGCCGCACGGACGGCTCCGGACATCGACACGAGCGCCACGGTACGTTACCCATGCGACGGTCGCGTTGCGAGCCGCCGGTCATCCGGCCGGTCGACGGCTATTGACTCATTGCACTAGTTTATTAGTGTAATGCGCATCATCGAGTTCCGGATCGACCGCCGATCGGGGATGCCGACCTACCTGCAGATCGTGGACCAGGTCCGGCAGGCCCTGGTCCTGGGCCGGCTCGGCGTCGGGGACAAGCTGCCGACCGCCCGCGAGGTGGTGGCCAGCACAGCTGTCAACCCGAACACCGTGCTCAAGGCCTATCGCGAACTGGAGCGGGAGGGCCTGGTGCAGGGCCGGGTCGGCGCCGGCACGTTCGTGCTGCGTGGGCTGGCCCGGGACGAGACAGGAGTTGATTCGCCGCTCGGGGCCGAGCTGAGCGGGTGGCTGGGCCGGGCCCGGTCCGCCGGGCTCGCCCGGCACGAACTGGAGGCGCTGGTCAAAGCGTTGCTGGACCGGACATATGGAGGCGGAGATGAATGAAGAACCGATCATGCAGGCGCACGACGCCGGCGTTCGCTACCGGCGGGGTGGGCGCTGCGGCACTGTTCGGTGGAACTGCGGGAGGGCAC
The DNA here is from genome assembly GCA_044223435.1 of Nakamurella sp. Lineage (GTDB taxonomy): Bacteria > Actinomycetota > Actinomycetes > Mycobacteriales > Nakamurellaceae > Nakamurella. The sequence goes on from JBGALY010000022.1 coordinate 84,879, forward strand.
GATCACCGCGCTGGTCGGCCCGAGCGGCGCGGGCAAGAGCACGCTCATGCGCGCGGCGGCGGGTCTGACCGGTCTGGCCGAGGGCCGGATCACGCTGCTCGGCACGGCGGTCGGACCGTCTGCGATCCACCCGGACCTGGGGTTCCTGGCGCAGGACAAGCCGCTGTACCGGCAGGCCACGGTCGCCACCATGCTGGAGATCGGGCGCCACCGCAACGTCCGATGGGATCACCGGCTGACGGAAACGCTCTGTGCCGAAGCCGGTCTGGATCCCGCCGCACGGGTGCGGACGCTCTCGGCCGGGCAGCGGACCCGGTTGGCCCTGGCCCTGGTGCTGGCCCGCCGTCCGGCGCTGCTGCTGCTCGACGAACCGCTGGCTGATCTCGACCCGCTGGCCCGGCTCCAGGTGCAGCAGACACTGCTGGCCCAGGTCGCCGACACCGGGATGACGGTGCTGCTCTCCTCCCACATTCTGGCCGAGATCGAAGACTCCTGTGACGATCTCGCGGTGCTGACGGCCGGGCGGGTCTCCCTGCACGGTCCGATCGAGGAGATGGCGGGCCGGCACGTGCTGCTGACCGGACCGGGTGGCGACGAGGCCGGGCTGGCCGCCGTGGCGGCCGGTGCGGTCGAGATCCGGCGCGCTCCGCGCCAGATCACCGTCATGGTGGACGGCCAGCCGCCGGTGGTTCCCGAAGGATGGACCACCGCGACCCCGACGCTGGAGGAAGTGGTGGTCGCCCGCCTGCGCGCGGCGGCCGGCGAGCGGCCGGTGGCGGCATGATCACCGACCCGACCGCGCCGGCCCGCGAGCTGACCGGCAAGGCGCCCGGTGGGATGTGGTGGGTGGCGTGGCGGCAGCACCGGATCGCGATGCTGGTTTCGCTGTCCGTGGCCGCGGTGCTGGCCGGGGCCTTCGTGATCTTCGGGCTGACGTTCCGGTCGGCGTTGACCGCAACCGACCAGCCGACAGGGCGGGGGCGGGTGGCAGCAGCCGCCCGCCGCCAACCTGACCCCGCAGCTCTGCGAGGATCAGTGGGGCTCGGCGTACGGCGCCTGCCCGAGCGCCTGGGCCCGCGCCAACGGCTATGGAGCCGGTTGGGCGACGCAGCGGGTGCCGATGCTGTTGGTGCCGGTGCTCGTCGGCGTGCTGATGGGAGCCTCGGCGTTCGGCGTCGATCGGGAACGCGGCACCCAGGTGTTCGCCTTGACCCAGTCGGTGGGGCGGACCCGCTGGTATCTGACCAAGTGCCTGGTCGTCGGCGGGCCGCCGGTGCTCGCGATGCTGATCGTGGGCCTGCTCGGCAGGTGGGCGGGCGACGCCGGGGGGCTGGTCTTCAGCTGGATGGAGATTCCCGACTTCCAGACCGTGGGCATCATCCCGGCGGCGTTCGCACTGCTGGCTTTCGGCCTCGCGGTTCCGGCCGGGGTGTTCCTGCGCAGCACCATCGCGGCGGTCGCGCTGTCCTTCACCGTGGCGGCGGTGCTGGTGGTCGGCATCGGGTACACCTTCTATACCGATCTGGTCCCGCACGACCGGATCGTGTACGCCGCCGACCGCACCGGATGGGTGCCGATGCCGGATGGCGCGCTCCATCTGGCCGACGGGTTCGTCGGCGCCGACGGTCGGGAACGGGTGGGAGAAGGCCCGTCCTGCTCACTCTACGGGCCGGCTACGGCTCCGGTGGATCGCCCGGACCCCGACCAGGCCGATGCGCTTTGGCAGCAATGTCTGGACCGTGCCGGCGTCGTCGCCCGGTACACCGACTATCTCGATCCCGGACGCGGCGGGCAATTGACGCTGGTGGTCGGCGGGATCTGTGCCATCGTCACCGCGGCGGGTCTGACGTTGGGCTGGGTGCGGGTGCGCCGTCGGGTGCTCTGACCTGACCGGTCCCGCGGGCTCATCCGGGCCGGCGGCGCCGATCGTAGCCGGGTCGACGCTGATCAACTCGGCGTTTATCGCGCATTTTCAGGCAGATTCCGCCGAGTTGATCAGCGTGACGGTGGGCCGAGGCGGCAGGTCACGCGCGAGTACCGCGGATCACGCGCGAGTACTGACGAGCGGGCGGCGGCGAGTTGCGGGGCCGGCCACCGGCACGGCCTCGGGGGCCGGGCCGGGCGCGTCGGGGCCGGGGGAGCGGCCGGCGCCGGTAGGGTCGGCCGCCGTGACCCGCTCGTACTCCGACCCGCTAGCGCCCCGCGGACCCCGGAAGATCCCCGAACTGCCGGCAACCGGCGAGGTGGTCGCCGAGGATCCGCTGTCCGGGTTCTGTGGCCTGGTCGTGGCCTGCACCAACAGTGCGGTCACCCTGGAGGACCGGCACGGCAAGCGCCGTAACTTCCCGCTGGACGTGGGTGCGTTCCTGGTCGACGGGCAACAGGTCACCCTGGTCCGACCGGTGTCGGCACCGGCGGGACCGGCGCATTCGGCGTCCGGATCGCGGGCAGTCGCCGGGTTGACGGCGCGCACCGCGCGGGCCAGCCGCATCTGGGTGGAGGGCATCCACGACGCCGCGCTGGTCGAACGGGTCTGGGGACACGATCTGCGGGTCGAAGGGATCGTCGTCGAACCGCTGGACGGCCTGGATAACCTGCCCGACGCTGTCGCCGCGTTCGCGCCCGGGCCCGGCCGTCGGGTCGGCGTGCTGGCCGACCACCTGGTCCCCGGCTCCAAGGAGACCCGGATCGCCTCGTCGGTCGAGAACTCCAAGGCCGGCGCGCACGTGCTGATCACCGGGCACCCGTACATCGACATCTGGCAGGCGGTCCGGCCGTCCGCGGTCGGCATCGAACAGTGGCCGACCGTGCCCCGCGGCACCGACTGGAAGACGGGCGTCTGCCGATCGCTGGGCGTCTCCGACGTCCGCACCCTGTGGGGCCGGATCAACGGTTCGGTGCGCAGCTACCGCGATATCGACACCCCGTTGATCACCGCAGTGGAGCAGTTGATCGACTTCGTGACCGTGCCAGGCGATTGAACCCGTCCGGGCCGGGGCCGGCGACCCGGTACTGAACGACCCGGCAGCGCCACCGTCGCTGCGCAGGAGGCCATCCCGGGCGGCCTCGCCCGATGCGGCGACGTCGACCCGGGCGACCCGGGCCGACCCGGGTGGCCCAGGGGCGGAGCGGGCCGCACCGAAGGGCGCGGACGTCGGACCCCACGGTGGCGCCCGGCTCACGATCCGTCACCGCTCGTCGGAACGAGTTCTCCCGGCCGGGTGAAGTGGGCGTCACGGCCGGTGAACTACCCAGGTGGAGTCTTGTCCGAATATCTCCGGATCAACAATGCTGACCGCGAGACGCTGCCGCCGGGGGTCAGGACCGGGTTCCGCAAGGTGGTGGAGGCTCCCCAACGCAGCGTCCCGCTACGTCACGATCGTGTCACCCACGTCGGCGATCGGCCGGCCCCGAGCCACCCTCCGCGCGGCGCGCCGGCACCACGGCGGCGCGCCGCGCAAATACCGGCCGGGCCCCCGGCGGCCGGTCAACAGCACCGGGCCCCGGGGTTGGCGTCCTGCTCGGCGTACCGCGCCCGCCAGTACTCCCGCTCCGTCGGCACCGACGCGTCCGGATGTGACCGGCGCAGGTGCTCGACGTAGCGCGTGTAGGCGGTGTCACCGAGCACGGAGCCGACCCACCAGCGCAGCCCCCGCCAGGCTCCCATCAGGGTGGTCAATGGTGGCCCCGATGCCCGACACCGACCAACGGCTGCCGTTCGGCCCACTCGGCCGCGATGCGCTTCTCCACGGGCGTGGCGATGAAGCTGCGCGGCGCGAACATGTGGGACGGCTGGTCGGGATCCTCAGTGGTCGGCATCCCGCCGGTCCGGATCGACTTCACACAGACCACCGCCGCCGCGATGACCACCAGGATCACCAGGGTCGCGAAGATGATCGACAGGGTGCCCTGGATGAACGTGTTCCGGACCACCGCCGCGATCGCGGCCGGGGAGGAGGCGGTGCCGAAGGTTTCGGCGCCCGCCTCCTGCGCGGTCTTGAAGGCGTTGTGCTGGGCCCAGTATCCGATGGCCGGCACCGGCGAGAAGATCTTCTGGTACGACGCGGTGAGGGTCACGATCAGGTCCCAGACCAGCGGAAGGCCGGGAATCCAGCACCATTTGTACAGCTGCTTCTTGATCAGCACGGTGAACACCACGGTCAGCGCGATGGCCGCGAGCAACTGGTTGGCGATGCCGAACAGCGGGAAGAGCGTGTTGATCCCGCCGAGCGGGTCGGTGACGCCCATCAGCAGGATCATGCCCCAGGCCAGGACGACGACCGCCGAACAGACCCACGCGCCGATCCGCCAGGAGGGGTCGCGGAACTTGCGGGCGCCCGGGACGTTGCCGATCGAGTCCGACAGCATGAACCGGGCCACCCGGGTGCCGGCGTCCACAGTGGTGAGGATGAACAGCGCCTCGAACATGATCGCGAAGTGGTACCAGAATGCCTTGCCGCCCAAGCCGAACAATGCGCTGTTCAGCACCTCGCTCATCCCGAAGGCCAGGGTCGGGGCACCACCGGTGCGGGAGATGATCGAATGTTCGCCCACGTCAGCGGCCGCCTGGTTGATGTACGCCGGGGTGATGTTCGAGCCGCTCAACCCCAGGCCGTTCACCCAGGCCGCGGCGGTGTCGGCGGTCCCGCCGGTCAACCCGACCGGTGCGTTCATGATGAAGTAGAGGTGCTGGTCCAGGATCACCGCGGTGACCAGCGCCATGATCGCCACGAACGACTCGGTCAGCATGCCGCCGTAGCCGATCATCCGGGTCTGGCTCTCGTTCTCCACCATCTTCGGTGTGGTGCCCGAACAGATCAGCGCGTGAAACCCGGACAGCGCCCCGCAGGCGATGGTGATGAACAGGAACGGGAACAGCGACCCGGCGAAGGCCGGCCCGTTGCCGTTGATGGCGAACGAGGTGATCGCCGGCATCTGCACCGTCGGCTGGGCGATGACGATGCCCAGCGCCAGCAGCATGATCGTGCCGACCTTCATGAAGGTGGACAGGTAGTCCCGCGGGGCCAGCAGCATCCACACCGGCAGCACCGACGCGGCGAAGCCGTAGATGATGATCGCCCAGGCCAGGGTGACCTTGGACAGGGTGAACCAGCTCTGACCCCACTCGGTCTGCGCGACCCACCCGCCGGAGATGATCGCCAGCAGCAGCAGGGCAACGCCGATGACGGTCACCTCGGACACCTTGCCGGGCCGCAGGTACCGCAGGTAGAAGCCCATGAACAGGGCGATCGGGATCGTCATGGCCAGCGAGAACACCCCCCACGGCGACTCGGCCAGGGCATTGACCACGACCAGGGCGAGCACGGCGATCAGGATGATCATGATGACGAACACCGCGATCATCGCGAAGATGCCGCCGAAGGTGCCGAGTTCGTCGCGGGCCATCTGGCCCAGGCTGCGGCCACGGCGGCGGGTGGACAGCCACAGCACCAGGTAGTCCTGGACGCCGCCGGCCAGCACGACGCCGATGATGATCCACATCGTGCCGGGCAGGTAGCCCATCTGGGCCGCGAGCACCGGGCCGACCAGCGGGCCGGCGCCGGCGATCGCCGCGAAATGGTGCCCGAACAGCACCCGCCGGTCCGTCGGGTCGAAATCCTTGCCGTTGCTGTAGGTCTCGGCCGGCGTCGCCCGGTCATCGCGGGGTTTGACGATTTTGTACTCGATCAGCCGGGCGTAGAACCGGAACGCGATGATATAGGTGCAGACCGCGGCCACCACGAACCAGACCGCGTTGACGGACTCTCCGCGGATGATCGCGATCATCGTCCAGCCGACGGCGCCGAGCAGGGCAATGGCGATGTAGACGCCCTTGGCGGCCGGCTTCATCGGTGTCCGGCCGCGCACCGCCACCGGCGGCTGATCGGGATCGGTGCGGATCAGTTCCAGGGATTCATCGGTACTGGTGGTCGCCATAGGACGTTCCTTGCCTTCCGCTCGTCCGGACCGTCCTCGATCCGGGGTGGCCATGGCTGTCCGACCGGCCGGACGTTACTCGGAGTGGTCGGTCAGCGCTCCTGAGTAACCGCCGTGTGGTCCAGGTCACCGGTGAGTGGATACCCAATCGTGTCCGGGGTGAGACCTTCGGATCTCCGGGTCGGGACGAAGGCCTCTGGCAGGATGGGTTCATGTCCCCATGGATCTGGCTCGTCGGCGGCGTCCTGCTGTCCATTGCCGAGGTCCTCGGAGCCGAGTTCGTCCTGCTGATGCTCGGCGGCGGAGCGCTGATCACCGCCGGGTTCGCGGCGTTCTTCCCCGATCTGCTCTGGCTGCAGGTGCTGGTGTTCGCCCTGTCGTCGGTCGCGCTGGTGCTCGGTCTGCGGCCGATGTTGCTGCGCAAGTACTACCAGCCGTCGCAGACCCGCACCGGCATCGACGCGATCATCGGATCCAAGGCCACCGTGGTGTCCACCGTGGACGCCACCAGCGGCCAGGTGAAGATCGGCGGGGAGGTCTGGTCCGCGGTCAGTCTGGACGGTCATCGCGCCCTTCCACCGGGCACATCCGTCACCGTTGTCGAGGTCCGCGGCGCCACCGCCGTGGTCATCTGGGGGGCCTGAAACATATGGATATCGCGCTCATCGTCGCGCTCGTCGTCGCCATCCTGGTGATCGTCGTGCTGATCCGCTCGGTCAAGGTGATCCCGCAGGCCCAGGCCGCCGTGATCGAGCGGCTCGGTCGGTACAACAAGACCGGTAGCGCCGGGCTTGTCTGGCTGATCCCGTTCCTGGACCGGATCCGGGCCCGCATCGACCTGCGGGAGCAGGTCGTCTCCTTCCCGCCGCAGCCGGTGATCACCGAGGACAACCTGACGGTGTCCATCGACACCGTCGTGTACTTCCAGGTCACCGACCCGCGGGCGGCGGTCTACGAGATCGCGAACTACATCGTCGCCGTCGAGCAGCTGACGACCACCACGCTGCGCAACGTGGTCGGTGGGATGAACCTGGAACAGACGCTGACCAGCCGCGATTCGATCAACGGGCAATTGCGCGGCGTGCTTGACGAGGCCACCGGCAAGTGGGGCATCCGGGTGGCCCGGGTCGAGCTCAAGGCGATCGATCCGCCGCCGTCGATCCAGGAGGCGATGGAGAAGCAGATGCGGGCGGACCGCGACAAGCGGGCGATGATTCTCAATTCCGAGGGTCAGCGGGAGTCGTCGATCAAGACCGCCGAGGGCCAGAAGCAGGCCGCCGTGCTGTCCGCGGAAGGGGCCAAGCAGGCCGCGATCCTGTCCGCGGAGGGCGAGCGGCAGTCCCGTATCCTGCGCGCGCAGGGTGAGCGCGCGGCCCGGTACCTGCAGGCGCAGGGCCAGGCCAAGGCGATCGAAAAGGTCTTCGCCGCCGTCAAATCGGCCAAGCCGACGCCGGAACTCCTGGCCTACCAGTACCTGCAGACCCTGCCGCAGATGGCTCAGGGTGATGCGAACAAGGTCTGGCTGATCCCGAGCGATTTCAACAAGTCGCTGGAGGGCTTCGCCCGGATGCTCGGTACCAAGGGTGACGATGGCGTGTTCCGCTACGAGCCGCCCAAGGACGAGCCGTCGACGACGGCGCGGGCCGGTGACATCGACGACGACGTGGCCGACTGGTTCGACGGCACCTCCGCCCAGGAGGTCGCCGCCGCGGTTGCCCAGGTCGAACGCGAGGCGTCGGTGACGATCGCGCAGCAGGAGGCGGCCCGGCTGGCCAACTATCGCGGCGAGGTGGCGCCCGCCGAACGTCCGGCCATCCCCGGCACGACGCAGGCCCAGCGGGCCGCCGTGCCGCACGAGAACGAGCCGGACGAGGACGAGCCGGCCACCCAGCAGGCACCGCCGCCCCAGCGGCAGCAGGCCCCCTACCAGGGGGGTCCGCCGCCGGGCCAGAGCGGTCGCCCGCAGAACCCGCAGCCGGGCCCGCCGCCCGGGTACCAGCAGCCCCCGCCCGGGTACCAGCAGCCGCCGCCGGGATACCAGCAGCCGCCGGCGTGGTACCGGCCGCCGAACCAGTCCGATCCGGGGCAGCGCTGACCGGCGCACCGGGGATCGGGGCGGGCCCGCCGCAGCCGTTCGCGATCGTCGGTGCGGGCCGGCTGGGCACCGCCCTCGCCGTCGCCCTCCGGGCCGCCGGGGTGCCCGTGACGGGACCGCACGGCCGCGGCTACATCGGGGCCGGGGACGCCGCCGTCCTGCTCTGCGTACCCGACGACGCGATCGCGTCGGCCGCGGCCCGGATCGGGCCGGGGCCGTTGATCGGCCACTGCTCGGGTGCCTCACGTCTGGACGTGCTGGGCGACCGGCCCGGCTTCAGCGTCCATCCGTTGATGACGGTCACGCCGGCCGGGGCCGATTTCCGCGGGGTCGTCGCGGCCGTCGACGGGTCGACGCCCGCCGCGGTGGCGGTGGGTGAGGCCCTGGCCGGCGCCGTCGGGCTGCGGCCGGTCCGGGTGGCCGGCCGGGACCGGATGGCATACCACGCGGCCGCGTCGATCGCCGCCAATTACCTGATCACGGTCGAGGCCGCGGCCGCCGAGCTGCTCGGCACCGTCGGGCTGGACCGGGCGGCGCTGCTTCCGCTGGCCCGCGCCGCGCTGGAGAACTGGGGACGGCTCGGCCCGGCCGCCCTCACCGGCCCGGTCGCGCGCGGCGACGAGGGCACTCTGGCCGGGCACCGAGCGGTCGTGGCGCAACGGGTGCCCGAGCTGGTCGACCTGCTGGACGCCTTGGTCGGCGCGACGCAGCGGCTGGTGAGCGGCGGCCCGAAGCCGGCATCCGGGCCATCAGGCCCAGCGTCCGGATTGCCCGGCCGGGCGCCCGAATCGACGCCCGAAGCATCCACGGGCTCGTGATCTCCGGACTCGGCATCGCCGGCGTCATGCTCGCCGGCCGGCCGATCGGCAGCCGGACCGGCGGAAAAGTGCGCCCGGCCCGGTGCCCGCGATACTCTCCGGCCGAACCGAGCCGGGGTGCCGCCCCGTTCGCCCGACCCCGGGAGTCCGACCACCGATGAGAATCGTCCGGACCGTTGCCGATCTACGCGCCGCGCTGCGGCCCGTGCGGGGGACGGGAACGGTCGGCCTGGTCCCGACCATGGGGGCGCTGCACGAAGGCCACCTCGAACTCGCCCGCCGCGCCTGCGCCGGCACCGACGTCGTGGTCATGTCCATCTTCGTCAACCCCACCCAGTTCAACGACCCCTCCGACCTTGCCGCCTACCCGCGGGACGAGGCGCGGGACGTCGAACTGGCCGCCTCCGCCGGGGTCGACCTTGTCTTCGCGCCCGACGTCGCCGAGATCTACCCGCCGGGCTTCACCGCGACCGTCACCCTGCACGGGCCGATCGTCGAGGCGCTGGAGGGCGCGCACCGCGGGGTGGGGCACTTCCAGGGCGTCACCACGGTGGTGGCGAAGCTGTTCGGCATGGTCTCACCCGACCGCGCGTACTTCGGGCAGAAGGACGCCCAGCAGGTGCGGGTGGTCCAGGCGATGGTCGCCGACCTGAACATCCCGACCGAGATCATGGTGGTCCCGACGGTCCGGGAACCCGACGGGCTGGCCATGTCGAGCCGCAACCGGCGGCTGAGCCCGTTCGACCGGGCCCGGGCGGTGCACGTCTCGGAGGCGCTGCGGGCCGCCGAACTGGCGGCCGCCGGTGGCATCACCGACGCCGGATCGATCGTGCACGCCGCACGAAAGGTGCTGACCGACAACGCGATCGACGTCGAGTACCTCGAGCTCGTGGACGCCGACACGTTCCAGCCCGTGCCCGTGCTGATGACCGGCCCGGCGGTGCTTGCCGTCGCCGTCGTCATCGGCGGAGTTCGGTTGATCGACAACGTCGTGCTACAGCAGGGGTCGCACACCTGACCGCCGTGGCGGCCGGGGGCCGTCGTCGCGGAGCGTCACGGTTGGCCATCCGAGTGCACCGATCCAGCAGCCGCGTCAGCCGACGCTGTAGTGCTGGGACTATTCCTCCGCCGCTCGCGGTCCGGTGAACTGACGCCGGACAGGTGGGTCGCGTCACCCCGGGGTAGACGAGGAGTAGCGCATGGGACTGCGACGGGCCGGTGCGTTGGTCGGGACGATGCTGCTGCTGGGTGCCTGCACCACTGGCGGCGCCATGACGTCGGCCACTGATTCGACCGCGCCGACGTCCAGCACCGGCGCGGCGTCGGCCGTCGCGGTCAGCGGGTCCGCGTCGGACGGTGCCACGGGTGCGGAGGCATCCGCCGACCCGGCGCTGGCCGCCGAGGTGATGGAGGTGGTCAGCCAGTTCAAGGAGCAGAACCACCTGCGCGCCGTCCTGGTCAAGGTCACCAGGGGTGACGACACCGTCGTCGAGCAGGCGGTCGGTGAATCGATGACCGGGGTGCCGGCCACCACCGACATGCACTTCCGCAACGGCGCGGTCGCCATTTCGTACATGTCGACGCTGCTGCTGATCCTGGTCGATCAGGGCAAGGTCAGCCTGGACGACAAGGTCTCCACGGTGCTGCCGGACATCCCGCACGCCGACGAGGTCACCTTCGGACAGCTGGCCCAGATGACATCAGGATACGTCGATTTCGAGGCGACCCCGCAGTTGACGGCCGAGCAGTACGCCGAACCGTTCAAGCAGTGGACGCCGCAGGAACTGCTGGCCCTGGCCGTGAACCAGCCGCTGTGGTACGCCCCGGGCACCAACTGGAACTACGCGCACACCAATTACGTCATCCTGGGTCAGGCGCTGGAGAAGATCACCGGGCAGCCGCTGGACCAGCTGCTCCGGGAGAAGGTGCTGAACCCGCTCGGCCTGCACAACACGACGGGGAACGACGGCACTCCGGCCATTCCGGAGCCGGTGCTGCACGCATTCTCCTCCGAACGCCGGCAGGCGCTGGGGATTGCGGCGAGCATCCCGTTCTACGAGGAGTCGACGTTCTGGAACCCTTCCTGGACCCTGGCCGAAGGTGCTATCCAGACCACCAATCTGGACGACTTGGCCACCACCGGCCGGCTGATCGGCTCCGGCAAGCTGCTCACGCCAGGGTCCTACGCGAAGTTCGCGACCACGGACCTGCGCGGGAAGACCACCACCGTGCCCGGCTGCCCCGACTGCATACCCCAGAGTGAGGGCTACAGCTACGGCCTGGGCATCGTGACCAGTGGCGATTGGCTCCTGCAGAATCCGTTGTTCGCCGGCGAGTCGGCCGTGTTCGCCTACCTGCCGGAGCAGGACGTGGTGGTCGCCGTCGCCGTGACCTACGGGCCCGGGGCGTTCGATGCGACCACCGGCATTGACATCAACGAGGCCGACCGGCTCTGGCGGGAGATCGCGGTCAAGGTCGTGCCGGACAACCCGCCGCCGATCAAGAAGGGCTGATCCTGACGTGACCGAGGTCCGAACGCAGGCGGACTCTCCCGGTGGCCCGACCGATCGCCACGGCGGCCGTCCGGGATCCGCGGGGACTCGCACCGCCATCTGGCTGCTGGTGGCCACCCCGCTGGTGCTCCTGGTCACCCACTACGTCGCGGTGATCCCGCACGAGTTCGCCCACTCGACCGTGGCGTGGCTCCTGGGACTCAAGCCCGAGCCCGGGAACATCACCTGGGGTGGCAGCAGCCCGACGAACGTGCTGCTGCTCTGGGACATCAACGAGAACGTCGATTACAGCGCCGCTTTTGCCGCCGGCCAGGGCACCGCGGTGGCCATGGTGGCGTTCGCCGGCCCCGGGCTGGTCAACGGCGGGTTCTACCTGCTCTCGCGGTGGTTGATCGGTCGGTCCTGGTTCGACGCCCGGCCGGTGGCCACCTACGTCCTGTTCTGGTTCCTGTGGATCAACCTGGCCAACGTGTACTGCTACGTCCCGCTGCGCACCTTCTCCGACGGCGGCGACGTCCACCACTTCCTGCTGGGGACGGGCCTGTCGCCCTGGTGGGTGTACGCCGTGATCGGTGTGCTCGTGTTGTGGGGGATCGTCGACGGGTACCGGCGGGTCGTCCCCCGTACCTTGGCGATCTGCGGATTCGATGCCGCGGTGCTGCGCGCCATTGTGCTGCTCACCGCGACGGCGATCCTGTTCGTCTACTACGCGTTGCCGGCTATCTGGGAATCGGACGCCATCTCCCGGTTCATGGGGTGGACGTCGATGCTCCTGGCCCCGGTCGTGCTCGTCCTGACCTGGCGCCGGATCGTGCTCACCCCCACCGGCCCCGCCGTATTCGACCCCCACCCGCCAAGCGACACGTCGATCGACACATCAATGGAGAAGGCATGAGCCGCAACCGCCTCACCGCAGTGGTGCTGGCTGCCGGACTGATCGGACTCGCCGGCTGTACCTCGTCGAACTCCGCGACGGGTACGACAACGTCGGGCACCGTGGCGTCGGGGGCGGCCGCCTCCGGCTCGGCCGCGTCCGGGTCGGCGAGCACGTCGGCCGGCGCGGAACCCGGCTACGTCGCCACGGTCTCCGCCTCGGTCGAGCAGACGATGAAGGACAACGTCATACCCGGCGCGGTGGTGCTGATCTCGTCGAAGGATCAGGGAGAGTGGACGGGGACGTTCGGCACCCGGACCTGGGGCACGGACGAGCCGATGCAGGCCGGCGATCACTTCCGGATCGGCAGCAACACCAAGACGATGACGTCGACGGTGATCCTGCAACTGGTCCAGGAGGGCAAGCTCGCCCTGGACGACCCGATCTCCAAATACATCCCCGGGGTGCCCGGTGGTGATCAAATCACCATCGCGAACCTGTCCGAGATGCGCAGCGGCCTGTACAGCTACAGCTTCGATCCCACCTTCAACAACACGCTGGACCAGCAGCCGCAGAAGCTCTGGTCGCCCCAGGAACTGCTGGACATCGCGTTCAGCCACCCGCAGAACGGGCCGCCGGGACAGGAGTTCAACTACAGCAACACCAACATCATCCTGCTCGGCATGGTGATCGAGAAGCTGACCGGGATGACCGCGTCGGAAGCGTTCCAGGAGCGAATCTTCACCCCGCTCGGTCTGAAGGACACGTCCCTGCCGCTGAACTCGGACCTCCCGAACCCGCATCCCCAGGGGTACTCGTTCGGCAGCAACACCTCCACGATCAACACCTACGCGCTGCCGGCCGCCGCTCAGCCGCTCGCCCTGGACGGCAGACTGCTGCCCAACAACGAGACGATGGCCAACCCGTCGTGGGCGTGGACGGCCGGTGGCGCCATCTCGACCGTCCAGGACATGAAGACCTACGTGGAGGCGATGGTCGACGGCGGCCTGCTCGACGCCGCCACCCAGAAGATCCGGATCGACAGCATCCAGCCGATCAACCCGGCGCAGCCCACTTCCGGCTATGGCCTGGGCATTGTCAAGTTCGACAAGCTGTACGGGCACGACGGGCAGATCCCCGGATACATGACGTTCATGGGCCACGACCCCGATTCCGGCCTGACCATTGTCATCGCCACCAACCTGGCCACCATTCCGAACGGGGAGGGTTCCGCGCTGGCCATCCTCAAGGGCATCCTGCCGATCTTCTACCCGAACATGGTGGTTCCGGGCGACCCGGCGGCGGCCCCGGGCGCGACCGGCGGCGGGGCGCCGAGTTCCGCTCCGGCCACCAGCACCGGCGGCTGACGGCGACGCCCTGGACCTGGCCGGCCGGCCATCATCGATTGAGGTACTCAATGACCGCCAGGACCCGCCGGTGGATGTCGGGATCCTGCGGCAGGTCGAGGGTCTCGAAGATCAGGGCGATGTTGCGGGCCACCGCCGCCTCGGTGACCACCAGCTCGCGGGCGATCCGGGCATTGCTGTAGCCCTGCGCCATCAGGGTCAACACGTCCAGCCGGCGCGGGGTCAGGCTGTCCACGGCCCGGCGCTCCCGGCGCGCCGCGAGGGCGTTGGACACCACCTCCGGATCGATGACCGATTCGCCCGCCTGCACCCGTTCGAGCACGCCGTTGAACATGTCGAAATCCAGCACCCGCTGCTTGAGCAGGTAGCCGATCCGGCGCCGGCCCGCGGTCAGCAGCTCGACGGTGCCCTGCGCGTCCACATGGTGG
>JBGALY010000063.1:0-15025 GCA_044223435.1 Nakamurella sp.
GGGTGGTGCTGATCCGGTGCCGGAACTCGGCCAACTGCACCGCGGCGTCGTCGACGGTCCGCGGTCGCAGCAACTGGTGGATGGTGAACTCCGGAGCCCACTGCGGCCCGTCCGACGGATGCCGCTCCACCGTCCCCGGGGCCCACAGTTCGTTGGGCGGTGGCGGCGCGGGCGGCGTCGACCGCCAGGCCAGGGCACGGTTCCCGTGCTGCCGCTCCGCCACAAACATACCTGATCATACCCTTTTAGGGAACGTGTGTCCAGAAAAGATCTAGATGCGCCGGGACGTAGCGGCATCATGCAGGGTGGGTCTGACAGTGATGGTTGCCCGAGCGGGCGAGCGACCGCCGGCTCGTGCGGTGAAGCGTGAGTTGGGTGTTCAGAGGGCGGCCACCGGTCGGTTCGCGACCGGCGCCGGGCCCGGCCCCCGAGCGACCCCTCCCGACTGCACGCGCTGTGGCCGGCGCGTCCCGAACCACCGGCCTGTGCCGACGGGCCGGGCATCCCGACCCACCGGCCTGTGCCGACGGGCCGGGCATCCCGACCGACCGGCCTGTGCCGACGGGCCGGCCACCCCGACCGACCATGGCCGGCTGTCCCGGCCGACTACAGGGTGACGCGTCCCCGGATCACCGTGCTGCAACCGCCGCCGACCCACACGGCGCCGTCGTCGGTCGCGTCGACATGCACGACGCCGGCGCGGCCGACCCGGGTGCCCTGGGTCGCGGTGTAGGTCGTCGGCGCTTGCCCGTCGCGGATGAGCCACTGCGCGACGGAGGCGTTGAGGCTGCCGGTCACCGGGTCCTCGGAGATGCCGGCACCGACGGCGAAGCCCCGGATCTCGAACAGATGCGGTGATCCGGCCGGGTGGTCGCCGAGCACACCGACCATGACCTCCGGGAGCTCGGTGAAGTCGGGTTCGAGTGCCAACACCCGCTCCGCCGACGCGAGCCGAACGGCCAGCCAGCCGGGCCCGTTGTCCACCCACTGGTGGTCGAGGATCTCGACCCGGTCGATGCCCAGCGACCGCGCGACGTCGGCGAGCAGCTCGTCCGCGACCGGCCCCGACCGGACCGTCGGCGGTGCGGCGAACGCGATCCGGTCGCCGGTGAGCCTGAGCTCGACCATCCCGGCGGCACAGTCCTGCACCACCCGTCCCGCCGTCCGCGGCACTCCGCCGTGCTCGAGCCAGGCGTGGGCGGAACCCAAGGTCGGGTGCCCGGCGAACGGCAGCTCTCGCTGGGGAGTGAACACCCGCCACCGGTAGTCGGCGTGAGCGTCGCCCGGGAACAGGAAGGCCGTCTCGGACAGGTTGGTCCACCTGGCGAACGCGGCCATGGTCTCGTCGGACAGACCCTCCGCGTCCAGCACCACCGCCACCGGATTGCCCTGCAACGGAGCGTGTCCGAACACGTCCACCTGGGCGAAGGCGCGGTCGCGCGGCGCGGGCATGGAACAAGTCCACCACGCCGGGAAGGCCCGCGGAACATCGGCCAGGCTGGGGCCGCGGTCGAATATCCGCAGGGTGGTTGAGGTCGGGTGGTGCAGGTCGGGTGGTGCAGATCGGGGTGGTGCCGGATGCTCCTATGGTTGTCAAGCTGCTTTCGCGGGTCGTTTTTCTGCGGACGCGGGTGCCCCGCGTGTGAGGGCGAGGAAGACTTCGCGGGCGACATATCGCTTGAGGCAGCGGATGATCTCGGGCTTGGTCAGCCCTTGGGTGGTGCGTCGGGCGACGTAGTTCTTGGTTCGCTGGTCGGTGCCCATGCGGGTGATGACGATGCGCCAGAGTGCGCTGTTGGCGTTGCGGTCCCCTCCGCGGTTGAGCCGGTGACGGGTCGTCTTGCCCGACGAGGCGGGCAAGGGCGCCGCGCCGCACAGCATCGCGAAGGCGGCCTCATTGGTCAGGCGGTCGGCATTCTACGCACCCGCGCCAACGCGGCCCGGGCCGCAGCCTCGGCATCGACGGGATCGGACTTGCCCTGCCACCGGCGGGCCTTGCGGTCGGGCCGGTCGACCTCGACCATGGCCACGCCCTGGGCGGACAGCAATCGGGCCAGGCCGGCCCCGTAGACACCGGTGCCCTCGACACCGACCAGCAGCAGCGTCCCGAACCCGCGCAGCCACCGCAGCAACGCCCGGTAGCCGGCGGCGTCGGTGGGGAACTGGGCCGACCCCAACACCCGCCCCGCGGTGTCCACCGCTGCCGCGGTGGGCCCCGCGGTGTCCACCGCTGCCGCGGTGTGAGTGTCCTTGTGGGTGTCCACGCCGCCGACCACCTCGACCGCCAATGAGGCTGCTTGTCGCTCCGCTTGTACTGCTGTCATCGTTGACCTGCCGTCCTGTCGCTGAACCGGGAAGGGCGGCACGCGCCGGTCGGGCGGGCGGACAAGACAGTGACGGGGCCTCTGGCCAGGCTCCTCTAAGGTCACGACGCCCGTCCGGCAGGTGCTGAGATCGCCGCCGAACCCCGGCCGACACATCCCGTTCAGGACACCACGGTCAGTCAGGGCAAGAGTCAAGCCGAAGCTCGACGGCGATCACCCCTACATCCTCACTGTCAGGTCAGGTCGGAGCGGCCGGAGCCGACGGCGTGGGCTCCTGCGCCTGCCGCCGCGCCGCCGCGCCGCCGGCCAGGACGGTGACGACGATGGTGATCAGCGCGCCGAGAATCATCGCGGGCGCTTCACCCGGACCCAGCAGGCCCAGCTGGGTGGCCAGGGTGGCCGCCGCGACCGGCACGCCCATCTGCGCGCAGGACAGCGCGGCCATCGAGACCCGCTGCCGGGTGAGCACGCCGACCAGATGGACCAGCAGGGCACCGGCCCCCAACAGCGCGCCCAGCAGGATCAGCTGCGGGTGCTCGCCGAGGTCCCGCACGTTCAGCGAGGCGCCCAGCCAGACGAAGAACAACGGGGCGAAGAAGCCGTCGCTGATCGCGAACAACTGGCGGGCCAGCCGCCGAGGCTCGCCGATCGCCGCGACCGCCAACCCGAGGGCGAACCCGGCGAGCATGATCGAGACGTGCGACCAGGTCGCCACCGCGGCCAGTGTGAACAGGGCCAGCAGGCTGATCCGCAGCTCGAGGGCGAACTTGCGTTCCTCGGAGACCCGGTGCAGCCGGCGCCGCAGGCCGGACCGTTCGCCCCACCGCAGCACGCCGAAGACGACGATGGCGAAGGCGACGACGGCGAGCGCACCCAGCGCGGCCCGCCCGGCCCGGGCGGGGTCGATCACCAGCGGCAGCGCCACGATGCAGGCGGCGTCGGCGATCGCCACCTGCGGGAGCAATTGCAGCACCGGGGGTCCGGTCAAGCCCAACGAATCCACGATCGGCAGCACGATCGCGGCCGACGACGACGCCATCAGCACCGCGTAGATCGCGCCGTTCCCGCTGCCGAACGCCGCGGCCAAGCCCAACCCGGCGACAGTGGCCACCACGCCGACCAGGGCTGCGCGGAGCAGCCCGATCCCGATACCGGTGCGTAGCCGCGGGTCCCGGATGGGCACGTGCGATCCGGCCACGAACATCACCAGGGCGAACCCGATGTCGGCCAGGAAGGCAAAGGTCGGGTCGGTGGTGTCCAGAAGCTGCAGGCCCGTGCGGCCCAGCAGGACGCCGGCCAGCAGTCCGCCGACCACCGTCGGGATGTGCCAGCTCCGGCGGACCGACAACACGGGGCCGAGCAGCCCGGCGGCGACGATGAGCGCCAGCGTGCCGAAGTCCACCCCCGACCCTCCCGTCCGCTCTCCCGGGCGGCCGCGCCTGCACCGGGCGCCCGCCGGTCCGATCGGCGACGATAGTCGGCGTGCACATCGCCGATGCGATCGACTTCGTCCGCAGCCATGACCGCACCGTGCTGTCCACCCGCCGCCGGGACGGCAGCCCGCAGATGTCGGCCGTCAACGCCGGCGTGGTCGACGGGCTGATCTGTATTTCCAGCCGGGCCATGCTGGCCAAGGTCCGCAACATCCGGCGGGAACCGGTCGTGTCCCTGCTGGTGCTGAAGGAGGAGTTCTACGGCGGTTGGGTCCAGATCGACGGCACCGCGGAGATCGTCGATCAGCCCGAAGCGGTGGAATTGCTGGTGGACGTGTTCCGCGCCATCCGCGGTGAGCACCCCGATTGGGACGACTACCGGGCCGCGATGATTCGCGACGAGCGGGTCGTCATCCGGGTCACCCCGACACGCGCCGTGCAGGGCTGAGCCCCGGAGCCGCGGAGACGATTGAACGACTGCCCAAGGACCACCGGGTCGCCCACGCGGCCGGACGGCCCGGACAACGGGGCCGCGGTCTCAGCGGCGGCTGCGGCTCGCCCCGGTGATCAGGTTGATGATCAGCAGCAGGCCGACCGCGCCCAGGCAGGCAACGCCGAAGCTGGCCCAGTCCCAGTCGAACGTCCAGGCCCGGCCGGTCGTCCACTGGTAGATGAAACCGGCCAGGACCGCGCCCAGGATGCCAACCAGGATGTTGATGAAACAGCCGCGTTTGTCGCCGACGACGAGCGAGGCGATCCAGCCGGCCAGCGCACCGAAAATGATCCAGGAGAACCAGCCCATCACTGCTCCTTCGGGGCGGCGGGCGCTTCGGGAGGCGGGGCCAGGGCAGCGACCCGGGCCAGCGCGTCGGCCGGATCCGCGCCGCGACCGACGGCGATGCCGACCAGATAGCAGGTCAGCGGTCCGGCGATCCGGGCCACGCCATGCGCCACGTCCCGGGTCAGGTCGAGCAGCGCGTCGCGGTGCGCGGGCGGGACCGCGTCCGCCGGCAGGTCCAGGGCGGCACCGGCCCGGGTGATCCAGTCGTCCAGGGTGCTCATGGTGCCGACGGTAGCGGGCCGTCCGGGTCGGGGTGATCAGGGATCACCCTGGTTCGGAACGCGGCTGCCGCTCGTCCGGCGGGGATGGGTGGTCCGGTGACCCCGGACGGGACCACCCCGGGGCTGATCCCGCGCCCAGGTTCCGGCGATCAGTTCCCCGGCCCATCGACGTGCCCGTCGCGGATCACGTGCTGCAGCGTCTCGTAGGCGTTGTAGGTGGGCCGGCCCAGCGACCGGTAGGTGCGGGCGGCCCGCTTGAGGTAGGTGTCGACGGTCGAGGTGGCCGCCGGCGGGTCCATCAGCCGGCCGATGTCGGCCCGGCCGATGCCCTGCGCCAGCAGCTCGAACACCTGGATCTCCCGGGGCGCCAGGTGCCCGATCAGGTCGTCGTCGGTGAGCAGGGCGTGGGCCAGCCGGCTGGACACGGCGAGCTCGCCGCTGCGGGCCACCCGCAGGGCGTCGATCAGCAGGTGCTCGGGATCGGACTTGAGCACCAGCCCGACGGCGCCGGCCGCGATCGCCCGGCGCACCGGGACCGGCCGCTCCTCGGCGGTCAGGATGAGCACCTGCGGACCGGCCGCCCGGATGGCCCGCACGTTGGCCGATGGATCGGCCGCCGCAGCGGCCCCGCCCAGGTCCAGGTCGAGCAGGACGACGTCGGCGGTGCCGCCCCCGGCGGCCAGCAGGTCGGCGACGCTGGTCGCGGTGCAGATCGGCTCGATCCACGGCGCGTACTCGCGGACGGTCCACAGGATGCCCTTGAGGACGAACGGGTGGTCGTCGACCGCGGCCAGCCGGAGCGGCGGGTCGGATCCGGGAATGTCCATGCTCATGCCGGTCAGCCAATCCGGACGGGTTCGGGGCGCCAAGTCCCCAGCTCTGGTGACATCACCGGCTCGGCCGACACCGCATCCAGCCGGATCAGCAGGAAATCCGGCCCGCGCAGGATCCGACCGGCCAGCTCGCGGGCGAGCTCCACCAGGTCCGGCTTCTCGGGTGGTGGGCTGACCATGAGCCCCACCTGATGGACCCGCGTCCCGGAGACGGTGAGGACGGTCCGGTCGGGCGAGTGTCTCAGATCGGCCAACGCCGTCCCCAGCAGACGTCGGACCAGCCCGTCGGGTAGCTGCGGGGGTAGGTCGGAGTCGGCGATGATCTCCACCCGCCGGCCGGCCCGCCGGGTGGTGGCGATCAGCGCGCGCGTCGTGGCGTCGATCTGCGGGCCGAGGCGGATGTCGTCGCGGACCGCCGCCTCCAGCGCGCTCGCCTCCCGGCGAGTGGCCTCGGTCCCCAGCGCGATGGCGCCGTCGCCGACCGCGGTCAGGAACGGCAGGACCCACTCCCGGACCCGGCCCAGGCGTTCGGAGAGCACGTCTCGGGCCACCTGCGACCGGATGGCGGCCGCGTAGGCGTGCCGCTGCAACTCCTCGCTGCGGCGGATCGCACCGGCGGTCCGGTCGATGGTCAGCCGGCCACCGAGCAGGCAGGCCACCGCGAAGGCATTCGCCAGGACGGCAGGCAGGGCCGGCAACAGCAGACCGCCGTCCGGGCCCAGCCGCCACACCACCGTCGCGGTCGCCGCGGTGGCCCCGACCGCGCCGGCGATCGACTCCCAGGTCGGCCGGAACATGGCCACCAGGCTCAGCGCGGGCGCACCGATCCCGGCGGCGAAATACGCCACGGCGATGTCACCGCCGGCCACCAGTCCGATCCCGCCGATCAACGGGGCCACGACGGCCGCGCCGATCAGCGCCGCCGACTCCACCGGGCCCATCGGGCGCCGGGTCGCCCGGACGCCGGCCGCCAGGGTGAGGACGATCATCAGCCCGACGGTGACGAGCGCGGGACGCGGCTCGGTCAGCAGCCGGTGATGGAGCGCGGCCTGAATTGCCATGAAGGCCAGCAGGGGCACGGTCGCGCCGAGCACGATGCGGTTCCGGGTGCCGGCCAGATCCGCCAACCGGTGCGAAGCCAGGCCCTGGGCCGGTGGGATCTGCCAGGACAGGTCGATGCAGGTGCCTCGGCCGGGCGCCGATCGGACCTCGGCGGTCCCGCCGACCTCGGCCATCCGTTCCACGATGGAGCGGCGGAAGCCCAGCGGTCCGGGCGGGATGGTCGAGGGGTCGAAGCCCCGACCGCGGTCGGCGACGCGGACCCGGACGCCGTCCGGCGTCAACGCGGCGGTGATCTCCACGGTCTCGCACCCGGCGTGCCGCTCGGCGTTGCGGACGGCCTCTGCGGCCGCCCCGATGACCGCCTCGACCACCGTGTCGGGCAGCCGACCGGTGCCCGTGACGTGCAGTGTCACCGCCGTCGCGGACCGTTCGGCAATCGCGGACAGCCCGGCCGGCAGATCCCGCGGGCCGGCGGGTCGCCGGCGGTCGGCATCGTCGAGCAGGGCCGCGGCATTCTCGGCCATCGCGTGGACGCGGTGGACCTCGATCGCCCCCGGCGGCAGCGCGACCGCCCGCAAGGTGTGGATGACCTCGTCGTGCAACAGCCGGGAGGCGATCTGCTGCTGGCGGTCGACCGCCCGGGTGGCCTCCGCGGCGGCAAAGGCGAGCCGATGAGCGTCCGCCGCCTCGTCGGCGATCGCTGCGGTCCCGCGCCAGGCCGGGATGAAGATCATCGAGAGCGCGACGAACACCAGGCCCATGGTCACTTCGGAGACGGCCGCCGGCCACGCCGGCCAGCCGCCGGCGGCCGGAGCGGTTCGGATCGCCAGGTACGCCGCGGCGGTGGCCGGGACCATCCACGCGGCGACCCGGATCGGCAGCAGCCCGACGATCAGGACGAAGGCGGGCACCATCAGTTGCCAGGCCCACCAGACCGGGGGTAGTGCAGCGGGATCGGCAACGTGGGTCACCACCAGCGCCTGCGTCACCAGCATCACCGCCACGGTCACCGCTGCGATCCATGGGCTGCGGTGGCCGGTAGCCACCACGGCGCCGGCGACCAGCAGGGCGACGGTGCCCGCGATCATCGCCAGGCCGCCAACCGGCGACGTCGCCCGCAGCGTGGCGCCCATGTAGGCCAGCGACATCAGAACGTCGGTTGCCGCCGACAGGGCGAAGACCAACCCGAGCGCCCGCTCGAACCACAGGCTCCACGGGCCGGTCCCGGTTTGCGGTCGCCGGCCGCGCCGACCGGCGGTGCCCCCCACCGTGGTCATCGGCCAATTCTGGCAGGTCGTCCGGAACGGGGGGGTCCTGATGCTGTCCCGACATCGGGGGACATGACGTCGGAGCGCGAACTTGCCACAGTCATGGCCACGGCGGCGGGGACGCAGGACCGGGGACGGTTCCGGGGGGAGCCGGGGTCACCGGGGGGTGGCGTCCTCGCCGCCGCGTCGACCCGGGCAACGGGCCCGGGTCATCAGTCGATCCCACAGGGGATCCGGGGGGAGTGCGCCATGACCAGCCATCCAGCGACGACGCGAGGTGACGGGCCGGCGCCCGGCGCCGCGCAGCACCGACCGCCGGTCCGCGTGCGGGCCGCCGTCGCCGCCCGCCTGGCGGTGGTGCTGACGCTCGTCGGAGCGTTGCTGAGCGCGTCGGTCGGGGCCGCGTCGGCGTCGTCGGTTGCGGCGGGCACCGGCGAGGCCGTCGCGGCCGTTCAGGCCGGCCCCCGGCTGGCCATGTCGGCCAGTTGCAGTGGTGGTCGCTGCACCGTGTACCTGTCCAAGGCCGAGACCCGCTCGCTGGCCAACGGCTCCGCGCCCCGCATTCCGGCGTCGGTGCCCTGGCAACTCCAGGTCGCCTACTACGGGCTGGTGTACGGGCACATCTGGTTCGCCCAGCAGTACGCCAACCGTGGATGGTGCTCCGGGTTCCGGCTCAGCATCTATCCGTGGGAGTCGCAGGGCTACTTCGGCTACGCCTGCTGAACGCCCTACCGGCCGGCCGCGCACGCCGCGCGGCCGGCCGCCGGCCGTCAGGCGTGGTCGTCGTGATGGCCCTGCAGGTGGGCGTCCTCGTCGGTGTAAGTGTTCGTCCCGTCGCCCGGTCGCGACCACTCGGTGGGCTCCACCGGGTACCGCAGCCGGGCCGGGTCGGGGCGCGTGCCGGGGCGGGTGACCGCGCCGCCCTCCTTCTCCCGCTTCTTGGTGGCCAGCGCGCCGAGCGCCTCCAGGATCACCCGGTGCGCGTTGTTGACGGTGTTGTCGGCGTGGTCGTACGGCGGGGAGACCTCGACGACGTCCATGGCGACCAGCGGGGTCTCCAGGGCGATCTGGCGCACCGCGCGGAGGAGGTCGGCCGGGTTCATCCCGCCCGGTTCCGGGGTGCCGGTGCCCGGGGCGAAGCCCGGGTCGAGCACGTCGATGTCCACCGACAGGTACAGCCAGTCGCAGCCATCGCCGGCCCGGGCGATCGCGTCGGCGATCACGGGCCGCATGCCGCGGTCCCAGACGTCATGCATCAGATGCCAGGTCATCTCCTGCTCGCGCATCCAGTCGAAGACCTCGGGCGGCGGCCAGTAGCCGCGCAGCCCGACCTGGACGAAGTTGCGGCCCCGGATCGCGCCGGACTCGATGAGCCGGCGCATCGGGGTGCCGTGCGAGTGCAGGTGCCCCTCGATCGAATCGGCGGTGTCGGCGTGCGCGTCGAAGTGCAGCAGGCCGACCTTGCCCCAGCCGTACTTGCGGGCCACCGCGGTGGCGGCGGGGTAGGTGATCGAGTGGTCGCCGCCGATGATCATCGGGAAGGCGTCGGCCCGCAGCACGTCGGTGACCTTGGCCTCGATGTTGCGTTGTGAGCGGGGCGACTGGCCGTGCGGGCAGTAGGCGTTGCCGGCATCGACCACGTCCAGCCACTCGAAAATGTCCAGGCCCAGATCGAGGTGGTAGGTGCCGGGATCGTAGGCGTTGGATCGGACGTACTTCGGACCGAACCGGGCGCCCGGCCGGTAGGTGGTGTTGATGTCCATCGGCGCACCGACGATCGCCACGTCGGGTCGCCGCTGCGCCAGCTCCGCGGCGGTGGCCACCCAGTCCCGGGAACTGAAGGTCGGCAGGCCCTCGTTGTCGTTCTCGGATTCGCCCGGCGCCACCGATTTGCTGCCCCCACTCATGCCGCCACCCCCGGGGTGACGTCGCCGGCTCGGCCACACCCCGGTCGCCGGCCGCTGCACCGATGATTCGCTCGGCGGTTCTGGACCCGCCCGCCCACCCTGCTCACTCGACGTCCTCCGGTCAGAGAAACAAGTTGCACGCTCAACCAATGGATAGGCCCGCGCGTCCTCACGGCGTGAGCCCGACGAGCACGCCCTCATCTTCGACCACCACCCGGCTTCCCGCTGTCCGCGGGGATTCGGGCGGTTCCGGTCGCGCGACCGGATCGCGGCGATCGCTGCGCGGGCTCGGAGTGATGATCGCCGCGGTGATCCTGGCGCTGGGCATCCTGTTCGCCCCCGACATCCCGTCGCTGGACGGTGCCGGCGCGGCCTGGACGAGTTTCCTGCCGTGGACCGCGGTCCTCATCGTGCTGCTCGGCGCGGCCGCGGTGATCCGCCGGAGCTGGTGGGCCGGTTCGGCGGTGATCATCGCCGCGATGGTCTGGTCCATCACCTTCGTGCCCCAGCTGATGCCCACCCGGAACGCGGCGAGCGCCGACATCCTGGTGGCGACCCAGAACATCGGCGCGGCCAACCCCGACCCGGCCGCTGCGGTGCGCGGTCTGCTGGGTACCGACGCCGGCCTGGTGGCGGCCCAGGAGATCACGTCGACGGCCGACGGGGCGATCGCCCAGCTCGACGCCGCCTATGCCGACCATGTGCGGGTGAGCACCGTCGGCCTCTGGTCGCAATGGCCGATGGACGAGCCTGCGCCGCTGGACCTGGGCCTGAGCTGGGCCCGCTCGTTCCGCACCGTCGTGCACCATCCGGATGGCGACATCGCCGTCTACGCCGTGCACCTGCCGTCCGTGCGACCGCGGTACACCGACATCCGGGACCAGGCGGTCGCCGAGCTCGCAGAGCTGGTGCGCGCCGACCCTGCCGCCCGTGTGCTGGTGCTGGGCGACCTGAACACCGCCGGCACGGATCCGGCACTCACCCCGTTGACCGACCTGATGACCGACTCCCGGCAGGAGACCGCCGGAGGTTTCGGTTTCACCTGGCCCGCCCAGTTCCCGTTGACCCGGCCCGACCACGTGCTGGCCAAGGGTTTGACACCGGTGAGCGACCAGGTCCTGGATGCCGGGGGCAGCGACCACCGGATGGTGCTCGTTGGCCTGCGGGCCGGCTGACCCGCCGGCAGACCGTCCAGCACCGGCCGCCGTCAGCCGAGCAGCCAGACCTCGACGTCGTCGCCGGCGTCGAGGTGGGTGACGTCCTCCGGCACGACCAACATGCAATCGGCCCCGGCCAACCACGCCAGCAGGTGGGAGCCCGGACCGCCCCAGGCGGCGACCGTGCCGTCGACGGTGTTCAGCTGGCCGCGCCGGAACTGCCGCTTGCCGGCGGGGGAATCCAGCGGTGCGCTCAGGGAGGCCCGCACGGTGGGCCGGGTGATGTCGGGGTGTCCCATGGCGGCCCGGATCGCCGGTCGCAGGAACACCTCGAACGAGACGTAGGAGCTGACCGGGTTGCCGGGCAGGGTGACCATCGGGACGTCCCGGTAGCGCCCGGCCCCCTGCGGCATGCCGGGCTGCATGGCGACCTTGGCGAAGTCGATCCCCTGCCCGGTCAGCGCGTCCTTGACCACCTCATAGGCCCCGGCGGACACCCCGCCGGAGGTGATGATCAGGTCCATGCCGTCGCTCGCCCGGTCCAACCCGGCCCGTAACGCAGCCACATCGTCGGCGACGAAATGCTCGACGGTCGGCGTGGCACCGACGGCGGACAGCGCCGCGGCCAGCATCGGCGCGTTCGACTCGTAGATCTGTCCGGGCTGCAGGGGGTTTCCCGGAGCAACCAGTTCGGTGCCGGTGGACAGCACCAGGGCGCGCAGCGGCCGGCGCAGCGGCAGGGTGGCGAAGCCCAGGGCCGCCGCCACTCCGATCTGCGGTGCTCCGATGACGGTCCCGGCGCCGAGCACCACCTCGCCGTGGCGCACGTCCTCCCCGATCCCACGGATGTGGATGCCGGGCGGCGGTGCGCTGTCGATCCGCACCTGCAGTGCGCCACCGTCGGTGCGTTCCACCTGCACGATCACGTCCGCCCCGGGTGGCAACGGGGCGCCGGTCATGATCCGGGCCGCCGTGCCCGGCGTCAGCGGTCCGACGTCGGTGCGGCCGGCGGGGATGTCCTGGCTGACCGGCAGCGTCACCGGGAAGCCGGGCAGGTCGGCCGCCCGGACGGCATAGCCGTCCATCGCCGAGTTCGCGAACGGGGGCAGATCCAGCGGGGCGCGCAGGTCCTCACCGAGCACCAGGCCCCCGGCCCGGGACAGCGGCGTCGGTTCCACGGCGGTGGGCCGGAGCAGGTCGGCGATGACCCGCGCATGTTCTTCCACGGTGCGCATGGGACTCATCCTGCCTGACCTCGCGGATTGCATCCCGTCACCGAGAACCGCTGGAATATCACCCGTTTTCGGGGACCCGGGATCCTCGGGCTGAGGTACGGTCTGCTGGGCGCCGAGGTTGCCGCCGTGCCTGTTGGGGAGGATGCGAATGAGTTCTGTGCAGTATTCACTTTGCAGCACAGCCGGGCTCGATACGGTGAGCGACACGCCAGATGGTGCGGCCGCCGAGCTGGTTCGCCACCTGTCCGAAGTCGGTCGCAGTCGCTCCGTCGATTGGATGATCACCGGTCCGGGCGACCGGGTTCATCACGGTCGGTTCAACCCGCCGATCGTCGGATCCTCGGCCGCGGCGGTCGCCGACCACGTCGACGCGGTGCACGGTCAGCTGCTCAGGGATGCCGCGCGCAGGCTCTATGCCGGGGTGCCGCGCCAGCGCTGACGCCCGCCCCGGGGCAGGCGCGCGCCCGGTTCCCGGCGAACCCCCGCGGGGCCGGACCGGTGACGGTCGCCGCAACGGCCGGCCTCAACGGCCGGCGGCGCGCCGGACCCGTTCGGCGACCGCCGATGGTGTCATCTCGCCGCCGCCGCGGGCCACGATCTCGGCCACCATCTCGCGACGTTGCTCCAGCGCGCACACGGCCAGGCAGGAGCCGGCCGGCAGTGGTGGGTCGGCGTCCAGCATGGCGACCAGACCGCTGAGCTCGTCGGCCGACTCGGCGATGTCCAGCACGCCGGCCTCGGCGGCGCCGGCGCGCCAGATGGCCTCCATCTCGCCGTCCGGTCGGCCGCGGCCGTACTTGGTGCGGCCGGCGACCAGGAGCCGGTCGGCGGTGCGCGCGGCGATCGCGCCCATCGCATGGATCGCCTCGTCCGGCCGGTCGCCGGCGGTGCCGAGAACCGTCGCCAGTTGCCCGCCCGGCTCGGTCAGGGCGCGGGCCACGGCCAGTAGCGATTCCAGGGAGGCCTCGTTGTGGGCCAGGTCGAGCACGATCGCCGTGCCGGCCAGGTCGTACACGTTGAGCCGGCCGGCGTTGTGCTCGGCGCCGGTCGTGAAGGTCCGCAGGCCCGTGCGGACGGCGTCCAGGGGTACCCCGATGGCGATCGCCGCGGCCGTCGCGGCCAGCGCGTTCGCGGTGTTGACCGCCGAGGCGCCGGCCAGCGTCACCGGCACGTCGGCCAGGTCGATCACTTCGGTCGGGTCGTGCCCGCGGCCCAGGATGACCACCTTCCCGTCGAGCACCGTGATCGCCCGCCCGCCGGCCTCGAGCGCGTCGTCCAGGTACGGGTTCTCCGAATCGGGGGAGTAGAACCAGGGCTTGGCGCGGGAGACCGAACGCATCGCCCGGACCAGCGGGTCGTCGGCGTTGAGCACGGTCCAGCCGCCGGGTTTGGTGATCCGGACGATGACCGATTTGACCTCGGCGAGCTGTTCGAGGGTGTGCACCCCGAGCAGGCCCAAGTGGTCGGCACTGATGTTGGTCACCACCGAGACATCGTTGACGGCGGTGCCCACGCCGCGCAGCAGGATGCCGCCGCGGGCCGACTCGGTCACCGCCACCTGCACCGACGGGTCGGCGAGCACCCGCCCCGCACCGCCCGGGCCGGACCAGTCGCCGGTCTCCACCTCGACGCCGTCGATGAAGATCCCGTCGGTCGAGGACCAGCCGGGAGTGCGGCCGCCGGTCTTGACCAGGTGGGCGATCAGCCGGGTGGTCGTCGTCTTGCCATTGGTGCCGGTCACCGCGATCACCGGGATGGCCGGGCGCAGCGGGGTGATCGTCTCGCCCGGGTCGTGGCCGGCCAGCCGCTCGGGTACCCGGTTGAGGGCCGCCGCCGGCTCCCGATCGAGTCTGGTGATTGCGTCGAAGGCCTCGGCGACCGCGTCGCCGAACAGCTCGGCGGTCGTGCGGTGCCGGAACGGGTACGCCACCACGACCGTGTCGCCGTCACCCGGTCGGCCCACGGCGGCGACCCGGGTCCGCAGCCGCCCGGCGGCCCGCCGGACGATCGCCGCGGCGAGCTCGGCCGCGGCGACGGATCGGGCCGGGGAATGTGGCAGGCCCACGGTGGGCTCCCGAACCCCGAGTGCCCGCTGCCAGGCCACCACCCGCGCCGGGTCGGCCGCCAGCACGCCCGACGCGTCCAGGGTCAGCTTGACCGCGGGTCGGGGGAAGTACAGGTTCGGCCCGGTCAGCACCCGCAGTTCCTGCGGTCCGGGGGCGTCGGATCCAGCCATGGCTCGACCTAACCAGCCCGGGCGCGGTCCTGCCGCCCCCGACGGGGTCGGGTGATCGTTCTCCTTGCACTCGGGGCGGTCGAGTGCTAAACCTGGATTGGCACTCGGTAGAGCCGAGTGCCAGGTCGGTGGGGTGAGAATCTCCGGTTGCGGGGGTTCGTCCGTCGCGGGCGCCGATGCCGGCCGTTGCACGATCCCGATGCTGCTGTCCGCACCGGTGGGGCCCGACCGGCTCCCGGGGTGTGGCGAATCCGGAGGAACAACACCACATGGCCAAGCTGATCGCTTTCGACGAGGAAGCGCGTCGCGGTCTCGAGCGGGGTATGAACATCCTCGCCGACGCCGTGAAGGTCACGTTGGGCCCGCGCGGCCGCAACGTCGTCCTGGAGAAGAAGTGGGGCGCGCCCACCATCACCAACGATGGTGTGTCGATCGCCAAGGAGATCGAGCTCGAGGATCCGTACGAGAAGATCGGCGCCGAGCTCGTCAAGGAAGTTGCCAAGAAGAC
>JBGALY010000064.1:0-18224 GCA_044223435.1 Nakamurella sp.
ACGGCGCCCACTCCGCCTCGTCGGACGAGAGCGATTGCAGCACATCGGGATCGGTGACGATGCGGTCCGCGGGCAGGTCCCGGCCGAGCGCCTCCAGCAACGCGGTCACGTTCGCGTCCTCCCCGGTCCCGCGATGGGTCCGACGGCGGGCGGTGCGGGCGGTGCTGTCATGGCCGCGATGCTACGACGCATGATGGAAGGGTGACGGGACCGCTGCTGATCTACGACGGCGACTGCGCGTTCTGCCAGCGCTGTGTCGACCTCGGCGCGCGGCTGCCGGCGCCCGTGCGCTGCGAGCCCTTTCAGCTGCTCGACCCGGCCGCGTTCGGACTGCGCGCGGATCAGGTGCAGTCGGCGGCCTGGTGGGTCGGGCCCGACGGGTCGTTGCGGCGCGGGCACCGGGCGGTCGCGGCGGTGCTGGCGGCCCAGCCGCCGGGTGGCTGGCGCACGGCCGGGTGGCTCATCGATCACCCACCGCTGGGCTGGCTCGCCGCGGGCGGGTACGCGCTGATCGCCCGGTTCCGGCACCGCCTGCCCGGTGGGACCGCGCAGTGCCGGGTGCGGGTCGCGTCCGAGTGATCCGGAGCTCCACCTCCGCGCGGCCCGCCGTTGCCCGGGGCCGTGTGGACGTCAGCCCCCGTCGGCGGCCCGCTCCAGCTCGGCGATGTCAAGCTTGCCCATCTTGAGCATGGCCTGCATCGCGCGGTTGGCGCGTTCCGGGTCGGGATCGTGCTGCAACTCCATGAGGCGGATCGGGACGACCTGCCACGACAGCCCGAACCGGTCCTTGAGCCAGCCGCATTGGTCCTCCACCCCACCGTCGGACAACTTCGTCCAATAATGGTCGACCTCGGCCTGGTCCGCGCACATGATCTGGAACGAGATCGCCTCGGAGAAGGTGAACTGCGGGCCGCCGTTGAGCCCGAGGTACTTGGTGCCGTCCAGGGTGAACTCGACCGTCATCACGGACCCCTCGGTCCCGGGAGTATCCGGGCCGTAGCGGCCGATCGCGTCGATCGACGAGTTCGGGAACACCTCGGTGTACAGGCGGGCGGCCGGCTCGGCCTGGCCGTCGAACCAGAGGCAAGGGATCTGGGCAGGCATGACGGGAGCTCCGTTCTGGGATGGGTGGATCGGGTTGGGAAGGGTTGGGATAGATCGACGGGAGAGGTCAGGCGCCGAAGCGCTCGCGGGCCTCGTGCGGGATGAGTGGCTTCTGCGCGCGGGCCTTGATCTGCTGCACCGCCCAGGTGTTGCCGTCCGGGTCGGCGAAACCGAAGAACGTGCCACCGTCGCGCTCGTCGAACACAGTGATCTCGTCGCACGGGACGCCGCGCCCGATCAGTTCGGCCCGCGCCGCGGCGGCGTCGGCCACCACCAGCTGCAGACCGCGCATCGAGCCGGGCGCCATCTGCGTCTGCGACGGCAGGGTGCCGACGACGATCGAGCAGCCGGACCCGCGCGGGGTCAGCTGGGCGACATGCATATGCTCGTTTTCGGTGTCGTGGTCGAGGTCGAAACCGACCTTGTCCCGGTAGAACTCGATCGCCCGACCGAGATCGGCGACCGGCAGCAGAACGACTTCCAGGGTCCAGTCCATCGTGGTCCTTTCGTGCCTTGGCAGGTGATGGCCGGTGGAGGCTCAGAGCCCGGCCGCGAGCTTCTCGAGCCGGTCGTAGCCCTCGGTCAGGCCGGTCTCCATGCCGCTGGCCACCATGCCGTCCCGCGCCTCGAGTGCCGGATACACACTGTGGATGCTCAGCCGGGTCCGGCCGTCGCCGAGGTCGGTGAAGGTGATCGATTCGATCGCGACCACGTCCGGGAAGCCTTCGAACTCGAAGGTCTGGATGGCGAAGTCGTTCTCGCGGACCACGTGGAACACGCCGTTGAACGTGTATTCGCCGCCCTTTCCGTCCTTGTGGACGTACCGGTACCGGCCGCCGGTGGTGAACTCCCACTGCTCGATGTCCATCTCGTACCCGTTGGGGCCCAGCCACTGTCGGACCAGGTCGGGCTCGGCGTGAGCGCGGAAGATGGCGTCAACCGGGGCGTCGAACTCGCGCACGATGTCGATGAACGGCACGCCCTCGGGAGCGGTGATCTGCACGGGATTGGTCATGACGGTTCCTTCCTTTCGGTGTCGGTCCGCGCGAGGAGCGCGTCCAGATTGCGGAACTGCTGTTCGTGGATCAGCCGGTACCGGTCGATCCAGGCGGTGAGTGCCTCGAGTTGTCCCGCGTTCAGGTGGACGGGCCGGCGCTGGGCGTCCCGCGTCCGGGTGACCAGGTTGGCTTGCTCGAGCACCTGAATGTGTTTGGACACCGCCTGCTTCGTGATGGCAAAGGGTTCGGCCAACTCGTTGACCGTGGCCGGCCCCCGCGAGAGCCGGGCGATCATCCGCCGGCGCACCGGATCGGCCAGGGCCATGAACGCCCGGTCGAGCCTGTCGTCGGATGAGGGGTCCACGATCACTGATCAACCGATCTCTTTATCAATCACCTAGTTGACTAAGGTAGACCGGAGTGGCGACGGCTGTCAAGCCCGGTTGGCCCGTGCGTCCACGGTCGGACCGGCATCCTGGGCAGCACTGATGGAGGCGGCGGGCGGCGGTCTTTCGAACCGGACCCGGCCTGGGACGGATCCGGGGTGCTGGCGCAAGCGGTGGCGCGGACGACGGACCGGCGTCCGGCAGCTCAGGAGCCGGGGAGTCCGCGGAACGGTTCGCGCCGAACCCGGCGCCGCTGCTGGGCGAGGATGTCGCGGATCTCCGCGGTGACGCCGTCCGGGTAGCGGTCGAGCGTCCGCGCCAGGTCCCGGCACTCGGTACCCGTGCCGTACTCGGCCAACTCCCGCATCAGCTGGCGTCGGCGCCGCGCGTTCGCCGCCCTGAGCGTGCGGTCGGCCCGCCAGACCAGCCATCTTCCGGAAAGGGACATCCGGCGCTCCCTTGCCCGGTCGGCGGTGACCGGACTCACACCAGGTTACGCCGCGCCGGACGGATGATCGTTGCCCGAAGGTCTGCCCGATGACCTCTTGGCGACTGATGGCCGATCTGCTGTATTGCGCACGTGGACCGTGAAACCGCCACGGAACCCGGACGGGCGTCTGGACGGACGGCCGACGTGCACCACCGTCGTGAGCCGGCCGTCGTCGCCGCACCCGCGGCCACGATGTTGAGGCTGCAACATGCGGCCGGAAATCGGGCGGTGGCCCAATGGGTCGAGCGGGTCCGCGGTCCGGACCGGGCGGCGGGGGGCCCGGCCGGGAGCGGGCTCGGCGGCGCCGGAGCCGGCGAGCGGCGCACCGTGCAACGGCATGCCGGTCATGACGGTTGGCGGACCAAGCAGCCCCTGGAGAGTGAGCTGCTGAACACCCCGGCGTTGCAGACCGCCGCGGGCTCGGCGGCGGCCGCGTTGGAGGTCGGGCAGAGTCGGGGGGATGCCGTCGGTCGTCTGCAGCAGGGATTGACCACGGTCGGGTTTGCCGCCCCGGCCTCCGCGACTTTCGACCGGCCGACCCAGCAGGCCAACGCCGCGTTCCAGGCCGAACACGGCATTCCCTACCCGACGGGGCGACAGGCGGGTCCGAAGACGCTGTCGACGCTCGACGACCATCTGGCGGCTGCCCCGCCACCTACCCCGACCGACGACACGGACGGCTGGTGGGCCGAGGAAGTCGCCGCCGACGAGGTGGAGCCGGAGCCGGCGCCGGATGGCGAGCCGGACGTGCCGATCCTCGTGCAACGGGCCCCGGCCGACGTCGGGGTGGCGCTGACCGAGCCCGCCGCCGAACCGTTCACCGAGCCCGCCGCCGGGCCCGGCCCGGGGGATGCCGGTGGCCCGACGCCCGTTCCGGCGGGGGATCCAGGCACCCCGTTCGTCTCGTGGCGAGGCTCGTTCCGGGACTCGCTCTACCACGTGATCGCCAACCTCGTGGACGGGGAGGAGCAGCGGGCCCAGGTGCTCGAGGCCGCGGTCGCCCGGGAGACCAAGTACCACGCCGGGAAGTCGCTGGTCGATCTCGTCAAGTTCGAACACAACGTCGAAGCGGGGCGGGCCGGCGGGTTCGGCATGGGCGGTACGGCTGTCCAGACCTTGGCGACGCTCACCAAACGATCCCCCGACGAGGTCCGAGCGGCCGCGAAGGCGGCCCAGCTGGGAATCGGGGGATCGGAGCGCGCCGAACGCCGGAGCGCCGCGGCCCGGGCGGTGTCCGGCCAGGGCAAGGAAGCCGACCTGAAGCGGGCCGAGCTGCGCGGCCCGGTCCAGCCACGGGAAAAATTCGCCGAGAACATCGGGCCCCTGGCCGACCCGACGGTGGCCCAGCTCTACCTGCTCCTGCAGAACGGCTGGCTGGGGATGCCGGAGAAGACGCTCAGCTCGTTGACCCCGATCGCCCAGCAGCGCGGCCTGAGCGCCGCTGAGATCGCGCTCGCGGAGGGCGGATCACCGCTGCGGCGCTTCGGCACGCTGTACTTCGGCACTCTGGTCCCGCAGCACGAAGCCAAGCACGGCAAGATCACCTCGATCACGAACCCGGCGATGGAGACCATCTTCCGGCAGCTCGCCTACGGCAACCCCGGGGCCAAGACCGGGGTCCTGCAGCTCGGGGTGGGCACTCCGGAGAACGAGTGGGGCGTCGTCCACAAGCCGTCCGGAGTGCTGTACTACGCCGCCGACGGGCACCCGCTGATGTCGGTGTCGGGCACCCGGGAACGTGACCCGGGCTTCGCGGGCGTGCCGCAGATGGGCGAGGTCACCGTCTCCGATCCCGGCCTGCTGACCCTGATCCGGATCCTGCGCAGCGTCGGGACGGGTCCCGCGCAAATGGCGATGGGCGCCGAGCGCTACTTCGAGTTCAAGGACGCATTCGACGCCGCCGTCCAGGCCCGGCTGCCGGGCGCGGTCAAGGAGGTCCTCGAGGACACGCTGGTGATGCTGATCGGGTTCCTCGGCTTCAAGGGGCTGGCCTGGTGGCTGAAGTCCACCGGGCATCCCGCGGCGATCGCCGTCGGTGCGGCCATCGACGGCATCCTGCTGGCTGCGGAGTGGTACCTGAACCTGGACTTCCTCGGCTCGTCGATGCAACGGCTGATCGACATCGGCACCGATCTGTCCATGGTCAGCAAGGACGACACCGGGGCGATGACCGTCCTGGCGCAAACCCACTTCGGTTCGGCCGCCGACAAGACGGCCCGCACGATCGCCGACATCGGGACGATGCTCGCCCTGCATTTCGCGAGCAAGGCATACAAGGGCAAGACCGGCCAGGAAGGGCGCAGAGCGTTCCTCAAGGACGCCCGGTCCGGCGAGAAGGTCAACCTGCACTGCAACACCTGCTACCTCGAGCCGCTCGAGCGGTCCCTCACGGCCGAGCACACCGCGGCCCGCAAGAGCGTCTCGCCCGAGAACCTGGCCAAGACCAACGCCATCCGGGCCCAGGCCGGGTTGAAGCCGCTGAAATCGACCAAGATGAAGGACGGCTCCCTCAAGGTCGAGGGTGGCGGACGGGTGGGCGAAGTGAACCCGGCGTACACCGATCTGCGCATGGGTGCCGACGGCACCGTCAGCGGGCCGCACCAGGAGGTCCAGCGGTTCAACACCGACACCGGCAACGCCGGCCTTGAACGCGGTAACGCCCAGTCCCACCACGTCCTGGAGCACTCGATGATCGACGGCTTCCTGGAGAACCCGGAGGCCAGCTACTGGACCGAACGAGCGGTCTCGATCGAGCAGAGTGACCACGCCCTGTTCACCACCTGGATGGAGGCCCACCGCGGTGAGCGGTCGGTACTCGATATCCACCACCTGTTCGACCTGCACCGCCAGATGTACTCGGAGCACAGCGCCCGCGAGATGCACGGGCTGATCGAGACGAGCATGCGCGAGCTCGCACCGGAGATCGCGCGCCGTTACAAGCAGGGCAAGGTACCCACCGCCGGCCAAGCCGACTTCGCCTCGAAGCGCCGCCCGGCGGCCCTGGCCTTCCTGGCCAGGTACGGCGGCTGACCCGAGTGGCCCCCGACCGTCCGGAGCCAAGGGGTCGTGATGGGAGTGCCATGTGAGCGTCGGGTCCGGAATAGATCCATCGGCGTCGCGGTTGGACGGTGCAGTAAAGTTGAGTCGAACAGACGCAAGTCCTTTGACACCAGCTTGACAACCCCCGGATCCGCGGGCATCTTCGCCAGGGAGTCCGGACAGAGAAGAAGACGTACGGCGTGGCCCGGCCCCGGGCACCGCCACCAGATGACCCGTCGGAATGGGTTCCGGTGGGCAGTGTGCAGGAGGAAATTGCATGTCCCGTGCCGTCGGTATCGACCTCGGTACCACCAACTCGGTCGTCTCCGTCCTGGAGGGCGGCGAGCCGACCGTCATCGCCAACGCCGAGGGCGCCCGGACGACGCCGTCGATCGTGGCCTTCGCCAAGAACGGCGAGGTGCTGGTCGGCGAGGTCGCCAAGCGTCAGGCGGTCACCAACGTCGACCGGACCATCCGGTCGGTCAAGCGCCACATGGGCACCAGCTGGAAGTCGCCGGACATCGACGGCAAGACCTACACCGCGCAGGAGATCAGCGCGCGGGTGCTGGGCAAGCTCAAGCGCGACGCCGAGTCCTACCTCGGTGAGACCATCACCGACGCGGTGATCACCGTCCCCGCGTACTTCAACGACTCGCAGCGGCAGGCCACCAAGGAGGCCGGTGAGATCGCGGGGCTGAACGTGCTCCGTATCGTCAACGAGCCCACTGCGGCGGCGCTGGCCTACGGGCTGGACAAGGGCGAGAAGGAGCAGACCATCCTGGTCTTCGACCTCGGTGGTGGCACCTTCGACGTGTCCCTGCTGGAGATCGGCGACGGGGTCGTCGAGGTCAAGGCGACCGCCGGGGACAACAAGCTGGGCGGCGACGACTGGGACGAGCGCGTCGTCAAGTGGCTGGTCGACAAGTTCAAGGCCGCGCACGGGATCGACCTGACCCGCGACAAGATGGCCATGCAGCGCATCCGTGAGGCTGCGGAGAAGGCCAAGATCGAGCTGTCCAGCTCGCAGCAGACCTCCATCAACCTGCCGTACATCACGGTGGACGCGGAGAAGAACCCGCTGTTCCTGGACGAGACGCTCTCCCGCGCCGAGTTCCAGAAGATCACCTCCGATCTGCTGGACCGCACCCGCAACCCGTTCCACCAGGTGATCAAGGACGCCGGCGTCAAGGTCGGCGACATCGACCACGTGGTCATGGTGGGCGGTTCCACGCGCATGCCGGCCGTCACCGAACTGGTGAAGGAGCTGACCGGCGGCAAGGAGCCGAACAAGGGCGTCAACCCCGACGAGGTCGTCGCGGTCGGCGCGGCCCTGCAGGCCGGCGTGCTGCGCGGCGAGGTCAAGGACGTGCTGCTGCTGGACGTGACCCCGCTGTCCCTGGGCATCGAGACCAAGGGCGGCATCATGACCAAGCTGATCGAGCGCAACACCACGATCCCGACCAAGCGGTCCGGATCTTCACCACCTACGGCCGAGGACAACCAGCCGTCGGTGCAGATCCGGGTCTATCAGGGCGAGCGCGAGATCGCGGCCTACAACAAGCGCCTGGGCATGTTCGAGCTGACCGGTCTGCCGCCGGCACCGCGCAACGTGCCGCAGAGATCGAGGTCACCTTCGACATCGACGCCAACGGCATCGATACGTGTCCGCCAGGCCTGGGCACCGGCAAGTCGCAGTCGATGACGATCACCGACGGCTCCGCGCTGCCCAAGGACGACATCGACCGGATGATGCGCGAGGCCGAGGCGCACGCCGAGAGGACAAGGCCCGCCGCGAGGAGGCCGAGTCCGCAACCAGGCCGAGGCGCTGGTCTACAGACCGAGGAAGTTCATCAAGGACAACGACGAGAAGCTGCCCGAGGACCCCAAGGCCAGGTGCAGGGCTGCATCACCAAGGTGGGCCGAGGCCGCTCAAGGGCACCGACGTCGCCGCCATCAAGTCCGCGGTGGAGGAACGGCGAACGAGTCGCAGCAGCTCGGGTCGGCGCTCTACGCCCAGGAATCAGGCCGACGCGGCAGCGCGGAGCGCCGGCGCCGACGGACCAGCGAGCGGCTCGTCCTCCGCGCGCAGGAGGAGATCGTCGACGCCGAGATCGTGGACGAGGGCGACAAGAAGTGAGCGGACCCGGCAACCCCACCCCACGGGAATCGCCGAGGAGCCGGTGATCCGGGACAGCCGACAGGTCGATCCGACCACCGGCGCCGTCCAGCTGGTCGCCCGGCCCCGGCGGGCCAGGAAGTCCGGCCGGCCCGCAGGCCAGGGCGAGCCCCTTCCACAGGGCCCGGCCCGGCCGGGAGGCCAGGTGACCCGAACAGGCCGGCGCAGCCGTTGAACCTGGACCTGTCGGCGGCCGAACTGAATCTGGCCCGGCGGAGGCGGCCGAACGCACCGCCGACCTGCAGCGGATCACCGCCGAGTACGCCAATTACCGGCGCCGGGTCGACCAGGACCGGGAGGCCCAGGCGTCGGCGGCGAAGTCGAGCGTGGTGCTCAGGTTGCTGCCGATCCTGGACGACCTGGACCAGGCCCGCGCCCACGGCGACCTGACCAGGTCGTTCGGCGCCGTCGCCGACAAGCTGGTCGCCGCGGTGACCAAGCTCGGCCTGGAGCCGAGCGGCAAGATGGCGACCACTTCGACCGGCAGTGCACGAGGCGGTGCAGTTCGGCACCTCCGGCGAGGTGACCGAGCCGACCGTCACCACCGTGTTCCGCAGCGGCTACTCGTTCGCCGGCAAGCTGCGGCGGCGGTGATTGGTCGCCGGGCCCGAGCACGACGCCGCACCGGCCGATGAGGCAGCGACGCCAGATCGGGTGCGTCCGGCGAGGACCGTTGACCAGCACATGAGACGGGAGGGAAGTTCCCGGGTGAGCGCCAAGGACTACTACGAGAAGGACTTCTACAAGGAGCTGGGCGTCACGAAGACGGCGTCCGGCGACGAGATCAAGAAGGCCTACCGCAAGCTCGCCCAGGACCTGCGGACAAGAATCCCGGCAACAAGCAGGCCGAGGAGCGGTTCAAGTCGGTCTCCGAGGCCTACGACGTGCTCTCGGACACCGAGAAGCGCAAGGAGTACGACGAGGCCGCAACCTGATGGCCTCCGGCGCCTTCCGCGGCCCCCTGGTGGTGGTGCCGGCGGCGGTGGGCCGGCGGGGGCCGGCGGCTTCGACGCTGAGCGACCTGTTCCGTAACGCGCCTCGCAGGGTGGCGGCATGGGTGGCGGCGCCGGCGGGATGGGCGGCCTGGGCGACCTGTTCGGTGGGCTGTTCAACCGCGGTGGCACTGGCGCGCCGGCGCCCGGATGCGCGCGCAGAAGGGCGCGGATCTGGAGACCGAGGTCCGGATCGGCTTTGCCGATTCGGTCAGCAGGTCACGGTGCCGCTCGGCATCACCGAGCGGTCCACCTGCCGACCTGCCATGGCGTCGGCGCCAAGCCGGGCACCTCGCCCCGCGAGTGCCCGGTCTATCACGGCACCGGTCTGACCACCCGCAGCCAGGGCTCGTTCGCGTTCTCCGAACCGTGCGCGAACTGCCACGGTCGAAGTCATCGACGGCCGTGCCCGACCTGTCACGGCGAGCGGACCGTCCTGCAGACCCGCAGGGCTGACCACCCGCATCCCGGCGGGCGTCTCGGACGGGCAGCGGATCAAGCTGGCCGGCAAGGGCGAGCCGGGCCCAGGTGGCCGACAGAACGGCGACCTGCTGTCGTGCGTCGTGCACGTGACGCCGGACGTGTTCGGCCGAGCAGAACCTTCTGACCCTGACCGTGCCGGTCACTTTCCCGAGCTCGCGCTGGGCACCACGTTGACGGTGCCGACGCTGTCCGGGTCGGTGAGCCTGCGGGTGCCTCGGGCACCACGCGAACGGCTCAGTTCCGAGGTGAAGACGCCGAGGTGACCCGTAAGGGCGTCACCGGTGACCTGATCGTCAGCGTGGATGTGGCGGTGCCGCAGAAGTTGTCGGGGGCGGCCAGGGATGCGCTGGAGGCGTTCGCCACGGCGCAGACGGCCGACCGCGCGAGGCGATCACTCTCGTGCCCTGCGCTCCCGGGACGGCGCGGCGACCGGGAGCTCGGCATGACCGGCCCCGCGGCAGGATCGGGTCCGGTCGTGAGCCCGGGGACTGGAGCGGCCCCGGCTTCGAAATGGATGCGCCACTGTTCGTCATCTCGGTGGCGGCGCAGCTCGCCGGGATGCGCGCAGACCCTGCGGTCCACGACCGCGAGGTCTGGTCGCCCGGCGCACCGCCGGCGGCGGCCGGCACTAT
Source organism: Nakamurella sp. (assembly GCA_044223435.1). GTDB lineage: Bacteria > Actinomycetota > Actinomycetes > Mycobacteriales > Nakamurellaceae > Nakamurella. Next base: position 10,301 of record JBGALY010000064.1, read on the forward strand.
TCGCACCGGGACATCGAGCTGCTCCGCGAGGTGCAGCGGCTGAGCCAGGACGATGGCGTCAACCGGGCCGGCATCCGGCGGATCATCGAACTGGAATCCCAGGTCGATGCGCGCTGCGGTCGCGGATCGCCGAGCTGACCGCGCAGGTCGCCGAGTTGCAGGACGACCTGCTCGGCGCCCGGATGGACGCGGCCAACGCCGCTGCCAACGCGATCGCCGGGCTGCGCCGCGACGTAGTGCCCTGGCAACAGCCGGGCACCGCGATCGTCGCCTGGCGCAAACCGCGCCGTTAGAACGCTTTTCGCCGCATCGGCGCGCGGGCCACGGGCCCGACCCGCTGCACCGCCCGGCAACGGTGTCGGCCACCCTGGGCATGGTTGGGCCTGTCGCACCCCTTCGGGTGCCCGAAAATCCTCTCGGTGGGCGGTTTTCCGGGCCCACTCTCACCCTGTGCCCCCGGAAACCGGTCCGTTCGAGACACTTGTGGGCCAACCAGGCCACCCCGCCGGCGCGCCGGTGCCGCGAGGGCAGCAGGCGCGCCCCGCGCGAGGGAGGCTGCGCCTCGGCCGGGTGAAGGACCTGATGAGACCTCCGCAAACTGCGGAGCGTCACCATACGATCACCACTGGCAAAAGGGATGCGCTCGGGGACGGGGCGACTCGCGCCGGGCCGTCGAGGGGTGGATCCCCGCCCGGCGTCGGGCCGGCGCCGGTGCCCGGTGCCGGCAGACTCAAGCGGCACGGATCGGGGGTCAATGAATGTTCTTGCGGCGCAGCCTGTTCCGGTGGATCTCCGGTGGATCGGTCGTGCTGGTGGTGGCCGCCGGCGGGTTCATCGGGCCGAATGCGACGGTGGCGGCCGCGCCGGCCTCGGTGCAGCTGCGCGTCGCGTCCGACGGTACGGCCCCGTTCGACACGCTCGATGCGACCGGGACGAACGGCGTCGTCCGCACCAACGACACCCTGACCTACGCCTGGGACTACTCCGCCCCTTCCGGCGCGTCGATCACCTTCGTGCACACGCTGACCACGTCGGCGCTGATCCGCTTCGAGGCGTCCAACACCGCCCAATGCACCGGCACCGGCGGCGGCAGCATCAGCGCGGACGGTCACACCCTGACCTGCTCGGTCCTGGCCGACCCCACGGGTTCCGGGTCGGTGCCCATCACCGTCAAGCCGTCGGGAGCGGTGCCCAACGGGACGGTCATCAACTCCTCGATGACCGCCGACGGCCTGAGCGCCGGCAGCACCACGACCACCGTCGTCGGTCAGCCACAACTGGACCTGCGGGCGAACCTGTTCGGTGCCGCCACCAGTGCCTCGGTGAACGGCGCTGCCGGCAACGGCTTCGTCTATTCGTTCGTCATCAGCCAGAACGCCGGCGCCAAGGGCACCGAGCTGGTCAGCTCGCCGCTCACCTTCACCGCCGACCTGAGCACGCTGACGCCCAACGCCACACTGGTCCCCGGATCCTGCGGACCCAACAACCGGGGCGGTGCGTCGTCGCCCTACGGCAAGATCGGCATCGTCGGCGGCGCGACCACCGCCAACGCGGTCGCCGACTCGGGCACGATCAGCTGCAGCCTGTCCGGTCAGGTGCTGACCGTGACGATCACCGGGGCGGACCTGGCCGGCGTCACCAGCCCGACCACCGGGGCCCAGGGCAACACTCTCACCGCCCGGACCTACCTGGTCTCCGGCATTTTCACCGCCTTCGTGCCGGCCGCCGACATCGGTGCCAGCAGCATCAACCGCACGCTGCAGTACCGGAACTTCGACCCGACGAGCGCGACCGGTCAATCGAACTACGGCACCGGCTACGAGGCGGGCAGCGAGCCGGCCGCCGCGGCCTGCACCTACACGGCGGACAACAGCGCCCGGGCCAACGACAACTGCTTCTCCGCGACCTTTTCGCCGCGATCAGCGGGCTGGGGCAGCTACTTCGTGGTGGGTGACACGTCGCTGTCCGCGGCGCCGGCCGGTGCGGCCACCACCGGAACGGCCGGCGACGGTGTCGGCTCGCCGGGTGAACAGTTCTACGACCGGATCACCATCTATTCCACGAGCGGCCCGTCGCTGGCCAATCCCGCCGCCTGCACCAAGTGGAACGCTGCCGAACTGCGCATCGTCGGACTCGGCCGGGCCTGGAAGGGGGCGGCGGCGCTCGCGTCGTCGGACTACACCGTCGAGTACGGCACGCTGACGATGGGCACCGATGCGTTGCGGCGCAGCACCTCCTGCGGGACCGGGAGCTGGTACCCGTCGGTCGCCGCCGCGGGGGGCGCCGCCGCCGTGAACGCCGTCCGGTTCGTCTACAACGGAACCCTGGCCAACGGTGAGTTCCTGCTGTTCATGCCGCAGATGGAGGTGCAGCCGGTCCCGACCGGGACCATCGTGGCGACGTTCAGTTCGTCGCAACTGTCCGCGGGGGAGAACTGGAACGCCTCCTACTACGTGCGAGAGACCAACAGCCCCAACTACACCGGCAACCGGATGACAATCAGCGACGGCCGGCTGCGGGTCACCCAGACCAACAACGTCGGTGGCACCCAGTCCGTGCAGGCCGGCGCCACCTACACCTACACCGTCACACCGACGATCACCCGGAACACCACGGCGACCTCCGGCGTGCCCGGGGTGACCGTCACCAGCACCCTGCCGACCTGCGCGCGGTACGTGCCCGATTCGGCCTCGATCCCGGTCGAACTGCAGGCCGCCGACAACGGCACCGACGGCATCCCGTGCACCGGCGACAGCGGGGAGACCGGCCCGAAGCTGGTGTTCAAGCTGGGCCCGGTGGTGCCGGGCAGCACGATCACCCCGATCACCTTCCAGGTCCAGATCCTGCGGGTGCAGCCCGACAACACCACGGCGACCCACGTCGCAGTGATCTCGTCCGACGCCGCTGTGCCCATCGACCTGGGCAAGCGCACGTCCAGCGCGAACATCACCGTGCGCAACCAGACCCAGTTCGCCGAGGCGCAGACCACCAGCACGCCGCAGATCTCGGGTGACGGCACCGTGGAGTACCTCTACGCCTGGCGGAATCTGTCCGGCCTGACCGTCCCCAAACTGACCGTCGTCAGCGAACTGCCGTACAACGGCGACGCGAACGGCTCGACGTTCACCGGGACCCTGCGGTATGCCGGTTCCACGGTGCCCGGCGGGGTCACCTTGGAATGCACGAGCGAACCGCACGGGACGATCAGCACCGATCCGTCGGCCGCCACGAACACCTACGGCAACACCTGCGACGCGACCACGACGGCCATCCGGATCACCGTCACGAATCTGGCCAACTCGGCGACCGACCGGGTGGCCATCCGGCTCACCGCGGCGGGCTCGTCGACCGGAAACAAGTACATCGGCGTGACGCACAGCAACTACCTCCCGAACGGTTCCTCGACCGCCGTCGCCCTGCCGGCGGGGAGCAAGGTGCAGGTCAGCGTCGTCTCCTCGGTGATCTCCGGCCGGGTCTGGTACGACGCGGACAACGACGGGGTGCGCCGGCCGGCCGAGGCGAACGCCCCGTCGATCCCGGTCCGCCTGTCCGGTACCGACGACCTCGGGGCCACGGTGTCCCGCACGACCACCTCCGGATCGGATGGCACGTACACGTTCTCCGGCCTGCGCGCCGGCAGCTATCTGGTCACCGTCAACAACGGCACGCCGCCGGCCGGTGCCACCTTCGCGCCGAAGAAGGCGGGGTCCGACCGCAGCGCCGACTCCGACGTCAACCCGGCCACCGGCGTCACCGACTCGATCACGCTGGGCACCGGAGCCCAGGTGACCTCGATCGATGGCGGCCTGTACTACGCACCCCCCGCGGTCACGCTGGCCGTGTCGGTGCAGTCGGTCGGCTTCGGCCAACCGGTCACGTTGACGGCCACCCTGCCGGCCGCGGTGACCGGCACGGTCGCCTTCACCTCCGCCGTGACCAGCGGGCCGCAGGCCGGCCGCACCGTCACCTCGGGACGGGGTCGATCAGCGCCGGCGTGGCCACCTGGACCGGTCGACTGCCGGCCTTTGGGGTCAACACCGTGCGCGCGGAATACGCCGGAGCGACGCCGTTTCCGGCGGCCACGTCCGCGTCCACCCAGATCGAAACGACTGCCGGGACCACGGATCTGCTGATCACCCAGTTCCGGCAGTCCGGGCCCGGCGGGCCCGCCGACCAGTTCGTCCAGATCCTCAACCGCAGCGCGTTCCCGGTGCCGCTCGGCGGTGTCGCGGTGCGGGCTGCGGACGGGACGACGACCACGATGCCGGCGTCGGCCGGAACGTTGCCCGCCGGCCGGTCCTTCCTGCTGGCCGGCGGCGGGTACTCGTTGGGCGCGACGACCGCGGCCGACCTGACCGTATCCAGTCTGGGCGCCGGCGGGCTGCGGGTGTCCGTGCCGGACACCGCCGGGACCGTGCTCGACGCGGCCGGCAGCACCGTCGGGTACACCGCCGGAACTCCGTTGCCCGGGCTGGCCGGGACGCCCGCCGAGCAGTACGCCTGGCTGCGCTTCGCCCCGCTCGGCACGCCCCGCGACACCGGGGACAACGCCGCCGATTTCGTGCTCGTCTCGACCACCGGTGGCCTGGTCGGTGGGGTGCAGTCCCTGGTCGGATCACCGGCGCCGGCGGCCACCTCGTCGCCGGTCGACGCCTCCACCACCTTCACGTCCGGCCTGCTGGACCCGGCGGCCGACGTGGCTGCCGCGCCGAACCGGCTGGTCGTGACCGGGGCACCCGGCAGCCTGGTGGTCCGCCGGGTCATCACCAACACCGGCACCGGTACCGCCACCACGATGCGGCTGCGGATGAATTCGCTCAGCGAGCAGCACGGCGCCCCCCGACCGGACGGGCCCGCCCCGGCGAACGCCGCCTGGCTCCGGCTGGTCGCCCCGTCGACCCCGACGAGCACCATCACGGTCGGCGGCCAACCGGTGGTGGTGCAGAACCTGACCCCGAGCAGCCCGACCGCCGGGGCCGGCGCGGGCCTGAACAGCACCTACGACGTTCCCCTGCCGCAGGGAGGCCTGGCCCCGGGCGCGTCGGTGGCGGTCGCGTTCTCGTTCGCGATCGACCGCCGCGGCCCGTTCTGGTTCACCTATGCGGTCGAGAACTGACCCGCGCCGGGCACCACCGCATGACCCACGGACGAAAGGAGCGGACCACCTTGGTGGACCACCACGAGCCCGATGGTCCGTCCGCGGACGCCGGGGACGGCGACTTCGCCGAGCCGCCCCTGCTGCTTCGCCTCGGCACGCTGGCCGAGCTCACCCAGGGCGCGATCGGCATCGGCGACGACGCGCTGGGCGGTTGGTCCGGCGACCAGGGAGCCAGCCTGTGACGCGGACCGGCCGGCCCGGCTGGCGAGCGGCCGCCGCGGGCCGAACGCCGGCGCCGGGTGCCGCCCGGCCCGGTGCGCGGCGAGCCGGGCGCCCGATGCTCAGTGCTGTCGCCGCCACCCTGCTGCTGCTCGCCGGATGCGACGGCGGATCGCCGTCCGGGCCGGCGCCGGCGGCGCCGTCGTCGGGTTCCGATGCCCGGTCATCCGAGATCCGGTCGTCCGGCGTCTGGTCGTCCGGCCTTGACGTCCCGTCGTCCGGATCGGGCGCCGACGTGGCGACCGGGTCGGTGGACACGTCGTCCGCGACCGGAGCGTCGGCGTCCGATGCTCTCGCGCCCGGCGGCCCGGGAGCGGCGGGCGAGCCCGGTGCCAGCGCCCCGACCGGTATCGGCGACGCCGGGGACGAGGGGGAGCTCGGGTGATGGCGGACGTCCACCCGCCGGCGCCACCGTGCTCCGGTGCCGCCGGGCCATTCGTGCCCGGCCGCCCGGACCCGGCGGGATCGGGCCCGAAGGTGGGGCCGCCCAGGTGGAAAGTGGACGCCGACCGGTGCGCCTGGCAGCAGCTCGGTGACCGGATCGTGGTGCTCGACCTGACCGTGTCCGTGTACTTCGAGCTCAATCCGGCCGCCTCTGCGCTGTGGCCCCGGTTGGTGGCCGGCACCGACCGGACGGAGCTGATCGACGTCCTCAGCCGGCCGACGACCGGCGTGGACGGGCGCACCCGGTTGGGCCGCCAGGTGGATGGATTCCTCGACCAACTCGCCGCCGCCGAGCTGTTGAGCCGGCCCCCGTCCGACGGATCCGCCGGATGAGCCGGTTACTCACGGGCTGGATCGATCGGGCGCGGGCCGCGGGCTGGTCGGGCCGGGCGTGGTGGCAGGCCCGCCGGCAACTCCGGCGTTGCCGGCTGGTCGATATCGCGGTCCGCACCCCGCCGCCCCACCCATCGGGTCACGGCCGCGGCTCGGTGCTCGCCACCCTGGCGTTGCTGCGCGCGTCGTGCCTGGAGCGGGCGGTCGTCCTGCAGCGGTGGGACGCTGCGGACGGCCGGCGGCGTGACCTGCTCATCGGGGTGACCCGCGCCGGCGGTCGGACCCGGGGGCACGCCTGGCTGGAGGGGGAGGATCCGCGGGGCGCCTTCACGGTGATCCACCGCCGGCCGGCCCCGGCGGGCCCGGCGCACCGGGTTGCGGCGTGACGGGGCCACCCCCCGGTCTCACCCCGGATGACATCGCGGCGGGAATGGTCCTCGGGCGGAATCGGGGGGCGTCGGGCCCGTCGGCGGCGCCCGGGCCCGGTGCGCCGGCCTGGCCGACCTCGGCGGACGGGCCGACCTCGCCGGACCTGCCGGGCGGCCGGGTCCTCGACGTGCTGGCCGACGCCGTGCGGCCCGCGCTGGAACGGCCGCCGTGCCTGGTCAGCTTTTCCGGCGGGATGGACTCGTCGTTCCTGCTCGCCGCGGCCACCCGGGCGGCACGCCGGGACGGCTTGCCCGATCCGGTGCCGATCACCTGGCGATTCACCCGCGCCCCGGATGCCGACGAGACCGAGCGGCAGGACGCGGTTGTGGCCGCCCTCGGCCTGACGGAGCACGTCGTGCTGGCCGCCGGCGACGACCTTGATCTGCTCGGCCCGGTGGCCGCCGACTTCCTGACCCGATACGGCCTGCGCTCGCCCTGCAACCTGCACCTGCACCTGCCGTTGGTCGCGGCCGCCGCCGGCGGCTCGCTCCTGACCGGGGCCGGCGGCGACCAGGTCCTGGGCGGGCACGCCCCCCGACAGTGGACGACCCGGCGTCGCGTCGCGCAGCGGGTGCCGCCGCCCGTGCTCGCCGCGGTGGCCCGGCGGCGTCATGATCGGTTTCCATGGCTCACCGCGCCGGCGTCGCGCCGGCTGACCGCGCGGTGGCTGTCCGATCAACGGAGCCGACCGGCGTCGGGACTGCCGCGCATGCGGTTCGAGTCGGCGACCCGGTTTCTGGCCCTGGCCACCGCCGCGTTCGACGAGATGGGGCTTGGTCACGACACTCTCGTGCGGCACCCGTTTCTGGACGCGGCTCTGCAGGGGACGTTGGCCGGCTTGCTGAGCCGCCGCCCGGGAATGCGCCGGCACGAACTGCTGGCCGCCGCCTCGGCCGGGCACCTGCCGGCGCTGGTCACCGCGCTGCACCCGAAGGCCCGGTTCCATCAGGTCTTCGTCCGGGCCGCGACGGCCGACTTCATCCGCCGCCGGCCCGACCCCGCCCGGCTCCCACCGGGGGTCGACCCGATTGCGCTGCACCGGTTCTGGGCGTCCAATCCGACTTCGACGGCGACCGGCCTGCTCATCCAGCACCTCTGGTTGCAGGAGGGGACGGGCGGGGAGGGGGGGTCACGCCAGGCCCAGCTCCTCCGCCTGCACGACGACGGCCCGCCGGTTGGTGACGCCGAGCTTGGTGAGCAACGCCGAAACGTGATGGTCGGCGGTCTTGGGTGAGATGAACAGCCGGCTGGCGATCTCGGCGTTGGTGAACCCGCGGGCCACCAGCTTGGCGACGTCGAGCTGGCGGTTGGTCAGGCCGGCCGGGTTCGACCGGGTGCTCA
>JBGALY010000023.1:0-92606 GCA_044223435.1 Nakamurella sp.
CCTGCCGGACACCACCGAGCGCGTCGGCCGGCAGCCGCTGCGCAAGCTGTCGCGCAACGAGCGGTTGATCGGGCCGGCCGCTGAACTGGCCGAGCGTGGCATCGCCCACCGTCACCTGTTGGCCACGGTGGACGCGGCGCTGGCGTTCGACGTCCCGGAGGATCCGGAGAGCGTCGAACTGCAGGAGTTGCTGAGTTCGGTGCCGGCCGCCGATGCGGTGGAGAAGGTGACCGGGCTGACGTCCGACCATCCGCTGTACTCCGACGTGCTCGACGCGTTCGAGCGGCGGAGCCACCGTAAGATCTGAGCCGCTCGGATCTGTCGGGCGACCGGTCCGTGGCGAAGTGGTCGAACGAGAACAGATTCGAGGTCGAAGACAATATGACCGCGCACAGCCCTGAGTCGGGCAAACGCCGTCTTGCCGTGATGACCAGCGGCGGTGATGCACAGGGCATGAACCCGGCCGTCCGCGCCGTGGTCCGTACCGCCCTGCACTACAACGCCGACATCTACGCCATCTACGAGGGCTACCGCGGCCTGATCGAGGGTGGCGACCGAATCCGGCCGGCCACCTTCGACGACGTCAGCGGCATCCTCAATCGGGGTGGCACGGTCATCGGGACGGCCCGCTCGCTGGAGTTCCGGGAGCGGTCCGGCCGGCTCAAGGCCGTCCGCAACCTGATCGAGAAGGGCATCGACCGGCTCATCGTCATCGGCGGGGACGGCAGCCTGTCGGGCGCCGACCTGCTGCGCCGGGAGTGGTCGTCCCTGGTCGCCGAGCTGCTGGCGGACGGGGTGATCGATCAGCCGACGGCGGACCGGCATCCGGCGTTGATGATCGCCGGGCTCGTCGGGTCGATCGACAATGACATGATCGGCACCGACATGACGATCGGTGCCGACTCGGCCCTGCACCGCATCGTCGAGGCGATCGACTCGATCTCCAGCACGGCGGCCAGTCATCAACGCAGCTTTATCGTCGAGGTGATGGGCCGGCACTGCGGTTACCTGGCGCTGATGAGCGCGATCGCCGGTGGCGCCGATTACGTCTTCATCCCGGAGAACCCGCCGGCCCCCGGCTGGGAGTCCCACCTGTGCGAGCAGATCAGCAATGTGCGGGCGTCCGGCCGGCGCAACAGCATCGTGGTCGTCGCCGAGGGCGCGCAGGACAGCGAGCACACCCCGATCAACAGCGACTACATCCGGCAGGTTCTGGAGGATCGGCTCGGTGAGGACACCCGGGTGACCATCCTCGGCCACGTCCAGCGCGGCGGTGCCCCCAGCGCCTTCGACCGGTCGATGAGCTCGCAGCAGGGGTTCGCGGCCGTCGAGGAGGTGTTGTCGGCCACGGCCGACACGGTGCCGTCGATCATCGGGGTGCACCACAACCGGGTCGGCAAGGCGCCGCTGATGGAGAGCGTGGCCAAGACCCACGAGCTGGCCAGCCTGATCGCGGCCAAGGACTACGACACCGCCCTCACCCTGCGCGGCGACAGCTACACCGAGTTGGCCCACGTCTTCCACTCCATCTCGCACGCCTTGCCCGGAGTGCGGATGACGAACACCAAGTCGGCCCGGATTGCCGTGCTCAACGTCGGCGGGCTGGCCCCCGGGATGAACGCGGCCGCCCGGGTGGCGATCCGGCTCGGGCTGCACCGCGGGCACACCGTGCTCGGCGTCAAGGGTAGCTTCGCCGGCCTGGTCGAGAACGACGTGCAGGAGATGCAGTGGGGTGACGTCGAGGGGTGGAGCAGCCGCGGCGGGGCCGAGCTGGGCATCAGCCGCAAGGTGCCCACCGTCAAGGACCTGTACGCCATCGGACGCGGACTGGAGACCCATGGCATCGACGGCCTGGTGATCATCGGCGGGTGGGACGCCTTCGAGTCGGCGCACACCATGTGGCGGGAACGGGACCGGTACGAGGCGTTCAAGATCCCGACGATCTGCCTGCCGGCCAGCATCGACAACAACCTGCCGTTCTCCGAGCTGTCCATCGGAGCGGACAGTGCGTTGAACCTCATCGTCGACTCGATCGACCGGGTGCGGCAGGCCGGCGCCGCGCAGCGCCGGGCCTTCGTGGTGGAGACGATGGGCGGCACCTGCGGGTACCTCGCCCTGCTCGCCGGCCTGTCCGGCGGCGCGGTCCGGGTCTACCTGCACGAGGAGGGCATCACCCTCAAGGACCTCTCGGTCGACGTCGAGCGGATGGTCGACAGTTTCCGGGCCGGGCAGCGGTTGTTCATGGTGGTGGCCAACGAGAAGGCCAGTTCGATGTACACGAGTGATTTCCTGTGCCGGCTGTTCGAGCAGGAGAGTCAGGGCCTGTTCGACGCCCGCAAGGTGGTGCTGGGTCAGACCCAGCAGGGCGGGACGCCGTCCCCGTTCGACCGGATCCTGGGCACCCGGCTGGCCGCGCATGGCATGGACTGGATCAGCAACGAGATCGACCGCAGGCGGGCCGACACCGCCGTCATCGGCTACACCAAGGGCACCGTTCGAGTGATGTCGATGCGGCAGGCCGAGGAGCTGGCCGACTGGGAGAACCGCCGTCCGCTCAAGGAATGGTGGATGCAGCTGCGACCGATCCTGGACGTGCTGGCCCAGCGGGTTCCGGTCGAGCAGGTCCGCCCGCTCGACTGAGCCCCGGGCTGTCCGACCGCCGGACTACCCTTCCGGCATGGTGATGCTGGGTGTGCATGTCGGGGCTCGCGAGGATGACGGTGATCCGGTGGCCGAGGCGACGGCCTCCGGTGCGGACGGCGTGCAGGTCTTCCTGGCCGATCCGCAGGGCTGGAAGACACCGAAGCCGCACCCGCACACCGATGCGCTGCGGACGGCCGGCCTGACGGTCTTCGTGCACGCGCCGTACATCGTGAACGTGGCGACCACCAACAACCGGATCCGCATCCCCAGCCGCAAGTTGTTGATGGCGCACGCCAAGGCGGCGGCCGAGAGCGGGGCCAGCGGTCTGATCGTGCACGGCGGGCACGTGCTGGCCAAGGACGATCCGGCGGTGGGCTTCGCCAACTGGCGCAAGGTGTTCGAGCGGCAGGCCGAGGACGGCGGGTTCCCGCTGCCGGTGCTGATCGAGAACACGGCGGGCGGCGACAAGGCGATGACCCGGACCCTGGACGAGATCGGCCTGCTGTGGGACCAGGTCGGTGACTTCGACGCCGGTTTCGTGCTCGACCTGTGTCACGCGTGGGCCGCGGGTCTGGACCTGAGCACCGTCGTCGACGACATCAAGGCGATCACCGGCCGGATCGACCTGGTGCACGGCAACAATTCCCGGGACGAGTTCGGCTCGGCCCGGGATCGCCATGCTTCGGTGGTCGACGGCGAGATCCCGCCCGACCTGATCGCCGATGTGATCCGGGCGGCCGGCGCCCCGGTGATCCTGGAGACCCCGGGCGGTCCCGCCGAGCGGGCGCCGGAGATCGAGTTCCTCCGGTCCAAGCTTTGATCGGCGGATCGGACATGAGATCGTCCCGGCGCCGGAGGGGAACGGCGTCGGGACGATCCGGGGGACCCAGCGATCGCGAACGGCCGGGTCGGTCTTCATATATGGGCACCTCGGCGGGCGGGCCGCGTCGGCGAGTGCACGGGTGAGAGCTGATACCGCATATGTGGGCACGTCGGCGGCGCGGCCGCGTCGGTGAGTGCAAGGGTCGGGATGGTCGGGCCGGAGCCGGACCGGCCGATCAGAAGAACTCGTCCTCGATCTCGTAGGTACGGCGCACCCGATGGTTGCCGACCAGGACCCCGTCGGGGTCCATCGCCGACTTGAGCGCGACCAACCGGCCGAAGGTGACCGGATCGAACCCGCTGGCCGTGTCGACCGGGTTTTCCTGGAAGTTCAGGTAGGTGCGGCCGGAACCGAACGGCGCCATCGCCGCGGCGAATGCCGCGGTGTCGCGCAGGCCGGCGGCGGCCATCTCCGGGGTGGCGGCGATCGCGCCGGCGAACGCCAGGAAGGCCCCCGGCAGGGTCGGCATCGCACCGGCGCCGTCCGCCGGCCGGCTCAGCGCACCGCCCAGCTGGCGCAGCTCGTGCAGCAGCACGCAGGACTGGGACCGGGCCTGGTCCAGGAAGGCGTGGATCGCGGCCTCGGGCATCGCCTCGAGGATCGTCGTGTTCGACACCCCGGGACTGGGTCCCTCGGGATCCATGTGCAGCCCGGTCAGCGTCTCCACGGGAACCCGGGCGAAGGTGTCCACCTCGGGTTGCAGGTCCCGCAACGGGGCGAGGATCTCCGCGCCGCGGTCGTCCGAGCCGAGTACGGCGCCGTCGATGATGACGAGATTCCGGCCGCGGAACGGCGCCGGGATGTCCGGCAGGGGTGGCAGGCGCAGGACCCGGAACGAGGTGGTGACCTCGTCGGGCGCGTCACCGGCCCACTGCAGCCACCGCCGGAGGACCGGCTCGACGAGCGCGGCGTCCCACACGAGCATCCCGGCGAACGCGGTCGCGAACGGGAAGATGCGGAACTCCAGAGCGGTGACGATGCCGAAATTGCCGCTGCCACCGCGCAGCGCCCAGAACAGATCCGGATGATGCTCGGCGTCGGCCCAGACGACCCGGCCGTCCGCCGTGACCACCTCCAGGCCGGTCACGCTGTTGGTCGCCAGCCCGAAGGCGCGGGCGTACCAGCCGATGCCGCCGCCGAGGGAGTAGCCGGCGATGCCCACGTCCGGTGACGAGCCGTGCAGTGTGGCGAACCCGTGCTGCGCGGCCGCCTGCACCGCCGACTGCCAGAGCGCGCCGCCGCCGACCCGCGCCCGGTGCCGTTCCGGGTCGATGTGCACGGCGTCCATCGCCGACGTCCGCACGATCACCACATCGTCCAACCGGCCGAGCGGCGCGGCGTTGTGTCCCGTGCTCTGCGGCGCCACTCGAAGGCCGGCCGCCGCTGCGGCCCGCAGCACCTGCGCGGCCTGCTGGGCATCGGCCGGGATCGCGACGGCCGCCGGCCGCTGGTCGACGGCGAGGTTCCAGGCCATCCGCGCGGAGTCGTAGCCCGGATCGCCGGGCAGATGGACCGCTCCGCCGCACAGTGCCCGCAGGGCGTGAGCCGGCGAACGGTGCGTCGTGGCGGTCCGGGCGAAGTCCTCGATGGTCATCTGATCCGTCTTCCTGTGAACGTCTGTGGCGAACACGTTCACTGTGGACGGCGGTTCTTAAGGACCACTGACCGCCGACTTAAGCCGTTCGCCGCCCGGCCGGCGAACGGCCCCAAGTGGAACTCAAGTCGACCCGGAGCCGTCAGAGGGAGGCGATGTGCTTCAGCTCGCCGCTCAACCGGGTGGCCAGTCGCAGCAGGCGGCCGGCGATCAGCGCGTCGACGAGGTCGTCGGGGACCGCGAAGTGATCGGCGACCCGGGCGCGGACGAAACGGATCACCACAGGATCGAGGTCGGTGCAGAAGACCGCACCGGCGATCCGGTCCACGGCGGACTGCAAATGGACGGGGTCGACCGTGGACGCAGCGCCGGCTCGGGCGGGCCGGTCGGGCGTCAGGAGTGCTGCGGACATCGAGGGGTACCCCGTTTCGGCAGGTGGGCAGCGGTGGTGGGCCGGCGAAGGCCGCGCCGTCTTCGTGGTGCCGACGTCTGGATCGATACAGAACTTCCGCTTCGAACGTACGCGCCGGCCGGAAGGATTCTGGGTCATCGAGCCGGCAGTGTGAGCGCACTCATGCCGGCCGGACCCGATCTTGACACTCCGTCACCGGGCGCACTCAGCCGGCGACGATGTCCCCGCTGCCGGTTCGGTTCCGTTGCACCGAGGTCGGGTTGCCGGTGTAGACCACGTCGCCGCTCCCGCTGACCGTCGCCGCCAGCGTGTCGCTCACGTCCACCCGGGCCTGGCCGGAGCCACTGATCTCGACGGTCGCCTGCTCGGTGGCCAGTCCCGAACCGTCGAAGTCGCCGGAGCCGCCGATCGTGATCGCCGCTGTGGTGGCGGCGCCGGTCAGCGTCATGCCGCCGGACCCGGAAATGTCGGCGGTGAGGTCGGCGAGCTGCAACCCGGAGAGGGTGGCCGAGCCCGAGCCGGATACCGCGAGCATGCCCTTCCCCGTCGGCACGCCGGCACCCGTCACGCTGCCCGAGCCCGCGAGCTCGATGCGGTCGAGGCTGGTGACGGTCAGGGTGTAGCGGATCGAACCGCCGAACCAGGCGTCCGCCTTCCCGCCCAGCACGAGGGTGCCGTCGACGACGTCCGAGGTCAGCCCGTCGATGACGTTCGCCCCGGCGTCGATGGTCAGGCTCTCACCCGCGCCGACGTTGATCGTCAGGTCGCCGCTGGTCTCCAGTTGCACCGCCTGGATTCCGGAGACCGGACGCTGCGCCGTCGTCGTCGGGCCGGCGTCGCGGACCTGCCCGCATCCGGCGGCCACGAGCAGGACCGCGGATCCGGCCGCCGCCACCAACCAACGTCGCTTCATGTCCGTCCTCCCATTCGCCCCCGACCATCCGGCCGCGGCCCGTCTCCTCACGCTATGGTCGCCCGCCGGCCGGCACAGTGGGGCAAACCCCACCCCGGCCCGGGCCCAGCCGCCCGTTCGATGCGGTCAGCTCCCGGCCAGCCGATCGGCCAACCGGCTGAGAAAGACGACCTGGCCCTTGACCAACTTGGTCGTCGCCGTCGGCAGGTCGAACCATCCGGCCCGGTCCACCTCGGGGAACTGCTGGAATCGGCCGGACCCCGGCGGCCATTCCACGCTGAAGGTGTTGCTGACCGCTGCCGTCGCGTCGAAATCGCCGGCGCGCGCGAAGACCGTCACCGTCTTGGCGCTCTGCCTGGCCGAGCCGAGCTCGAGCGTGGGGCCGTCCGGTGGTGCAGCGCCGAGCTCCTCGCCGAACTCCCGCGCCGCCGCCGTCGCCGGGTCCTCGCCCGAGTCGTACTCGCCCTTCGGGATCGACCACGCGTGCTCGTCCTTGCGCGCCCAGAACGGGCCACCCATGTGCACGAGCAGGACCTCGAGGCGCTCCGGGAATCCGCGGTACAGCAGCAACCCGGCGCTGAGCTTCATCGGCGTCTCCTCGCCCGTCCATCCGGCGGACCGCACGCCGCCCGGTCGGGCCGAGCCTGCCACGGGCGGGCCCGGCCGGCGCCGACCGGCCGCCGCCCGGCGCCCCGGGTAGGTTCACGGCCAGCGGCCGACGGTGAACGTCGTCCCGGCCGATCGGAGGATGAGCCGGATGCGGGACTCCGCGACGCAGCCGGACGGTGGTCCACCGCCGGTGGTCGCCCTGGGTGACGCGCGGACCGGCGAGAAGTCCGAGAGCACGCTGACCGTGCTGATCGCCTTCTCCGCCAACTTCCTGGTCGCGGTGGCCAAGACCTGGGCAGCGGCACTGACCGGATCGGCGTCGCTGGTGGCCGAGGCGGCGCACTCGTGGGCCGACACCGGCAACGAGATCTTCCTGATGATCGCCAACCGGATGTCCCGGCGACCGCCGGACCCCGCCCATCCGTTGGGGTTCGGTCGGGAGGCCTACGTCTGGTCGCTGTTCGCGGCGCTCGGTCTGTTCGTCGCCGGGTCGGCCGTGTCCATCACTCACGGCATCCACGAGCTGCTCGACCCGGAACCGGCCACCGATTTCCTGATCGGCTACCTGGTGCTCGTGTTCTCCTTCCTGCTGGAGGGCACGTCGTTCCTGCAATCGGTGCGGCAGGCCCGACGCGAGGCGGCCACCGTCAACCGCGACCTGATCAGCCATGTCCTGGCGACCTCCGACCCGACCCTGCGCGCGGTGTTCGCCGAGGACGCGGCGGCGCTCACCGGGCTGGTGATCGCGGCCGCCGGCCTGGGCCTGCACCAGCTGACCGGCTCGGCCACCCCCGACGCGATCGGGTCGATCCTGGTGGGCGTCCTGCTCGGCGTCGTCGCCATCGTGCTGATCGACCGGAACCGGCGATTTCTCGTCGGCATGCAGGTCAGTCCTGCGGTGCGGGCCGCGATCGTCCAGTCGCTGCGCGAGCTGCCCGAGGTCTCCCGGGTCACCGCGCTGCGGGTGGACTTCGTCGGGCCTCGCCAGCTGTACCTCGTCGCCGATGTCGATCTGTCCGGTGACGACCACGAATCCCACCTCGCGGTGCGACTCCGCGCCCTCGAGGCGCGGATCCGCGAGTCACCGGCCGTCGTCGACTGCACGCTCAGCCTGTCCGCGCCGGACGAACCCGATCTGTAGGACGCCTGAGAAATCCGGCCGGCGATGTCAGCTGCCGGTCGCCGACCTGGTGGCCGCCGGAACCGAACCGGCGGAGCCGGCCGAGCAGGCCGGGCAGACCCCGAACAACTCGACCTCATGGTTGATGTCGGCGTACCCGAACTCGGCGGCGACGGCCCGGGCCCATCGCTCGACGCTGGGGGCCTCGACCTCCTGGGTCCGGCCGCAGACCCGGCACACCAGGTGGTGGTGGTGCCGGGGCTGCTCGCACTGCCGGTACAGGACCTCGCCGCTCTGGGTGCGGACCGTGTCGAGGTCGCCCACGGTGGCCATGTCCTGCAATGCCCGGTACACCGTGGCCAGCCCGATCGACGACCCGGTCGATCTCAGCGTGGTGTGCAGCTCTTGCGCCGAGTGGAACTCGTCGGTGCCGGCCAGGACGTCGAGGATGGCGGCCCGCTGGGCGGTATTGCGGCGCTGGGCCACTGTCGCGGCTACCTTCCTCGAGACGGACCGACAAGATCGGAGTCGGCCGGGCCGCGCCCGGCAGATCGAGCGTACCGGGCATGCGGGTCCCACCCGATTGTCCACACCGACCCAGAAGGGGCGCCATGGCCGAATTCGGGCCGGTCACACGTTCGCTGCGAGCGATCGTGCTGACGACCGTCGCCCTCCTGGCGGCCGGATCCGCGGCCGGCTGCTCGGGCGCCGCTGTACCGGCGACGGAGTCCACCATCACCGTGACGGAGGGCACCCGGACCGCCACCCGGTCGGTCACCGTGACGGCTGCACCGAGCGCGCCGACCACCGCGCCGGTTGCGCAGCCGCCCGCGTCGACCGACGAGCCGGCGCCGGTGCCCGGCTCGTGCCCGTATCTGTCGGACGATCAGGTGGCCGACATCAACGGCCAGCACACCGGGGTGACCACCGTGATCGATCTGCCGCCCCAGCCCATCTGCACGTTCACCCGAAGCGACGGTGGTTGGCTGGCCACCGTGCGGATCGTCCAGGCGGACAGCCCGGCGGCCGCCGTGGCCGCCGTCGACCAGCACGTTCCGGTCGATCGGTCCAATCCCGCCGACGATCCCGCCGGCTGGTCCGGCGGCTCGATGACGACCGACCGGGGCTCGATCTACGCCGTTGCGAAGGGTTCGACGGCCGTCATCGCCGAGGCCAATCAGCCCCAGTCCATCAAGGGCCGGCAGCTCGCCGCGGCGGCAATCGCGAACCTGGGGCTCTGACCACAGGATCGGGTGGCAGGATGATGCAGCGTGAGCGACCTTTACGCGACCCTGCACACCAACCGCGGCGACATCCGGATCGAGCTGTTCCGGTTCCAGGCGCCCAAGACCGTCAGCAACTTCGTCAAGCTGGCCAAGGGCACCGCGAAGTACACGACCAAGAACGCCTCGGGCGGCACGGAAGGGCCGTTCTACGACGGCGCGATCTTCCACCGGGTGATCGAGGGATTCATGATCCAGGGCGGTGACCCCACCGGCACGGGCTCGGGCGGCCCCGGCTACCAGTTCGCCGACGAGTTCCATCCCGAGCTGGCCTTCAACAAGCCCTACCTGCTGGCGATGGCGAACGCCGGACCCGGCACCAACGGGTCGCAGTTCTTCATCACGGTCGGTCCGACGCCGCACCTGAACCGTCGGCACACGATCTTCGGCGAGGTCGCCGATCAGGCCTCCCGCGACGTGGTGGACTCGATCGCCACCACCCGGACCGACCGGTTCGACCGGCCGACCGCCGACGTCGTGATCAACTCGATCACGGTCGAGGACCCCGAGGAGTCCGCGAGCTGACCGGCGTCCCCGGCCCCGGCCCGGCGGCCGCCGGGCCGCCGGTGCTGCCGTGCACCTGGCACCCGGATCGGGGCACGCCGCTGTCCTGTTCCCGATGCGGGCGACCGGCTTGCCCCGATTGCCTCACCCCGGCGTCCGTCGGCTTTCACTGCCGTGAGTGTGTCGCCCAGGGCCGGGCGGCCGCCACCGCGCCGCGCACCGTCGCGGGCGCCCGGCTCGGTCAGCGACCCGTCGTCACGATCTCGCTGATCGTCGTGAATCTGGCGTTCTTCCTGGTCACCGCGGTGCAGTCGCGGTCGGCGATGGACCTGTCGAACTCCGAGCTGTACCTGCGGGGCGGCTTGATCCCCGCCGAGGTCGCCTCCGGCGAGTACTGGCGCCTGCTCACCGCCGGATTCCTGCACGGCAGCCTGATCCACCTGGCCACCAACATGCTGTCGCTGTACTGGCTGGGCATCCCGCTCGAACGCATCCTCGGCCGCTCCCGGATGCTGGTGATCTACCTGCTCAGCCTGCTCGGCGCCTCGGTGAGCGTGTTGCTGTTCAGTGCGCCGGTGAGCCTGACCATCGGTGCATCGGGTGCGGTGTACGGGCTCATGGGCGCGCTGCTGGCCACCTTCCGCCGGCTGCGCCTGGACCTGCGGCCGTTGGTGGTTGTGCTGGCCCTGAACGTCTTCATCACCTTCACCTACCCGGGGCTGTCCTGGCAGGGGCACCTGGGCGGGCTGGCGGTCGGGGCGATCGTCGGCGCGGCCATGGTCTTCCCGCCCCGGGCCACCCGCCGGGCCTGGCAGTGGGGGGTCTGCGGCGGCGTGATTGTCGTGCTGCTTGCCCTCACCGTGTTCGCGAGCAGCCAGATCGGCCCGTGGTTCTGCAGCTATCAGGTGGCCGGCCAGGTCAGCTGCGTGCCCGCGCACTGACCGGCCAGCCCCCGTCGGTCCGTCGGATCGGTCGGGTCCGGGTTCGGCTCAGGTTCGGGCGGCGAACCAGCCGGTCAGCTCGGCGGCCACGTCGGCCGGGTCGGCACCCAGCTCCACCCGGCCGAACAGCAGCAGGTCCTCGTCGACCAGATCGATCTCCAGCGTCGCCGATCCCATGCGCTTGGTGCGGCCGCACTCGATGGCGCGCACGGCCGACCACGGCACCAGCCGGGTGCCGGTCAGGCCGCCGATCAGCAGACCCCGGGGACCACCCACCAGCCGGCGTCGCCACCCAACGGCGGCGAGCGCCAGCAGCAGCACCGCCGCCGCGCCGGTGACGATGCGATCGATAGGGTCACGGGGCAGCAGCGCGCCGACGATGGCGAGCACCGCGAGCACCGGCAGCGCAACGAGCAGCGCTGTCGCCGGACGCCAGGTGCGGGATCCCGGCCCCGGAAAGTCGTTCCCGAAGGTCATCCGCGGCTTCGAGCCCGAGTTGTCCACAGGATCTGTCCACAATGGGGATGAATCACATCCGTGTGGTTCGCCGCCGGATCCGGCTCGTCAGCGCCACCGCATGGTCATCAGCAGGCCGGCGATCATCAGGGTGAAGCCGATCGCGAAGTTCCAGTTCCCCAGGTCCGCGATGAACGGAATGCTCGATCCCCAGAGGTAGTACACGACGAGCCACACCAGGCCGAGGATCATCAGCCCGAGCATGATCCCGATGTACAGGGGCGACGACGGCGCGGCCACATGGGCGCGGGCGGCCGCGGCGGCTGCCTCGTTGGCCTGGGTCGACGCGCCGGCCGTGCTGGTCGCAACCTTCTTGCGCACCTTCGACTTGGGCACTTGTTCCTCCTGCGTCCGACACCCGCCGGTGACCGCATCACCGGGGCTGTATGCCACTGCCTCTAGCCTACGGTGTGCGGCGCAGGACGCCGCCGAATCGATCGTGGCCCGGGTGGTCACGGGCGTCGGCGGCGGTCGGATGGCACGGGTCGGCCCGTGCGGACGGGGAGCGACGGACCAGCTGTGATGCGGCGTGCCAGGAAGCGACACCGATGACGACCAGACGACCACTGCGGTGGCGAGTGGGCGCAGTCGCCGCCTGCCTGGTCGCCGGCCTGCTGCTCGGCGTGGCCCGGGCATCCGCCGGCGGTGAGGACGTCGGGACCCGGTCCGTCGACCTGTCCGTGGTCGTCCGGGACGCCCAGCAGCGGGTGCTCGATGCGGACGCCCGGGCCGCCGATCTGCAGGCCCAGGTCGGCCGGGCCGCCGACCGGGACGTTTCGCCGCAGGTCGACCAGGCCATGGCCGAGGTGGCCGCGCTCGCTCCGGCCGCCGGACTGGTGCCGGTGGTCGGCCCCGGCATCCGGGTGTCGATGTCCGACGCGCCGCGCGACTCCGACGGCAACTACCCCGCCGGCGTCGACCCGGACGACCTCGTGATCCACCAGCAGGACGTGCAGGCCGCCGTCAACGCGCTGTGGGCCGGCGGGGCGGAAGCGATGATGATCATGGACCAACGGGTGCTGACCACGTCGGCGGTGCGCTGCATCGGTAACACCCTGTTGCTCCAGGGACGCACCTACTCGCCGCCGTTCGTGATCACCGCCATCGGGGACGCGGCGAACATGTCCGCCGCGCTGGACCGGGAACCGGGGGTGCGGCTGTTGCTGCAGTACGTGGCCAAGTACCACCTCGGGTACGAGGTCACGAGATTGGACGAGGTGGAGCTGCCCGGCTACGACGGTGCGATCCGGATGAAGTCGGCGACCGAGGGGGGCCGGTGACCACGACGGCGCCCCAGCCGCCGCGGCGCCGGGTGGGTCGCACCCTGGTGCGCGGATTCGGCGAGCTCTTGATCACCCTCGGCGTCGTCGTGCTGCTGTTCGTCGTCTACGAGGTGTACGTCACCGACCTGTTCGGTGAGCGCAAGCAGGCCGCGGCCACGACCGCGGTCGACCGGGTCTGGGCGCAGGCGCAGGAGACCGCGACCGTCGTGACCCAGGCCCCCGAGCAGATGGCGACCGACCCCCGGCAGCGGGTGCCCCAGTACGACACCGTGCTCGGCGAGGGCTTCGCCAAGCTGCGCATCCCGGTGCTGGGTGCCGACTACGTCTTCACCGTCGTCGAGGGCACCGACCCGGACGATCTCTACATCGGTCCCGGCCACTACTCGGAAACCCAGCTGCCGGGCGAGCCGGGCAACTTCGCAGTGGCCGGTCACCGGGTGTCCAAGGGTTCACCGTTCAACGACCTCGGTCTGCTGAGCTCCTGTGACGCCATCGTCGTGGAGACGCAGGACGACTGGTTCGTCTACCGGGTGCTGCCGATGCCGGAGGAGGAAGCGGCCTGGGCGACAACCCCCCGACCGCACTGCGCGGGGGTGCAGGTTCAGACCGGAACCTACGCGGGCGTGTACGGCCGGGAGATCACCCTGCCGTCCGATTACGCCCAGGTCCTGCCGGTGCCGACGGTGCTGTCCACCACCGTCCCGCCCGACGCGCAGCGGTTGATCACCCTCACCACCTGCCACCCGCAGTTTTCCGACGCGGAGCGGATGATCATCCACGGCGTGCTGGTGGCCAGCTATGCGAAGGCGCCCGGCTACCTGCCCCCCGAGCTGACCGAGACCTGAGGACCCGACGTGTACCCGTGGATCTGGCGCCATCTGCCCGGACCGACCGCCGCCCGGGTCGGCCTGTCGGTCGTGCTGTTCCTCGCCGTGGTGGCCCTGCTCTTCTTCGTCGTCTTCCCCTGGCTGGAGCCGTACCTGCCGTTCGACCGGGTCACCACCGGCTGACCCATCCCCTCGCCGCCCCGCAGCCCGTGTCGACCGGCCCGATGCCCCGGTGCTTCGCCCGCCCCCGCACCCTCCTTGCCGCGCGGATCAACCGGCCCGGCGCGGCTGAACTCGTCAACGTGCGTCCCACCGATCACATCCGGTGCGAGGTCATCCGCGCGGTGATCCACATCGCGGGTGTGGATACCTGCGCGGCTGAAGTGGTTGGCTTCCGTCCCGAGCGTCACATTCGGGGCTGATTGATCCGCGCCGGCGTCGTTGATCCGCGCGGGGAGGCGTGTGGGACTCTGGTCGTCGTGACGCGCATCCTGGTGGTCGACAACTACGACTCGTTCGTGTTCAACCTGGTGCAGTACCTGGAACAGCTCGGGGCCGAGTGCGTCGTGCGGCGCAACGACGCGGTGTCCACCGACGAGGTGCCGGGGTTACGGGTCGACGGCATCCTGCTCTCGCCCGGCCCCGGCACTCCCGCCGATGCGGGGGTCACCGAGGAGATGGTGCGCTGGGCGGCCGGCCGGGTGCCGGTGTTCGGGGTGTGCCTGGGCCATCAGGCCATCGCGGAGGTCTACGGCGCGACGGTCGACCGCGCCGACGAGCTCCTGCACGGCCGCACCTCGCTGGTCGACCACCGCGGCGACGGTGTGCTGGCCGGACTGCCCAGCCCGTTCACCGCGACCCGCTACCACTCGCTGGCCGTGGTCGACGGCACCGTCCCGGACGAGCTGGAGGTCACGGCGCGCACCCAGGGCGGCGTGATCATGGGGCTGCGGCATCGCGACCATGCCGTCGAGGGGGTGCAGTTCCACCCCGAGTCGGTGCTGACCCAGGGCGGCCACCGGATGCTGGCGAATTGGCTCGCCGAATGCGGTGATCGCGGGGCCGCGGATCTGGTCGCCCCGCTCGAACAGGACGTCGAGCGACTGCGGCTGTCCGCCGTCTGAGGCGGGCCCTCGGACCGCGGGCCCCACCGCCTGCCCCGCAAGCAGCGCAACAGCAGCACGCGGTCCGGCCCGCCGCGACTCGTGAGCAGCGCAGCAGCAGTACTCGGACATGGCAGAAAGCCCGCGACCTTGGGGGGCGGTCGCGGGCTTTCTGGTCTTGGGGCGGTCGTCGCCGCCGGGTGCAGCTGGCCGAACGTGCGATGCCTTCGACGAAGGAGCCGGATCGTCCCGCGCAGCCCCCTCGTTGGCCGCGCTTGCGAGTCCACCATCGAGCCCGGGAACGGTGTCCTGGAGGCAGTTCGGCGACGGAGGAGCCGGATTGTTCGCAGACCCTAGTTGGCGGTGGCCGACCCCAGCGTCACGTTCACGGTCTGGGACTTGCCGTCCCGGGTGAAGGTGACGGTGGTCGTACCGTTGGGGGTCTGCGCGCGCACGGCGGCGATCAGCGCGTCCGCGCTCTCGATCTTGACATCGCCGATCGAGGTCACCACATCACCGTCCTGCAGCCCGGCCGCCTCGGCGCCGCTGCCCGGGGTGACGCTGGCGATCTTCGCGCCGGTGCTGATCTGGCTGGTGCCGTCCGTGGCGTCGCCGACGGACGCGCCGAGCACGGCGTGCGTGGCCTTGCCGTTGTCGATGATCTCCTGCGCGATCCGCTTGGCCTGGTCGATCGGGATCGCGAAGCCGACCCCGATGTTGCCGGCCTGGCCGCCGCTGGAGGTATCGGACAGCGACGCGATCGCAGAGTTGATGCCGATGACGTTGCCGTTCATGTCGACCAGCGCGCCCCCGGAGTTGCCCGGGTTGATCGCGGCGTCGGTCTGCACGGCGTTGATCACCGTGTCCTGGCTCTGGCTCCGGCTGGTCTGCTCCTCCGATGCGGTCCGGACCGGACGGTTCAACGCGGAGACGATGCCCGAGGTCACCGTGGCCGACAGGCCCAGCGGAGAGCCGATCGCGACGACCTGTTGGCCGACCTGAAGCCCCCCGCTGCTGCCCAGGCTGGCCGGGGTGAGCCCGGACACCCCGTCGGCCTTGATCACGGCAAGGTCGTCGGTGGCGGTCTTGCCGACCACCGTCGCGGTGGCGGTGGTGCCGTCGTTGAAGCGGACCTCCAGATCGGTGGCTCCGTCGACGACGTGGTTGTTGGTCAGAATCAGTCCGTCGGCCGTGAGGATGACCCCGGAGCCCTCGCCGGCGCTCTGGTTGGAGCTGGCCAGCACCGACACCACGGACGGCAGTACCTTGGCGGCGACCTCCTGGACCGATCCGGCCGGCGCCGGATTCAGGTTCTGCGAGACCGACGCACTGGTGTTCAGCCGGGACAGCGAGTTGTCCGCGCCGGCCGAGTTGTTGCCTTCCCAGGCCGAGCCGGCCCAGCCACCCGCGAACCCCGCCACCAGGGCGAGGGCGGTGGTGGTCGCCACCACCAGGGAGGTCTTGCGACCGCGGGGCTTCGTCGAGGTGGGGGAACCGGTCCCGCCGGTCGGATACCCGGTCTGGCTCGGCGGCAGGTAGGTGCTCTGGCCCGCGGGCGGCAGCGTCTGGGTGTAGCGACCGGTCGACGCACTCGACCCCGGTGCGGCGCCGGGGGCGGTGCCCGCCGCGGCCCACGGCTGGCTGGACCAGGCGCCACTGGGCCGCGGCTGCCACCCGGAATGCTCGGCCGTCGAGCCCGGGCCGGTCGCCCCCGGACCGGTCGCGGCCGGACCCGCTGCCGCGCCGGCAGCTGCCGGCCCCGCACCGGTGCGGCCGCCTCCCACCGGGCCGGCCGGTGGAACCTGACTCCAGGCCTGCGACGCCGCCGATCCCGGGTAGCCGGCCGAGCCGTACGAGCGGGTGGCCGCAGTCTCGGACGGGGACGGGGCCGAATATCGGGGCGTGGCGGCAGGGTCGACGGGCTGGTCACCGGCGCGCGGGGTCATGTCCTGGCTCATGGAAGAGACAGTGCCGGACCAGCTTGTGGATCCTGTGAGCGAGCCCGGAGCTGCATCGGTGAGTACCTACCAACTCGTTGTGAATCGGGAAAGAGCCTGGTGAGGGGGTTAGCCGCCGGGCGGTGGAGCCGCCGGTGGGGGCGCGGGAGTCGGCGGGGTCACGACGGCGTCCGAGGTGGGCGGCGTCGTCGGCGGCGTTGTCGGTGCGGAGGTGGTCGGCGGCGGTGGCGGTGCGACACCGACCACCACGCGGACCGCGGTCGTCTTGGACACGGTGGCCCCGGAGGCGGGGTTCTGGCTGATGATCGCGCCGACGAGCCCGGGGTTCGTCACTTCCTGGGTGGTCTGGCGGAGCGTGTCGATACCGCCGACCCAACCCCGGGCGTTCAGCGCGGCGACCGCCTCGGCGGGCGTGCTGTTGACCAGGTTCGGCATGAACATCAGGTTGCCATTGGACACGGTCAGCGTGACCGGCGTGCCTTCCTGCACCCGGGTGCCGGCCGCCGGATCGGCCGCCGTCACCTCGTTGACCGGCTCGGCCGAGTCCGCCGACTGCGACACCACCTGCAACTTGGCGTCGGTGAGGATCTGGGTGGCCTCGTCCAGCGACTTGCCGACGAGCCCGTCGGGCACCTGGACGATCTGCAGGCCGGTGCCGACCGTCACCTTGACCGTCGAGCCCGGCTGCACCTGGGTCTGGGCGGCCGGATCCTGGGCCAGCGCCTTGCCCTTGTCGGCGTCCGACGAAGGCTGCGGCACCTCCTCGTACTGCAGGTTGGCCTCGTTCAGGGCCTTCTTGGCCTCTTCGGGCGTGTAGGAAACGACGTTGGGCACCGCGACCAGGCTGACCCCCTTGCCGATCTCGAGGTTCACCGCCGAGTCCTGCGCGACCTGGGTCTGGCTGGACGGTCGCTGGTTGACGACCTTGTCCTTGTTCGCGTCGGTCGACTCGGTCGGGGTGACCGTGCCGAGGGTCAACCGGCTGTCCCGGAGCTTGGCGGTGGCCTCCTCCAGCGTCATGCCGGACAGGTCCGGCACCGCCACCAGGGCGGCCGGCGGCGGCGCGCTGATCACCCGGAGGGTCAGCCAGATGGCTCCGGCGATGAGCGCCGCACACAGCAGTCCGATGCCGATGAAGCCCCACACCCGCTTGGACCGGTCGGACTCCTCCGGTTCCCAGTCGTCGTCGGGCACGCCGCGGGACGGCGGCGCCAGCAGGGGCGGCGATCCACCGCCGACCCGCGCCGGGGTGGCCCGCATCAATTCGGTGCGCTCGTCGTCACTCATCAGCGGGGTGGCCTGCACCGCCTGCCCGGACAGCGCCCGGACCAGGTCCGAGCGCATGTCGGCAGCCGTCTGGTAGCGGTTGAGCGGGTTCTTGTTCAGGGCCTTGAGGACGATCGCGTCCATTTCCTTGGGCAGACCGGGATGAACATCACTGGGCGCGCGGGGCGCCTCCCGGACGTGCTGGTACGCGATCGCGACCGGTGAGTCGCCGGTGAACGGCGGCTCCCCGGTGAGCAGCTCGTAGAGCACGCACCCGGTGGCGTAGACGTCCGAGCGGGCGTCGACCGCCTCGCCGCGGGCCTGCTCCGGGGACAGGTACTGCGCGGTGCCGATCACCGCGGCGGTGGCCGTCATGGTGGCCTGTCCGTCGGACACCGCCCGGGCGATGCCGAAGTCCATCACCTTCACCGCACCGGCCCGGTTGAGCATGACGTTGGCCGGTTTGATGTCCCGGTGCACGATCCCATGGCGGTGGGAGAAGTCGAGCGCGGCGCAGACGTCGGCGACGATCTCCATCGCCCGCCGCGGGGGCAGCGGGCCCTCCTTCTTGAGCACGTCGCGCAGGGTGTCCCCGTCGACGAACTCCATGACGATGTACGGGATGGTGCCCGCGTCGGTGGTCGTCTCGCCGGTGTCGTAGACCGCGACGATCGCCGGGTGGTTCAGCGAGGCGGCGTTCTGGGCCTCGCGGCTGAACCGTGCCTGGAAGGACGGGTCCCGGGCCAGGTCGGCGCGCAGCACCTTGATCGCCACGTCCCGGCCGAGGCGCAGGTCGCGGCCGCGGTGCACCTCGGACATGCCGCCGAAGCCGAGGGTGTCCCCGACCTGGTAGCGATCCCCGAAGAGATATCCCGTCATCGATGTTGTTCCTTGTTGCGTATTCGTCGCGGTCGGCCGGTCGGTTCCAGGGCCCTGCCCTTGATGCATGAAGACCTTCCCGGGTTGCGCGCGTCGACCGTGCGGCCGCGGGTGCTGTCCGTCATTCTCGTCACACCATCAGCGTTCCGAAGACCGCGTTGAGTATGACCAGCACCAACCCGGCCAGGATCACGACCAGCACGGCCAGCAGGACCGAGAGCCCAGTGTGCCGTCCGGCGGCGGCTGCGGTGCGAGCGGCCGGTGCCGGCGGCGGGACGGACCCCCGAACCGGCGATGGCGGCCGGGGCGGGGGCGGCAGCGCGGCGCGGGTCGATCGGGCCGGCGGCGGTGCTCCGACATCGGCCCGCAGGGCCGGCGCGACCAGGGTCGGCCGCGGCGCCGGGTGGGGCCGGGGGCCGGCCAGCTCCCGCCCACCACCGGCCCGTAGTTCGCCGGCCGCGCGCGCCAGCACCGCACCGTTGGGGTACCGGGCGGCGGGGTCCTTGGCCAGCATCGTCATGACGAGGCGGGCCACGGGCGGTGGCACGTCGTCGGGCAGTGGCGGCGGCGCATCGCGGACGTGGGCCAGCGCGATCGCGACGGTGTTGTCGCTGTGGAACGGCAGCCGCCCGGCCAGACACTCGTAGGCGACCACCCCCAGCGAGTAGATGTCCGAAGCCGGGGATGCCTCGCGGCCCGCCGCCTGCTCCGGGGAGATGTACTGGGCGGTGCCCATGACCATCCCGGACCGGGTGACGGGTGCCTCATGGGCGACCTTGGCGATGCCGAAGTCGGTGATCTTCACCTGGCCGCCCGGCGTGATGAGCAGGTTGCCGGGTTTGATGTCGCGATGCACCAGCGCACGGGCGTGCGCCTGCTGGAGGGCGTTGCCGGTCTGCTCGAGCACGTCCAGCGTGCGTCCGACGGACAGCCGGCCCAGCCGGTTCAGCACGCTGGACAGCGATTCACCGGAGATCAATTCCATCACGAGGTAGGCGGTGCCGGTCAGGTAGTGGTCCGCACCGGAGACCTCGCCGTAGTCGTACACCGCGCAGATCCCGGGATGGTTGAGCGACGCGGTGATCCGGGCCTCGGTGCGGAACCGGCCGAGGAACTCCGGGTCACCGGTCAGCTCGGGCCGCAGGATCTTGCACGCCACGACCCGGGCGAGCCGGATGTCGTCGGCGGCCCACACCTCGCCCATCCCGCCTACGGCGATGCGCTGGGTCAGCCGGTACCGGTGGGACAGCACCACCCCGGGCGCGGTCACGGCATCGCCTCACTCATGCCCAAATCCCGATCATCAGGACCCCCCGGCCAGGGCCGCCGCGATGGTGGCCCGGCCGACCGGCCCGGCCACCTTGGCGCCGGTGGCGTCGGTGCCCAGATCGCCGCCGTTCTCCACCAGAACGGCGACCGCGACCTTCGGGTTCTCGGCCGGGGCGAAGGCGACGTACCAGGCGTGCGGGGGCGTGTTCTTCGGGTCGGTGCCGTGCTCGGCGGTACCGGTCTTGGAGGCGATCACGAGGTCGGCGATGCCGCCGGACCCCGGGGTGTTCTTCTCCGACTCGATCATCATGTCGCGCAGCTGATCGGCGACCGGGATCGGGATCGCCTGGCCGAGCGACTGGGGCTGGGTCTGTGAGATGACGGTCAGGTCCGGCTTGGTCGTCTGGGCGACCATGTGCGGCACCATCCGATCGCCCCGGTTGGCGATCGTTGCGGTGATCCAGGCCATCTCGAACGGCGTCACCGCCACGTCCCGCTGCCCGATGCCGGTCTGGGCCAGAGCCGCGGTGTCCGGGATGTCGCCCAACCGGGAGCCGACGACGTCCAGCCCGACATCGGTACCCTGCCCGTTCACCCCCAGCGCGTCGGCCTGCTTGCGCACCACCGGAGCGCCGAGCTGCATCGCGACCTCGGCGAACGCCGTGTTGCACGAGTGCGCCAACGCCTGGGTGAGGCTGACGTCATTACCACCGCCGCCGGCGCAGGTCTCCCCGCCGAAGTTGGACAGGGTGGCACCACCCGTGGCCGGCAGGGTGATGATCGGTTCGCCGGTCACCGGGGTGTCCGGAGTGAAACCGTTCTGCAGCGCCGCCGCTGCGATCACCAGCTTGAAGGTCGACCCGGGCGGGTAGACGGCGGAGATGGCCCGATTGAGCAGCGGGCTGGGATCGGCGTTGACGAGGTCGTTGTAGGCCTGCCGCTGCGTCGCGTCCGAGTGGCTGGCCAGTGGGTTCGGATCGTACGACGGGGTGGAGACCATCGCCAGGATGTTGCCGGTCGACGGCTCCATGGCGACCACCGCACCGACGTACCCCTTGTCGTTCATCGAGGAGTAGGCCGCCTGCTGGACCGCGGGCTCCAGGGTCAGCTGGACGTTGCCGCCGCGCGGATCGCGGCCGGTGATCAGGTCCGAGAGCTGACCGGCGATCAGTTCCGGGGCCTCGCCGGACAGGATCTCGTTCTGGTTCCGCTCGATGCCGGTGGGGCCGTAGCGCATTGAGTAGTACCCCACCGGATGCGCGTAGACCGCTCCCTCCGGGTACACCCGTTGATAGGAGTACTGGTCGTCCACCGGATCGGAGCGGGCCAACACCACCCCACCGGCCGCGGTGATCTGACCGCGCTGGCGGCTGTACTCGGCCACCAGGGTCCGCTTGTTGTTCGGGTCGGCGCGGTAGTCGTCGGCCTTGATGACCTGGGTGTACGCGACGTTGCCGAGCAACAGCACGACCATGACGATGATCGCGTACCCGACCCGGCGCAGTGGGCGCTTCATCCGCGACCGCCGCGGGCCGGGGGCGCGGGCACCGCCGGCACCATCTGGGTGTGCGCCTGGTCCAGGGGCACCGCCGGCGCCGGCGGAACGGCGACGGGCTCCGGGGGCCGGCGCGACGAATCCGAGATGCGCACCAGCAGCGCCAGGATGACGTAGTTGGACAGCAGCGACGACCCGCCGTAGGACAGGAACGGTGTGGTGAGGCCGGTGAGCGGGATCAGCCGGGTGACCCCGCCGACCACGATGAACATCTGCAGCGCCAGCGAGAAGGCCAGTCCACCGGCGAGCAGGGTGCCGAAGCCGTCCTTGGCCGCCAGGCCGGTCCGCACGCCGCGGGCGGTCAGGATGAGGTACAGCAGGAAGATCGCGGTGATGCCGACCAGACCGAGTTCCTCACCCAGCGCGGCCGTGATGAAGTCGGTCGACGCGAACGGCACGATGTCCGGGCGACCCGCCCCGAGGCCGGTGCCGAAGATGCCGCCGGTGCCGAGCCCGAACAGCGACTGGACCAACTGGTAGCCGCTGCCCAGCGGGTCACCGAAGGGGTCGAGCCAGATGTCCACCCGGACCCGGACGTGCGCGAACAGGCGGTACGCCAGGTAGGCCCCGGCGGAGAATCCGAGCACGCCGATGATCAGCCAGGACACCCGCCCGGTGGCGACGTAGATCATGGCCAGGAAGGTGCCGAAGATCAACAGCGCGCTGCCCAGGTCCTTGCCCAGCACGAGCACTCCGAGCACCAGCAGCAGGGCGACGAGCAGCGGACCGAGATCGCGGCCGCGCGGCAGCACGAGCCCGAACACCTTCTTGCCGGCGGTGGACAGCACTGTCCGCTTGGACACCAGGAAGGCGGCGGCGAAGATGATCAGGGCGATCTTGGCGAACTCGGCCGGCTGGATGGAGAACAGCCCGGGCACCTTGATCCAGATCTTGGCCCCGTTGACCTCCGACAGGCTGGACGGCAGCAACGCCGGAATGGCCAGGAACACGACGCCGACCAGGGCCAGGGTGTAGGCGTAGGACTGCAGCACCGTGTGGTCGCGGACGACCAGCAGCACGATCAGGAAGCAGACCAGGGCGACGCCGGTCCAGACCAGCTGCAGCGAGGCCTGGGCGGTCGGCACCTCCTCGCCGCGGTTGATCGCGCTGATCTCCCGGGCCAGGTCGAGCCGGTAGATCATCACCAGCCCGATGCCGTTGAGCAGGGCGACGATCGGTAGCAGCAGCGGATCGGCGTACGGCGCGTACCGCCGGATCAGCAGGTGGGCGATGGCCAGCGCGAGCAGGTAGCCGCCGCCGTAGTAGGCCAGTTCCCAGCTCAACGTCCGGTTCTGATTCAGCTCGACGATGACCAGCGCCGAGGTGACGACGACCGCGGCGAAGACCAGCATCCAGAACTCCGCCGTGCGGCCGGTTCGTCCGGGTGCTCGGGCCGTGGCCTTGTCCCCTCTGAGCCGGCTCACTTGACCACCCGGCAGGTCACGCCGGGTTCAGGAGCGCGGGTCGACAAGGGCGTGCCCGAGCTGGTCGGCGCGGGTTCCCGCGACGCCGAGGGGAGCAACGGGTTGGTCTCGGTCGGATCGGTCGCGACCGGGTTGCCGTCGGTGACTCCGGTGGCACCGGTGGAACCGGGCAGGCCGGGGAGCGGCAGGCCGGGGACGGTGAGCGCGGGCGCGGTGGACGCCGCCGGTCCGGTCGGCGGGACGGTGATGCTCGTCCCCGGCGACCCGGACGCGGTCGCGGTGGTGGTGGGGGGCGAAGTGGTCTCCGCAGTGGCGCAGGGCGGGAGCATCCGGCCGGCCAGCCGGGCAATCACTGCGCGGGCGTCCTCCAGGCTGCCGGCCTGGATGCCGGCCACCACCTGGTCGCGGGCCGCCGGAACGAGGTCCTCGACCATCAGTGGGCTGCATTCGTCCAGGCCGGGCTGACACGAGCCCTCCTGCACGCTCGACAGCTGCAGGCCGAGCACGGACCCGTCCACGCCGCGGTAGACAACGACCTGCCCGTCGCTGGCCCCGACGAAGTACTGGCTGCGGACCCAGAGGATCGAGCCGACGAGGCCGATGATGCCCAGCACGACGACCGCGGCGACCAGGATGACGGTGGTGCGGCGTCGCCGGCGACGCGCCGGCGGGCCGTCGGGATCGGCCGCGGTCGTCGCGATCGGGGCCGTGATGTCCTCGTCCGGCGGCATGAACTCGGGGGGCGCGGCCGCTTCTTCGGGGATGGCCGGCAGCGGGATCCTGGGCATCTCGGCTGTCATCCGGATCGATGACAGCTGCCCGATGGGCCCGGTCGCGTCCGGGTCCTCGGGCTGCGCCACCGCCGTCGGTCCCTCGCCCGCACCGACGTCGGCGACGTCGGCGACGATGACGGTGACGTTGTCCGGCCCCCCGCCGACCAGCGCGAGGTGGACCAACTGATCGGCCGCGGCGCCCGGATCCTCGATCGCCAGGGTTTCCGCGATGGCCTCGGCGGACACCACTCCGGACAGGCCGTCCGAGCAGATCAGGTACCGGTCGCCGACGTCGACCTCGCGGATCGTCAGGGCCGGATCGACGTCCGTGCCGTTGAGCGCCCGCAGCAGCAGCGACCGCTGCGGGTGATGGCTGGCCTCCTCCTGGGTGATCCGGCCGTCGTCGATCAGCGACTGGACGAACGTGTCGTCATGGGTCAGCTGGTGCAGCACGCCGTCCCGGTACAGGTAGGCGCGGGAGTCCCCCACGTGCGCCATGCCCAGCCGTCCGCCGTCGAAGAGCAGGGCGGTCACCGTCGTGCCCATCCCGTCGAGCTCCGGGTTCTCGTGGACGACCGCGGAGATGGACCGGTTGCCCTCGCGGGTCGCCTTGGCCAGCGCGCGGACCAGGTCCCCGCCCGGGTCACGTTCGTCGAGCGGGACGAAGGCGTTGACCACCAGCCGGGAGGCCATGTCGCCGGCGGCGTGGCCGCCCATGCCGTCCGCGACGACCAGCAGGGTGTTGCCGGCGAACACCGCGTCCTGGTTGCTGGCCCGGATCAGTCCGCGGTCGGTGCGCGCGGCGTACACGAGTTGGTGTGTCATCACACCGTCCCGGTGGCCCTGGTGGGCGGTGTCGGAGTCCTCGTCGGCCGGATCATGGGCGCAGCTCGATGACGGTGCGGCCGATCCGGATGGGCACCCCGACCGGCACCGGGGTCGGCGTGGTGACTCGCGCCCGGTCCAGGTAGGTGCCGTTGGTGGAGCCGAGATCCTCGAGGAAGTACTCCTGTCCCTGCTGGGTCAGCCGGGCGTGCCGGGACGAGGCGTAATCGTCGTCGAGGACGAGCGTCGAGTCTTCGGCCCGCCCGATCAGGATCGGTCCCGGACCGAGCCGCAGCCGGGTGCCGGCGAGCGATCCGGCCGTGACCACCAGCGTCACCGGGTGCAACCGCGCGGCCGGAAGCTGGGCGGCCGAGCGCTGTTCGCCCCGCCGCGCGCCGTCGCTCCGAGGCTCGCCCGCGTACCGCAGATCGGCCCGGATCACCCGGATCGCGGCCAGCACGAACAGGCAGAGCAGGACCAGGAAGCCGATCCTGGTCAGCTGGAGGATGAGGGCTGGCACGGTGGGGTTCCCGGACTCTGATCGGCGTCCTAGTACCGGCTGGAGAAGACGACGGTGGAGTGCCCGATGTGGACCACGTCGCCGTCGGCCAGTTGCCAGGTCTGGACCGACGAGCCGTTGACCGTGGTGCCGTTGGTCGAGCCCAGATCGTGCAGCACGGCGGACTGCCCGTCGAAATAGATGTCGACGTGCCGGCGGGACACCGAGGTGTCGGCGAGCCGGAACGAGGCGTCCTGCCCGCGGCCGATGACGTTCGAGCCGCGCTGCAGCTGATAGCTGCGGCCCGATCCGTCGTCGACGGACAGGGTGGCGACGATCTCCTGCGGGCCGGCGGCGGGCACACCGTAGTTCTGTCCCCAATTCTGCGGTGGCTGACCGGGGGGCCCGTAGTTCTGGTGGCCGGGCTGATATCCCCCCGGCCCCCCCTGGCCCTGCTGGTAGTCCGGCGGCGGGTAGCCCGGTGGGTAACCCGGCTGCTGATAGCCACCCTGCTCCCAGCCGCCCGGACCCTGCGGGTACTGCTGCTGCGGCTGGTACTGGGGCTGGCCCGGGGCCGGATAGCCGGGCGGGGGCTGCTGACCGTACTGCTGTTCCCACTGCTGGTTCTGCTGGTCCCAGCCGCGCTGCCCGTAGCCCGGAGCGTCGTAGGGCTGGGGCGGGTATCCGGGATTCGGCTGCTGACCCGGCTCGCCGAAGTTGCCGTGGTTCGGCGGGCCGTACTGGTTGGGGTAACCCGGGTACTGGCCGGGATCCGGGTCGCGGTGCTCGCCCTGCTCCGGACGACCCTGCTGATCGCGGCCGTAGTCGCCGCCCTGTTGACTCATGCGTCCCACTCCTGCCCTTGCCTGCGATGCGCGTCGACCGACATCAGGATCGACGAACGAGCTGATGCGGAACTGCCCGGTGTGCAGGGCGCCGGACGTTTCGAGCGTGACCGCCACATCGCCGAACGTCTGCCATCCCTGCTGGTTCAGATACTCCCGGATCATGTCCGAAAGCGCCGTGGCGACACTCTCCTCGGCCGAACTCAGGCCCTGCTGATCCGTGGGTCCGAGCGCCACCTTGTAATGGTTCGGCGCGATCGCGACCGCACCCTGCCGTTCGATGTGGTCCGCTGCCTCGCGCTGGAGCGCGTCGGCCACCTCGGCCGGCTGGACCTTGCCGCCGAACAGCCGGGCGAAGGTGTTGCCGACGGCGCCTTGGAGCTTGCGTTCGAAAGACTGGATGACGCCCATCGTCACCTCCTGCCGGCGCTCGAACTGCAGGGTCGATTGCCGACCCCTGCGGTCGGCGGGCATGCGAACGTGGTGATCACAGCCCAGCCCTGATCGTAGTGGTGACGCTCCACCGGACCGCCCGCAGCGCTTGCGGCCCGAGGGTTGCCGCGGCGGTGCCGGCGGTTACCCGGGCGAGCCAATCGGTGAAGGCCCGCAGGCCGTCCGTCGGTATGAGCACGTGAAACGTCGGCGCGGCGGCGTCCGCGGCACCGTAGTCGGTGGCCGTCACCTCATATCCCGCGGTCCGCAGATCGTGCTCCAGTCGCCCGGCCGCGGACCGCCCGACCGTCACGCTCACCTCGGTGTGCGGCAGCAACGTCAACGTGCCGATGGCGTCCAGGGCGTCGGAGACGCACCGTCCGTAGGCGCGCACCAGGCCGCCCGCGCCAAGCTTGACGCCGCCGAAGTACCGGGTGACGACCGCCACGGTGTCGGTGATGTCGCGGTGAACCAGGACCTGCAGCATCGGCACCCCGGCGGTGCCGGCCGGCTCGCCGTCGTCATGGGAGCGTTGCTGCTCGCCGCGCGGGCCCACCCGGTAGGCGGTGCAGTGGTGGGTCGCCGACCACCGCTCCTTGCGGACCGCCTCGATGAAGGCGGTCGCCGCCGCGGGCGACCGCGCCGGGCTGAGCGCGCAGATGAAGCGTGATCGTTGAATGACCAGCTCGTGCGTGCCCACCGCGCGGACCGTCCGCATGGTCCCGACCGTAGCCCCTTCCCCGCGCGGATCATCTGCCCCGGCGCGGCCGAAGTCGTTGAACCGGGTCCCTCCCGTCACATCCGGGGATGTTTCACCCGCGCGGTTGTCCGGCCGGGGCAGTGTGGACAACTGCGCGGAAGAAGGTGTCGACTCGCTGCTCGCGCGTCACATTCGGAGTCAGTTGATCCGCGCGGGCGACGTTGATCCGCGCGGGTCAGCGGCGGGGGCTGGGGGCGGGTCGGCCGCGGGGCGGGTCAGGCGGTGCGCTCGAGGATGTCCTGCACCAACCACATCGGGGTATGCGGGTGCAGGAACGCGAAGCGGCCCACCGTCTCGCCCTCCCACTTGGTCGGCGGGATGAAGGCGATGCCCTGCTCGTGCAGGGCCTGCGCCCAGGCGTCGTAGTCGGCGGGAGCCCAGCCGAGGCGGCGGAACAGGACGACGCCCAGGTCCGGCTCCCGGATCAGCTCCAGGTGCGGCGTCGCCTCGATCAGCCGAGCGGTCTGCTGGGCCAGATCGACCGCGACCTCGATGGCCTCGCGGTACGCGTCGATGCCGTGCACCGCCAGGGAGAACCACAACGGCAGCCCGCGGGCGCGGCGCGTCAGGTGGTAGGCGTAGTCGGTGGGGTTCCACTCGCCGGTCTCGTCGCCGGCGCCGGTGTGGATCACGTCGAGATAGGAGGCGTCCTGGGTGTGCGTGGCCTTGGCCAGCGCGGGCTCCCGGTAGATCAGCGCGCAGCAGTCGAACGGCGCGAACAGCCATTTGTGCGGATCGAGGATGAACGAGTCAGCCAGCTCGAGGCCGGCGTACTTGGCCTTGAGCGATGGCGCGAACACCCCGGAGCCGCCGTAGGCGCCGTCGACGTGGAACCACCAGCCGTGCTCGCGGGCCAGGGCGCCGACGCCGGCCAGGTCGTCGATGATGCCGGCGTTGGTGGTGCCGGAGGTGCAGACGACCGCCACGACGTCGGAGATGTCGACGCCGTTGATCCCGGCCCGGACCGCTTCGGCGGTGACCCGATGATCCGGGGTGCGGACGACCAGGGCATCCATCTCCAGCAGGCGCAGCGTGTTCACGATCGACGAATGGGCGTCCTCGCCGACGATCACCCGGGGACGCCGACCGGCCAACGCGCCGGCGAGCCGGCGCTTGCCGGTCTCCCGGGCCACGGCCAGGGCGGACAGGTTGCCGGCCGAGCCGCCGGAGACGAAGCAGCCGCCCGCGGTGCCGGGCATTCCCGCCTCGTCGGCGATCACCCGCAGGGCGGTGTTCTCGGCCGCGATCGCGCCGGACGCCTCCAGCCAGGAGATGCCCTGGATCGACGCCGACGAGACGACCATGTCGAACAGCAGGCTGGCCTTGGTGGGCGCCGCCGGGATGAAGCCGAGGAACCGGGGACTGTCCGCCGAGATGATGCTCGGCGCGATCACCGACGAGTACACGCCCAGCACCTCGTCGGGCTGCCGGGCCTGGTCCCGGATCAGCCCGTCGAGCTCGCGGTACAGCTCCTTCGGGGTGCGGGTGCCGCGGTCCAACGGCACCGGCGTCATCCGCAGCCGGTTCTCGGCGTAGGCCAGCACGCTGCGGACCATGGCGTCGGTGGTCTGGTTGACGGAATGCACTGGATCAGTCCTTCTGGTCGGTGACGGTGGTGGTGGGTTCTGACGTGGCGAGCAGGCCGGAAGGAACCTGCCGGCCCAGGGTCGAGTGCTTGATGCCGTACGCGAAGTACCAGATCAGCGCGACCGCGACCCAGCCGGCGAAGACCAGCAGGGTGATCGGGCGCAGGTCCTTGATGATCCACAGGCAGCCGAGTGCGGACAGGATCGGCGTGAGCGGGTACAGCGGCACCCGGAACGAGCGGGGCAGGCTCGGCTCGCGGCGGCGCAGCACCATCACCGCGATCGAGACGACGAGGAAGGCGACCAGGGTGCCGACGCTGGTCATCTCGGCGAGGAAACTGATCGGCACGAAGCCGGCCAGGACCGCGATGACGGCGGCGACGATGATCGTGTTCGGGATCGGGGTGCGGGTGCGGGGGTTCACCTTGTGGAACAGCTGGGGGATCATGCCGTCCCGGGACATGGTGAACAGGATGCGGGTCTGCCCGTAAAGGACGACCAGGGTGATGGAGAAGATCGATACGACCGCCCCGGCGGCGATGACCGTGCCGGGCCACGATGCGCCGACGATGTTCTCCAGGATCTGCGCCAGGCCCGCCTCCTGACCGTCGAACTGCGTCCACGGTTGCGCGGCGACCGCGACGAGGCTGACCAGGATGTACAGCCCGGTGACGGTGACCAGCGCGATGATGATCGCCATCGGCAGCGTGCGGTGCGGGTTGCGCACCTCGTCGCCGGCGGTGGAGACGGCGTCCAGGCCGATGAACGAGAAGAAGATGACGCCCGCGGCCGCGGTGATCCCAGCCATGCCGAAGGGTGCGAAGTCGGCCAGGTTGTCGGTGTTCCAGCCGGTGATGCCGATGGCGATGAACATGATCAGGATGCCGATCTTGATCACCACCATGACCGCGTTGACCTTCGCCGACTCGCTGGCGCCGCGGATGAGCAGTGCGGCGCACATCGCGATGAGGACGACGGCCGGCAGGTTGATCAGCCCACCCTCCTCCGGCGAGTTCGACAGTGCCTCCGGTATTCGCCAGCCGATGACGTTGTCCAGCAACTCGTTCAGGTACTGCGACCAGCCGACGGCGACGGCCGCACCGGAGACGCCGTACTCCAGCAGCAGGCAGGCCGCCACCACCATGGCGACGAGTTCACCCATGGTGGCGTACGCGTAGGAATAGGACGATCCGGAGACCGGCACCGCGCCGGCTAGTTCGGCGTAGCAGACCGCGGTGAGTCCGGCGACGACGCCGGCGATGACGAACGACCAGATCACCGCGGGCCCGGCGATCGGAACCGCCTCGGACAGCACGAAGAAGATGCCGGTGCCGATGGTCGCGCCGATCCCGAACGCGGAGAGCTGGAACAGCCCGATGCTGCGGGACAGTTCGCTCTGCCCGGTCTCGGAGCCGGATTCGGCCTCCATCTGGACGACCGGCTTGCGGCGGAGCAGCCGGTGGGCGAGGCCCGGCTGGTTCGGGGTGGGGGTCGAAGAGGGCACGGCCGCTCCCAATGGGTAGCCGGCGCAGCACTGCGCCGGAAGGGGGGTGGTGGGTGCGCGTCGGCAGGATCCGACACGGCAGGGCGATGTCCGGGCGAGATCGGTCGCCGGACGGGAATGCGAGGCGCCGGCGTCAGGCCGAGCGCCACGGGCGGGCGATGCCGCCCGGCCGGGTCACCAGATGGCGACGGCCTGGCTGCCGAACAGTGCGAAGCGCTCCGGACGCGCGGGCAGGGTCAGCGCGCCCCGGAACTTGGCCACGACGGCCGGACGCTGCGGCGCGAAGGCGCCCGGCGTGGCAGTCGTCGGCACGGGGATCGTCGGCATGATGGCTCATATGTTGACAGAAGAAACACCGGTTGACCAGAGCTGAAGGAGAGTTTCTTCGGTGCTGCCGATCGGATGGGGGGTGGAGGGTCGGCGGCGACCGGCCCGCGACATCCGGCCCGCACCGGCCAGCCCCCCGGTCCGCGAAGGGGTGGCGATTCCGGCGGTGGTCGAGAGCACCCGCGCCCCCGTGCTAGCCTTTCCGGCGTCGCTGGGCAAGTGGCGAAATGGCAGACGCGCACGGTTCAGGTCCGTGTGTCCGAAAGGACGTGGGGGTTCAACTCCCCCCTTGCCCACTCTGGTTGAGACAGACGGCCAAGGCCCTGCCGGCGTAACCGCCCGCGGGGCCTTTGTCGTCCGGGCCCGTCGCGGGCCGGCGGAAGGTGTCGGGAATGACTGCGGCTCGAGTGTTTCGGCTGGTGGCCGGCACCGTCCTGACCGTCGGCTCATTGGTGGTCCTGCTCAGCGCGCTCGATCCGATCTGGAACGGCCACCCGGCCTACCCGACGACGCTGCTGGTGGGGACCGCGGCCGGCCTGGTGTTGGTCGCGTCGGCCTTCTGGGCGTCGGGCCGGCCGCCGGATCTGCCCACCGGTCAGGCGACCCCGGCGAATCGGCGGAACCCGGCGGATCGGCCGGTTCCGGGCCGCCGGGTTCTGCGGGTCGTCGGTCGGGTCGTCGCTGCCACGGTGGTCGTCGCGTTCCTGGCGATCATGTTCTGGTTGCGGCCGTTCGCGGCCGGCTCGGCGTCGATGGCGGGCCTGACCTCCGATGCCGCCGTCACTGTGGTCGACACGGCGACCGCCGTCGAACTGATTCCCGCCGATCCGGTGGGGAAGGGCCTGGTCTTCGTTCCCGGCGCACGGGTGGACCCGCGCGCGTACGTACAGGTGCTGCGGCCGGTCGCCGAGGCCGGGAATCTGGTCGTCATCGTCAAACCTCCGTTCGGGATGGCGATTGCGCAACCCGGTCAGCCGGGATCGGCGATCGAGGCGCACCCCGAGATCGAAACCTGGGCGGTCGGCGGGCACTCGTTGGGCGGTGTGGTCGCATCCTGGTACGCGCTGGACCACCCTGACCAGGTCGACGGCCTGCTGCTGTTCGGTTCGTACTCCGACCGCGACCTCTCGCGGACGGCCCTGGCGGTCAAGTCGGTCTGGGGCAGCAACGACGGGTTGACCACGCCGGCCGACATCGAACGCACTCGGGGCAACCTGCCCCCCGCGGCGGACTTCGTCGAGATCGTCGGGGGCGTGCACGCGTATTTCGGCGACTACGGCGAGCAGCCGGGGGATGGTCGGCCGGGCGTCGACCGAGCCCCGGCCACCGCGCAGATTGCCTCCGCGGCGGTCGATTTCATGTCCGCGCTGAGCGTCGGCGCAACGGCGCGCTAGACCGGCGCCGTCCCGGCCGGCGGTCCGGATCAGGACTCCGCGGCCGCCAGGAACCGTTCGCCCAGCCGGGTCGCGGCCGCGCGCAGTTCGTCCGGGCCGACGATCTGCACCGGAACCTCCCACCAGGACACCCAGGCGGCCAGTCGTTCCCACGACCACGACCCGGTGACGACCCGGGTGCGCTCCGGGCCCAGCGCCTCCACGACCGACTGCCGGCCGGCCCACGGCTGCACCTCGGTGGCCGGCGCGGCGATGACGAACTCACCCCGGCACGGCCACTCCCGGCCCCGGAACGCGTCCTGCAGGTATCCGGCGACGTCGCCCCCGGGCAGCTCGCGCGGTGCGAAGCGGGGACCGGTGGGCGTCTTCGGCGTCATCCGGTCAACCCGGAAGGTGCGCCAGTCGGCGCGGTCCAGGTCCCAGGCGACGAGGTACCAGCGACCGCTCCAGGTGGCCAGATGGTGCGGCTCGACGCGTCGGGGCGGCTCGTCGAGCCGGCCGGCCGGCCGGCCTTCCTGGCTCCAGGTCGGCCGCTCGTAGTCGAACCGCAGCACCTCCCGCGCCCGCACCGCCGCGCCGACCGCGATGAGGACCTCCGAGTCCACCTTGGGCTGCTCGGGGTCGGCCGGGACCGTGGTCACCCGGAGCGCGTCGACCCGCCCGCGCAGCCGGGCCGGCATCACCTGGCGGACCGTGGCCAGCGCGCGGAGGGCGCCCTCCTCGATGCCGGACACGCCGGCCGACGCGGTCTGCAGGGCCACGGCGACGGCGACCGCCTGCTCGTCGTCGAACAGCAGCGGCGGCAGTTCCGATCCCGCGTCCAGCCGGTAGCCGCCGTCCGGGCCCTTGATCGCGCGCACCGGGTAGCCCAGGTCGCGCAGCCGGTCGACGTCGCGCCGGACTGTCCGTGGACTGACCTCGAGCCGGTCGGCCAGCACGCCGCCGGGCCAGTCCCGGCGTGCCTGCAGCAGGGACAACAGGCGCAGGAGCCGGCCGGAGGTGCCCGGGGAGTCGGTCATGTTGTCGAGCATGCCGCCTGAACCGGCCAAGAACTGACCGCTACTGCGACGAGTCTGACCATCGGGTCGGGCGTCGAGTGCACCGGCTCGGCAGAGTCGGTACCACCGGAACCGGCCAGGAAGCGGGGAGGAAACGCCGTCGATGATTCGAACGCGAGAACTGACCAAGGACTTCGTGGTCAACCGGACCACCACGGTGCATGCCGTGCGCGGCATCAGCCTGGACATCGAGGCGGGCGAGCTGGTGGCGGTGCTCGGCCCGAACGGGGCCGGCAAGACCACCACGATGCGGATGCTGACCACCCTGCTGGCGCCGACGACCGGCACCGCCTCCGTGGCCGGTCACGACGTGGTGCGCGACTCGGCCCAGGTCCGATCCCTGATCGGCTACGTCGGGCAGGGCAACGGCGCCGGTCACATGCAGCGGGCCGCCGACGAACTGTTCAGCCAGGGCCTGATCTACGGCCTCGATCGCCGGGCCGCCCGGCGCCGGTCCGGTGAGCTGCTGGATGCCCTCGACCTGGGCGCTCTGGCCAACCGCAAGGTGTCCAGCCTCTCGGGCGGGCAGCGCCGACGGCTGGACGTGGCCATGGGCCTGGTGCACGATCCGTCGCTGCTCTTCCTGGACGAGCCGTCGACCGGGCTCGACCCGCACAACCGGGCAAACCTGTGGGACCACATCCTGCAGATGCGGGAGCGGGCGGCCCACCGCTCCGGACCGCCGATGACGATCATGTTGACCACGCACTACCTCGACGAAGCCGACTCGATGGCGGGACGGGTGGTCGTCGTCGACCACGGCGAGGTGATCGCCGACGACACGGCCGAGGCTCTCAAATCGGAGCTGGCCGGCGACCGGGTCGAGCTCGGTGCGGCCGATCCCGTCAGGGTCGGCGAGCTCGCCGCGCTGATCGAGCGGATGCCCGGCGGCCGGGACGTCCGGGTGGCGGGCGGCACCGTGTCGGGGCGGGTGGCCGACGGGCCGCGGGTGCTGCCGGAGCTGCTGCGCGCCGCCGATCGGGCCGGCCTGCCGGTGAGCACCGCCCAGGTGCACCGGCCCACCCTGGACGACGTGTTCCTCTCCCTGACCGGGCGCAGCCTGCGGGAGTCGGAGCAGTCCGGCCATCGGACCGATGCCGAAGGCCGGGCGGCGTGATGACCGCGCCGACGACCGACCGGACC
Organism: Nakamurella sp.; assembly: GCA_044223435.1. GTDB lineage: Bacteria > Actinomycetota > Actinomycetes > Mycobacteriales > Nakamurellaceae > Nakamurella. The sequence goes on from JBGALY010000023.1 coordinate 34,129, forward strand.
AGGTCGCTGCCGGCGCGCCCCGCCGGCGCGGGAAAGTTCGTCCGGGACACCCACTTGGTGATGACCCGCGAACTCCGGCCGGTCCTGCGGGATCCGTTCTCGGTCATCTTCGGCATGATCCAGCCGCTGGTGTTCCTCGGCCTGTTCGGCCCGCTGCTGGTCGGCTCGCTCGGCGGGCAGGCGGAGAGCACGGTGGGGGCGAGCGTCTGGCAGTGGTTCGTGCCATCGATCCTGGTGATGACGGCCCTCTTCGGGACGACCACGGTCGGTGCCAACCTGTTGTTCGAGTTCCAGACCGGCGCGCACGAGCGAATGCTGGTCACCCCGCTGTCGCGGCCGTCGTTGCTGGTCGGGCGGGCGTTGAAGGAGATGGTCCCGCTCGCCGCCCAGGCGGTGATCATCGTGGCAGTGATGATCCCGTTCGGGTTCGAGCTGTACCCGCTGGGCGCACTCGTCGGGTTCCTGCTGCTGGCCGTGTTCGGCGTGGGCGTCGGATCGCTGTCCTACGCCCTGGCGATCGCCGTGCGCAAGCAGGAGTGGATGTTCTGGGCGGTGCAGCAGACGGTGATCTTCCCGCTGATGATCCTGTCCGGCATGTTGCTGCCGCTGGAGACCGGGCCCGGCTGGATGCAGGTCGCGTCGAAGTTCAACCCACTCACGTACCTGGTGGACGCCGAGCGGGCGCTGTTCGCCGGTGGCGTCGGCAGCACCGAGGCGGCCGGGGGATGGGCGGCGGCCCTGGTGACCGTGCTCGTCGGGTTGACCGTGGGCATCCGGTCGATGCGCCGCAGCGCAGGCTGACCCAGGTGGGCGTCATTCGCCGGGACCCGGCTTGCATCCGCGGGCCGGATCCCACGCGTACCGTCCGGGACGGCCAGGTTCCGTGGTGACGAGTGGGGTCGCCCGGGTGACGGCCGGGATGGAGCTCATCGTGCAGGTACCGGACCGGATCCCCCGGACGTTGGCGTCCGCGCTCGACACCGCGCTCGACGCCCTGGTGGTGCCCGGGTACAGCCGGATCGGCGTCGCCGCCCGGCGGCACTGGTGGCCGGCGGATCCACCGCCCTTCGGCCGGCGGGTGGACATCGTGGTGACAGGGGCCAGCTCGGGGCTGGGTGCGGCAACCGCCCGGGGGCTGGCCGGGCTCGGCGCCCGCGTGCACATGGTCGGCCGCAGTTCCGAGCGATTGGCGTCGGCCGCCAAGCGGATCCGGTCGGCCGTGCCCGACGCGGACCTGGTGCTGCGCGAGGCGGACATCGCCGACCTGGCCGCCGCGCGGGGGCTCGCCGATACCGTGGCGGCCGACGTCGACGCGCTGCACGCGCTGATCCACTGCGCCGGCATCATGCCGCCGCAACGGACCTTCACCCAGGACGGCAACGAACTCGCGTTCGCCACGCACATTCTCGGGCCGTTCCTGACGACCGTGCAGCTGCGAGAGCGGCTCGCGGCCGATGGGGACGGGCGCGTCGTGTTCGTCTCGTCCGGTGGCATGTACAGCACGTCCCTGTCCGACGACTGGGACTCCGGCATCGGCGAGTACAGCGGTGTCCGCGCCTATGCCCGGACCAAGCGCATGCAGGTGACGCTGGCCGAACTGCTGGCCGCGGAGCTGCACCGGCCGGCCGACCCGGTGGTGCACAGCATGCATCCGGGGTGGGCGGCCACGCCCGGGGTGTCGGACTCGCTGCCCGCCTTCGACCGGGTGGCCCGCCCGATCCTGCGGTCCCCGGACCAGGGTGCGGACACGATCGTCTGGCTGGCGGCGGCATCGCTCCCGGCGCGATCGACCGGTCGGTTCTGGCACGACCGGCGCGCCCGGCGTACCCACTACCTGCCCTGGCAGCAGGACGACCCCGAGGTCCGCCGCCGGCTCTGGCGGACGTGCGTGCGGCGCACCGGGGTGTCGCCGGCGGGGGCCGACGGCTCGAGCTGATGCGCGCCTCCGGCCGTCGAACGTGTGATCGGAGGTACTGTCGGACCTCGCTGCCATGCTGATGTGCACCACCATGGCCGAGGACAGGGCCCAGACCGATCGGGGACCGGATCAAATGAGCGACGCTTGCCGGGCGAATCATCAATGCTCTCGAAGTGCGAGGCGGTCGGGAGGGTCGGCACGATGAGCGACAAGGATCTGACGAGAATCGCCGCGCTGTTGCGCAAGGCAGAGGGCACGGACAACGAGCACGAGGCGGACGCCTACCTGCAGGCCGCTCAGCGACTGGCCACCCTGGCGTCCGTCGATCTCGCGGTGGCCCGAGCCCACACGCAGCGGCGGGAGCGACGACCGGTCCCCGTTCAACGCGCGGTGGTCATCGGTGAGTCGGGCAAGCGGGGCCTGCGCACCTACGTCGAACTGTTCCTGGCCATCGGCCGGGCCAACAACCTGACCTGCGACATCGCGCGGGACTCGACCCGGGTGCATGCGTTCGGGTTCGACACCGACATCGACATGACCGAGACCCTGTACGCCTCGCTCGTCGTGCAGATGGTTCGAGCCTCCGACGCCTACATCAAGTCGGGGGACTTCGCTCTGGAGAAGGTGATCAAGCGGGTCGCCGTGACCACGCCGGGCCGGAACGGGGGGTGGCGGCGGGAGGACCGGTACGTGGAGAAGCCGGTTCATGCCACCACGGCGCGGATCAACTTCCAGCAGGCGTTCGCCCAGCGCATCGGTGTTCGCCTGGCCCAGGCGAAGCGGGAGACCGAGGAACGGCTGGTCGTCGAGGAGCCGCCGGGGGACACCGGCGGTGTTGCCCTGGTGCTCCGGCAACGCGAGGTCGAACTGGCCGATCACTACCGGGCGAACTCGACCGCGCGCGGCACCTGGTCCGGCAGTCGCGCCGCGGCCGGGCGCTCGGAGCGATCACGGCAGGCCGGCGATCGGGCCGGTCGACGGGCCCGGCTCGCCCCGGAGCGAGCGATCGGTGGTCAGCGGACGGCCCTGGACGGAGGCTGACGGTGGCTGCCTGTGGACGCCGGTGGCATGCGCCGGCCCATCAGGGCTGACTGTGGTTGACCCAGGATCGGCCCACCGGGCGGCCGGCGGCCGGGCGGAACGGGACGGGCAGCGTTCGAAGGTGTACGCCGCCGAGAACCTGGTCCACCGGATGTTCGACCGTTCCGCGGTCTACCCGGTGGTCGAGATCGCCGGCTCCCGGTTGACCCTTCCGCCGGAGCGGCGATTCGGTGACGTCGACGCAGTGCAGGCCTACGTCGATCGCGTCCTTGACCTCGAGTGGGTGCGCGGAACCTGGCCGCGTGCGGCGCGGCCGGTTCGGGTCCGGCCGCGAGCGGGCTCCGGTCAGGCGCACTACGAGCGAGGCGGCGCCGTCATGGCCGTGCCGACCCTGCGGACCGGCACGGGTTGGGCGCTGCGCGAACTGGTCATCCTGCACGAAATCGCGCACCACCTGGGCGCGGAGGATGAGGCGGCCCACGGCGACGCCTTCACCGGCCGGCTGCTGGCCCTGGTGGACGGCGTCGTGGGCCCAGAGGCCGCGCTGCTGTTGCGCATCACGATGCTCGACCTCGGCGTGCGGATCGGGTGACCAGGGTCGGGTCGGGCCGGGCCGCCGGCGGGTCAGCCGCGGCCGGCGGCGGGTCGGCCCTGGTCGCGGGCGGGGCCGTCGTGGGCCCGGCGCAGGGCCTGGATCAACGGGGACAACCGTCCGGTCTTGACCACGTACTGGTCGGCGCCGGCGGCGAGCATCCCGCGCCGGACGATGTCGTCGTGATGCCCGGAGAACACGACGATGTGCAGGTTCGGACAGATGCCCTTGGCGGCTGCGGCGACCCCCGGCCCCCCGCCGGGCATGTTCACGTCGAGAATGAGGATGTCCGGGCGCCAGGCTCGCACGCCGTCCAGGCAGGTGGTGGCGTCGACGGCAAAACCGACCACGACGAAGGCGGGGAGCTGCGCCAGCAGATCGCCGATCGCGACCCGCAATTCCTTGCGGTCGTCGCAGACCAACACCGTGCGGGTGTCCGAACGTGTGAGCAGGTCCCTCGTCACGGCGCATCGGCCAGGATGTTCTGGCGGGTGGCGATGGCCACCGCCTCCAGCCGGCTGTGCGCGCCCAGCTTGCGCATGATCGACTGCACGTGGTTGCGCGCGGTGGCCTGGGAGACGACCAGCGCGGCGGCCAGCCCGGCCGTGCTCTTGCCGTCCACCAGCAGCCGGAGCACCTCGCGTTCCCGGGCGGTCAGGTCGTCACCGGCGCGGTGGCCGCGCCGTCCGATGCGGCCCATCACCCGGCGCATCGTCTCCACGGTGATCACCGCCTCGTCGTCGGCCACGGCCCGCACGGCCCGGACGAGGTTGGCCGCCCGCTCACCCTTGGGGATGAATCCGGCCGCCCCCGCCTCGATGGCCCGGGTCAGCACGTCGTCGCTGTCGGAGGCGGTGACCAGGAGCACCTTCATCGTCGGACACCGGTCGAGCAGCGTCGGCAGCACATCGGTGCCGAGACCATCCGGCAGCCGCTGGTCCAGCAGCAGCACATCCGGGCGGTGCCGGCCGACGGCCGCCAGCCCGTCGGCACACGTGTTCGCCACCTCGACGACGGTCAGGTCGTCCTGCGCGTCGAGCGCCGCGGCGATGCTGTCGGCCACCAGCAGGTGGTCGTCCACGATGACCACTCGCACCGGCGACCCGCGCCGTCGGTGCGTGCCGGTGCCGTTCGCGGCGAACGGCCGGTCGTGCGGATCGTTGTTCATCAGGTACCGCCGTCGCTCGCCGGGGCCGCGGATGCGTCCGTGGTCATCGTCAGGGTGACGGTCGTGCCCAGGCCCGGTTCGCTGCGAACCGACAACAACCCGCCCTCGGTCGCCGCCCGGGCGCGCATGGTCATCATTCCCAGGTGACCGGGTTTGGTGTCGAAGTTGTCGGAACCGACCCCGTCGTCGGTCAGCGTGATGACCACGCGGGAGCCCTCCTGGCGTACGGACAGCTCGATGGTCGTCGCCTGGGCGTGCTTGCGCGCATTCACCAGGGCCTCCCGGAAGATGCGGAAGGCCGCGTCGGTGCCCGTGGCGGTCAACGAGGCGCGCGCGGTCGAGCTGCTGTGCACCTGCGTGGGCGTGCCGATGAAGATGCCCTCAGCCAGCCGGTGCAGCGCCGGACCGAGACCGCCGGCCAGGTCGGGCGGAGTCAACGCGGTGATCAGGGTCCGGAGCCGCTCGATCGCCGATTCCAGCAGGCCGACGAGCTCGGCGAGCTCGTCGCCGAATGCGTCGGACTTCATGGCCAGGATCTCCAGGCGCATGGCGACGGCGATGACCAACTGCATCGGATCGTCGTGAATGGCTTCGGCGAGCAGAACGCGCTCCCGTTCCTCGACCTGGCTCAATTGATCGAGCAGCTCCCGCTGGTCGGAGGTGAGTTGGACGAGTCGGCTGCTGATCGCCGTGCGTTCCTGGCGCTGCCGTTCCAGCCACTCCTGCATGCGGTCCTCGTCGATGGCCGACCCGACGCGGTCCGCCAACACCTGGACCAGGTCCTCGTCCCCGGCCACGAAGGGCGTGTCCGGGTCGGTCCGGAACACGCTGAGGACGCCCAGGACCTGCCCGGCATGCCGGACGGGTGCGGCGATGAAATGCGCCACGATGCCGTCGGCTGACGCCGGGTCGGGCAGCCGATGGATGTCCGCCCACATCCGTGGATCGCTGCCGGCCACCAGCGTGCCCCGGGCGATGGACTCGGCGGGGCTGCCGGCCGCCGGTGCTGACCGGTGGGCCGAGGTTCCCGCGAGCGCTCGGAGGGTCGATCGGACCACCGGGTCGGGATGCGCGACGGTGTCGCTCTCCACGGCCAGACCGTCGGCGGTCATGATTCGCAGCAGCGCACCGTTGCCGAGCCCGAGCGCCGCGACCTCCGCGATCTGCTCGGCCTTGGCCAGCAGCGACCCACGATCGGTGGCCAGCAGATCGCTGATCCGGCGCAGCAGCACCGTCCGGGCCTGGGCGGCCGCGGCCAGGGCGGCCTCGGCGGTCTGCCGGGAATACACCGATTCGGTGATGTCCGCGTGGGTGAGGACGGCGCGCAGCAACTTGCCGTCGGCGTCGACGGCGGCGTCACAGCTCCCGCGGACGTACCGGAGCTCGCCGGTCCGGCCGTGCCGGAGCCGGTACTCGATGGTCGTCCGGCCACCCTCGGCCAGCACCTGACGGTACGTCCGGCGGATCCGTTCCCGGTCCTCCGGCAGAACGAGCTCGTCGACCGCGACCAGCCCCTCCTCTGCGGTGTCGACGCCCAGCAGATCCAGCAGGACGGGATCGAAGTCCCAGCCGGAGATCGAGTCGTAACGGCAACTGCCCACCCGGCTGAGCTCCTGCATCTGCTCGAGTTGCATCTGCCGGGCGCGTTCGGCCGAGACGTCCTCGGAGAGGATCAGGCCGCCGACGATGCGGTCGTCCTCGGCAATGATCGGCTGCACCCGCATCCGGAACTGCTTGCCGTTGACCGGACTGCTGTAGTCCAGGTCCGAGCACTCGCCGTGCAGGGCGGCCTGGACCGGTTCCCGGATCTCGTTCAGCACCGCTTCGGGGAGCACCGCCGTCATCCGCTGGCCGCGCATCCCGGTCGGGTCGTAGCCGAACCGTTCGAGCAGCGCCCCCGCGGCCAGCAGCACCCGCAGCTCGCGGTCGAAACTCAGCACCGTGCTGCTGGGAAGGTGCTCCACGACGTCCCGGTACATCCGCTCGCTGGCGGTCAGGGCCCGCTCATGCTGGCGCAACGCCGTGACGTCGCGCGCCTGGACGAGGTAGAGCGGACCCCCGATCTCGGTCAGCACCTCGGACTTGATCTCGACGACCAGCTGGTCGCCGGTGGCCGAGAGCATCACGGCTTCCCGGTGCACCTGATCGAGCTCGCCCGACTGCAGCCGGGCGACGTAGCGATGGGCGGTGGCCCCCGACTGGGGGGTGTGGAAGTCGGTGTACCGCCGCCCCACCAGGTCGTCGATGCCCACCAGCCGGGCCGCGGCCGGGTTGGCACGGATGATGACGAGGTCGAAATCGACGACGAACATCGCCAGAATGGACCGCTGGAACGCAGCTCCGAGCACCGAATCGATCGAAGCGCCGGCGCGGCCATCGACCGCTTCGCGTGTGGTGGTCGCCCCGGGGCCGATGCCCCGCGGCCCTGCGGTGTCCATGGGGCCCCTTCCCCGCCAGCACAGAGTGTAGCCAGATGATCACACTATGCACACACATGGCCGACGGGCTCAATGCCCGGAAGGATGGACTTTCCGGATTTGTCCACCCCACCCTCCCGTGCTCGTGGCCCGGGTGGCTCGGCCCCGGACTACGCTCGCTCCGGTGACGAACGTCGAAGCCGATCCCGCCGAACTCGTCTGCCGAGGTGGTGTCGACCGGGAAACGGATCCCGCCGTCCAGGTGCTCGAACCGCGGGACGTCCCGCTCGGTGGCATCCGGGCGATGACGGTGCGTCGCACGCTGCCGCTCCGCCAGCGCTCCCTGATCGGTGCGTGGTGCTTCGCCGACCACTACGGACCCGACCGGGTGGCCCGCAGCGGGGGAATGGACGTGGCCCCACACCCGCACACCGGGTTGCAGACCGTGAGCTGGTTGTTCTCCGGGGAGATCGAGCACCGTGATTCGGTCGGTTCCCACGCCCTGGTCCGCCCCGGGGAACTGAACCTGATGACGGCCGGACGAGGCATCTCCCATTCCGAGGTCTCAACCCCCGCCACCGACGTGCTGCACGGGGTGCAGCTGTGGGTGGCCCTGCCCGAGGCGGCCCGATCGGTGCCGCCGTCGTTCCAGCACGTGGTGCCGGACGCCGCCCGCCACGGCGATGTGCGCTGCCGGGTGTTCATCGGGTCGTGGCTGGGTCTGTCGTCGCCGGCGACGGTGCACTCACCGCTGCTGGGGGCCGAGCTGGTGCTTCCGTCGGGCGGCGCGGTGGAGCTGCCGCTGGAGGACGAGTTCGAGCACGGCGTCCTGGTCGACTCCGGTGCGGTGGCGGTCAACGGTGCGCCGGTCGGGCCGGCCGCGCTGGCCTACCTCCCACCGGGCACCGGGAGCGTTCGACTGGCCAGTGGCGACTCCCCCGGGCGCGTCGTCGTGCTGGGCGGCACGCCGCTGAACGAGGAGATCGTCATGTGGTGGAACTTCATCGGTCGCACCCACGACGAGGTGGTCGAGTTCCGGCGCGAATGGCAGGCCGAGATCGGCGCGTTCGCCGACGGCGAGCCGGCGGCGACGCGTTTCGGGCGGGTCAGCGGGTATCCGGGCAGTCCGCTGCCGGCCCCGGCCATGCCCGCGATCCGGCTCCGGCCCCGGCCGCGCCCGGAGCGCTGAGCCGGGCGCCCGAGCCGGGCGGGAAGGCCCCTGGTACGGTCGACCGTCCTCCCCCGAACCGGGTGACGGAGTGAGGGTTTTCCCGCCGATAAGGCGGTTGAAACATGCGCGTGACGCTCGGCTGGCAGCGTCGGCCTCCGCGCGCCCGGCTCCGGCCGGCGTGAATACCGACCTGCGCACGGCATGTCGGCCGGAACCGGGAGACCTCAGCATGAGTGGTAGCACGTCACGTCGTCAGGCGATCGAAGCGGTCACCAGCTATCGGGTGCCGTCCAACGGATTTACCGAATCCCTCGGAGAGCTGTTCGGCCGCAATACGTTCAGTCCCGCCGTGATGAAGAAGCGGCTGCCCAAGTCGATCTACAAGTCGGTCATGTCGACGATCGACAAGGGCGCCCCGCTCGACCCGGAGGTCGCCGACGTCGTCGCCTCCGCCATGAAGGACTGGGCGATCGAGAACGGTGCGTCGCACTACGCGCACGTTTTCTACCCGCTGACCGGCCTGACCGCGGAGAAGCACGACTCGTTCCTCTCGCCCGAGGACAGTGGCACCTCGCTCGCCGAGTTCGCCGGCAAGACCCTGATCCAGGGCGAGCCGGACGCCTCCAGCTTCCCCAACGGCGGCATCCGCAACACCTTCGAGGCTCGCGGCTACACCGGCTGGGACGTCACGAGTCCGGCCTACATCCTCGAGAACCCCAACGGGAACACCCTGTGCATCCCCACCGTGTTCATCTCCTGGACCGGTGAGGCGCTGGACAAGAAGACCCCGCTGCTGCGCTCGCAGCAGGCGATGAGCAAGCAGGCCGCCCGCGTGCTCGCCCTGTTCGGCCATGAGGACATCGACACCGTCGTGTCCTACGCCGGCGCGGAGCAGGAGTACTTCCTGATCGACCGGCACTTCTTCTTCTCCCGCCCGGACATCATGGCCAGCGGCCGCACCCTGTTCGGGGCCAAGCCGTCCAAGGGCCAGCAGTTCGAGGACCACTACTTCGGCGCCATCCCCGAGCGGGTGCTGGCGTTCATGATCGAGGTGGACCGGGAGCTGTTCAAGCAGGGCATCCTGGCCAAGACCCGGCACAACGAGGTCGCGCCCGGCCAGTTCGAGATCGCGCCGCTGTTCGAGAAGGCCAACCTGGCCCACGACCACCAGCAGCTGATGATGACCACGCTGCAGCGGGTGGCCCAGCGCTACGGCATGGAGTGCTTGCTGCACGAGAAGCCGTTCGCCGGCGTCAACGGCTCGGGCAAGCACGTCAACTTCTCCATCGGCAACAACAATCAGGGCAACCTGCTCAACCCGGGTGACACCCCGCACGAGAACGCCCAGTTCCTGGTGTTCTGCGCCGCCGTCATCCGCGGCGTGCACAAGTTCGGCGGCCTGCTGCGCGCCGTCGTCGCCTCGGCCCGCAACGACCACCGGCTGGGCGCGAACGAGGCCCCGCCGGCGATCATCTCGGTGTTCCTGGGCGCCCAGCTGGCCGACGTCTTCGACCAGATCGCCGCCGGCGCGCTGACCGGGTCCAAGGCGCCGGGCACGCTGACCGTCGGCGTCGACACCCTGCCGCCGTTCAAGGCCGACCCGGGCGACCGCAACCGCACCAGCCCGTTCGCCTTCACCGGCAACCGGTTCGAGTTCCGCGCGCCGGGCTCGTCGCAGTCGATCTCCGGCCCGATGGTCGCCATCAACACGATCCTGGCCGACTCGCTGGACTTCATCGCCACCGAGCTGGAGACGCTCATCGCCGGCGGCACCGAGTTCGACGCCGCGGTGCAAAAGGTGCTCAAGGACATCATCACCGAGCACGGCGCCGCGGTCTTCAACGGTGACGGCTACGCCGACGCGTGGCAGGTGGAGGCGGCCGAGCGCGGTCTGAAGAACCTGAAGACCACCGTGGACGCGCTGCCCGAGTTCGACCGGCCCGAGGTCAAGGACCTGTTCGAGAAGTACGCGGTGCTGTCCAACCGCGAACTGCACAGCCGCTACGAGGTCTACCTGGAGCACTACGCGATGAGCGTCGAGCTCGAGGCGTCCGAGACGCTGGAGATCGCCAAGACCAAGATCCTGCCGGCGGCCATCCGCTACCAGGGTGAGCTGGCCGGGGCGGCGATGAACCTCAAGGCCATCGGCGCCGCCTACGACTCACCGACCCTGGATGCGATCACGGCCGCGCTCGGGGCGTTGACCAGCGGGATCACCGGCCTGGAGACCGCGCTGGGCCTGCACGCCGGCGATTCGGCCCTCCAGGAGGCGGTGTACGCCGTGGAGAAGCTCGTCCCCGCCATGGCGACCGTCCGCGCCGCCGCCGACGAGCTCGAGGGCCTCGTCGCCGACGACATGTGGCCGCTGCCGACCTACCAGGAGATGCTGCACATCCTGTAGACCGCCGGGGGTTCTCCGCCGCCGCCCGCCGGGGTTCGCTGATCAAGTCCGGGTCCAGTTGGACATTTCGGGCGCGGCGGCACGCATTCGATCAGCGAACCCTGGCGGGATCTGGGGTTCGCTGATCAAGTCCGGGTCCAGTCGGACATTTCGGGCGCGGCGGCACGGCATTGATCAGCGAACCCCGGCGGGGACGGTCGCCTGATCAGCGAACCTCGGCGGGGACGGTCGCCTGATCAGCGAACCCCGGCGGGGACGGTCGCGGTGGTCAGGCGGCGGGCTCGCGGAGCCGGCCGAGCACGCCCGGCAGGTCCCCGGTGTGCAGCACGGTGAGGCGCTGGGTGGTCCGCGTCAGCGCGACGTACAGGTCGGACAGGCCGCGGTCGGACTCGGTGATGATCCCGGCCGGATCGACGACGATCACGCTGTCGAATTCCAGGCCCTTGACCTGCGGGACGGTCAGCACGACCACGTGCCGGCGCAGATCGGTGACGGCCTCGCCGAGTTCGAACAGGGACGGTTGGGCGCTCTCCGGTGTCGGGCCCGAGCCGCCGGCCCGGGCTCGCTCAACCGCGCCGGCGACCAGCGCGTGACCAGACCGCGGCACGATGACCGCGACCGTGCCCGGTTCGTCGTCCTCGTCCCGCACGACGTCGACCACCTGGACGGCCAGGTCGGCCGGGGAAACCCGGCGGTGGGCCGGCCACACCCCGGTGTCCCGCACCGATCGGGGCGCCCGCAGGTCGGGGTCGATCGCGGACAGCACGGGTTCGGCGACCGTCATGATCTCCGCGGGCGTGCGGTAGTTGACCGTGAGTTCCTCGACCCGGAACCGGCCGCGCATGTACGGCCGGAGCATCCGCGACCAGGATGACGCACCCGCCGGGTCGGACGTCTGGGCCAGGTCGCCGACCAGCGTCATGGACCGCATCGGGCAGCGCCGCATCACCATCCGCCACGCCATCGCGGACAGTTCCTGCGCCTCGTCGACGATGACGTGCCCGTACGTCCACTCCCGATCCGCGGCGGCCCGCTCCGCGGTGGATGTCCAGTCGGCCACCTCCTCGTGCAGCCCGGCGAGCGTGGCGGCGTTGACCATGCCGACCATGCTGTGCAGGCCGACGTCCTCCGGATCGAGGTCGTCGTTGGCGCCCAGCAGATCGAGCACTTCGGCGGCGTACCCATCGTCCGCGCTCCGCCGCACCGCCGCCGCGGCGGCGGCCGCGTCGAGCACGCCGAGGAGTTCGGCCGCCTCGTCGAGCAGCGGGACGTCGGCGGCGGTCCACCCGGCCGGGTCGCCGGTCCGGAGCAGCAGCTCCCGGTCCTGCGGGCGCAGCGATTCGGCGGCGAACTCGATCCGCTCGGCCGAGCCGAGCAGGTCGCCCAGCAGACGCTGTGGGGTCAACGTCGGCCAGACGCCGCGCAGCGCGTCGCGCAGCCCTTCGTGCTCGATCAGGTCTTGCCGGATGGCGGCGAGATCGTCCGCCGTGGCGAGGCTTTCGCCGTCCGGGCCGGTGCCCAGGCGGGCCGCGACCTGCCGCACCAGGCCGTCGATGACGCGACGGACGAACACCGGCCGGGCCCGGTTGTGCGGGCGCCGGGACGCCCAGGCCCGATCCCGCGCCGGCCCCAGGATGCCTCGGCCCAGAATCAGCCGGCCACCCGGCGCTCCCTCGAAGGGCACCTCGATCGGGCTCCGCGGCAACGCCTGCCGGTGCAGCACCGCGTTGGCGATGACCGTCGTCATCACCGTCCGCCCCTTGACCCTGGCGACCTCGGGTCGCTCGGCCGCCTGCGCGGACACCCCGGGGAACAGGTCGGCCACGGTGGACAGCACCACCGCGTTCTCGCCGAGGGACGGCAGCACCTGACCGATGTAGTCCAGGAAGGTCGGGTTGGGCCCGATGATCAGCACCCCGCGCTGCTGCAGCTGGTCGCGGTGGTTGTAGAGCAGGTAGGCGGCGCGGTGCAGGGCGACCGCGGTCTTGCCGGTGCCCGGGCCGCCCTGGACGACCAGGATCCCGTTGAGCTCGGCCCGGATGATGCGGTCCTGCTCGGCCTGGATGGTGGCGACGATGTCGGACATCCGCCCGGTGCGGGGGGCCCGCAGCGCGGCCAGTAGCGCAGCCTCGCCGGCCGGCCCCCCGCCGTTGGTCTGGGCCTGGGCGAGCGCCTCCGGATCGGTCAGGTCCAGGTACTCGTCGTTGGCGCTCAGGACCCGCCGCCGCCTGGTCGTGATGTACCGGCGGCGGCGCAGGCCCAGCGGATTGGCCGCGGTCGCCACGTAGAACGGGCGGGCCGACGGCGCGCGCCAGTCCATCAGCAGCTGCCGGTGATCACCGGCGTCCGCGAAGATGCCCATCCGGCCGATGTGCATGGACTCGCCGTCGGTGCGGTCGATCCGCCCGAAGCACAGCCGGTCCTCGGCGGCATTCAGGGCCACCACCGCGGCGGCGTGGTTGGCGTACGCGAGGTCGCGTTCCACCCGGCCGCCGGGGGTGTTGTCACTGCGGCTGATGTACCGGTCCCGCAACTCGATGCGTTCGGTGCGCAGATCGTCCAGCCGCCGGTACAGCTCGTCGACCGCCGCCTGTTCCTCGACAACGGCATCGACAGGAGCGTCGGCCGGACCACCGCCGGAGGTACTGCCGGGATCTGACACGCGGGCCCTTCCACCTCACCGGTGCTCGCGCACGCACGAGCCGGACAGGAAACTCTACTCTGCCCGGTGCCCAGCCCGCTCAGATCGTGAGCAGCATCCGCCCGTCCACCTCGCCGGCCTCGAGCAACCGGTGCGCCTCGGCGGCCCGGTCCAGCGGCAGACGGCGGGTGATCCGGGTGGTCAGCGCACCCGCGGCCAGCATGGCGTTGATCAGGTCGGCGGCCTGGGCGAACTCGGTCGCGGAGGCGCGGCTGATCACGAACCCGTCGATGGTGACGTCGTGGGTGTACAGCGGGGCGAGGGCGACCGTGACGGGGGTGCGGGCGGCGGTGACCAGCATCCGGCCGCCGGGCTTGAGCACGGCGGCCGCGACATCGGTGTCGTTCGTCCCCGAGGTGTCCCAGTACACGTCGACGCCGTCGGGTGCCGCGGCGCCGATCAGCCGCGCGAGGTCGGGTGACCGGTAGTCGACCACGACGTCCGCGCCCGCGGCCCGGCAACGGTCGCGGTGGCTGTCCCGGGCCGAGGCGAGCACCCGCGCGCCGGCGAAGCGGGCCATTTCGATGGCCGAGATGCCGACGTTGCCGGCTCCGCCACCGACGAACACGGTCCAACTCGGCCGGATCCGGGCCCGCAGGAACCAGCCGAGGTAGGCGGTGACCGCTGGGTGCGCGACAGCGACCACGACCTCCGGGTCGACGCCCTCGGGGAGCCGGTACAGCCGCTCCCGGGGCACGACGGCCAGCTCGGTGGCCGCGCCCTGCCGGCCGGCGTGGCCGAGGCTGTTCGCCCAGACGGCGTCACCCTCGGCCAGCTCCCGGACCGCCGAGCCCATGGCGGCGACAGTGCCGACGAGGTCGCGCCCGACGATGAACGGCAGGGGGATGGGAGTGTCGTACCGACCGCTGCGGACGTAGGTGTCGACCGGGTTGACGCTGACCGCGGTGACCGCCACCAGCACGTCGTCGGGTCCGAGTTCGGGGACGGGCAACCGGCCGATGCGGATGGAGTCCGCCGGTCCGCGCTGCTCGACATAGGCGGCGAGACGACGACTACTCATGACGCCCCTTCGGGGTTCCGCGGGTGTTCGGTCGCGCCAGGGGCGGGCACCAAGACCATGAACGCCGATTATGCGGCGCGGTCCGGGCCGGTGCCCGGTGACCGTCCAGCGGCGGCCGGGGCCGCGTCGGGATGCAGCGGGTACGCCCGCCGACGACACTGGATCCGTGACGAGTGCTCCGGATCGGTCCCGCCGTCGGTTGGCGTTGTCCGCCACCGACCGGAAGATTGCCGGCGTGTGCGGCGGCCTGGCCCGGTACTTCGATACCGACGCCACCTTCGTGCGGTTGATCTTCGTGGTGCTGGGCCTGCTCGGTGGCGGCGGGGTGATCGTCTACCTGCTCGGCTGGATGATCATGCCGGCCGCCTCGTCGGCCGGCGTCATGCTCGCCGACCTGGAGAAGCTCGGTGAGCTCAGGGCCGCCGGGGTGCTCACCGAGACCGAGTTCGTGCTGCAGAAATCGAGAATTCTCGGAGATTGACCGGAGCCGGACAGGGTGGGAGACGGATGAGATTCGGACTGGTCGGCACCGGCCCGTGGGCCGGGATCGCCCACGCTCCCGGCCTGGTGGCGTGCCCGGACGCGCAGCTGGCCGGCGTCTGGGGCCGCGACCCGGCCAAGGCCGCGGATCTGGCCGGCCGGTTCGACACCCGTCCCTACGCGGACGTCGATGAGTTGTTCGCCGACGTGGACGCGGTCGCGTTCGCCGTGCCCCCGGCGATCCAGTCGGGCCTGGCCATCCGCGCCGCGCAGGCCGGCCGGCACCTGTTGCTGGACAAACCGATCGCGCTGGACGCCGCATCCGCCGGCGCCCTGGAGTCCGGGGTGCAGGACGCCGGTGTGGCCTCGGTGGTGTTCTTCACCGACCGCTTCGTCGACACCTCGCGGGCCTGGTTCGACCAGGTGCGGGCCACGTCCGGCTGGCGCGGCGCCTGGTTCCGCTGGCTCAGCACCCTGCAGGCGCCGGACAACCCGTTCGGCGGGTCGGCCTGGCGGCAGGAGAAGGGTGCGTTGTGGGACACCGGGCCGCACGCGCTGTCCACGCTGATCGAGGCGCTCGGACCGGTCGCCGAGATCACCGCGACGCGCGGCGACGGCGACCTGGTCGCCCTGGTGATCCGGCACGAATCGGGGACGACGAGTACGGCCGTGCTCAGCCAGTTCGCGCCGCCCGCGGCGGCGTCGTTCGACTGCACGCTGTGGGGCGAGGCCGGCCTGGTGCCGATGCCCAAGCGGCCGGACGGACGGATCGTCGAGGTCTACGCGGCCGCCGCGACCGATCTGGTCACCGCCGCCGAAACCGGCGTCCCGACCCGGGCCGACGTTCGCCTCGGAGCCACCATCGTCCGGCTGATCGCCGACGCGCAGGCACAGATCGACCGGCAGCGGGCGTCCGCCGGCTGATCCGGAAGGTCCCGTCACGCCGTCGGAGGTCGCGGATACCGTAGCGACATGGCTGCCGACACTGCGCGTACCGCCGCCGACCTGACCGGGCAATCCGACACCTACGACGTGGTGGTGATCGGCGGCGGCCCGCCCGGCGAGATCGTCGCCCAGTACGCGATCCAGGGCAGCGACCGCACCGCGGCGATCGTCGAGCACGAACTGCTCGGCGGGGAGTGCTCGTACTGGGCCTGCATGCCCAGCAAGGCGCTGCTGCGGCCGGTGGAACTGCTGGACGCCGCCCGGCACATGCCCGGCGTCCGGTCCTTGGTCGCCGACCGCACCATCGACGTGCCGGCGGTGCTCGAGCGGCGGGACGGATTCACCAGCCACCACCAGGACACATGGCAGGTGAAGTGGGCCAACGACACCGGGATCGGCGTCATCCGTGGCCACGGCCGGCTGGCCGGCGAGAAGCGGGTCGAGGTGACCGCGGCGGACGGCAGCAACCGGACCGTCACCGCCCGGCATGCGGTCGTGCTCGCCACCGGCACCACCGCCGCCGTTCCCGACCTGCCCGGTCTGCGGGACGCGAGGCCGTGGATCTCCCGGGACGTCACCAACGTGCACGAGATCCCCCGCCGGGTCGCCGTGATCGGCGGCGGTGTGGTCGCCTGCGAGTCGGCCTGCTGGCTACGCGGTCTCGGTGTCGAGGAGCTGACCGTCATCGTCCGCGGCGGCGCTCTGCTGGAACGCAACGAACCGTTCGCCGGCGAACTGGTCGCCCGGGCCTTCCGCGACGACGGGGTTCGGGTGCTGCTGAACACCGGCGTCGTCCAGGTGCACCGTGTCGACCCGGCGGATACCGGCGAGGGGCGCATCCACGGCGGCCCGGTCACGCTGCGGATCCGCACCGGGGAGGGCACCGAGACGATCACGGTGGACGAGGTCGTGGTCGCCGCCGGGCGGACCCCGGCCACCGCCGACATCGGACTGGACACCGTGGGCCTGGACGTCAGCGGGAACCGCGGATTCGTCACCACCGACGACCATCTCGCCGTGCGGGACGTGCCGGGCGAGTGGCTGTATGCCGTCGGCGACATCACCGGTCGTGCGTTGCTCACCCACATGGGCAAGTACCAGGGACGGATCGGCGGGGCGGTCATTGCCGCCCGCGCCGAGGGGCGGCCCGCCACGGGCTCCCGGTTCACCGACGTCGCCGACGCCGGCCGGGTTCCCCAGGTGACCTTCACCGATCCGCAGGTCGCCTCGGTGGGGCGCACCGAGGCGGAGGCCCGCCGGGCCGGTCTGGACGTGCAGACCGTCGAGTACGACATGGCCGGCGTCGCCGGCACGTCGCTGCTGCGGGACGGTTACGCCGGCCGGGCCAAGCTGGTGATCGACAGGGCGTCGGACACCCTCGTCGGCGCGTCCTTCGTCGGGCCGGAGGTCGCCGAGCTGGTGCACGCCGCGACGGTCGCGGTGGTCGGCGGCGTCACCCTCGAGCAGCTCTGGCACGTGGTGCCGTCCTACCCGACGATGAGCGAGATCTGGCTCAAACTGCTGGAGGCCCGGGAGCAGCAGCGCGGCGCAGCCGGATAGAGCAGTGGGATAGTGGGGCATGACCGGATTCATCGCCAGGTGGATGAAGATGCCGACGTTGGCCGATCGGCTGCGGGCAGCCGGCGTCCGGAACGACCTGGTCCGGGCGGCCGAGCTGACCGCGTTCGGCCGGCAGACCGACCGGGAGCTGCCCCGGCTGGCCGAGTTGCTCACCGAGCGGGAGACGGTCGTCCAACTGGTCGAGGGCCGGTGGAACAAGAAGATGGGGTTGCTCACCCTCACCAGCCGGCGGCTGCTGTTCGTGCCGTCGGGCGACGCTCCCTACGGCGCGGACATTCCCCTGGGTGAGATCGAATCGGTCGAGCCGGGACGGCACCGGGGCATGGGCATCGTCGAGGTCGTCACCAAGGACGGCCGGTTGCGGATCGATCAGATCCTGGGTACCCAGGCCGAGACGTTCGTGGACAACACCCGCCGGGCGATGGATCCGGCCGCGGACGGCCCCGCGGAGTACCAGGATCCGCTCCAGGAGCTGGCCGAATTGCGCGCCCTCCGGGACGCCGGCGTCATCGGCGACGACGAATTCGCGCACCGCAAGCAGCGGTTGATGGACCAGATCTGACCCGGATCAGGACGCCAGCGCGTAGCCCGCTTCGTCGATCGCGTCCCGTACGGCACCCTGCAGCAATGGCGCGTCGCTGATGACGGTGACCACGGACACGTCACCGGGGCGGAGTTCGATGTCCACCGATCGAACGCCGTCCAGCCGGCCGACCTCCTCCGTCACCGCGATCACGCAGGCGTCGCAGGTCATCCCGGTCACTCGATACTTCGCGGTGTTGCGGCCCATCAGGCTTCCTCCAGAAACAGCGGTACTCCTTACCGGGTCGAACCACCGAACCGCACCGGGCATTCCGCGGCGCGTACCGTGGGCGCGGATATCGGGCCAGGACGCACGAGGAGCATGCAGATGACGGCAGTCGCCGAGCCGGAGAACAAGGCCCCGCGGCCCCAGGACGACCTGTTCCGGCACGTCAACGGTCACTGGTTGAGCACGGCCGAGATCCCGGCCGACCGGTCCGCCGACGGCGCCTTCTACCAGCTGCGCGACGCCGCGGAGGCGGATAGCCGGGCCATCATCGAGGACGCCGCCGCCCAAGCCGCGGACGCCGAGCCCGGCAGCACCGTCCAGCTGATCGGCGACCTGTACCGCAGTTTCATGGACGTCCGGACCGTGGAACGGCTCGGGCTGGCGCCGATCGCCGAGCAGCTCGTCGTCGTCGAGTCCGTGGACGGCCCGGCGGAGTTCCTGCGCACGCTCGGCCGGCTGGAACGCGCCGGTATCGGTGGGGTCTTCGGCAGCTACGTCGACACCGATCCCGGCGACCCGGACCGGTACACCGTCAACCTGACCCAGGGCGGCCTCGGGCTGCCCGACGAGTCGTACTACTCGGACGCCTCGCATGCCGACACCCTGGTCGCCTACTCCGGTCACCTGCCCGGCTTCCTGGCGCTGGCCGGGGTGCCGGACGCTGCGGCTCACGGTGAAGCGATCGTCAGGCTGGAGACCGAGCTGGCCGCCGGGCACTGGGACCGGGTCGCCTCGCGGGACAGCAGCAAGACCTACAACCCGATGGACCGGGCGGCCCTGGACGAGTTGATGCCGGCCGAGCTGTGGGACGCCTGGCTGGACGGCCTGGGCGCCAAGCCGTCCGTCCTGTCCCGGGTCGTGGTCCGGCAGCCGGACTTCTTCCGCACCCTGGCGGGGCTGCTCACCGCCGACCGGCTGCCTGCCTGGCGCTCGTGGCTGACCTCGCGGATCATCCGGTCGCTCGCCCCCTACGGCCCGGCCGAGCTGGTGGAGAAGAACTTCGACTTCTACGGCCGGACCCTGTCCGGTACCCCGGAGCTGCGGGAACGATGGAAGCGGGGCGTCGCGTTCGTGGAATCGGCGGCCAACGAGGCGGTCGGCCGGCTCTACGTCGAGCGGCATTTCCCGCCGGAGTCCAAGCACCGGATGGATGCCCTGGTGAACAACCTGCTGGCCGCCTACCGCATCGAGATCCGCAAGCTGCCGTGGATGGGCGAGGACACCCGCGCCCGGGCATTGGACAAGCTGGACTCGTTCACCCCGAAGATCGGCTATCCGGCCCGCTGGCGCGATTACTCCACCCTGACCGTCCGCCCGGACGACCTGATCGGCAACGCGGCGCGGGCGGCGGCCTTCGAACTGGACCGGGAACTGGCCAAGCTCGGCGGCCCGGTCGACCGGGACGAGTGGTTCATGTCCCCGCAGACGGTGAACGCGTACTACAACCCGGGGATGAACGAGATCGTCTTCCCGGCCGCGATCTTGCAGCCGCCGTTCTTCGATCCGGCCGCCGACGACGCGGTGAACTACGGGGCGATCGGGGCGGTGATCGGGCACGAGATCGGACACGGGTTCGACGATCAGGGTTCCAAGTACGACGGCCGGGGTGCCCTGAACGACTGGTGGACCCCGCAGGACCGGGCCGCCTTCGAGGCGTTGACCGGGCGGCTGATCGAGCAGTATTCCGCGCTGGAACCGCGGGACATCCC
This sequence comes from Nakamurella sp., assembly GCA_044223435.1. Taxonomy (GTDB): domain Bacteria; phylum Actinomycetota; class Actinomycetes; order Mycobacteriales; family Nakamurellaceae; genus Nakamurella. The sequence goes on from JBGALY010000023.1 coordinate 54,085, forward strand.
CGGCCATCACGTGAACGGTGCGCTGACCATCGGGGAGAACATCGGCGACGTCGGCGGACTGGGCATCGCCTACCAGGCCTGGCGGATCGCGCTCGGCGGGGTGGAGCCGCCGGTGATCGACGGGCTCACCGGCGCGCAGCGGTTCTTCCGGTCCTGGGCGACGGTCTGGCGGACCAAGATGCGGGAGGCCGAGCAGATCCGGCTGCTGGCGATCGACCCGCATTCGCCCGCCGAATTCCGCTGCAACCAGGTCGTCCGCAACCTCGACGGCTTCCACGAGGCGTTCGGCGTCGAACCGATCGACGCGTTGTGGCTCGACCCGGCGGACCGGGTCCGCATCTGGTAGCGGGCGACCCCCTACCGCGGCCGGTGGGACCGCTCGGCCCGGGCCGGTCGAGGCGGCCGATCGACCTGGCCGTCCGCCTGCCCGTCCCAGGACTCGCGCACGCCGCGGTCGGCGTCGGTGGCCGGCCCGGCGATCCGCACGGTGTTCCGGCCCTCCAACTTCGCGCGGTAGAGGGCCTGGTCGGCCCGGGCCAGCACGACGGCCAGCTCCATGGGTGTGTGACCGGCCTCCACCACCGCGACTCCGATACTGATCGTCACCGGCTCGGGCAGGGTGGCCGACTCCTGACTGACCGCGAGCCGGAGCCGTTGGGCCACCTGGTCGGCATCGCCGGCCAGGGTGTCCGGCAGCAGAATGCAGAACTCCTCGCCACCGAATCGCGCGGTCAGATCCTTCGGTCGGACGTGCGCGGTGATGATCTGGGCGACCTGCTCGAGCGCGTGGTCACCGCCGAGGTGACCGTGCCGCTGGTTGTAGAACCGGAAGTTGTCGATATCGGCGAAGATCACGGCCCACGACCGCCGGGTCGCGCTCATCCGGCGGATCTCCTCCACGGCCAGCCGATGCCAGGCGTTGAAGACCAGCAGCCCGGTCTTCGGGTCGCGGGTCGCCCGTTCCTGCAAGGGTCGATGCAGCACCGACTGCTGCAGGAATCCGTAGGCGGGAATCAGTAGCAGCACGAACCACGGGGCATTCGCGCCGAGCAGGCCGGTCAGCGCCCCGATGGTCAGCACGCCGGCCTCGGTGACGTAGAAGGACGGGTCGGCCAGGGTGCGCCGCATCCAGGCGTCATCCTGGGCCGTGTTGAGCCACGCCGACATCGCGAGCATGGCCGACTCGACCACCAGAAAGGTCAGCACGGCAGCGACCATGATCAACAGGCCGGTCGCTCCGGACTCCAGCGACGGCGGGGTTCCGTCGCCGGACGGTGGGGTGACCACCACCCCGGCGATCGCCCCGGCGCAGATCAGGAAGCAGGCCGACGCACACCACTTCCAGAGTGTGACCCGCATGCCGCGCCATCGGGCATGCGCGTAGATCAGCACCACCACCGGGGCCAGGTAGAACGAGGGCAGCAACACGGTGGCGGCCATCGGCCACGCCGACAGCGCCTTGTGCGGTCGCTGCTGGGCGACCTTGCCCCCCTCGAACAGCCGGCCGAGTTCGACGTTCACCACGCTGCCGCCGACGAGCGCGGCGGCCGCGATCAGGTCATGGGCCTGCAGTGTCGGGACCGGCCAGACGGAGAGCAGCAACGGCAGGGCCAGCGCCAGCAGCGCCGCCAACCCGACCCACACCCGGACGCGCCACGGGGCGGCGCCGAACTCGCGCAGAGCCGTCACACCACCACCGCTTCTCGCCACCCCACCCCGTGGGCACTCTCCCCGTCCCGGCCGGGCCGGTCGCGCGGCGCCGTGACCGGGCGCGCAGGCTCATTCTTCCACCCGGTGTGACGATTCCGACACGAGATGTCATTCTGGCGGCTCGGGAACCTCCCACCAGCCGTCCGGTGACCCGGTCCTTGCGGGGTCGACGCGTTCACCCGGACGCGGTGTGACGATGCGTTCGCCGGCCCCCGCCGCCGTCAGTCGCCGGACCGGCTCGGCCCACGAGTGCATCGCCAGATCGAACGTCGCCCAGTGGATCGGCACGAGCACCCCGCCGCCGAGGTCGCGGTGCGCGGCGACGGCCTCCTCGGGGTTCAGGTGAATGTCGGGCCAGTGCTCGCTGTACGCGCCGATCGGCAGGATCGTCACGTCGAACGGCCCCCACTGCGCAGCGGTCTGCGCAAACGCGGTCGTATAGCCGGTGTCGCCACCGAAGTACACGCGGTGCCGCGGACCGACCAGCGCCCATGAGCACCACAGGGTGGTGTTGCGGCGCAGCCCGCGCCCGGAGAAGTGGCGGTTGGGGGTACACACGAACTCGATGCCGCTCACCGTGCGGCTCTGGTTCCAGTCCAGCTCCACGATCCGATCCTCGGGGACGCCCCAGCGGCGCAGGTGAGCCCCGATGCCCAGCGGAACCAGGAAGGGCGCGCGCTGGGTGGCGACCAGCTGGCGCACCGTGGTCAGGTCGAGGTGGTCGTAGTGATCGTGCGAGATCACCACCGCCGCCAGGGCCGGAAGCTGGCCGATGGAGATCGGCACCGGATGCAGCCGCGACGGGCCCACCGTCGCCGACGGGGAGACCCGGCGCGACCACACCGGGTCGGTCAGCACGAACCGGCCGTCGATCTCGACCAGGGTGGTCGCGTGACCGAGCCAGGTGACGGCAAGGTCGCCGGCCGTGGCCGGCGGCGGTGCGGTGACCAGCGGGATGGTCAGCGGCGGGCGGCCGCGGTCACCGCGCCGGAACAGGTCCGGAACCAGGGCCAGGCCCTGCCGCAGGGTCAGCACGTGCGACGGCTCGGGATTGCTGAACGAGCGTCCGTCGTACCGGTCGGAGCCGGCGGCAACCGAGCGGATGTCGTGCGGCCGGGCCCCGACCGCGGTCGGCAGGCCACGGGCCGCCCGGCCCACCGTCCGGGTCAGGGCGGACATGGAGATGGCGGCCAGGGCCACGACGGGCCAGACCAGCCGGCGGGCGCTGCGCCGGCACGCGGGTACTTGATGTGTCACCCGTCCAGTGTGCGGCCGCTTGCTGTGTGGACTCCCGGCGCGGGTCCGCTACTTGAACGCGTTGACCGGGCCGGCGTCCATCTTGACGATGAGGTCGCCGCCGACGACGGGCCGGTTCTCGCTCCCCGGGCGCGAATACAACTCCAGGAACTGGATCCGGATGCCGTCCGGATCGTTGATGATGATGCCGGGGACGCAGGAGTAGATGGCGTCGTCGTCGGACGCGTCCGTCGCGTCGATGGTGACCGTGTCGCCGCCGCCGTCCGCGGCCGACCCGTTGTCGATGGACATGGAGACCTGGTAGCGCCGGAACGATCCGTCGCCGTTGGACTGGGCCGAGTAGACGACCGGCACCACTGCGACGATCTGCGGGTTCAAGGTGATCTCGATGGACTCCCGGCCGACCTCGGGTCCCGTGGTCGGCGCCGCTTTGCGCCGCCAGCCACGAGGCTTCGCCGCCTGCGCGCGGCCGACGTCACCGCCGTGCCGGACCGCCCCGTCCACGGTGGCCGTCCGGAAGGCGTGTTGGTCTTCGGCGGTGCCGAAGGTGGACACCGTCTCGGTATGCCCGTCGCGGTACCGGACCAGGGCGAAGATGTCGTAGTCGGTGGCCCGGGGCCAGGTGCAGGTGGCCACGATCAGCGGGGTCCGGGTGATGGTGACCTGCTCACCCTTGCGCAGACTGATCGTCCCGCTGCGGGTGCCCAGGTCGACGGCGTCGATGCCCGGCTTGCGCAAGTTGATGGCCGGAGCCGGAGCGGCGGGCGCCGGGCTCGGGCCGGGCGCCGGGGCGGGGACGACGGGGGTCGCGGCCGGGGTTGTGGCCGGGCCCTCGTCGTCCACGGCCACGCCGTGCGCCCGGACCAGGGCCGCGAATCCCTCGGTCCAGCCGGCCGAGACGTTGCGCAGCTTCCACTGGCCCGCGCGCCGGTAGACCTCGGTCAGCACCACGGCCCGCTCCGAGGTCAGGCCGGTGACCGGCACGGTGATGTGGTCCGGCTCGACCGTGACGGCAATCGGGCTGACCGACAGGGGTGCGGGATCGGCATCGTCCTGGACCGCCGCGACCACCACCTTGGCCACGTCGACCGGCACCGCCGCCAGGTCCAGGTCGGCCTGATGACCGGCGATCTCGACCCCCGGTACCGCGGGGTTGTTGAAGAACACGAAGTCGTCGTCGCCGCGGACCCGGCCGTCCGGGCCGACCAGGAACGCCAGCACGCTGGCCCCCGCCGGCAGGCCGGTCACCCGCACATCGGCGCGCGGATGGCTCAACGGCAGGTTCCCGCCCTTGGTCAGCGGTGAGGTCATCGAGGGTCTCCCAGCGGTCGGCTGCCCGCCATCGTGCCAGCCGCGTCACCGGCGCCGGACGGTCGTGATCACGACCGGGGTGTCACCCCGATTGACCAGGCCCCGCAGCGACAGCCCGACCAGCCAGAGCACGTCACCACCGTGGAAGCTCTGCCGGACCCCGCTCGTCGCCTCCAGGTCGACGCTGCCGGACTCGATGACCACCAGGCAGTCCTCCCAGTCGGACCGCCGGAAGGGGCGGCAGTCTCCCGGTTCGATTCGGATCGTGGTCCGCCGGAACCCGGGCCGGTCGGCGCCGGGCAGGGTCGGCGGGTCCTCGGGGGTCACGTGGTAGGGACCGGCCGGGGCGGCCGGACTCATCGCAACCGCGATCGACCGGAAACCCAACCGTGACGTCCACGTCTTGCCGCATCGCGGGAGTGAGCGCACAGTGAGACCGCCCTGACTCCCCGGTGTCATTCGGTTACCGAATGTGAGGTATGCAATGGCGGGTTCCCCGGAGCTGCACAAAGGACTGAACCAGCGTCACCTGACGATGATCGCGATGGGCGGCGTGATCGGTGCCGGCCTGTTCGTCGGATCCGGGGCGGTGATCAACGACGCCGGTCCGGCCGCGTTCCTGAGCTACGCGCTGTGCGGTGTGCTCATCGTCATGGTGATGCGCATGCTCGGCGAGATGGCGGTGGCCAACCCGTCCACCGGGTCGTTCGCCGATTACGCCCGGCGGGCGCTGGGCGGCTGGGCCGGCTTCGCCGTCGGGTGGCTCTACTGGTACTTCTGGGTCATCGTCGTCGGCTTCGAGGCCGTCGCCGGGGCGAAGATCCTGCAGTACTGGATCGACGCCCCGCTGTGGCTGATGTCGCTGATCCTGATGGTGCTGATGACGGCGACGAACCTGTTCTCGGTGCGGTCGTTCGGCGAGTTCGAGTTCTGGTTCGCCGGCATCAAGGTCGCCGCGATCATCGTGTTCATCGCCCTGGGCACCCTGTACGTGTTCGGCCTGTGGCCGAACAAGAGCATGGACTTCTCGAACCTGTGGGCCCAGGGCGGCTTCCTCCCGAACGGGTGGGGCGCCGTGTTCTCCGGGATCGTGGTGGTGATCTTCTCCATGGTCGGCGCCGAGATCGCCACCATCGCCGCGGCCGAGTCCAAGGATCCGGCCCGCGCCATCGCCCGGGCCACCAACTCGGTCATCGTCCGGATCGCGATCTTCTTCGTCGGTTCGGTGTTCCTGCTGGCGGTGATCCTGCCGTGGAATTCCACCGAGCTGGGTGAATCGCCCTACGTCAGCGCGTTCAAGGTGATGGGGCTGCCGTTCGTCGACCACCTGATGAACGCGGTCGTGCTGACCGCGGTGCTGTCGTGCCTGAACTCCGGCCTGTACACGGCCTCCCGGATGCTGTTCGTGCTGGCCGCGCGGCGGGAGGCGCCGGTCGCGCTCATCACGGTGAACGGCCGCGGGGTGCCGGTCTGGGCGATCCTGTTCTCCACGGTCGTCGGCTTCCTGTGCGTCATCGCCGCAGCCGTCGCACCCGACACCGTCTTCCTGTTCCTGCTGAACTCCTCCGGCGCGATCATCCTGTTCGTCTACCTGCTGATCGCGATCTCACAGCTGATACTGCGCCGGCGGACGCCGGAGTCCAGGCTGCAGGTCAAGATGTGGCTCTACCCGGCGCTGACCATCCTGACCATCGCTGCGATGCTCGCCGTGCTGGTGATGATGGGGCTGGAGGAATCCACCCAGTCGCAGCTGTGGCTGAGCCTGCTCGCCTTCGGGGTCGTGCTGGTGCTGTATGCGGTGACCAAGGCGCGCGGTGGCTCGGTCGACCGGGACGTCGATGCCGCGCCGTCCCCGGGCGGCACCCGGGTGCTGGTGCTGGCGAACGAGACCGTCGGCGCCACCGAACTGCTCGACGAGCTCCGGTCGATCGATGCCCAGGGGGCCGCGCAGTACTTCGTGTGCGTGCCGGCCAACCCGGTCGACACCGGTCAGGCCGAGCACACGGGGGCGGTCTGGGTCTGGGAGGAGACGGTGAAGGCGGCGCAGGCCCGGCTGGACGCGACGTTGAAGACGTTGCGCGAGCACGGGCTGCACGCCGAGGGTGAGCTGGGCGACCACCGGCCGATCACGGCGCTGACCGCGGCCGCGTCCGAGTTCGACCCGGACCGCATCGTCATCTGCACCCACCCTGAGGTGCACTCGGCCTGGCTGCATCAGGACGTCGTCGAGCGGGCTCGCAAGGCCTTCCCGGCGATCCCGGTCCGGCACATCGTCGCGCAGCTCACCGAACCGGCCGGCGGCTGACGGGCGGCCGGGTCACCGGCCTCGCCTACCGTGGAGGCATGCTGAGATTCGACGGCGCCATCGCCGGCCTGGGCACTGCCTCGGGGACCCGCATCGTGGTGGGCATGTGGCCGCTGTCGCCGTTCGGTTCGGTGACCGACGTGATGGTGCAGCGGCCCGACGGGCACCGGATCCTGCTGGCGCCCACCGACGAGTTCGCCGGGTTCATCCGATCCAAGTACGAGTTCGACGAGGTCCGGGTCGAGCCGGTGCTCCGCATGCGGGACGGGCGCACCTGGATGATCGCCACCGACGATCTGGCCCTGACCTTCGAGGTCGGGAGCCGGCCGGCGCTCGGCGTGGCGCTGCTCGCGGTGCCGCGGACGGTTGCCCGTTCCCGATGGTGGGCGCGGGCCGTCAACCCGGTCGCGCGGGCCGCCATGCACGGCATCCGGACCCGCGGGGTGACGGCCGACGGTCGTCGCGAATGGTATTGCGCCCAGGACCTGCGGCACGTCGTCTCCGCCGACGCCCGGTTCGACGGGGTCGACCTGGGGGAGCTCCGGCCGGTCGACCCACCCGTCGGCTTCGGGTTCTCGTCCGTGCCCGCCCGGCCGAGCCTGGTCCGGGTGCTCAGCCAGATCGCGGACTGAGCCGGTCCGGCCGAGCAACCCGGCGGCCGGCGACGAGGAGTTTGCGCCGGGGATACATACCGGACACAGCGCCGGTGGACGATCGGCGTCATGGTGACGCTCGCGGACCTGCAGGTGCGGCAACTCGGCGAGTGCCGGCACCCCTCGCCGCTCGCCAAGTATGTCGCGGCCCGGCGGACGAACGACCACTACGTCGACGAGGACGACCGGGTGCTGTTCGACGACACGCTCCGCCTGGTCGAGGCCCACGACCGGCCGCTGGGTGAGCTACCCACCCTGGAGCCGGGCGGTCCCCGGCGACGACTGTTCTTCGAACCCGGCGCCACCCGGGCCGGCATCGTCACCTGCGGGGGCCTGTGTCCCGGGCTCAACGACGTGATCCGCGGCCTGGTCATGGAGCTGAACACCCACTACCAGGTCAGCGACGTCCTCGGCTTTCGCAACGGTTATGCCGGCCTGGTGCCCGAGCACGGGTACGAGCCGATCCCGCTGACCATGGACCGGGTCGCCAAGATCAACATGCAGGGCGGCACGATCCTGGGCACCTCGCGGGGCGGGCAGGATCCGGAGGTGATGGTCGACCGTCTCGTCGAGCTGGGCATCGACATCCTGTTCGTCATCGGCGGGGACGGCTCGATGCGCGGTGCCAGCCGGATCGCCGCGGTCGCCCGGGACCGCGGGCTGGCCCTGTCGGTGATCGGCATCCCGAAGACGATCGACAACGACATTCCCTTCATCGGGCAAAGTTTCGGCTTCCAAACGGCTTTCACGGTGGCCGCGCAGTCCATCGCCGCGGCCCAGGTCGAGGCCCAGTCGGCGATCAACGGGGTGGGTCTGGTGCAGCTGATGGGCCGGCACGCCGGGTTCATCGCGTGCTACGCGGCGCTGGCCAACCATCATGCCGACTTCGTACTCATCCCCGAGGTCCCGTTCGCCCTCCATGGCGAGTCCGGCTTCCTCGCGGCCCTGGAACGGCGGGTCGCCGAGCGGGGCAGTGCCGTCGTGGTGGTCGCCGAAGGTGCCGGGCAGGACCTGATGGCCGGGCGGGCCGGCACGGACGCCTCGGGAAACGTCAAGCTCGGCGAGATCGGCCGGTTCCTCGAGGCGGCGGTCGTCGAGCACTACCGCGCGATCGGCCGCGAACTGACGCTCAAGTACCTCAAGCCCAGCTACTCGATCCGGTCGGTCCCGGCGAAATCCTGGGACTCGGTGTACTGCGTGCGGCTGGCGCAGGCCGCCGCGCACGCCGGCATGGCCGGCCGCACCGACATGGTGGTCGGCCGCCGGCACAACCGGTTCGTGCACGTGCCGATCGACACGGTGGTGTCCCACGGCAACACGGTCGCGCCGGACGGCGACCTGTGGCTGTCCGTGCTCGAGTCGACCGCCCAGCCGCCGGAGATGCGCTGACCCTCGGCCAGGATCAGCCCGGATCAGGCCGAGCGGCGCCGGGTCTCGATCGCGTCCGGACCGTCCCGGTCGGTCGTCCAACTGGCCGTGCGCATCTCGTCGATCGGCGGGGTGGGCGGCGGCGTTCCGTCCCCGAACGGGCGGCCGCCCAGCGCCTCCCGGCCGTGTGCGGTGAACCAGCCGGTCAGCTCGGGCCCGTCAGGGACGATGCCGGTCGGATTGATGCCGGTGTGCACCCGGTAGTAGTGCTGCTTGATCTGCACGAAATCGGTGGTGTCGCCGAAACCGGGCGTCTGGAACAGGTCTCGCGCGTATGCCCAGAGCACCGGCAGCTCGGTCAGCTTGTGCCGGTTGCACTTGAAGTGGCCGTGATAGACGGGGTCGAACCGGGCGAGCGTGGTGAACAGCCGCACGTCGGCCTCGGTGATGGTGTCGCCGACCAGGTACCGCCGTCCGGCCAGCCGATCGCTGAGCCAGTCCAGGCTCTCGAACAACCGGGCGTACGCGGCGTCGTAGGCGTCCTGCGACCCGGCGAAACCGCAGCGGTAGACGCCGTTGTTCACCTCGCGGTAGACGCGGCGGTTGACCTCGTCGATCTCGTCGCGGTGCTCGACGGGATACAGGACGGGCGCGCCGGGCCGGTGGAACTCGGCCCATTCGGTCGAAAAGTCCAGCGTCAGTTGCGGGAAGTCGTTGGTGACGACGGCGCCGGTGGGCACGTCGACGATCGCCGGGACGGTGATGCCGCGCGGGTAGTCCGGGTCGCGGGCAAAGTAGGCCTGCTGGATTCGTTCGATCCCCAGCACCGGGTCGACGCCGCCCGGGTCGAGATCGAAGGTCCAGCTGCGTTCGTCATGAGTAGGACCGCAGACGCCCAGTGAGATCACGCTCTCCAGGCCGAGGAGGCGCCGGACGATCGTCGCGCGGGTCGCCCACGGGCAGGCGCGGGCCACCACCAGCCGGTACCGGCCGGGTTCCACCGGATAGCCGTCCCGGCCGTCCCGGGTGATCCGTGTCGTGATGTACCGGGTGTCCCGCTCGAACGTTTTCGCACGCTTCTCGTCGGCCATGCCGTCCACTCCCCATGCGCAGGCATCGATGTCCGTCCATTGTCCCGAGTACCCGAAACGGCGCGGTAACGAACCCCGGCCGTCCGGTAGTGGAGACTGGCCCGGTGGGGATACGCACCGTCGGGGTGGAAGAAGAGCTGATGCTGGTCGACCCGGTGTCGGGCACGCCGGCATCGGCCGGGGACAGCGTGCACGAGGCCGCCGTGGCCCGGCTCGGCGCCGGCGCCGACCACCTGGTCGAGCGCGAGTTCAAGATGGAGCAGACCGAGATCGGTTCCACGCCGACTACCGATGTGGCCGCATTGCGGGAGGAGCTACGGGCGGTGCGGCGGACGGTCGCCGCAGCTGCCGGCAGCACCGGCGTGCACGTCGTGGCCGTGGCGACCAACCCGTTCGAGGTCAACCCCACGCTGACCAAGAATGAGCGGTATGCGCGGATGGCCGACCTGTTCGGCATCATCGCCGCCCAGCAGCTGACCTGCGGGCAGCACATCCACGTGGCCATCTCCTCGCCTGAGGAGGGTGTGGCGGTGCTCGACCGGATCCGCGGCTGGTTGCCCCTGCTCATCGCGCTGTCGGCGAACTCCCCTTACTGGCAGGGCCGGGACACCGGCTACGCGGGGTACCGGTCGATCGCCTGGGGCCAGTGGCCGACCGCCGGGCCGACCGAGACGTTCGGCTCGGTGGAGGGCTATCACCGGGCGATCAACGACCTGCTGGCCACCGGGGCCGCGATGGACGACGGGATGATCTACTTCGACGCCCGGTTGTCCGCGTCGTATCCAACGCTGGAGATCCGCGTGCCCGACGTCTGTATGGACGTCCGCGACTCGGCGCTCATCGCCGCGCTGGCCCGGGCCCTGGTCGACACCGCGTCCGCGGAGTGGCAGCACGGTCACCCGGCGGACCCGATCCGCATCGAGGTGCTGCGCGGGGCCGCCTGGCGGGCGGCCCGGTTCGGGCTGCGGGGTGACCTGCTCGACCACCGCACCCGCACGGCGGTGCCGGCGTGGGCGATGATCGACGCGCTGGTGCAGCACGTGCTGCACGCCTTGCGGGCCAACGGCGATCTGGAGCTGGTGTTGGCGTCGTTGGACCGGCTTCGGGGCACCGGTACCGGAGCGGACCTGCAGCGGGCCGAGTTCGCGCGGCGGGGGTTGTTCATGGACGTCGTCCAGTTCGCCGCCCAGCGCACGCTGGAGTAGCCCGCCCACGGGCCCGCGGCGCGCTTCCCGCCCCCCTTCCCTCAAGTGGGGGTGGTGGGTGGGTCGCGGTGGGGTGGGTCGGGCGGGTCAGCCGGTCTTGCGGGCGGTCGATCGGCGGCGGGTGGGCTTGGCCTCGGTGTCGTCGGCGGTGTCGGCGTCCGTGGCGCTCCCGGCCTTCTTCGCCCGGCTCGTCGAGCCGGTGCGGGACCGGGTCGTGCGCTTCGTGTCCTTGTCCTCATCGTCGTCGCTCTTGGTGCCGGAGCCTGCCTTGTGCCGCTCGACGCTGCGCTGCAGCGCAGCCAGCAGATCGACCACCTCGGCGTCCTCGCCCTCGTCGGACTTCTCGACGGTCTCGAACGCCTCGCCGCCCTCGAGCTTGGCCTCGATCAGCTGCTGGAGTTCCGCGCGGTACTCGTCGGTGTAGTCCTCGGGATGAAAGTCGTCGGCGAAGCTGTCCACCAGCATGGCGGCCATCTTCAGTTCCGCCGGTTTGATCGACACCGACTCGTCCAGCGACGCGAACTCGGCGGCCCGCACCTCGTCCGGCCAGAGCAGGGTCTGGATCACCAGCACGTCGTCGCGGACCCGGAGCGCGGCGAGCCGGGTCTTCTGCCGCAGCGCGAAGTTGACGATGGCGATGCGGTCGGTCTGCTCCAGCGTCTGCCGCAGCAGGACGTAGGCCTTGGTCGAGGTCGACGCCGGCTCCAGGTAGTAGGTCTTGTCGAACAGCACCGGATCGACCTGATCGGCCGGCACGAAGCTGACCACGTCGATCTCCCGGCTGGAGCTGGCGGGCAGCTGGGCGAAATCCTCGTCGGTCAGCATGACCGTGCGGCCGTCGTCGCTCTCGTACGCCTTGGCGATGTCCGCGTACGGCACCTCCTCGCCGTCGATGTCGCAGACCCGCTTGTACCGGATCCGGCCGCCGTCCTGCGCGTGGACCTGGTGGAACCGGACGTCCTTCTCTTCGGTGGCCGAATACAACTTCACCGGGACATTGACCAGTCCGAACGCCACGGAACCTTTCCAGATCGATCGCATGTGCCCATGATGAACCCTCCGGCGGCGGGCGGGCATGCTGGTGATCGAAAAGTTCCGGTCCGGAAAGATGGGTGGCATGGCGGCGGACGGTGCCACGGTGGAGGTGGACGGGCATCGAATCGCGCTGACCCACCTGCGCAAAGTGCTGTACCCGGCCACCGGGACCACCAAGTCCGACGTCATCACGTACTTCGCCGAGGTGGCCCATGTGATGATCCCGCACCTGGCCGGCCGGCCGGTCACCCGCAAACGGTGGCCCGACGGGGTCAGCACGCAACCGTTCTTCCACAAGGACCTGCCCAAGGGCACGCCGACCTGGGTGCCGCGCCGGACGATCCTGCATTCCGACGGCCCCAAGGACTACCCGATCGTCGACTCCCCGGCCACCCTGGTCTGGCTCGGCCAGATCGCGGCGCTGGAACTGCATGTCCCGCAATGGACTTTCCCCGATGTCGGCCCCGACGAACCGGCTGCGCAGGTCAGCGAAGCCGGTTTCGATACGGCCCGGCCCAACCGCCTGGTGTTCGACCTGGATCCGGGCCCGGGGGTCGAGTTGGCCGACTGCGCCGTGGTGGCTCGGGCGGTGCGGGAACGGATGTCCGGCACCGCGCTGGTCCCGGTCACCAGCGGGTCGAAGGGGATACATCTGTATTCCTGGCTGGACGGCTCGTTGACGTCGGACGACGCGTCCGCCTACGCGCGGGAGATCGCCGAGGCCATCGAGCACGACCTGCCCGACCTGGTGGTGTCGCGGATGGCGAAGTCGTTGCGGCGGGGCAAGGTCTTCATCGACTGGTCGCAGAACAACGGATCGAAGACGACGATCGCGCCGTACTCGCTGCGCGGCCGCGAGCACCCGACGGTGGCCGCCCCGCGGACGTGGGAGGAGCTGGCCGATCCCGAGCTGATGCATCTGGAGTACGCCGAGGTGCTGCAGCTGCTCGACCGCGCACCCGACCCCATGGCCGGCCTGGAGACCGGCGACAACGACGGCGCCGAGATCCGGGGTGGCCGCCGGGCGGCCACCCGTCCGGACCGGGCCCTGGACACCTACCGGTCGATGCGGTCCGCCGCCAGGACCCCTGAACCGGTACCGGAACCGGGCCTGCTGCCGCACGGGGACGACGACACCTTCGTCATCCAGGAGCATCACGCCCGGCGCCTGCATTACGACTTCCGGCTGGAGCGCGACGGCGTGCTGGTCTCCTGGGCCGTGCCCAAGGGCGTGCCCGAGTCCTCCGGCCGCAACCACCTGGCCGTGCACACCGAGGATCACCCCATGGACTACGCCGACTTCGCCGGGGAGATTCCGCACGGCGAATACGGCGGCGGCACCGTCACCATCTGGGACCGTGGCACCTACGCGACCGAGAAATGGCGCGAGGACGAGGTGATCGTCGTGCTGCACGGCGCGAAGGCGCGCGGCCGCTACGCGCTCATCCGGACCGGCGGGAAGAACTGGCTGATGCACCGGATGAAGGACCAGAGCGCCGCACCCAAGCACTACGACGATCCCCGGCCCGATCCCCGTCCGGCGGGTGTGCCGCCGGCCGCGACCGCGAAACGCCCGTCACCGCCGACCGATATCCGCCCCATGCTGGCGACCGCCGGGACGCTGTCGGACGTATCGGGTGGTGACCGGTGGCGGTTCGAGGGCAAGTGGGACGGTATCCGGGCCATCGCGACCGTCGGACCGGCCGGCCTGACCCTGCGCAGCCGGCTCGGCAACGACGTCACGCACACCTATCCCGAGCTCGCGGTGCTGGCCGAATTGCTGGTCGGCCACGGCGCGGTGCTCGACGGCGAGATCGTGGCGCTGAAGGACGGTCGGACGAGCTTCCACGAGATGCAGCGACGGATGAACGTGCAACGGCCACGGGACGTTGCCCGGGTGATGCGTGACGTGGGCGTGCAGCTGTGGCTGTTCGATGTGCTGTGGCTGGACGGAGTCGGCCTGCTGGACAAGCGCTACGACGACCGGCGCCGGCTGCTGACGGCCCTGCCGCTGCTCGGAGACGTCATCCGGGTGCCTGACCAGCTGCCCGGGCCGGCGCCGGAGGCGTTGCAGGACAGCGCCGATCGGCAGTGGGAGGGCATCGTCGCCAAACTCGGCGACTCGACCTACCAGCCGGGACGGCGGTCGCACTCCTGGATCAAGATCAAGAACTTCCGCGACCTCGAGGTGGTGGTTGTCGGCTGGATTCCCGGATCCGGCCGCCGGGCGGGCGGGATCGGCTCACTCGTCCTCGCGGTGCCCGACCCGGACGGCCGGCTCCGGTACGCCGGCAAGGTCGGCACCGGCTTCACCGACGCCATTCTCGACCAGCTGATGACCGCGCTCGCGCCGCTGCGGACCGACCGGTCGGTGGTCGCCGACAGCATTCCGCGAGCCGACGCCGCGGGCGCCGTCTGGGTGCGACCCGAACTGGTCGGCGAGGTCAAGTACGGCGAATGGACGCCCGACGGCCGGCTGCGCGCCACCAGCTGGCGCGGCTTGCGAGCGGACAAGACGCCGGCCGAGCTCGTTCCGGAGCCGGGCCGATGACCGTGGCCGGACCGCTGCTCGACCTCCGGGAGGTCGGGAAGTCCTACGGGGACGTGGCCGTGCTGGACGGCGTGACGTTCACCGTCGAACGGGCCGAGGTGGTCGCGTTGACCGGGCCCAACGGCTCGGGCAAGTCGACGCTGCTCAAGTGCATCGCCGGCTGGGAGGAGCCGACCGCCGGCGTCGTGCTCTTCGAGGGCGCACCCTACGCCGAGCAGTTGCCGCAGGTCCGCGCGGCCGTCGCCGTGGCCCTGGGCGGCGGGGCGGACTTTCCCGGGTTGACCGTCCGGGAGCACCTGGAGTTCATGGCCCGCGGGCACGGCAATGCCGATCCGGGGCCGATCGTCGCCGCCGTGCTGGACGAGCTGGATCTGGCCCACATGGCCGAACGGTTTCCGTACGCGTTGTCGCAGGGCCAGCGTCGACGACTGGGGCTGGCCGCCTGTTTCGTCCGTCCGCGGCGCTTGCTGGTGCTGGACGAACCGGAGCAGAACCTGGACCGGGCCGGCCGCGAATGGCTGGCCGAGCGGATCGCCGCGGAGCAGCGGGCCGGTGTTGCGGTGCTGATGGCCTGTCACGATCCGGCGCTGGTGGCCGCGGCCGCCGACGCCGAGGTGGAACTAGGCTTCGACCTGCCCGACGACGACCGGGACGGCGCGACGTGACCCGGCCGGCCGCCCCGGGTCGGCTCGTCCCGGGACCACTGCCGCCGGACCCGGCCGATCCGGCCAGCTTCCCGCGCTACCTGCGGCGGATGGGCCGTCGCTGGCGATCGGTGTCCGGCAGCGGGATCCGGTACGAGACGGCCATGGTGCTGCTCTGGTACGGAACCGTGCCGGCGATCGTCGGCACGCAGGCGCTGGCCGCGCCCGCACCGGCCGCATCGCCGCTGTCCTGGCCGGCGGCGACCGCCCTGCTACTGGCCGCCGCGGCGGTCGTGATCCTCGTCGCGGTGGCGGCCGGTCCGGTCAACGTCGGCCCGGAATACCGCTCGTGGGTGCTGTCCACCCCGGTCGACCGTGGGGTGCTGCTGCGCCGTCCGAGCCTGCGGGCGATCGGGATGACCGCCGTGGTGGTCGCTCTGGTGGGCCTGGCGGTCGCCGCGCTGGCCGGGCTGCGCGGCGCCGGTGCGCTGGCGGCCACCGGGCTGGCTGCGGGCCTGGGTGCGATGGCGGGGTCGGTCGCGGTGCTGGGGCAGGCCGCCGCGGCGCACCGCTCGATGGTGGTCGTCGCCAGATGGGTGGCGGTGGTGCTGTTCGTCGGGGCGGCGGTGCTGAACCCGATACCGGTGCCCCGGCCACCGGGGCCGCTGCTGTGGGTGGTGACGGTCACGGCCGCGGGCGCCGCGACCGTGCTGGCCCGGGCAGCGATCCGCGCCGCCGCGCACATCCCGCTGGCCCGGATGACGGCGGGGTCGGGACCGGTCGCGTCGGTGACCGAGGCGGTGTCGGACCAGACGCTGGCGCCATTGTCCGAGATCCTGCTCCGGCCGGAGCTGCGCCGGCAGCCGTTCCGGGTGGGCCGCCGGCTCTCCGGCGCCGGCACCGGAGCGCTGGCCGCGGTCGGCCGCCGGTTGGCCGCGCGCAACCTGCAGGCGGCCGGCCGCTGGGTGCTGCTCGTCGCCGTCGGCTACCTGGCGCTACCCCTGCTGGAGCCGGCCGCCTTCGGACGGGCCGGGCTGGCCCTTGTCGCCTACCTGAGCGCGATCGGCGCGGTCAGCGGGTACTGCGACACGGTGCGCCGGTTCGCGGCGGAACCCGCGCTGGCCGACCGGTACGGGTTGGATCGGTGGGGCAGCCGGCTGGCGGCGATGCGGGTGCCGGTGTGCGCCGGAGGGTTGTTCGCCATCGCCACGGCGCCGTTGCTGGCCGGCGCCGTGGGTCCCGTGCGGGCGATCTGGGTGCCCCTGCTGGCCCTGCTGGTGGCCGCCTACCGGGCCAACCAGCGACCGTTCGCGGCCAGCTTCGTCGTCGGCAGCACCTACTCGCAGGACGTGGTGCGCCGGTTCCTGCGGGGTCCGGGCGTGCTGCTGGCCGGCGCGGTGCTGGTGATGGCGGGGCTGCTCGGCGGCTGACGTTCGAGCGACCGGGACGCGGCGAACGGCGCTGGGCGGCGGGTCCGCCGGCCGCCTCCGTAGGCTGTCCGCATGCCGTTGGAAGGTGACTACGAGCCCAGCCCCGAGAAGTGGGTCCGCGACCAGGTCGAGCAGTATGAACGCTCCGCCGGGCGGGAGGCGAACACCCTGCGGGACACCGGCATTCCCATCGTGGTGGTCACCCTGCGCGGCCGTCGCAGCGGCAAGCTGCGCAAGGTTCCGCTGATGCGGGTCGAGCACGGCGGCCGGTACGCGATGGTCGCGTCCAAGGGTGGGGCACCGGAGCACCCCGGCTGGTACCACAACATCACGGCGTCGCCCGAGGTCAGCGTGCAGGACGGCGCGGCCGTCATCGACGGGAACGCCCGGGAGCTCGAGGGCGCGGAACGCGACGAATGGTGGGCGCGAGCGGTCGAGGTGTTCCCGACGTACGCGCAATACCAGCGCAGGACGGACCGGCTGATACCGGTTCTCGTGGTCGAGCCGCGGGCCGATTAGCGGCTCGCGATGGCCGGGACATCGGTGCCGCCGACGCAGGCACACCCGCGGAAGCTCGAGGAGATGCCGATGCGGGACGTGATCATTGTCGGGGCCGGGCCGACGGGCCTGATGCTGGCCGGTGAACTCCGGCTGCACGGGGTCGACGTGCTCGTCCTCGAACGCGAGCCCGAGCCCACCCCGGTGGTCCGGGCGCTGGGGCTGCACGTGCGCAGCATCGAGGTGCTCGACCAGCGCGGCCTGCTCGAGCGGTTCCTGGCGCACGGCCGCACCTATCCGCCCGGCGGCTTCTTCGCCGGCATCACCCGGCCCTTGCCGGGTGGGTCCGCGGGACCGGGCGGGTTGGACACCGCCCACGGGTACGTACTCGGCATCCCGCAGCCCGTCGTCGACCGGCTGCTCGCCGAGCGCGCGGCCGAGGTCGGCGCGGAGATCCGGCGCGGCTGCTTCGTTGTCGGCCTGGACCAGGACGCGGACGGGGTGACCGTCGCCATCGAGGGCGGATCCCCACTGCGGGCCCGGTTCGTCGTCGGCTGCGACGGGGGTCGGAGCACGATGCGCCGGCTGCTCGGCGTCGGGTTCCCCGGCGAGCCGACCCGGGTGGAGACGCTGCTCGGCGAGCTGGCGGTCACCGCGGACCCCGAGACCGTCGCGGCGGTCACCTCCCGGGTGCGGCGGACCCAGCTGCGATTCGGGCTGGGGCCGCTCGGCGACGGGTACTTCCGGGTGGTGGTGCCGGCTGCCGCAGTGACCGCGAACCGTTCGGTGCCACCGACCCTGGAGGAGTTCCGCGCGCAGCTGCGGACGGTGGCCGGCACCGACTTCGGCGTGCACTCGCCGCGTTGGCTGTCCCGGTTCGGCGATGCGACCCGGTTGGCCGACCGCTACCGGGTCGGCCGGGTGCTGCTGGCCGGCGACGCGGCGCACGTGCACCCGCCGGTCGGCGGTCAGGGGCTGAACCTGGGGATCCAGGACGCCTTCAATCTCGGATGGAAGCTGGCGGCCGAGATCGCCGGGTGGGCGCCAGCCGGGTTGCCGGACACCTACGAGTCCGAGCGCCGCCCGGTGGCAGCCGCCGTGCTGGACAACACCCGCGCCCAGATGCTGCTGCTGGACACCGATCCCGGCCCGCAGGCGGTGCGCCGGCTGCTGACCGAACTGATGGGCTTCGATGAGGTGAACCGTTACCTGATCGGCCAGGTCGTCGGCATCGACATCCGGTACGACTGCCCGGACGACGGCGGAGGCGGGTCCGGCCTGCTCGGCCGCCGGCTGCGGGACCTGCCGGTGGGCGACGGGCACCTGTACGGGTTGATGCATGCCGGTCGGGGGTTGCTGCTGGATCGGAGCGGTGAGCTGTCGGTGGACGGATGGGGCGACCGGGTCGACCACGTCTGCGCCGCCGATCTCGGGCCCGACGCACCCGAGCACCCGGCGGTGTTGCTGCGACCGGACGGTCACGTGGTGTGGGCCGGTGCCGGCGCGACGGGACTGCCGCCGGCCCTGTCCCGATGGTTCGGCCGGCCGGTCGGATGAGACCGGCGGTTTGGCCGGCCGAGCGGCAGGGCACCGGAGGACAAGGAACAGCGAGCGCGCCGGAGGGCCAACATGATCGACGTCGAGCGCACATTTGAGGTACGGCAACCGGTTTCGGTGGTGGTCGACTATCTGAAGGACTTCGCCAACGCCGAGCAGTGGGATCCGGGTACCAAGTCGTGCACCCGCACCGACGCCGGGCCGATCCAGGCCGGCTCGACCTGGCACAACGTGTCCGAATTCAAGGGCAAGGACACCGAACTGGAGTACCGGCTGGTCGAGATGACGGCGGCGCTGCTCAAGTTCCAGGGCGAGAACAAGACCGCGACCTCGGTCGACACGATCTCCGTGCAGGCGACAGAAGCCGGCAGCACCATCACCTATCACGCGCAGATCGAGTTCCACGGTCTGGCGAAACTGACCACCCCGTTCCTCAAGTCGGAGTTCGAGGAGCTGGGCGACAAGACCGTCCAGCAGATGACGTCCGTGCTCAACGCCCTGTAGGGGTCCCCGACCCGGGCGAATCGTCCACCGCCGCCGGCTCGGGAACGTCGGGCAGCGTGAAACGGTCGGCCGGCGGCGCGAACAACCGGCCGGCCACTGCCGGGGGTAGGGCGCCGACGAGTCGCAGACCGGTCCGCAGGAGCCCGACGCCGGCCGTGGACGTCGGGTGCGCCAGCTTGGGGGTGCCGGGTGGCAGCCGCTGTGCGCGTTCGACGTAGGGGCGGAGCCGCCGCTCGTAGCGGGCGAACGCGTCCCGCGGATCGGCGTGCGCCGCCAGTTCCCCGGCCAAGGTGTACGCGCCCACCACCGCCAGCGTGGTGCCCATCCCGCTCACCGGCGTCGCGCACCAGGCTGCGTCCCCGAGCAGCACCACCCGCCCGGCCGACCAGCGCGGCGCCCGGATCTGCTGCAGCGCCTCCCCGTACAGGTCGTCGGCGTCGGCGAGCCCACGGAGTACCCGGCTCGCCGGGCCGCCGGCATCGGCGAAGCGACGGAGCAGGTCGAGGCGATCCGGCGCGCCGAGACCGGCCCGGTACGACAGCATGACCCGGATCCGGCCGACGTTGTCCGGCCGCAGGCTGATGGTGCGACCGCCGGGGGCGTTGTACCAGCGCCACCAGTCGTCGTCCTCGGCGTCGCGGGGGATCGAGTAGTACGCGATGCTCACCCCGAGCGGGCGTCGCGGCACCTCCCCGAACACGGTGTCCCGCGTCGTGGAGTTCACCCCGTCGGCCAGCACGACGACGTCGAATCGCTCGGTGCGACCGCCGGCGAAGGTCACGGTGGCGGCACCGGGCCCGTCATCGATCCGCTCGATCTGCTCGCCGAACCGGTAGTCGGCGTGCCCGCGGGTGCGCTCGAAGAGCAGCTCGGCGAACTGGCTGCGCAGGATCTCCCGCTCCGCGGTCGCCCCGGCGGTGTCCGAGGTGGCTGCGCGGAACGCCACGATGGTGTGGCCCTGCCCGTCGACGAATCGGGTGCCGACTTCGCCGGTGCCGCGGTCGGCGAGCTCGTCGTCCAGGCCCATTCGCCGCATCACTTCGCGTGCGGCGCCGCGGATGTCGACGTTCTGGCCGGCGGTGCGAATGCCCGGTGCCCGCTCGACAACGGCGACGTGCCAGCCGCAACGGTGCAGCCACCACGCCAGCGTCGGTCCGGCGATGCCGACCCCGGAGATCAGGATGCGACGGTCCATGCCCATGCCTACCTGTTGCCCGCGACGACCGGATGAAGCAGTGAAACCCTAAGGTGTGGCGGTGCTCACCGATTCCCCCGCGCGCGGGCTGCTCGTCGCCGGCACCTCGTCCGACGCCGGGAAGTCGCTGGTGACCGCGGGTCTGTGCCGGGCGCTGGCCCGCCGTGGGCTGCGGGTGGCCCCGTTCAAGGCGCAGAACATGTCGAACAACTCGATGGTCTGCCCGGACGGCACGGAGATCGGCCGGGCGCAGTACCTGCAGGCGCAGGCCGCGGGTGCGGTGCCCGAGTCGGCCATGAACCCGGTCCTGCTCAAGCCCGGCTCGGACCGGCGCTCGTTCGTCGTCGTCCGTGGACGTCCGGCCGGGGCCCTGGAGGCGGGCGAGTTCGCCTCGGGTCGGCGGCACCTCGCGCAGGCCGCGTTCGCCGCGTACACGGAGCTGGCGGGCCGGTACGACCTGGTCGTCAGCGAGGGCGCCGGCTCGCCCACCGAGATCAACCTGCGCGCCGGCGACTACGTCAACATGGGCCTGGCCCGGCGGTTCTCGCTGCCCGTCGTGGTGGTGGGGGACATCGATCGCGGCGGGGTGTTCGCGTCCCTGTACGGGACGGTGGCACTGCTGGACGACGCCGACCGGGCCCTGATCAAGGGTCTGGTGATCAACAAGTTCCGCGGCGACGTCGGACTGCTGCGGCCGGGGCTGGACCGGATCGCCGAGCTGACCGGGGTGCCGGTGCTGGGCGTGCTGCCCTGGCTCGAGGACGTGTGGTTGGACGGCGAGGACACCCTGCAGGTCGGGCGGTGGGGGGCGGCGCGGGCGGCCGCCGGACCGCGGTTGCGGGTCGCGGCGCTCCGGTTCCCGCGGCTGTCGAACGCCACCGACCTCGACGCGCTGGCCTGCGAACCGGGCGTCGAGGTGACGATGACGAGCGACCCGGTGACGGTGCGGTCGGCCGACCTGGTGGTGCTGCCGGGTTCCCGGGCCACCGTGTCCGACCTGGCGTGGCTGCGGGCCACCGGGCTCGCCGACGCGGTGCGGGCCGCCGCGGCCCGGGGCGTGCCGGTGCTGGGCATCTGCGGCGGTTTTCAGATGCTGGGCCGGACCATCGACGATCGGATCGAGTCCGGTGACGGCGTGGTGCAGGGGCTGGGCCTGCTGCCGGTCGCGGTGACGTTCGCGGCCGCCAAGGTGCTGGCCACACCGCGCGGGTCGTGGTCCGGGCACGAAGTGCTCGGCTACGAGATCCACCACGGCGTCGCGGATGTCGATCCGCAGGTGGAGCGTTTCCCGGGCGGCGCCCGGGCCGGCTCGGTCTGGGGCACGATGTGGCACGGCGCGTTCGAGAACGATGCCTTCCGGCGGGCCTGGCTGGCGACGACCACCGGCTTCCGGGCCGACCCGGCGGCCCCGGGATTCCGGGCGCGCCGGGAGTCGATGCTGGACCGGCTCGCCGACGCGGTGCAGGAGCACCTGGACCTGGACCGGTTGCTCGACCTGATCGGTTAGGCCGGCGACCCGGCGCCGGTCCCGCTCGCGAAGTACAGCGGCCAGTGCACCCGGCAGCGCTCGTTGAACCGCGCGGCGCACTGCGGGCAGGCGGTCACCGACTGGTAGGTCGCGATCGGCAGCTCGGTGCCGCAGACCCCGCACAGGATCGCCTTCTCGGCGAGCCGATCGGCCGGCCAGGTCCGCACCGGGTGACCGGCGGTCTCCCGGTGGCATTCGATGCAGGGGTAGTAGGCGCCGCAGCACGCGAACTTGATCGCGATGACGTCCGTCGGGCCGTGGTAGTGCACGCAGCGGGTCTGGCCGTCGACCGTCGGGCCGAGCACCGGTGGTCGCTCCATGGGCAGAGCCTACGGCGGGCCGTGGCTGGACGTGGCCGGCTGCCGACCCCGTCCGGCCACGGCGGATTCCTACAGGCCGGCCAGCAGCTGCTGCATCTCGGTGATCTCCGCCGCCTGGCCGCCGGCGATCGCCAGGGCCAGGGCCAGGGCCTGCGGGTTGCGCCCCTGCGCGGTCTCGACGGCGGCTATGTCGATCGCGCCCTGGTGGTGCGCGATCATCTGCGCAAGAAACAACCGGTCGAACTCGACGCCGGTCGCCGCCGCCAGCGCGGCCATGTCGGACTCGCTCATCGACATCATCGTGCCCGTGCCCGTGCCCGTGCCCGTGCCCGTGTCGTCCGCGTCGCCCGTGGCGCCGCTGGTCGCGGGTGGGGCGGACGCGTCCGTCGACGCCGGGGCGCCGTGGTCCATGCCATGACCCATGTCCGAGTCGGTGTCGATGGAGTCGGTGGTCTCGGTGCCGGTCATGGGCATGGTCCCGGCCATGGGCATGGCGGCGGCCCAGGCGGCGAGCCAGCCCTGCATCTGCTCGATCTCGGGTCCCTGCGCCGCCTTGATCCGCCCCGCCAGGTCCTTGACCTGCGGGGTCACCGCCCGGGTCAGGGCCAGGTCGGACATCTCGATGGCGCCCTGGTGGTGCGAGATCATCATCGTCGCGAACATGACGTCGGCGGCGTTGTGCTCCTGGCCGTCGGCGTCGGCGTCGGCGTCGGCCGTACCGGTGCCGGTGGGAGGGCTGGTTGCGGTGGGGAAGCTCGACGGTGTGCCGGCCGAGGAACTGCCGGCATCGGAGTGGGTACCGCCGCCACAGGCGGCGAGGGTCAGGCCGAGAGTGAGCGCGACGATCGCGCCCGGAACACGCTTGAACATGGGTGGTCTCCTGCGAAGAGTGCGGAATGGGCAGGCGGAGGCCGCGTTCCGGTCGGAACGCGACTCCGGTCGCCTATACCCGGATCACACTCAGCGCGATGCGGGGCCATCGGTCAGGTGGCCCGCGGCGGCGCAGGCCCAGCCGCCCGCCGCCCGCGCGGCGGTCGTGGTCCCCGGCGCCCGCGGCCGGCCGGGCCAGCGCGAGCAGCAGCAGCGCCGCCCCGCCGATCACCAGGAACAGGACGCAGCCGGCCATGTCCCCGTGCTCGAACCCGGACGGCTGCGGGGCCGCCAGTGGCTCGATCAGGGACGGCTCCGGCATCGACCGGAGGGACGACTCCGCGGCCGGCTGGGCCATCCCGAGGTGTCCGTCGTGGTCGGCCGCCGGCGCGGGGGTCGGCAGCATGTCGTGCCCGGGGCCGTCGCCGGCGGTGAGGCTCGATCAGGGACGGCTCCGGCATCGACCGGAGGGACGACTCCGCGGCCGGCTGGGCCATCCCGAGGTGTCCGTCGTGGTCGGCCGCCGGCGCGGGGGTCGGCAGCATGTCGTGCCCGGGGCCGTCGCCGGCGGTGAGCACGTGCATGCCGAGGACCCCGGCGATGACCGCGAGCAGCAGGACCCATCGGCCCAGCGTCGGTCGGGTGGTCGGCACCGGACCATGATCCCATCGCGACAACCCCACCGGCCCGGGTCGTCGCGGTGGCGGGCGGCACAATCGCCGGGTGCGCACCCTGGAGATCATCGGCATCGGCATGGGCGACCCCGAGCAGCTGACCCTGCAGGCGGTCGCCGCGTTGGCTCGGGTCGATGTGGTGCTGCTGGTCGAGAAGGGTGAGATGACCCGGGACCTGGTCGATCGGCGGACCGAGATCCTGCGCCGGTACGGCCGCCCGGGCCACACGGTGGTCGAGGTGGCCGACCCGCGGCGGGACCGGAGCAGCGCCGACTATCCGGGGGCGGTGGTCGACTGGCACGACCGGCGGGTGCTGGCCTACGAGCAGGCCCTGCTCGACCGGGTCGCGCCGGACGGTACCGCCGGGATCCTGGTCTGGGGCGATCCGGCGCTGTACGACAGCACCATCCGGGTCGTGGACGGCATCCGGAGCCGCGGCAGGCTGCTCCTGCAGGTCCGGGTGACTCCGGGGATCAGCGCGGTGCAGGCACTGGCCGCCGCGCACGGGGTGGTACTGCACGGCATCGGCGAGCCGTTGTTGATCACCACCGGGCGCCGGCTCGCCGAGGCGATCGACGGACCGGTGCCGACCGTCGTGGTCATGCTGGACGGGGCCCTGGAGTGCCGCGCGTACACCGGGCGGGGCCTGGAGATCCTGTGGGGCGCCTACCTCGGCGATCCTCGGGAGACCCTGCGGCGCGGACCGCTGGACGACGTCATCGACGACATCGCGGCGGTCCGCGCCGATCTGCGGGCGCAGCATGGCTGGATCATGGACACCTACCTGCTGCGCCCGCTCCCCGGCTGATCCGGGCCGGCGTCGATCCGCCCCCCGGTGACATCAGGCGAATGCGCAGATCGCCGTCGTCGACATCGACCACGCCCCGGTGGCGCCGGACCGGTCTTCGACCCCGCCGGCGGAGGCGATCTCCTGACCCGCGTAGACGCTGATATGGCTGCTGCTGATGCTCACGTCCCGTAGCGAAGAGGTCAACGAGGGAGCGGCGCCGAGCACCTTCTTGCCGGTCGGGCAGGTCGTATGGTCGGTGCCCTGGGCCGGCGACGGGCTCGGTACCCGCTCGAGGCCGAGGGGTTCGGTGGCGCAGACCGCGTAGGCCGTGACGTCCCACTCGACGTTGTTGCCAGCGGCGTCAGCGGCGCCGTTGTCGTCCTCGTACGCAGTCACCGTGACCCGGTCGGCCGTCGGCACCACCGATGTCACGTGCACCTGGCCGGGTGCGAAGGTGCCGATCTGATAACCGATTCCGACCACCTTCTTGCCGAACGGGCAGGTGGCGACTGCGTTCTTGGGCGAGGAGTCGTCATACCCGGACACCCCCTGGGCGCGGACCGCGCCCGTGACCCCGGTAGCGCAGATTGCCTTGGCGGTCACGCTCCAGTTGGCGAAAGCCGCCCCGCCGTCGGGTATCCAGCCCTCGACCCGGACCGTTTTGGCGGTGACGTCGGGCACCACCTCGTCCGCGATCACCCGCGCGTTGGTGCTCCAGCCCGCGCCGATCAACGCGGCGTTCGCCGGACACTCGGCGGTGACCGTCTCCACCCCGTCGCCGCCGACGTTCGGCTGGCTATCCGAATCCACCGTCACCGTACCGACGGCGGCCGCGGCCGGCGTGGCCATGGCCACCGGGACCCCGAGCATCATCGCCGGCAGAACCAGGACGGCCCACCATCTCTTGCCCATCGAACCCGACATCCCGCTCCCTTCGGCGACCCACCCTGAGCCGACCTGGTCGGTGGTACGGGCGGTTCGGGCGCAACGGTTCTCAAGCGGGCTGCGGCGCCCGCCGAGGAGCGGTCCGGGTGGCCACGGTCATGACAAGAAGCGCGCCGACCGTGAGGGCGGCACCGGCCCAGATCGGCGAGGTGTAGCCCAGCCCGGCGCTGATGGTGACGCCACCGAGCCAGGCGCCGAGCGCGTTGCCCAGATTGAAGGCGGCGATATTGCCGGCCGAGGCGAGGGACGGCGCGTGCGCCGCGTAGGTCATCACCCGGGTCTGCAGGCCGGGCACGGTGGCAAAGCCGAAGCCGCCCATCAGGAAGATGAGCACGGCGGTTGCGACCGGGTTCGGTGCGGCCAGTGCGAACGCGACCAACACCACCGCCAGGGCGCCCAGGATGATCAGCAGGCTCCGGTCGAGGGCGCGGTCGGCGAACCGCCCGCCCACGACGTTGCCGATCAGCAGGCCGGTCCCGAAGAGCACCAGCAACCACGGCACGGTGCTCGTGGCGAATCCGCTGACCTCGGTCAGCGTGTAGGCGATATAGGTGAAGGCGCCGAACATGCCGCCGAAGCCCAGCACGGTGACGGCCATGGACAGCCAGACCTGCCGGTCCCGGAAGGCCGTCAGCTCGTCACGGAGCCGGGTGCTCTCGCGGCGGCCTCGGTCCGCCGGGACCAGCGCCATGACCCCCAGCAACGCGACGACGCCGATGGCGGTGATCACCCAGAACGTGGCCCGCCAGCCGAGCTGCTGGCCGATGAACGTGCCCAGGGGCACCCCCAGCACATTCGCCGTGGTCAGGCCGGTGAACATGATCGCGACCGCGGCCGCCTTGCGTTCGGGCGCGACGAGGCCGGCGGCGACGACCGAGCCGATGCCGAAGAAGGCGCCGTGGCACAGGGCCGCAATGATCCGGCCGGCCATCATCACCTCGTAGGTGGGAGCGGCGGCGCTGACCGCGTTGCCGACAATGAATAGCACGAGCAGTCCGAGCAGCACCCGCTTGCGGGGTAGCCGCGTCGTGGCCGCGGTGAGGCCGAGCGCGCCGACGATGACGGCCAACGCGTATCCGGTGATCAGAGCGCCGGCCGCGGCCTCGGTGACGCCGAAGTCGGCGGCCACCTCGGGCAGCAGGCCCATGATGTTGAACTCGGTCAGGCCGATCCCGAATCCGCCGAGCGCAAGGGCGATGAGTCCCGCTGGCATTCCTGTCTTCTTTCGCTGGAACGAATGGGGCGCGTACGCTGGTAGTTGCAAACGCGTGGCATCGACTATTGCATGCGCCGATAGAGCGCGCAAGCAACTACTTGTGTGAGGTGGATCCCCATGGGCATCGGCGACGACGCCGTCCAGGTCCGCGCCCAGGGCTGGCGCACCCTGGCGTCATTGCACGGGATGATCGAGAACCGGTTGGAACGCGCCCTCACCGGTGCGGCCGGGATCTCGGTGGTCGAATACACCGTGCTGGACGCGTTGAGCCGGCAGGACGGCTGGCACATGCGGATGCAACAACTCGCCCGGGCCGCTGCCCTGTCCGCGTCGGCCACCACCAGGCTGGTGAACCGTCTCGAGGACCGAGGTCTGCTCACCCGGATCGTCTGCGCCGATGATCGCCGGGGCATCTACACCGAGTTGACCGCGGCGGGCCGGGCGTTGCTGGACGAGGTTCGCCCGGTGCACGACGAGGTGCTGCGCGACGTTCTCGACCGGGCGGCCGAGATCCCGGAGCTGACCTTCCTGGTGCGGGCGCTGGCCGAGGTCGATGTCACCGCGACGGGCTGATCATCCTGGATGACTCTGGGTTACGGCCAAGGTTCACCCTCGCGGGCGAGGGCCGGCGGGATAGTTTGCCCGGAAACAACCCTCATGAACGGATGTCCCTTGACCGACACGTTGCCGTCCGTCCTGGATGAACTCACCGTGACCGATGCCGGTGTGGGTCCGGTGGTCCTGCTGCTGCACGGCGGGGCCGGACCGATATCGGTCGCCGGGTTCGCCGACCTGCTGGTCGCGAGCGGGCGGCGGGTCATCACACCGGTGCATCCCGGGTTCTCCGGCACACCATTTTACGACGGGACGACCGACGTCCCCGGCCTGGCGGCCCTGTACGCGGCGGTGTTGGACGAACTCGACCTCGCCGGGGTGACCGTGGTCGGCAGTTCGCTCGGCGGATGGATCGCGGCGGAGCTGGCCCTGCTCGCCCCGGAGCGGATCCGCACGCTGGTGCTGATCGACGCGATCGGTATCGACGTCCCCGGGCATCCGGTGGCGGACGTGCCGAGCCTGACCCGGGACGAGATCACCGACCTGGCCTTCCATGATGCGGACCGGTTCCGGATCGACCCGGCGACGCTCCCGCCGGAGGCGCAGGCGGCCATGGCCGCGGACGGCGTCGCGCTGGGCGCGTACACCGCCGGGTCGCCCGTCGACCCGACCCTGGCCGGCCGGCTCGCCGGCATCACCGTCCCGACCCTGGTGCTCTGGGGCGTCAGCGACGGCATCGTCGACCCGGGCTATGGGCAGGCGTACGCCGCCGCGATCCCCGGCGCCCGGTTCGAGCTGATCCCGGCCGCCGGCCACCAGCCGCAGCTCGAGGCACCGGAGCCGACCCTGCGGGCGATCATCGCTGCGTCGGCCGGTTGAAGTCAGCCGAGCCGGACCCGGCCGATCGTCGGGGCGCCCCGATTGGTGAACCAGAGCGTCCGCCCGGGGCCGGGTTTCAGATCGAACGGCGCGCCGATCGCCGGATCCAGAATGGTCTCGGCGTCGCCGGTCTCGGGATCGATGCGCAGGAGAGCGTTCCGCTCGCTGTCCACGACCCAGACGGCACCGTCGGCACCGAGCGCGTTGCCATCGGGGGCGGCGAAGTCCGGTCCGGTGACGTGCCGCCAGCTGCCGAGTGGGTCGACGGGATCGAACCGGCCGATGCCACCGGGATTCCGGGTGGAGATCCAGAGCCGGCCGGCCCCATCCTGCGTCCAGGCCCGCAGCGCCGGTCGGCCCGGTGGGGCGAAGACCGTGACGGTGCTCGCCGGGTCGCCGGCCGTCGGGTCGAGCGAGCCGATGGCCGGGCGGCCGGTGTTGGTGAACCACAGCCGGCCGTCCGCGGCCGGGAAGATCGCCGCGGGCAGGTCGATCGCCGGGTGGCTGACCAGAAGCATCGACGCGCCCGGATCTTCGGCGAGCGGGTCGATGGCGGCCAGCGTGTTCGCGGCCCGCAGGCTCATCCAGATGCGGCCGTCGCCGGCCGACTTGATGGCCACCGGGTTGCGCAGGCCGGGCGCGGTGATCGCGGTCAGCGTGACCTGCGGATCGGCGGCGGCCGGGTCGATCCGGCCGACGAGATCGGTTCCGGGACAGGTGAACCAGAGCCTGCCGTCGGCTCCGGGGATGATGTTCGCGGGGCCCCGCAACTCGCCGGCCGGATCGACGAACGTCTCGATCGCGCCCGTCACGGGGTCGATCCGGCCGATCCGGTCGGTGCCCGGGGAGGTGAACCAGACGTGCCCGTCCGGGCCGGCGATGATGCCGGTCAACGCGGCCAGCCGGTCGGCCGGATCGGCGAAAGTCTCGATCGTCACGTCCATGGGACCCCCTCGTCGGGCCCGATCGTATCGGGGGCCGGAGCGGCCGGCGGCGGACTGCGCAGTTTGTAGACCTAGGTCTATTGGTTCGATCGCCGCTGTCGGTCATGGTGGACGCGGGGGACGACCGCCGCCCCCGACCGTGACGCGGAAGTGGGCCAGCCGTGAAGAGAACGGGTTCGGTGCCGGCGGGTGCCCTGCTGCTGGCGGTCGTCCTGGCGGCGACCACGGCCTGCACCGGCGGCTCGGCGCAGGGATCCGGGACGACGGGGTCCGGCCCGGTGACCGCTGCGGCCGGATCGGGCTCGGCCGGTCCGGTCTCGGGCTCCGCGGCCGTGCCGGTCCCGGGGTTGGACGCGTCCGCGCTGGCTGTGATGAACGACCCCGCCTACGCGCAGGGCCAGTGGGCGATTGCGGTCAAGGACCTGCGGACGGGAGAGTCGCTGGTCGCGCTGAACGACCGCACCCTGTTCGAGCCCGGCTCGGTGGTGAAGACCTACAGCACCGGCGCGGCCTGGCAGCAGTTCGGACCCGACTCCACACTGGTCACCCCGGTCCGGCGAACCGGAGAGATCACCGACGGCACGCTGGCCGGTGACCTGATCCTGGTCGGCCAGGGTGACCTGACGATGGGCGGGCGGACCAAACCCGACGGCACCGTCGACTACACCAATCTCGACCACAACGACGCGAACGCGATCCCGGGCGCCACCCTGACGACCGAGGATCCGCTGGCCGGTCTGGACGATCTCGCCGCTCAGGTGAAATCGGCCGGGGTGAACTCGGTCTCCGGTGACGTGATCGTCGACGACCGGCTCTGGGCGGCGCACCACCTGGAGAACGGCCCGGTGACGCCGATCATCATCAACCAGAACGTCATCGACTTCACCACGACGCCGGGCCAGGTCGGCCAGTCCGCCACCAGCGACCTGCGGCCGGCAGTCGCGCCGTGGACGGTGACCAGCCAGGTGCAGACGGTGGCCGCCGGTGGCAAGACCGAGATCAAGGTCGCATCACCGCAGTTCGGCAGTGTCGTGCTGACCGGGACGATCGCGGCGGACAGCGCGCCGGTCGTCAACACCTACGCGTTCGACGACCCGGCCCGGTTCGCCCGCACCGCGTTCATCGAGGCGTTGGGCCGAGCGGGCGTCACGGTGACCGCCGACCCGGTCGCCGTGAACCCGGAGGCCGCGCTGCCGGATCAGTCGGCGGTGTCCGGTCTGCCGGCCGTCGCGCAGTTGACCTCGCTGCCGCTGCGCGAGGAGGCCGAGTACGTCATGAAGATCAGTTACAACCTGGGGGCGGAGACGCTCGTCTGCCGCCTGGCGGTCGCGGCCGGCAGCACCTCGTGTGGCGACGGACTGGCCAAGGCCGCCGAGATCTGGTCGGCGGCGGGGCTGGACACCAAGGGCGCGACGCTGATCGACGGATCCGGGCTGCCCGGCAACCTGATCACCGCGGCCAACCAGGCCGACCTGCAGATCATCATGGCCTCGCGGCCCGACGCCGAGCAGTGGCGGGCCGTGCTGCCCATCCTGGGCGTGGACGGCTCGCTGACGATGGTGCAACCGGACGGCCCGGCCGCCGGGAAGGTCTTCGCCAAGACCGGAACCCTCGGCTCCGGCGACCTGTTCAACAACCGGCTGCGCCTGGGCTCCAAGTCGCTCGGCGGATACATCGACGCCGCCTCCGGCCGCCGGCTCGCCTTCGCGATCATCTCGACCAATAGCGTCTTCGCCGACATCCAGGGCGTCTTCGCCGCCAACGACGACGTCGGCAAGGTCGCCACCGCCATCCAGCAGACCTTCTGACCCGGCCCCCCTGCCCGCGCGGATCAAATCACCCCCAATGTGCGGGATGGGACGCGAGTTGGCGGTTTCATCCGCGCAGGCATCCACATGAATGACGGTGGACAACTGCTCGGATCAAGCAACCGCCAATGTGACGGATGGGACGGAAGTCGACGGGTTCGGCCGGTTGAGGTAGCTGATCCGCGCGGTGAGGGGCTCGCCCGCCGGTCAGTCGTCCTCGAGGTCGCCCTCGACGTCGAGGTAGACCTGGGCCAGCTCGGCGAGCAGGTCGGGGTCGGGCTCGGCCCACAGGCCGCGGTCGGCCGCCTCGGTCAGCTTCTCCACGATGCCGCGCAGCGCCCACGGGTTGGCGTGCCGCAGGAACGCCTGGTTCTGCTCGTCCAGGGCGTAGGTGCGGGCCAGCGACTCGTACATCCAGTCGGTGACGACGCCGGCGGTCGCGTCGTACCCGAACAGGTAGTCGACGGTGGCGGCCAGCTCGAACGCGCCCTTGTAGCCGTGCCGGCGCATCGCGGCGATCCAGCGCGGGTTCACCACCCGGGCCCGGAACACCCGGGCCGTCTCCTCGGTCAGCGATCGGGTGCGCACCGCATCGGGGTTGGTGGAATCGCCGATGTAGGCGACGGGCGCCTGTCCGGTCAGCGCGCGTACCGTGGCGATCATGCCGCCGTGGTACTGGAAGTAGTCGTCGGAGTCGGCGATGTCGTGCTCGCGAGTGTCGGTGTTCTTGGCCGCCACGGCGATCCGCCGGTAGTTGGCCTGCATGTCCGGTGTGGCCGGAACCCCGTCCAGCCCGCGGCCGTAGGCGAAGCCACCCCACGCGGTGTAGACCTGGGCGAGATCCGCGTCGTCGCGCCAGTTCCCGGACTCCAACAGCGGCAACAGGCCGGCCCCGTAGGCGCCCGGCGCCGACCCGAAGATCCGCGTGGTGGCCCGTCGCTCGTCCCCGTGCTCGGCCAGATCGGCCTGGGCGTGGGCGCGGACGTAGTTCAGCTCACCCGGCTCGTCCAGCGCCGCGACCAGCCGCATCGCGTCGTCCAGCATGGTCACCACGTGCGGGAACGCGTCCCGGAAGAAGCCGGAGATCCGGACGGTGACGTCGATCCGGGGGCGGCCCAGGTCGGCCACCGGAATCACCTGCAGGTCGCTGATCCGTCGGGATGCCGGGTCCCACACCGGGGTGACCCCGATCAGCGCCAGCACCTCGGCGACGTCGTCGCCGGCCGTCCGCATCGCCGACGTTCCCCACACCGACAATCCGACCGAGCGCGGGTACTCGCCGGTGTCGGTCCGGTACCGGGCGATCAGCGAATCGGCCATGGCACTGCCCGTCTCGTAGGCCAGCCGGGAGGGCACCGCTTTGGGGTCAACGCTATAGAAGTTGCGTCCGGTCGGCAGGACGTTGATCAGGCCGCGCAGCGGGGAGCCGGACGGGCCGGCCGTGACGAATCCACCGTCCAGGGCGTGCAGCACCGAGTCCAGCTCGTTCGTGGTGGCGGCCAACCGCGGCACCACCTCGGCGGCAGCGAACTCCAGGACCGCGATGACCCCCGGATCGGGTTGCCCAAGCTGGTTCTCGACCAGCGTCGGCACCGCGTCGACCGCCCAACCGGCGCTCTCGCAGGCCTGCACCAGCGCGCGGGCCTGCTGCTCGGTCGCGTCGACGCTGGCCAGGTCGGCATCGTCCTTCAGGCCCAGCGCGGACCGCAGGCCGGGCAGCGCGTTGGCCCGCCCGCCCCACACCTGGGCCGCCCGGAGCATGGCGAGCAGCATGTCGACCCGAGCAGCTCCGGTCGGGGCCTGGCCGAGCACGTGCAGGCCGTCGCGGATCTGGGCGTCCTTGATCTCGCACAGCCACCCGTCGACGTGCAGGATGAAATCGTCGAAGTCGTCGCCCTCGGGCCGGTCGGCACCGGTCAGGCCCAGGTCGTGGTCCATCTTGGCCGCTCGGACGAGGGTCCAGATCTGGGCCCGGACGGCCGGCAGCTTGGCCGGGTCCATCGCCGCGATGGTGGCGTGCTCGTCGAGCAGCTGCTCCAGCCGGGCGATGTCGCCGTAGGACTCGGCCCGGGCCATCGGTGGGATCAGGTGATCGACGATGACCGCGTGCGCCCGCCGCTTGGCTTGGGTGCCCTCGCCCGGGTCGTTGACCAGGAACGGGTAGATGAGCGGTACCGACCCCAGGGCCGCGTCGGTGCCGCAGCCGGCGGACATCCCGACGTTCTT
This sequence comes from Nakamurella sp., assembly GCA_044223435.1. Lineage (GTDB taxonomy): Bacteria > Actinomycetota > Actinomycetes > Mycobacteriales > Nakamurellaceae > Nakamurella. The sequence goes on from JBGALY010000023.1 coordinate 87,154, forward strand.
GCCCGGCAGCCATTCCAGGTTGCCGTGCTTGCCCAGATGCACCAGGGCATGCGCGCCGAAGCCCCGTTCCAGCCAGCGATAACAGGCCAGGTAGTGGTGCGAGGGTGGTAGATCGGGGTCGTGATAGATGGCGATCGGATTCTCGCCGAACCCGCGCGGCGGCTGGACCAGGATCACGACGTTGCCCGATTGCAGTGTGGCGAGCACGATCTCGCCCTCGGGATCGCGGGAACGGTCGACGAACAACTCGCCCGGCGCGGGCCCCCATGTCCTGGTGACGGCCTCCTGCAGGTCGGCCGGCAGATCGGCGAACCACTGCCGGTACTGCGCGGCCGGGATGCGCACCGGCTGCCCGGCGAGTTGCTCGGCGGTCAGCCATTCCTCGTCCTGCCCGCCGGCGTCGATCAGCCCGTGGATCAGCGCATTGCCGGCGGTGGTGTCCGGAGCCTCTCCGGGCGCCGCCTCGACCGTGTCGAGACCGGGTAGCGCGGAACCGATGTCGTAGCCGGCGTGCCGCATCGCCCGGAGCAGCCGGACCGCCGACACCGGGGTGTCCAGGCCGACGGCATTGCCGATCCGCGAGTGCTTGGTCGGGTATGCCGACAGCACCAGGCCGATCCGGCGATCGGCCGGTGCCGTGTGTCGCAGCCGGGCGTGCGCGGCGGCGATGGCCGCCACCCGGGCACAGCGTTCCGGGTCGGCGACGTAGCGGGGCAGCCCGGCCGCGTCGGCCGGGTCGGTCTCCTTGAACGAGAACGGCACCGTGATGATGCGGCCGTCGAACTCGGGCACCGCGACCTGGGTGGCCACGTCCAGCGGGGACAGGCCGTCGTCCGTCGCCGCCCAGGCCGCCCGCGACCACGTCAGGCACAGGCCCTGCAGGATCGGGATGTCCAGCGCGGCGAGTTCACTGACGTCCCAGCCGTCGTCGTCGCCACCGGCGGACGCGTCGGCCGGCGTGGTGCCGCCGGCCGCGAGCACCGTGACGATCAGGGCGTCCAGCCCGCCCAGGGCGCGCAGCAGATCGGGCGGGGCGGCTCGCAGCGAGGAACAGAACATCGGGACCGCGACGGCGTCGCCGGTGGCGTCGACGGCATCGGCCAGCGCGTGCACGAACGCGGTGTTGCCGGACGTGTGGTGGGCCCGGTAGATCAGGATGCCCACCCGGCTCCGGGTGCCGTCCCGGTCGGGGGCCGGTGCGTCCCGCTCCAGGTAACCCCACGGCGGGATGCTGACCGGCGGGTCGAACCCCGCGCCGGTCAGCAGCACGGTGTCCCCGGCGAACGCGTGCAGCTGCCGCAGGTTGTCCGCCCCGCCCTCGGCCAGGTAGGCGTGGGCCTGCGCGGCAATCCCGATGGGCACCGTGGACAGCCGCATCAGCTCGGCGTCCGGGGTCTGCTCGCCCCCGAGCACGACGGTCGGCAGCCCCCGATCGGTCAGCACGTCGAGCCCGTCCGGCCAGGTCCGGGCGGTGCCCAGGATCCGCACGATGACCAGATCGGCGCCGCCCAGCACGGCCGGCAGGTCCGCCGCCGCGTCCAGCCGCGCCGGATTGGCCAGCGCGTAGTCGGCCCCGGAGGCCCGGGCCGAGAGCAGGTCGGTGTCGGACGTGGACAGCAGCGCGATGCGGGGCATGGTCCCACTCTGGCAGCCCGCAGTGTGGCCGGGACGGCCGCCCCGATGCACGACCCGGGACCACCGACCCCCGGGTCCGGGCTCGCGCCGTGGAAAAGCGCAGAGTTGCGCTTTGTCAATTAGTCGTGCAGACTAGAAACATGACGACGACCGGCGAGGCGCGGACCTCAGTGCTCGAGGCGCACGAACCCCAGGACCTGTTCGGTCCCCGGGCCCAGGGGCCGGCGAGCGTGCGGGCGGCCAAGCGGACGTACCGGCGCTACGCCGCCCTGCTGCACCCCGACCGGGCCGGTGATCCGGCCGCGTTCCTGCGGCTGGAGGAGCTGTACCGGGAGTGGGCCGACGGTCCCGACCGGACCGCGCCGATGGTCATCGGCCGGCTCGACGCCTACCCGGTGGGCGAGCTGCTCGCCCAGGGCAGCGTCGCGGCTGTGTATCGAGGCTCCGACGGGGTGCTCAAGATCGCCCGGCGGCCGGCGTCCAACCGGTTCCTGGAGAACGAACGGGCCGCCTACCGGGCACTCGCCGAGCTGACGTCGACCCACGAATGGCTCCGGCCGTACTACCCGCGGTTGCGGGACATCGGCGCGATCGCCGGGACCGACGACCAGGTCCGGCAGGTCAACGTGCTCGCGGCCCGGTCCGAGGGTTTCGTGACCCTGGCCGACGTGCACCGGGCGTACCCGCAGGGCCTGGACGGCCGGGACTGGGCCTGGATGTACCGCCGGCTGCTGCGGGCCGTTGCGGGTGCCCACCGGGCCGGCCTGGTGCACGGCGCGATCGTCGCCGACAACGTGCTGATCCAGCCGGAGCGCCATGGCGTGGTGCTCGCCGGGTGGTCGTTCGCGACCCCCGCCGGCACCCCCTTGCCGGGCCGTATCGGGTCCGCGAGCTACCCGCCCGAGGCGACGGCCGGCGGGCCGGTCACCGGCAAGGCCGACATCCACCAGCTGCACACGCTGATGATCGAGCTGCTGAATCCGGCCGAGCCGGCCCAGATCGCCTACGCCCGAGGTTGTCTGCAGGAGAACCCGCGCATGCGTCCGTCGGCCGATGCGCTGCTGGACGAATACGACGAGCTGATCGGCCGGCTCTACGGCCGCCGCCGGTTCCGCCCGTTCGCAGTACCCAACACCCCCGCCACCGCGGTCTGACACCGCACCCCGAGAGAGGAAACCATCATGGGACACGGAGCCTGGGACGACAACGCCTACCGCGCCGCCGCCACCTTCCGCCGGGCCACCGGCACCGCCGATTTCGCCTACAGCGCCGGGATGCGGGCCCGGCCGGCCAGCCAGTGGCGGGCCGACCCTGCGCTGGACCCGCGAGGCGTGGGTGTCCGGGAGTCGCGGGACGGCGCCGATCACCCGAACGCGACCCCGATCGTCGTGCTGTTCGACGTGACCGGATCGATGGGCGTGGTGCCGCAGGTGATGCAGCGCCGGCTGGCCGAGCTGTTCGGCCTGCTGGAGCGCAAGGGATACGTGCAGGACCCGCAGATCATGTTCGGGGCGATCGGTGACGCCGACTGTGATCGGGTCCCGCTGCAGGTGGGCCAGTTCGAGTCGGACAACCGGATGGACGAGCAGCTGCGGACCCTGTTCCTGGAGGGCGGGGGTGGCGGGCAGAAGAGCGAGTCGTACGAGCTGGCCGCGTATTTCGTGGCCCGGCACACCGCGACCGACGCCTGGGACCAGCGCGGCCGCAAAGGTTACCTGTTCATCGTCGGCGACGAGATGAACAAGCGGACGTTGCGGGCCGCGCACATCCGCCGGGTGATCGGCGACGAGGTCGACCGGGACCTGGACACCGCCGCGATCTACCGCGAGGTCCAGCAGCGCTGGGAGACGTTCTTCATCCTGCCGCGGCAGACCGCCTACTACGACGACATGCAGGTCAACCAGCACTGGCGGGACCTGCTGGGCGAGCGGCTGCTCAAGCTGGAGGACCCGGAGGCGGTGTGCGAGCTGATCGCGCTGACCCTGGGCCTGCTGGAGGATTCGATCGACCTCGGTGAGGGGCTGGCCGACCTGGCGGACATCGGCAGCCCGCACGGCCCGGCCGTGGGCCAGGCGCTGGCCACCGTCGGCGCCCGCCCGGCGGTCGCCCGGGGCGTGCTGCCCACCGGCCTGGACGTCGCGGACGACGTCCGATGAGCCAAGCGTGCCCGGTGAACGGCCGACCCAGCAGCACGATCGTGGTCGGCCTCGGGTTCGGCGACGAGGCCAAGGGTGCCACTGTCGACTTCCTGTGCGCCCAGGGCGATGTCGCGGGAGTCGTGCGGTTCAACGGCGGTGCCCAGGCCGCGCACAACGTCCTCGCCGACGGCCGGCACCACACGTTCCGGCAGTTCGGCTCGGGGACGCTGTCCGGGGTGCCGACGTTCCTGAGCCGGCATGTCCTGATCGAGCCGATCGGGCTGGCCGGCGAGGCGGAGGAGCTGGCCGCCCTGGGCGTGCCCGATCCGCTCGGCCTGGTCACCGTCGACCCCGACGCCCTGATCACCACCCCGGTGCACGTGGCCGCGAATCGGACCCGCGAGGACCGGCGCGGCGCGGGGCGGCACGGGTCGACCGGGCTGGGCATCGGCGAGACCGTCTGGTACGACCTGGTTGTGCGGCGCGGGGCGCGGGCCGGGCAGCGGGTGGAGAACCTGGTGGCGCCGTCCGACGCGCGGGGCCGGGCGCTGCGGGTCCGGGACTGCCTGGACCGCCGGGTGCTCCGGGACCGGCTCGCTGACCTGGTCCGGTTCTACGCCCCGCTGCTGGCCGGTGGCGCCCACGGGCACGACCAGGTCGAGACGATGGCCGACCTGCTGGAGGCGTTCGCCGGGGCCGTCCGGATCGCCGGTCCGGACCACCTGGCCCGGACCGCGGCCCGGGGCCGGCTGGTCTTCGAAGGCGCCCAAGGCGTGCTGCTGGACGAGTGGCGGGGCTTCCACCCGCACACCACGTGGAGCACCACCACCCCGGCCAATGCGCAGGCGTTGCTGGCCGCGGCCGGGCTGCCGCGGGGCGAGGTCCTGGGCCTGACCCGGGCCTACACCACCCGGCACGGGGCCGGCCCGCTGCCGACCGAGGACCCGGCCCTGCTCGCCGTGGCCGAGCCGTTCAACGGCACCGGCGCCTATCAGGGTGGTTGGCGGGCCGGGCATCTCGACCTGGTCGCGCTGCGCTACGCGGTCGAGGTGATCGGCGGCGTCGATGCGCTGGCGGTCTCCCATCTGGACGTCCTGGACGACATCGACGATCCGGCGCGGCCGGCCGTCCGGGCCGTCGGCGCGTACGAGACGGCGGCCGGGATGACCGACCGACTGCCGGTCGGGCCGCCCCGGGACCTGGTCCACCAGGCCGCGCTCACGACACTGCTGCGCGGGGCCACCGGCCGGGGGCGGGAACTGGCCGGCAGCCGGGACGCGGTGCTCACCCTGGAGCACGCGCTGGGTGCGCCGGCGCGGGTGCTGGCGTTCGGTCCGGACCGGGTGGATCGCAAGGTCGCCTGACGGCCCGGTCGGCTGGGGTCGGTGGTGGGGATCGGGACCGCGGACGCCTGTGGACGACCGCGCGGATGAAGTCGCGTCCTCGCCTCCCACGGTTCACATGTCAGGTGAGTTGACGCTTCTATGTCTGTCAAGCGGCGGTGTTGATCTTGTTTGGTGCGGGGGTGGGTGGTGTGAGGGCATCAATGCTCTGAAGCACTTTGAACAGTTCACGGGCGATGTAACGCTTGAGTTGTCGTCGGATCTCACGGTCAGTCTTGTGGTGACGGTGACGCTGGACGTAGTCCTTGGTTCGGGGCTCGTAGCGGGCTCGGGTGAC
>JBGALY010000065.1:0-13942 GCA_044223435.1 Nakamurella sp.
GGTCTGGACGCGTTCCCGGCCTACTACGCGAAGATGGGTCCGGCCAACACCGCCGGTCCGGGCGCGCCGGACCTGTCCCCGCCGGAGCCCGCCGACGCCCGCCAGTTGCGTCAGCGGTTGGAACGTGGCGAGTGGCTGGTCGATCTGCGAACCCGCACCGCATTTGCCGCCGGACACGCTCCCGGAACGCTCAATTTCGGACTCGACGGGTCATTCGCGACCTACCTGGGTTGGCTGATCCCGTGGGGGACGCCGGTGACCCTGCTCGGCGAGAACGCCGCCCAGGTCGCGCAGGCGCAGCGGGAGATGGTCCGGATCGGCATCGACCGGCCGGCCGCCGCGGCCACCGGTGGGCCGCGACAGTGGACCGACGGCCCACTCGACACCGTCGAGCGGGCGACCTTCGCCGACCTGGCCCAGGTCCGGCACCACCGCCACGTCACCGTCCTGGACGTGCGGCGCAATCTGGAGCGGTCCGCATCGCGCATCGACGGTGCGTGGCACATCCCGCTGCACGAGCTGCTGGTTCGGGCCGACGAGATTCCCGCCGGGGAGCTGTGGGTGCATTGCGCGGCCGGCTACCGGGCCTCGATCGCCGCATCGATCCTGCTGGCCCGGGGGCACCGGGTGGTCGCCGTCGACGACGACTACAGCAACGCGGCGGCCACCGGCCTGCCCGTCATCGTCGGTGCGTGAGCGGGTTCTGATCATGGTGCTGATCGTCGCGATCCTGGCCGGGGCGCTGATCGGCCTGAGCCTGGGTGCGCTCGGCGGCGGCGGATCGATCCTCACCGTGCCGGCCCTGGTGTACCTGGTCGGGATGGACCCACGCGCGGCGACGACGGGCTCACTGATCATCGTCGGCGTCACCGCCGTGGTCGGAATGCTGGCCCACCACCGGGACGGGCACGTCCGGATGTCGAAAGGCGTGGTGTTCGGACTGGTGGGCGCAGTGGGCGCGGTCGCCGGGAGCCGGCTCTCGCTCGCGGTCCCCCCGGATGTGCTGCTGGCCGGATTCTCCGTGCTAATGCTGGCCGTGGCGGCCATCATGCTCGCCCGCCGCCGGGTGCCGGCCGGCCGCGGCGGCCCGGGCATGGCCGAGGCCGTCCCGTTCGACGTCCCGATCGTCTCGTTCACACCCCGGTTCGTCTGCGCCTGCCCCCGGGCGGCCAAGGTGGTCGTGGCCGCGCTGGCGGTCGGGCTGATGACCGGGTTCTTCGGGGTGGGGGGCGGGTTCCTGGTGGTGCCGGCGCTGGTGCTGGCCCTGGACTTTCCGATGCCGGTCGCCGTGGGCACGTCGTTGCTGGTCATCGCGCTCAACAGCGCCACGTCCCTGGTGGCCCGCGCCGGTTCCGGCCTCGAGATCGACTGGTCCGTTATCGCCGTGTTCACCGGGGCCGCCGTCATCGGCAGCCTGCTGGGGGCTCGGATCGTGCGCCGGGTTCGACCGCAGAGCCTGCAGATCGCTTTCGCCGGGCTCATTGTCGCCGTCGGCCTGTACACCGCTGCCCGCAGCCTTCCCGTGCTGCTGAGCTGATGCCGCTGGCCCTACGGCGATGGGGGTTGGTCGGGTTGCTCAGTCCCCGACGACCGCGACGGGGTCCGGGGCCAGCGTGATGTCGATCGTCGGCGGTTGGACGAGCGTGTTGTGCACAGTGCAGTGCGAGGCGACCGCCAGGAACGCGTCCCGGCGTTCGGGGGGCAGCGCCGCCGGCGGCGTCACGACGATGGCGATCCGGCTGACGCGGGCGGGTCGGCCGCCGATCTCGTAGCTCGCCGCGACCTGCAGGCCGTCGGCCGAGAACTGATGCCGGGCGGCGTACCGGCGCGCGTAGAAGGCGACGCAACTGGCCAGGCCGGCCACGAACAGCTCGGTCGGCGTCGGCGCGCTGTCGGTCCCACCCGCCCCGACCGGCTGGTCCACCAGCACGGTGTGCTCCCGGATGTCGACGGCGAACCGGTCACCGCCCAGATGGCGGACCCTGACCTCGTCAGTCATCACTGTGCTCCTTGACGGCTCGGCGTCGATCGCGTGCGGCCCTCGGTCGGCGAGAGGGGGATACCCGGCACGGTAGGGCGGGCGGGGCGCGCGCACCACGGGCGAAGGTCCCGAGCCGGTCCGACCTGACCGGAAGGAGGCCGTCGACGGCGTCGCCGGGCTGGCACAATCCATCCGCCGGTGTCGGTCGCCGATCTCGACCGGCGCCGGGCCTTGCCGCCCACGCCCTGCCCAGGAGCATCCCGATGAGCTTGTCGATCCGCGCGTGGTCAGTGGGCCGGGTGCTGGGGTTGCCCAAGCCGGCGATCACCTACCAGCGCGGCCAGGGTCAGACCATCGATCTGCCGTTGATCATGTTCGTGATCGAGGGCGGTGCGGCGCCGATCGTGGTGGACACCGGTGGCGACGTCGGTCGGGCGTGGGACCTGCACCGGATCCGGATGGAGCAGGCGGAAGCGGAACGACCCGAGGTGGTGCTGCGCTCGGCCGGCATTGATCCGAACGACGTGCGCATCGTGGTCAACACCCACCTGCACTGGGACCACAGTTCGAACAACCACCTTTTTCCGCGGGCCGCCGTCGTCGTGCAGCGCCGCGAACTGGACTACGCCCGACGTCCGGTGCCGTGGCACCGGGCCCAGTTCGAGGCGGCCGCCGACCGGCCGGCGGCCTGGCGCGCGGCCGAGGCGAACCTGCAGCCGATCGAGGGCGAGACGGAACTGGCCCCGGGCGTCACCGCCGTCACCCTGCCCGGACACACTCCGGGCTCGCAGGGCGTGCTGGTGCAGACCGACAGCGGCCGCTACTTGATTGCCGGCGACTGCGTCTACCTGTACGAGAACTGGGCCGGCGACGATCAGGTCGAGCACATCGCGATCGGCCTCTACACCAACCTGGTCGCCTACGACGAAAGCCTGCGCAAGATCGAGACCATGGATTGCGAGGTCATCCCCAGCCACGACTTCGCCGTCGTGCGGCGTCACCGGTTCGGGTGATCGACACTCGTCGGTGGCCTCGGCGACGGGTTCCGACGCGCCGAAAGGGGGTTTGGCCGGCCCGGGTTCCGGACACTGGGGCACGGTGAGGCTGGGACGATGGGATTGACGCGGCCATCCGGGCCCGCGCCGACGCCCGGGTCTGCGGGCGCCGGGAGAACCGGGCCGACCGGCCGGCCGTCGGTGGCGGCTGACATCGGCCCCGGTGTCCTGCTCGATGATCGCTACCGGCTGGACGAACGCGTCGGCGCGGGCGGCACCGCCACCGTCTACCGCGGCACGGACACCGTGCTGCACCGGCAAGTGGCCGTGAAACTGTTCCGTCCGGACGGCGCGGACGCCACGGTCGCCCGGCGCCGCGCCCGGGAGATGAGGCTGACCGCGGCGGTAAGCGATCCGCACCTGGTGACGGTTTACGACGCGCACCCCGCGGATCCGGTGCCCACCACCCCGGAGGCCGCGCTGTGGTACCTGGTCACCGAATACGTCGACGGCCCCACCCTGGCCGACAACGTCGCCGGCGGGCCGGTCGCGCCCGAGCAGCTGCGCAGCGTCGGCGCCGGCCTCGCGCGGGCGTTGGCGGCGCTGCACGACCATGGACTGGTGCACCGGGACGTCAAGCCCGGGAACATTCTGATCACCTCGTCCGGGCAGCCCAAGCTCACCGACCTGGGCATCGCGGTCGAGCTGGGTGGCCTGCCGGTGACCCAGGACGGGATGGTGGTGGGCACGGTCCCGTACCTGAGCCCGGAGCAGGCTCAGGGCGACGACGTCGGCCCGGCGTCGGACGTGTACTCGCTCGGCCTGGTGCTGCTCGAATGCCTGAACGGCCACCGGGAGTTCCCCGGTGCCCCGCTGGAGTCCGCGGTGGCCAGGTTGCTCCGCGATCCCGCTGTTCCGCCCGATCTGCCGCCGCCGTGGCCCGACCTGCTTGCCGCGATGACCGATCGCGATCCGACCCGCCGACCTTCGGCGGCCCAGGTCGCCGCGACCCTGGCCGCAGACCCGGCCGACGTCACGCCAATTGCTCAGGCGGAGCGGCCGCCGACCACGGTCGTGCTGACCCGGCCGGCCGTCCGGGCCGAGCCGGCGAAGCCACGCCGCCGCCGGTGGGCCGTCCTGGCCACCGCCGTGGTCGCGGCGGCCATCCTCGGTGGCTGGTGGGTCGTCGGTGCCGACAATCCGGCCGTCGCCCCGCCGACGACCGAGGCCCCGACCAGCGCGTCGCCGCCCGCCGCGCCGCCGACGCCCACCGCCACGGCCCCGCAGCCGGCCGCCGATCCGGCCACGTCGGCCGAATCGACGACCACAGCGGCGCCACCTACTAGCGCGGCGGCGAGTTCGTCGAGCGAGCCGATCGTTGACGATGCGCGCACGGTGGCGCCCCCGGAACCGGATCCGATCGATGCCCCCGAACAGGTGACGACCGCAGCCACCGCCGGCAACGGAAATGGCGGGAACAACGGCAATGGCAATGGCAATAGTAATGGCAACGGCAATGGCAACGGCAATGGCAACAACGGCAATGGCAACGGCGGCGGGAACAACGGCAACGGCAACGGCAATGGAGGTGGCAACAACGGAAATGGCAACGGGCGCGGGTAGTCCCGTCGCTGGATCCTGCCCGACGCCGGGCTCAGTGCAGGTTGGGTCCGATGGTGTCCAGGTCGAGGGAGGGCACGAAGCCCGGGCTCTCGTAGAGGTGTTGCAGCGCTGACCGGTCGACCGCGGTGAGTTGGGCTGCGGTGAAACGGGTGTCGCCCTGGCCCTGGGTCCAGGCGCTGTCCCAGAGCATCGCCAGGGTGCGCGCGCCGTCGGCCAGCACGCTGACGGTGGCCGGTCCGAATCGATCCCAGAGCTTGCCGGTGACGGCCTTGGACTGGCCGCCCGGGGTGGCGGCGTAGGCGTTGACCAGGTCCACGGGTGGGATGGCGGTCGCGGTGCGGTCCATCAGCGCGACGGTGGCCACCGCGGCCTGCTGCCCACTGGCGACCGGCGGCAAGGGATGGGCGGCCAGGTCCTGGAGCCGACCGGGGAGCGCGGCCAGGATGTCGGCGGCGTGGTGGTCGATCATGGCGCTCTCGTACGCCGAATGCACGCCCTTGCCGGTGCCATCGGGCAGGCCGTCGGCCAGCGTCGAGCCGTGCAGCGGCTGGCAGGCGTCACCGACGTAGTGGGCCATCAGCCCGGCCGCCGCCAGGTACCGGACCAGGTCGTCCTGGGCGAGCGCGTCGAGCATCGCGTCGTAGAACTGCCAGACCCGGAACGGCAGCAGGCCCCGGTCACGCGACGCCTGCTCGCCCAGGGCGTCGTAGAACGCCTGCCAGACGCCGACGGCGACGTTGGCCGGGTCCTGCATGCACAGCGCTCGCAGGGTGAGGTGGTCGGCCGGACGCGGCTCGTCGATGTCGGCGTAGTGGGTCGGGTGTTCGGGACCGGTCCGCGGCGAGGTGTCCCGGCCGCCGCGGACCTGACCCGGCAGGTTCTTCCAGATGACGTCGGCCACGTCGGCCAGCGGCACGAAACCGCCGTGCTGCTTGGCGTCCTTGGTGGCCTGGTCGATGTCACCGGGCGACAACCCGGCGGCCGGGAAACTGATCCGATCCTGGTTGGCGGCCATCAGGGTGCGCAGGGTCGGCGTGACCACCTGAGCGCAGGCCACGGTAGCCAGGGTGTAGTGACCGGTCTTGCCCCAGAACGGTTGTGGGCCGGTGTTGTAGTCGACGACCAGCTCCACGTCCAGTAACCGCAGGATGGCGGTCAGACCGGCGGCGAGGGCGAAGTTGTAGCCGGGACCCGGGTCGGCCGGTCGCACTCCCTGCCCACCCCACTGCAGCGCGATCGGTCGCAGCCGCCGGGCCGGGTCGTCCGGCTGCTCGGACGGTTCGATCAGGTGCCACACGGTGCCGGAGTCGCCGGGCTGCGAGCTGGGTTGCCCGGGGTCGGGGGCGATCAGGAAGTCGGTGATCTCGTCGTAGCCGCCCATGCTGCGATGCCGGTAGAACAGGGCGGCGATCCGGCCGGTCAACCGACCGGACGCGGCGCCGTACGCGGTGACCTGGGCGCTGATCAACTGCATGCCGATGTTGCGTTCACTGAGGTCGGCCAACGCGCCGACCGGGGGCAGCCCGTACGTCTGCGAGGTCCAGTCGGCCAGGTCGTTTACCTCGACCAGCGCGGCATCCAGGGTCAGATGGGTGCGGTGGGCCGGGAAGTCGGGGATAGACCTGGGTGAACGGCAGCCGGGTCAACTGCCGCTCGCTTGATCGGCCGACGTCCACGGCCTGGCCGCGCAGGATGGTGCCGATCGGCTGTCCGGCGGGCCCGGCGACGTGCCGGCTGGTCAGCGCGTACACCGTGTGCCCATCGGTGACCAGGGCACCGACGCTGGCCACGTTGGTCGTTCCCTGGGTGTGGCTGATCAACGGAAACCCTCCGCCGATCACCGATTTCGGCCAGGTCCAGGCCGGCAGCAGGTCGCGGTCGGGGACGGTGGGCTCGACCTGGATGACGCAGACCGGCACCGTGCGCCCGTCGGGCAGGTACAGCGTCGTGGGAATCATGTCCTCCGGCGGCAGCTGCCCGTCGTCAGTGCCGAACTGGTCGGCGTCGATCCACGTGTGCACCAGCACGAGCACGCACGGCCAGGAGTAGTCGCGGACCTCGGAGTTCTCGAAAGTACGTGGCTCGGGACCGATCCCGCCGGACGTCCGTCGCATCCGGGTGCTGGCCGCGCGGGCCGCGGCCGCCACCGCCCGCGCCGACCGCTCCCGCGACGGCCAGTCCTCGTCCTTGCGAATGTGGTACAGCCCGACCGCGGTGCCGATCACATTGCGGCGGTGGACCAGATGCCAGTGGTACTGATCCCGCGCGTCCAGCAGATCCTTGGTGGACAGGCTCGCGTAATTCCGGTCGACTCCCAGGATGTCGCGCATGGACCCGCCCCCGACCATGTCTGTCGCCGGCCCCGGATGCGGGGCCGGCGATCGAGTCGGGCTAATTCTACCAAATCCGGCAAATAGGGACTATCGGATTAATCGACGGGACGGGCGTCAGGACCCCTGCGCTCGACCGGGCCCGAGCCGGCACGACGTTCGTGGACGACGTACAGCACGACGAGCGCGGCCGTCGTGGCCGGCATCCCGATCCCCATCAGCCAGGAAAGCGGTCGCTGCGGATCGAAGTCATTCAGCGACCGCAACGCCGCCACGCCCATCAGTCCCAGCATGATCAGGGCGACCTGCACGAGCAGGCGGGCGCTGTCCCAGCGACGGTCGGCCAGGACTTCGATGCCGGCGAACCCCAGCGCGAAGATGGCGCCCACCACGCGCGCCGTGAGCGGGGTCAACGACCACGGCCACACGGTGGCCGCCCAGCCCGGGGCCACGAACAGGACCAGAGCGACCAGGCACGCCAAGATTCCCACCGCGGCGATCGTCCCGGCTTCGGCGCCGGACAGCAGGAGCTCGTCGGGTGCGACGGGCACCGACTCCGCCCGGTTGAACCACCACGCCAGCAGCACCAGGATCGGGGCGCTGACATACAGGCCCGTCCAGATCCAGAAGGCCACGTTGCCGTGGACGAACCGGTCCCAATGGACGATCGTGGCGACCCCCAGCAGGGACGCGAACAGCGTGACGGGCAGGAATCCGCCGGCGATCCGGTGCCACCGATCGGCGTACAGGGCGCGGGCGAAGTAGTAGGCGCCGCCGAGGTAGGCCGACGCGAGCATCATCGCGGTGAAATCCGGCGAGATCCGCCACGCGAACAGGCGTCCCGTGTCCTCGGCCGACGACCAGAAGTACAGCAGCACGAATCCGACCAGCAGGAACGGGGTGACGAAGGCGCACAGTGCGCGCGTGGCCGGCCGGACTCGGTCCCGTGGCGCCGGCGCGACGGGCAGTTCCATTCCACCATGCTCGCACCGATTCGGGTGATTTGTCCCAATTGGATGCGCCCCTCTCCCAGTTGATCATGGCGTTCTCTGCTCCGTAGTCGGCGTGTCGTCGGCGTGTCGAGCAGAGAACGCCATGATCAATTCGTGGGGCGGGCGTTGCCGGTCAGGCGAAGAACGCGCGCAGATCGCCGACGACCATCTCCGGGACCTCCAGCGCGGCGTAGTGCCCGCCCCGGTCGAACTCGGACCAGTGCACGATCGCGGTGTTGTCCCGCTCGGCCAGCGGACGGATGGTCTGGAAGTCGTCCTTGAACACCGCGACCCCGGTCCGGCCGTGGCTGACCTGCGGTTCGGCGCCGGAGTGGGCCTCGGCGAAGTGGTAGCGGACCGCGGTCGCCGAGGTGTTGGTGAGCCAGTAGAGCGAGACCTGGGTGAGCACCTGCTCGGCGCTGACCAGGCTGGTGCCGTTGCCGAAGTTCTCGAACAGCTCGCTGTAGGCGAGCTGGCCGACCGGGGAGTCGGACAGGGCGGCGGCGATGGTCTGCGGCCGGGCGCTGTTCATCGAGTTGTAGCCGCCCACCGACTGGAACCAGCCGAGGAATTCCAGGGCCGCAAACTCCTTCGGCCCGAACCCATCCATCTCCCCGTCGGCGCCGGAGGGGAACGAGAAGAGCTGCAGGACATGCGCGCCCAGGAAGCCGGGCGGGTTGCGGACGGCCAGCTCGCGCGAGACCATCGCGCCACCGTCGCTGCCATGGGTGCCGTAGGAGTCGTAGCCGAGCCGGCGCATCAGGGTGTCGTAGACGCCGGCGACTGCGGCCATCGTCCAGTCCCCGCCGCCCGGGGCCGGGCTCAGTGGAGTGCTGAAGCCGACGCCGGGCATGGACGGCACGACGACGTGGAAGGCGTCCTCGGCCCGACCGCCGTGCGCGACGGGATCGACCAGCGGGCCGATCAGGTCGAGGAACTCGACGAAGGAGCCCGGGTAGGTGTGCAGGAGCAACAGCGGCCGCGCCCCGGCCTCGCCCGACTCGACGTGGACGAAGTGGATGGTCTGGCCGTCGATCTCGGTCAGGAACTGCGGGACGGCATTCATTCGCGCTTCCTGGGCCCGCCAGTCGAAATCGAGCCAGCGAGTGACCATTTCCCGCAGGTAGGCCACCGGGGTGCCGTAGGACCAGGCATCGCCCGGGGCGGCGGCCGGGTAGCGGGTGTGGGCGAGTCGGGCGTGCAGGTCGTCCAGGGCCTCCTGCGGGATCTCGACGCGGAACGGGCGGATCGGGGCAGCGGTGGGGTTCGTCATGACCGCTACGCTAGGAAGGATTCAGGACCATTTCGTTCCTCAATGCCGGACAAGTTTGTGGGAACCGGAGGCGCGGATGTTGACCAGCTCGGCCCGGCTGCTGTCCCTGCTCGGCTTGATGCAGTCACGCCGCCGCTGGGCCGGGCCGGAACTGGCCGAGCGTCTCGGGGTCAGCGACCGGACCGTTCGCAAGGACATCGACCGGTTGCGCTCGCTGGGCTATCCCGTGGACGCGGTGCGGGGAGCGGGCGGGTACTACGAGCTCGGGGTCGGCGCCTCGATGCCGCCCCTGCTGCTGGACGAGGACGAGGCGGTCGCCGTGGCGGTCGGATTGCGGGCCGCGAGTGGGATCGCCGGGATCGAGGAAACCAGCGTGCGCGCCCTGGCCAAGCTCGATGCGGTGCTGCCGCACCACCTGCAACGTCAGGTCGCCGCGGTGCACGAGGCCGTGGTCCAAGGTCCGGAGAACACCGGGTCCAACGTCGCGGACCCGGTGGTCGACGCCGGCCTGCTCACCGAGCTCTCCGCCGCGATCCGGGACCGGGTGGAGGTCCGCTTCGACTACCGGGCCGACCCCGATGCGACCTCGGGCGCGGCTTCGGTCGTGGATCGCCGGCAGGTCGAGCCGTACCGGCTGGTCTCGTGGCAACGCCGGTGGTACCTGGTGGCCCGCGATGCCCGTACGGGCTCCTGGGCGCCCTACCGAGTCGATTGGCTGACTCTGAAAACTCCTGGTGGAAGGCACTTTCGGCCGGTATCGCGGCCCGAGGGCGAGGACACCGCCTTCGTGCTGCGCGAGGTCGCCTTCGCCGGCTGGGCGGTGCACGCACGGGTGCTGGTGGACGCCGGCGCCGACGAGGTGCTGGCTCGGATCAATCCGACGGTCGGCGTCGTCGAGCCGGTCGACGGGCAGCACTGCGTGCTGGTCACCGGTGTCGACAGCGTCGAGGTCGTCGCGGTGTGGATCGGCATGCTGGGCTTGGACTTTCATGTCGAGGGCCCGCCGGCTCTGGTGCAGGCGCTCCGGGTGCAGGCCCGGCGCTACGCCGCCGCGGTCCCGCCGGGCGAGTGACGTCATGGGCGAGGCACCCGATGGTCCCGCGACGGTTCGGGCGGTGCTGTCCGGCTCGGGCCTGCCGGTGCCGGGCCGCGTGAACCCCGGGGGCGGCGGCCGAGCGGTCGGACGAGGCTGTCGCCGAGCTGCGCTCGCCGGTACAGTCCGATCGTCAACGACGATGCCGTCGCCGGTCGGGGTACGCAGAGGGGTCCAGATGTCGGAGCGTATTGACCGGCAATGGCAGCCACCCGAGGATGCTCTCGCGACGACCGTCGAGGCCCGGAAGGGCGCGGGTTCGCCATGGGCCAAGGCACTTCGTGAGATGGGAGCGGTCGACCGGGCGGTCTATCAAGCGGTCGCCGACACACCCACCCCGCACCTGGACGCCCACGTGCGCCGGCTCTCCAATGCCGCCAACTTTTCCCGGCTCTGGTTGGGTCTGGCCGCCGGGATCGCAGTGTTCGGCGGAAAGCGTGGTCACCGGGCGGCCCTGGAGGGGGTGGTCGCGATCGGCGCAACGTCGGCCGCGGTCAATCTCGGGATCAAGCCCATCGCCCGCCGGCGACGTCCGGAGCGCGCAGCGGACACGGGCCAGGCCCGGTTCGTGTCGATGCCCGGGTCCACCTCCTTTCCATCCGGCCATTCCGCGTCCGCGTTCGCATTCGCCTATGCCGTGGGCCGGCATCTGCCTGGTTTGGCGGTGCCCATCCGGCTGCTCGCCGGTGGGGTGGCGTACTCAAGAGTCCACACCGGTGTGCACTACCCCGGAGACGTCGCCATCGGTTCCATCGTCGGCGCGGGCACGGCGGCCATTGTGGCCGCGGCATCCGACGGACTGTCCCGATCACGGCGCCGGGACTGACCGAGCAGAAAGGGTCTCCTCGTTCGCCCGGTGGCGTCCCGGCCGGGTGGGTACGCCGCCGGCCGGTCAGCTCGAGCCGGCCCGGTTCGGTGGGGAGGTCGCGGCCATGAGCATCTCGGCGGCCTGCTGCAGGCCGGTGCCAAGGTAGCGGCCGGGGCAGTCCGGCCGGCCGCGATCAGCATCGAACGCCTCTCCGGCGTAGTAGACCGGAATGGCCAGGGCGTCAACGGCTTCGAGCGAAGCGATCGCCTGGGGCCGGCCTCGACGGTGGTGCGCGAAGACCACCACTGCGCTGGTGTCGGCGGCCCGTGCCGCGGTGGCGAGCATGCGCGTCGGGATGCGGGCGCCGAGCACCCAGCAGGGCCGGCGATGGCCCCGCAGCAGCAGCGCCAGGGATTCCGGACCGACCATGTCGCAGTCGCGGGGCCCGCAGGCGAGCAGAACCGTCCCGATGGGGTGCGGCGCCGGAAGCGACCAGCCGCATCGGTCCAACCACGCTCGGATGGTCTCGGTGGCGATCAGTTCCTGGAGGTGATCGCGTTCTCCGGTCGCCACCATCATCCGTAGTTGCCGCCGGACCGGGATCACGATCTCGTCGATGCACCGGCCGAGTCCGAGAACCGTTGCCGCGAGGTCGAGTTGGGCTTGGACGCGGACGGGATCGAGGTTGTCGGACGCGCTGATGAGCTGACGGGTCGACCGCGCGGTGGGGGACCGGACATCCGGGACCGCGTCGATCGACGTCTCGTGGACCACGCCCTGCTCCTTCCCGGGGAACGGGCACCGATCGCCGGGGTGGTGACCCGTGTCCGCGCGGCCGGGACCGGATGGCGCGGACACGGGTGGTTCGGCACTGGAAAGGCGAGCGGATTGTTCGATGCCCCCCGACCGGCATCGAGCGATCCGCTGCCCTACCGCTGTTCAGACTGCCTGGCGAAGGCGGGCCACGGACGGTTCCGGGCCGACTTGCATAGTTTTGGGCCTCGATCGAGCACAGCCGAGCTAGCCCGCACCGTTTCCGGTTGGCGGCGCGATCAGCCGCCGAGTTCGGTGGGCTCCAGGGCTTGGGTGAGGTCGGCGCAGGCATCCTGGACGCGGACGCCGAGGTAGCGTCCCGGGACGCCCCGACGGCTGCGCGGGGTGGAGAACGCGTTCCCGGCGTAGAAGACGTCGATGCCCAGCTCGTGGACGGCCCGGATCGACTCCACGGCGCGCAGGCGCCCGCTGGCCAGATGGGACACCACGATCACCGCGGCGGCCGAGGAGGCCCGGGCCGCGGCGGCCACCGTCGCGGTCGGGGCGCGAGCACCGAGCAGCCGGCACGGCCACCCTTGAGAGCGCAGCAGCAGGGCCATGGATTCCAGTCCGATGGTGTGCAGATCGCTGGGTCCGCAGGCCAGCAGGATCGGGCGGGACCTGGTCGGGGCCGGCGCGAAGGCGCTTCGCCGGTCGAGCCAGGCGCGCACGGCCTCGGTGGCCATCCGCTCCTGGGCCACGTCGCAATGGCCGGCCGCCCACCAGACTCCAACCTGCCGCATGGCCGGCAGCAGCACGTCGTCGAGGCAGCCGGCCAGGCCCAGGGCGTCCGCGGCTAGGTCGAGTTGCGCCCGGATCCCGGCGGCGTCCATCCGTTCGGCGGCGTCCAGGACACGCAGGATCAGCTCTTGCGCCTGGCCCTGCCCACCCAGCATGCGGCGGACCGACTGCGCGGCCAGCGCGGCTTGCTCGCCCCGGGCGATCTCGTCGCGCATCAGCCGCAACGCATTGACCTCATCGGGCCGATACCGGCGGTGCTGCCCGGACGGCCGCCCGCTCAGCTCAGGAATGCCGTACCTGAGTTCCCAGGACCGAAGGGTCGGCATCGGCACGCCCAGCAACCGGGCGACATCGGTGATGGGAATGCCCCGGGAGTCCCCCTTCTCGCCGTTCGGGCGGGTCGAGACCACCATGCAGGACGCTCCTCGCTCCGGCTGCCGACCCCTTCACGCGGGAGTTCGCCGGGCTCCGATTCCGACAATAGCCCTAAAACGCCCAATCGGCGGCTGTCGAGCCCAGCGGTGGCCGGCTCCGGCCCCGGGGACCAGGCTGTGGGTGTGGGGCTCGGCGAGCCGGGCCTCGAGGGAGAGGAGAGTTGATGACCGACCCGAGTGCGTCTTCGTTCCGAGAGTTTCGCTTCGGCATCGTGGCCCCGTGCCTGGGCGGCCTGTCGACCTGGCGGGAACAGATCAGGCGCATTGCCGGCCATGGTTATTCGACGGTGCTGATGCCCGACTTCCCGCGCTTGCAGCCGGCTCCGGCTCCCGCCCTCGCCGTCGCGGCGTCGGTGGCCGACGTGCGGGTCGGGACCTGGGTCTACGCGGCCCCCTTCCGCGCACCCTGGCTCACCGCCTGGGAGGCGCACTCGCTGACGCTGCTCACGGACGGTCGTTTCGAGATGGGCATCGGCGTCGGTCGGCCGGGCATCGAGGAGGAGCTGCGGGAGCGGGGACTGCCCGTGCCCGGACCGGGTGAACGGCTGGACCAGGTGCGCCAGACCGTCGCCGCACTGCGCGAGCTGGACGGCGGGTCGAGGCACACGCCGGTGGCAATGGCGGTCAGTGGCCCCAAGGCCCGGGCCCTGGCGGCCGAGATCGCGGATACGGTCACCTTCGCGATGGCACCGAGCGACTCCCGGGCCGCCGTGGAGCAGCGGATCCGCGACTTTCACAGCACCCGCGCCGTCGAGCTCTCGATGCACGTCCCGGTGGTCGGGGATGCCGTCTCCCCGTTCATGGCGCCCCCGACCACCGACACCACCGCATTGCGGGCGGCCGATTCCCTGGCCTACCT
>JBGALY010000066.1:0-13863 GCA_044223435.1 Nakamurella sp.
CACGCCGCGGCCGCGGCCGGGTCGGTGGCGAGCCGGTCCGCGAGCGCCGTCGGCACCTCGACGGTGCGGGGCGCGTCGTCGACCGCGAGGGCGACCTCCACCTCGTCCCCGGCGCCGCGCCCGGTAGCGGCGCGAGTCTCAGCGCTGAACGAGATCAGGAACCGCCCGCCCATCGAGGCGATGGTGCTGCGGTAGGTGACGTTGCCGTCGATCGTGACCAGCACCGGGACCCGCTTGCCGCGGCCGAAGCCGTGCACGATCTCCTCGGGCACCACGATGCCCACGTTGTTCCCGCCGGCGGCCCAGAGGGTGGTGCGAAAGCTGACCATCGACGCTCCTTGCGCGACCGGCCCACGGTCCAGCTGAGGCGCCGGCGGGCAGGGAAAAAATACGCCATGAAGCGAATCGACGGGAATCGGGCCGCGGGTCACAGTAAGCCGCGGGTCACAGTAAGGGGGAGCGCTCGAACTCGATCCAGCACTGGGCGGTACGCCCGTCGACCAGGGAGTGTTCATGAGGGCAATGACCCGCACGCTCACCACGTCCGCCGCCCTCGCGACGGCTTTCGCCATCGGTTACCTGACCCAGCCCGCTGGAGCCAGCGCGGCGCCGGCGGCCGACTGCCAGGTCCGCACCCCCACGTTGCAACGGTGACGCCCGCCCCGCTGGCCCGCGGTCACCTCGTGCCGATGTAGGCCACCGCCCGAGGGCAGGTCGGAGTCGGCGCGCCGTCCCGGGGCGCCGGCGATCTGGACGTCAACGCCGAGATCGACCCGTTCGCATTGCTCGCGAGATCAACGGTCGCCGTCCTGAACGGCCGGCGGTAGCGCAGCTGCTGCGCACGATGCCTCCATCGGCCGGGCGGGTCCGAGCCGCCACGCGATCGGCTTGGCCGGGCGGTAGGCACACACCATACCCATGCGCAGGGCGGCCCGTAGGTGGGCGGCCAGCTCCGGATGGACCCGCTCGATCCGGCGCAGGCTGTCCCGGACCCGGGCCCCGACGGCCTTGCGAGCCCGCTCGGCCTCGTCACCGAGTCGACGGTCCCGGCCGCCGAATCCGGTGGCCGCGGCGAGTTCCCGGATCACTGTGGCGCGTTCGGCGGCCAGCCGGGCCGCCTGCTCGACCTGTCCTCGCAGGTCCGCGTCCGAGATCTGATCGGCCAGCGCATCCAGCCGGTGCCGATACTGCATCCTGGCCCGCTCGTCGAGCACCGGGTCGGATCCGGTGCCCTGGACGGCGGTCGCGGCCGCCGGGTCGAGCAGATCCCGGACGTGCACGTCGGAGCCCTGGGCGGTGATCAGCGCGGCCAGATCGTGCAGGCCCTTCGCGTCGGGCACATGCGCGGCCCGGCCGGCGAAGCGCAGCCGCCATTGCCCCTCAACAATGCGGAACTCGTTTGCCGGCACCTGTTCTGCGGCTCGGATCCGGTCGAGTTCCCGCCGCGATATCCGCTCCCACCCCGCCGCGCCGAGGCGGTGGTGCATCGCGACCGCGGCCTCGAGATGGTTTGCCGCGGCCGTGCGTTCACCCAGCGAGGCGGCCAGCACGCCGAGGTGATGGTCCACGGCGGCGTGGTACGACGCACACCCCCCGACGACGACGTGCGTGCCGGCGAAGGGAAGGAGGTGCTCGTAGGTCCACCGGCGCTGCGCCTCGGTCCCGACCGCGGCGAACACCACCGCCCCGACGGCGAGGGCCTCCAGGCCCAACCAGACCGTCAGATCGAGCACGCTGAAATCGCCCAGGGCGTCCCGGGCGGCGGTCAGGTCGCCGACGACCGCGGGAGCCCAGGCCCGGAGCAGCGGGAACATCGGCCACATCGGATCCCCGCGATCCAGCGTGACCGGTGTCCCGGGAGCTCCGAGCGCGACCAACGCCATCCGCAGGGTGCCCCAGCACCCGGCCGCGTCCGGCTCGCCGATGGCCCGGCCGAGTTCCACGGCTTCCGCGGAGAGCACCACGGCTTCGGCCGTGCGCCCGGCCAGCTGGGCGTAGGTCGCCCGCCGGGTCAGCGCCGCCCATCGACCCCGGGCGTGCCCCAATTGTTCGGATAGTGTCACGAAGCGGAGCAATTCGTCGCGGCCCACCGGGTCGCCGAGTTCGAGCAGCGCGGTCGCCCGCAACAGATGAGCCAGCGCGACCAGATCCCGGTCTCCGGCGTCTTCGGCGGCGACCAGCATCTCGTCGACGACCGGTAGTCGGATGGACGCCGACCCGGGTTGCCAGAGCGCGTCGTGGCGGGCCAGCAGCGCGGTGGCCAACGCCGCCGCGTCGCCGCTGAGCCGGGCCAACGTCACCGCCCGGCCGGCGATGGGCAGCAGATCGGCCGGCGGCAGCGGGCCGGAGCCGTGCCGCAGTGCCCGGGTGAGCGCGGAGACCACCCGGGCGTGCAGGCCGCGCCGGCCGGTGGTGGCCCCGAGGCGGTCGTCCGCCATGCGCAGGAGACCGACCACCTCGTCGGCAGACGCCTGTGATCGCTGGCCCAGGGAATGCAGTCCCAGCGCGGCCCGGGCGAGGGCGGGCGCGTCGTCGGCGGCGAGGATGGGCCCGACGGCCTGCCGGTAGCGCGCCCGGGCCAGGTCCGCCGACCCGTCGCGATCATGGGCCGCGGCCAGTTCGAGGAGGGTTTCCACATACCGCGGATCACCGACGTCCAGCCGGGGGAGAGCGTGCAGGTAGTGCCGACAGGCATCGGTGTGCCCCAGTGCGGCGGTCGCCGCTCGCGCGGCCAGGAGGCAGAACCGGGCGGCGTCGGAGCGCGCCTGCGGTCCGGCCGACAGCAGGTGGGCCGCGATGCGAGCCGGGTCGTCCGGGGAGAGTTGTTGCAGCGCCCGAGCGATCGCCAAGTTGATGGTGGTCCACGTGGGTGCGGCTTGCCCGTCGAGGATGGCCTGCCGAAACAGGTCGTGGCTGAAGCGGGGTGGGGCGTCGGTGACGATGCCGGCCCGGCGGGCCGGCATCAGCAGGTCCAGCGCCGTGCTCTCGCTCGCCTCGGCACCGGCGGTGATCAACAGGTGCACATCGATGTCGCGGCCGGCGACTGCGGCCCAGTCCAGCAGCCGTGCGGAGTCCGACGGAAGACGGGCCATCCGTCGCCGAACGGTTTCGATCACTCCGGCCGGGAGGTGGCCGGGCAGGTGCCCACCACCCTGGGCCTGCACGAGACGTACCAGTTCCCGGATGAAGAACGGATTTCCGTCGCTGCGCCGCCAGACCTGCTCGATCACGTCCGGCGACGGCGAACTGCCGGGCAGCGCCGCGACCAGGGCCCGCGCCTCGATGAGGCTCAACCCGGCCAGCGGCAGGTGTTGCCCGGCAGCCAGTGTCAGCAGGGCCGGGCCGGCCTCCGCGTCGCGGTAGGCACCGGCGATCAACACGGGGGCGCCGCCCAGCCCGTGGACCACGTGGTCGAGGACGGCCAACGACTGTTCGTCCGCCCAATGCAGATCGTCGAGCACGACGACGACCGGACGGTCCGCCGCCAGACCCGCCAGGACCCGGCCGATCCCGTCGTGAAGCCGGAACCGAGCGTCCGCGGCGGCCAACGCGTCGTCCGGTGCGGGCGGGCCACCAGCCGGCTCGATCAATCGGCCGGCCTCCCCCAGGTCGGTGGCCGGCACTCCGGACGCCCGCAGCACCTGGATCCACGGCCAGTACGGCGGCACTCCGGAGCCGGGCCGGCAGAACCCGCGAAGCACCCGGACGCCGTCGCCGACCGCATCGGCGAGGAAGGACAGCACGGCCGACTTCCCGATCCCGGCTTCGCCACTGATCAGCAGCAACTGCCCGGTCCCGGATCGCGCCTGATCGAGCACGTCGATGACGGCCGCCTTGACGTCGGCCCGCCCGACGAGGCGTTCGCCGCGAACCATGCCACCATGGTGTCCGGTTTGCCGCAGATGTGCCACCTGTCCGGTCGTCAGGGGCGCAGCTCCAACACGAGGTTGAAGGGCAGGGGCACGTCGAGCCGCCGCACCCGGGAGAAGCCCGCCTCGCCGGCGAGGGCACGGAGCGCCGGTTCACCGGGCTGGGCGCCGAGGGGTTCGGACGACGTCGGAGTTCGCTGCGCGACGGCATTCGGCGTACAGATCAGCGTGGAGATGCTGTACATCATCCGACCTCCCGGGTGCAGGTTCTCGGCGACCCGGTCGCCGCCGGCGGGTTCGAACAGCAGCACCGCACCGGATGGCGTGATCGCCCGCCGGGCCGCGGAGAGGGCGGCACGAGGGTCGCCGAGATCGTGCAGCGAATCGAAGAAAGTGATCAGTTCGTACCCGCCCGGCCGAGCCGGTGGATCGAGGGCCGCCGCCACCTCGAATCGGACGTTGTCAATCTGATCCTGCCCGGCCGCCTGCCGGGCGTGCATGACGGACGCGTCGTGATAGTCGATCCCCAGGACGCGAGCGGCCGGATGCCGCCGGGCCACGGCGCGCGTCGGTGCTCCGTATCCACACCCGACGTCGAGCGCCGCGCCGCCGGCGTCCAGGGCGGCCGCCACGTCGTCCGGCACCGATGCGCCGATCAATTCCTCGGGGAGGACCAGCCGGGTGAACGCATCCTGCCCGTGCCAGTACTGGCCGGTCCGCTGGTGCCAGCCGAACCCCCGCCCGGCGCCGAACGCCGCGCTGAACTCGTCGAAATTCGCAATCGTGGCCGCGAGCATGTCCAGACAGGCCTCAACCAGGGGGGAGCCGGGTCCGTCCGGGATGGCCGCGGCGGCGGCCGGGGAGAGCTCAAAGGTGTCACCGGCCTGGTCGTAGTCCAGGTAACCGGCGGCGGCTTGGGCGCGCAGCCATTCGCGGACCAGGGCCCGGTCGACGGTGACCCGGGCCGCCAGTTGCTCGGCCGTGCACGGACCCGCCCCGGCCAGCGCCCGCCACAGCCCGTGGCGGGTGCCGAGCGACGTCAGCAGGACGCCGAGCGTCCCGCCCAGGTCGGCGGTGAGCCGGCCGAGGTACGCCTCTACCGCCGCCGGGTCCGGGGTTGCCTCGACGGTGACCTCGATCGTCGTCATGTGCGGGCTCCTTCCACTGGTGGTTTCGACCGGCAGGCGCTAGTTCGGCGCTCGCGATCCGCGAGACCCGGTCTCGCCGGCTGGGGCCGTCCGGCGGCGAGGAGCTGCGGTCGGCATGGCCGGTGCGCTGCGGGCTGGAGCGAGCCGGCAGGCCGGTGGGGGCGCCGGCCGGCGTGAACACCGAGGGGGAGTCCGGCGACCGCGGTGCCGCCGCCCACCGCGACGAGGTCACTCGGTCAGCGGCACCGCGCCCGGCGTCAGGCCGACCCGGAACGAGGCGAGGGGCGAGTTGATCGTCTGCACCACCGCGGGTCGGAGGGGGGCCGGAATGACCGCACGATCGGCGGACTCGACGATCACTCCCCAGCCACCCAGAATCCGCATGCTGGCGCGCACCGCCCGGGCGACGACTCGCGGATCGTGCGGATCCATCCCGGTCGGGACCGGGGTGAGCATCGCGTCGAGCCCGTCGAGGTCCTGGCCCGGGGGCACACACATGGTCACCAACATCGGCAGCATGACGTGGTTGATCGCGTCCAGCAGTTGCCGGTCGATCGAGCGCGGGACCAGCACGAGATCGAGCAGGCGCTCGACCAGGGACCGTCCGAGGAGCACCCGATCCGTGATCGGCCCGTCGACCGGCCGGGCGCCCGGGTGAGCCCGACGTCCGTCGAGACCGATGACGGCGCAGTCGATGCCGATCCGCCAGGGCAGGGCGATCGCGGCCACGTCCCACATCGTCCGGTTCCGGCCGGAGCCCGCGGAAACGTCCCAGCGGTCGCACCACCGGCGCATGTCGTCCCGGCGCATCGCACCGGTGCCGGTGACGGCCCGGCCCGGTCCCACCCATTCCGCCAGTTCCAGCACGCGAGCGCACAGGGTCGTGGCGGCCAGCGCGGCCCATTCCTCCTCCGCCGGCGGCACGGTGACCGATGCGACGTGGCCCGGCCGTACGCCGTTGGGTGGCGTGGGAGGCGCGGCTGCGGTCCCGGTGCCGAGCCCACCGTCCGGTGGGACCGGATCCCCGGGCGTGTCGTCGTTGATCGCAGCAGCGTCGACGCCGGTGTCGGGGGCGCCGGTGGCCCGCCGGCGCCACTCCAGGGGCCTGTGATTGAACCGCTCCATGAATTCGTCCAGGGCGGTGGGATGGCCGAAATCAACGCCCTCGTCGGCGGCCAGCTGCAGGACTTTCCCGGCCATCGATTGCCGGCCGGGGTCGCCGAACCGGGGCGCCAGGTCACCCAGCCGGGCGAGGGCGGCCCGGGTGGACGACTCGTCGTTGGCCCGCGTCCAGCGACCGGTCTGCACCAGGAAGTCGAGGTACAGCTGCATGGCGGGGACGATTGCCGTCACGTACGCGGCGTCCGCGCCGATGATCTTGGCCGGCAGCACCTCTCCGACGATGCGGGTGGCGACGAGGGGCGGCCAGTCGGTGGGATCCGGTTCGACGAACATCGACTTGAACTCGCAGGCCGCACGCACGACCTGCAGCACCCCGGCGTGCTGGCGCGGATCCGATGACCGCTCGCCGAGCCAGCGGTCGAACAGGTTCAGGACGCGGTCGATGGCCGGCCCGGCGGAGTCGGATGGCCCGGCCGGCTCCGTCCGCTGGCTGTCTCGTCGTCCTGTCACCCGTTGCTCCCGTCGACCGTCCCGCAGGTGTCGACGCTACGCACTCCGGCGGCGGGCACCTCGACGCCGGCTCACCGCGGCGGTTCGGCCACCGCCGACCGCGATCGTGGATCGTCCGTCCCGTCGCCCCCCTCGGCCGGGCCGCGTTCGGCAGTGCCGACGACCAGCGGGACGAGGGTGGGTATCAGCGTGGGCATGCGTCGATGGGTCATCGAGACGACCTGCAGCGCCGACGCCGCCAGCGATGCCTCGAAGTCCCGGTTGGGTCGGCAGCCGTCGGCCAGCCGGCGTTGCAGGGGAGTGCACAGGTCCTGCACGATGCCGCGCACCCGGCCGCCGCGAACGTGCTCATGGAACAGGAACCGGCCGCCGGGCCGCAGGACCCGGTGGATCTCCGCGAGCATCCGCTCCGGGTCGTCGACCGAGCAGAACACCAATGACGCCGTGACGGTGTCGAAACTCGATTCGGGAAAGGGCAATCCATGCGCGTCCACGTCCACGACGGAGGTGGGGAAGGGCAGCCGCTCGGCCGCGATGCGCAAGGACCGGTGGAACGCGCGGTTCGGTTCGACCAGCACCAGTTCGTCGATCCCGCGCGGATAATGCGGTACGGAAAGCCCGCTGCCGGCGCCGATCTCCAACACCCGCCCCCGCGCGGCGGCCAGCTGGTCGCGGCGGAGGGTGGCCTGGCCGTTCCGGTCGATCCGGCCCATCAGCGCCGGATACCACACGGCGAACGATCGGCGGCCCAGGTTCGCAGAAGTCAGCATGCACCGATGGTCCGCGACCGGATACCGGGCCGGCATGGCCGATTCGGGCCATCTTTCCGCGGTCGGCCGTCCGCGCCGGCATCGATGCACAGCGCGGCCGATCGCCCACTCGCCGCGGTCGGATCGACCCGTTCGCCGCCAGCCGGTCGTAGGCTGCCAGCGGAGGCCGTCGTGCTGGGCATCGAGGATCAGGTCGTCCGCAGGCTGCGGGTGGCCGGAAGCGACGTCGCGTACTCGGTCGTCGGCGATGGACCACCGATCGTGCTCGGCGGTTGGTGGTGCGCGCATCTCCATCTCAATTGGCAGGATCCGCGATTCCGGGCGTTCCTGACCCCGCTGGCTGCGCGGCACTCGGTCATCCGGTTCGACCGGCCCGGCACCGGCGCATCCGACCTGTCGGCCCCGCTCCCCGTCACCGTCGACGCCGATGTGGCCGTGCTCGCCGCGGTCGTCGACGCACTGCGGCTCTCCCGGTTCGGGCTCGTCGGTGCCTCGTCCGGGGCGGCCACGGCGGCCGCGTTCACCGCCGGACGGCCTGGGCAGGTCGACCGGCTGGTGCTGTACGGGTCGTTCGCCCGCGGGACCGAGATCGCCACCGAAGCGGCTCGGCGCGCGCTGCTCGATGCCGTGACCGGCCATTGGGGACTCGGATCACGGTTGCTGGCCGACCTTTTCGTGCCCGGTTCGGCGGCCGAGGACCGGGACGAGTTCGCCAGGTTCCAACGCCGGTCGGCCACCCCCGAGCAGGCCGCGCGGTCGCTGGCGGCGAGTTACCGGACGGACGTGACCGAGCAACTGTCGCGGGTGCGCGTCCCGACGCACGTCGTTCATCGCCGCGACGACCGGGCCGTCCCCTTCACTCTCGGGGCCGACGTGGCCCGCCGAATCCGCGGGGCGACCTTTGTCCCGCTCGACGGCGTCGACCATTTCCCGTGGCGCGGCGATGCCGGCGCGGTCGGTGACGCCCTGTTGCGCGGACTTGGTCACCACATCTCGCCCCGGCCCGGCCGGCCGGGAGCGGCCACCCTGACCGGGCGGGAACGGGAGGTGCTGGTCCTGGTCGCCGCCGGCCTGACCGATACGCAGATCGCCGAGCGGCTGACGGTCAGCCCGCACACCGTGCACCGGCACATCGCGAACGCCCGGGCCAAGCTCGGGGTCCGGTCGCGGGCCGCGGCCGCCGCGGCGGCGGCCGGGCCGGACCGGTAGCACCGGCGGCCGACTCGGCTCGGCAGTCGCCGGTGGGGCCGGGCGGGATCACTCCGGTCGCCGGTCATCCGGAGGGTGTCGCGGCTCCATTCGCACCGGTGGCCTCGCGGGCGGGCTGGTTGGCCTGCCGCCACGCCTCCCAGACGGGCGGTGCGAGCCGGCCCCGGTCGGGAACGACGAGGCCGGCCGCGCGGGCCCACCGGCGAACCTCGGCGGTGCTCGGCAAGGGCGCGTCCGGGGCGCCGGCCGTCTCGGCGACCGTCTCGACCCGGCGACCGATGGCACCTTCGGTTTCCGCCCAGGCCTGCGCGGCGGCGAGATAGCGATAGGTCCACTCCTCGGCCAGGGGCCGCGTCTCGGCGAACACGATCGGTACCGACGGCCAGCGAACCTGCAGTTCGGCGAGCCCGTCGGCCACCACGGCCGGCCGCACCCGGTCGAGTTTGAAGATCTGCGAGTAACGGTCCTCCACGACCAGCGCGGCGCGAGGCAGGGCGGCCAGCTCGCCGAGAGCGAACCCCAACTTGCCAGCGGTCAGACTGGAGACCAGGTCCGTCACTGACTTTCGTTCCACCGCGGCGATCAGCCGGTCCCCGACGATCAGCCCGTAATCCCCGCAGGGCAGCGCCCGCCTGGACGTGGTCACCTGCTGCGTGGCGAACCGGTAGGCATACTGCTCGCGGGTGTCGACGACGATCTGCAGGTCGGCGATGCCCGCGGCCCGGGCGGTGGGGGTGGTGACGTTCGGCCGGGCCAGCTTGCGCACCCGAGGGGTCTGCCAGAACACCATGTCGCGGCCGCGGGCGGTGGTGAAGACGATCTGTGACCGGTTCTCCCGACCGCGGGCCAGCACCAGGTCGATCGCCGCGCCGCGCCGGGCCACGGACCGCACCGGGGTCCGTTCGACGATCTCGGGCTCGGCCGGCCACTCGGCGAGGTCGACCGGATGGCAGTACAGCGCCTTCGTCCGCGGCCAGGTGCCGGACGTGCGGAACACCAGCCCGGCGCCCAGCGGCAATCGCAGCAGGTAGGGCAGCCGGGATTCCGGGTCCGGATTCGTCGCGATCAGCAGGTCGGGCATGGCGAGCGCCAAGTTTACCGGCGGCGAACGTCGATCCTCCCGGCAAGCTGACGGGGTCCATCGGGGCTTGCGGCCATGGGCGGGCGATGGTGGGCGTTCCTGGGCACAGCGCGGGGCGCGACGTCCTCGCCGCGCCGGTAGCCGGCGGGTCGGGGGATGATCGACTTCCGCCGACTGAACCGCGCTGACGCGGGGACGGCGTGAGTGCGCAATCACGGTTCGTTCGAGACGGGTCCCACTGCTCGGCGGGACGCCGGCCGGTGGGTGACACTGAGCAGGTGTCCGTGAGCATCGAGGACGACCGTCGCATTCGTCAGGCGGCGATGGCATGGCTCACGATCCGAACCAACGACGGTCGCGACCCGATCAGCACAGCCGATCTCAACGACTTCACCGTCGACGGTCAGCCGTTCCGGATCAAGGACCGCCAGCAGGGCATCTGGAAGCCAGCAGCATTCCGTGCTGCCCTGAGCATTCAGACCGTCTATCGAGCAGACGATCGGAACCGGCCCTACGCCGACGATGTCGGCCCCGACGGGCTGCTGCGCTACAAATGGCGCGGGACCGACCCCCAGCTCTACGTCAATGTCGCGTTGCGTGAGGCCATGGCGCAGGGCCTGCCGCTGATCTGGTTCTTTGGTATCGGCGTGGCTCTCTGGAAGCCGATCTACCCGGTGTACCTCCTCAACGAGGAGCCCGAGCAGCAGCAATTCGTGGTCGACGCCGACGTCGCCCGTTCGCTCGCCCCAACCGGGAGCATCATTGAGGAGCGCCTGCGGAGGTACATCATCGCGGAGACGAAGCGTCGCTTGCACCAGCCGGTCTTCAGAGCCACGGTCATGCGCGCCTATGGCTCCCGATGTGCCTTGTGCTCCTTGCGGCACGCGGAACTGCTGGACGCGGCGCACATCGTTCCGGATGGTGTCGAGGGTGGGGAACCGGTCGTGCGCAACGGGTTGGCGATGTGCAAGATCCATCACGCCGCCTTTGACGCGCGCATCATCGGCGTACGCCCGGACCTGGGTGTCGAGGTGCGGCAGGATCTGCTGGAGGAGATTGACGGACCCATGCTGCGCTACGGCATCCAAGGTCTGCACGGTGGGCGGCTGATGGTGGTGCCCGATGCCCGGAGGGAGCGTCCGGACCGACAGAGGTTGGCGTGGGCCTACGAGCGGTTCCGCGGAGCGACCGCCGCCGGCTGATCCGCCGGCGCCGCCCCGTCTCCTGGCTAAGCATCCAAGCGGATCACGGGAATGAGCCGGACCGTGCCCAGCGCGGCGATCGTCAGCCCGAGCAGCAGGTAGACCGGCCAGACGACGCCCTGCAGGTGGGCGACGACGCCCAGGGCCAGCGCCGTCACGGTGGAGGCGAGGCTCGTCACCAGTTGCGCGAAACCGATCGTGATGGCCCGGTGCTCACCGCCGACATATCGCAGCAGCCACACGCGCTTCGCGGTGGAAATCACCTGCGAGGCGACGGCGGCCAACGCGAGGATCACCCCGAACAGCCACTGCTCGTACGGCAGGTCCCACTTGTCCGCCGCGATCGCCAGCAGGGCCGCCGTCACGATCAGACTGCCGGCCAGCACATGCATCCCGCGCACGGTGGCGATCGATCGGGTCCGGGCCCAGACGAATCCGTAGACGATCAGGCCGGTCGCGGTGAAGGCGACGATCAGGTGCAGGTGACCGACCACGTTGCCGTGCAGGGCGGCGGCATGCGCGCTGAAGAATGCGGTGCCCAGGGTCAGCGAGATGAAGCAGGTCTGCACCAGCAGGAACGTGCGCAGCCAGCGGTGCTTGCGGACCTGCCGGACCCCCAGCGGGATCACCTGGCGCAGCGTCGGCCCGCGCACCCGCCGCGGGTTCGGGACGGGCACCACCAGCATCACGAACGGAATGGCCAGGGCGAAGGCTACGGCACCCATCCACAGCAGGGCGATGTGCGACTGGAGCGCGCTGGTGTGTTTGAAGAACAGCAGCTCGGCGGCGGTGACGACCAGGACCAGCGTGGCACTGATCGCGGTTTGCAGGACGGACACCCGACCCACCTGCGCCTGTAGCAGGGAGGTCGACATCAGGTCGACCGCGCTGACCGCGGCCAGGCCACCGAGGAACCCCAGAACGGCGGTGCTGACCAGGAAGACCACGGCGATGGGCGAGCCGAGCAGGTCGCTGCCCAGCGCGTTGCCGGCGGTCACCGCCGCGGCGATCACCGCGCCGACGCTGAGGATGAACGTGTTGGACCGGCGGGCGGTGAGTACCGGCGCGGCGAGGGTCCCCAGCAGCGCGCAGAACGTGCCGATCGGATAGAGCATCGCGGCGATCAGGGGAGAGCCGCCGACGGCGATGCAGATGTACGGCAGGACCACCGCCGTCGCGGTCAGCTGGTTGGCCAGGCTCACCGCCGATGCCTGACCGAGCAACGCGCGATAGTTCCTGGTACGCGGAACCGGGTCGGCGTCGCCGGCCCGGCCGGGTGCCGTCGCTCCGGCAGCGGTTGGGTCGGCCCTGACAGCCGCGCTGGTGGTCACCACCTCGGCGCTGACCGGATCGGCGGTGACCGAGTGAATCGTCGGAGGGGCAGATATTCGATCGCCTGCAGGATCCGCCGGCGCGCCGGTCGGGGCAGGCGCGGGGTCCGGCATGGACGAACGGTCACGCGATTCCCACCCGGAATTCGCTGAGTTGGGAGCCGCCACCGACAGATTGTCACGCAGGCCCGGTGCGTCCGCATTGAAGGGGTCCGGGACGCCCGTTTGGGGAGGCCAGGCTGCCATCGACTCGGGTCGATGGCCATCTGCCTCAATGCGAACCTACCTAGTCGCCCGAAAGCGAGGACTTCACAACGCCGAACTTTCGGTTGCTCTCCGTTCGGCGCCGCACGAGGCAAGTGCGAATGCAGAAACCGCTGCAAGTGTCACGATCGTCCGGCCTACAACTGTCGGAGCACTTCCGGCGATGCGAGTTCGCCCGTCACAACGACTGGTGTCCAGCCGGCTGACCGCGGCAGTTCGGCGGCTGGGCCTGTCAACCTGTAGCGGCGCGACATCCGTTTCCACTGGCCCCATGTCGGCACCGGCAAACCGGTCTGCACCGGCACCGGGGAGCGTTACGTGCCCGGTGTCCGATTTCCGCTTGACCTCGTGTTGATGCGAGGAGAGGATTCGTTGCGTGCGGACGCATCCCGTCCGCTGCCCGAGGCCCGGAGGTCCGATGTCCCAGCCGGCCGTCCGTTTCGAAAACCTCCGGCCGGGCGGCACATCAGTGGACGCCTTCAGCGTTTTCGATGATCTTCCTGCGCTTGTTCCGGCGGCCCTGCGGGGCCGGTGGATCGGTCACGAACTCGCGACCGGTCATCGGTGGGACGGCAAGATCACCGCCGCAGGGTGGCAGGGCAAGGAGTTCGTTGACGACGAAGCGGTGCATCCGCTGCTGTTCGGCGACCGACACGGAATCTCCTTTCCGGTCGACCCGCGTTGGGTGCCGGTGGGCCTGGTCGACAAGATTTCCGTCGGATCCGTTGCGGTCATGAGGCGCGCGATCGGCTGGTTGCGCCCGGTGATCCAGGCGCGTCGACCCGGTGCCCGCCTCCGAACGGTCGACTACCGGGGCACCATGAGTGTGGCCCTGGTCTACGACCGCCTGCCGATCATCGAGGTCTTCCGCCGGGTTGACGACGACACGGTGCTCGGCGTGATGGACATGCGTGGCACGCCTCCGTACTTTTTCTACCTCGTCCGCGCCTGATCGTTTCCGCTTGGGTTGCCGTACAGCCAGGCCAACACCGCCGGCAGAAACTCCACCGTCGATCCAGTCCTGGTGTCGACCACTATAGCGCAGAACTGCGCTATAGTGGTGACATGGGTGACTTTGATGGTTCCGCGGATCGGGAGGTTGCACGGTGACGAGGACGGACGGCTGGCGCGACCGCGCCGCCGGCGCCTTGGTCGCGTCCGCCGCCGGCGACGCGCTGGGCGCGGGCTACGAGTTCACCCATCCCGGCCCGGACGCCGCGATCGGGATGTTCGGTGGCGGCCCGTTCGACTGGGCGCCGGGGGAGTGGACCGACGACACGGCGATGACCCTGGCGGTCGCCCGGGTGACCGCGACCGGCGCCGACCTGAATACCCCGGCCGGTCTGGACGCCGTCGC
>JBGALY010000067.1:0-13616 GCA_044223435.1 Nakamurella sp.
GTGACCGAGCGACGGCCCGGTCCGCGCCGGGTACCGGTCGGGGTGACGGAGCCCGACGCCGCGGCTTCCTCCGATACCGCACAGGGCCGGGTCGTCAGCAGCCCGTGAGAACCGGTGACCTCATCCGGGCGCGGCCGGTCGGGCTACCGGCCGGCGACCTCGCGCGGGCCGGTCCGCTGGTCACCGCGCGCCAAGGCCGACCCGGCGAAGGACGTCCCGCACACTAGGGTGGCCGGTGAACCGGGGGCCGAAGATCGTGAAGGAGGTGACGGTGTGGCGACCGGGCAGACCGATCAATGCCGCTGCGGCCACCAACGCGCGGCCCACGAGCATTTTCGGGCCGGGCGCGAATGCTCCTTGTGTCCGGCGAACCGGCCGTGTCCCCGATTTCGGGCGACGACCTTGTGGGGCCGGCTGCGGGGTTGGTGGTAGGGCTGAGCGCCGACCGGTCGCGCGCGAGTCAGTCCGGGTTGATCGCGGCCGCATGGCCACGGATCATGTCCAGGACCACTGCGTTGGCCGGGGAGACGGCCGGGTTGTAGAAGGCGTAGCCATCTTCATGCGGTTCCGGGCGGCCGTCCTCCTGATAGGGGAGCATCGTCCACAACATGGCGCCGGAGATCGCGGTGTTGCCTTCAATCGTCGACAGCAATGCGCGAGTGGCGTCCACGTCGGGCCACCCGTACTCGCCGATGATGTAGGCCTTGCCGGCCGCGGCGGCATCGGCCGCATCGTGGGCTGCCCAATCGACGTCGATCGGATAGAAGTGCCCGCCGACAATGTCGATGTCCGTTGCATGGATGGCCGCGTCGGCAACGTGCATGCCCGTGGCGGCGGTGCCGTCGGCGACCAGCTGCCGGGCGCCCAGCTCGTGTTTGATGAACGAGGCCAGGGACTGCGTCCACGGCGGGTTGGCCGTCCAGATCTCGTTCCCGGTCTCCCAGGCCAGGATTGTCGAATCATCTTTCCAGGCCGTGCCCGTGTAGCGGTTCACGTGGTTCAGCAGATGGGTGACGTACTGGCGGAAGTCGGTGATCACCGCCGGGTCGGTGTAGAAGTGTGATTCGGCGTCCCGCTGTTGCCGGTTGTTGGCGGCGTTCACCCGGTTGTCCGTGCTTGCGTCGACATTCTGGTAACCGCGCCAGCCGGTGAAGACGCTGATGCCGCCGTGGTAGTGCCGCCACTGATCGGTCAGCGGAACCATCACCCGGAGGCCGAGCTGTCGGGCGCGCATGAGGGCGTAGTCCGCCGAATCGAGTGCCGAATCCTGAAACGCCCCCAGCCGAGGTTCGAAACATCGGGCGCAGCCGACCGAGATCCCCAGAGTGTGGGCCCGGATCACGGTCATTCCGGCATCGGCCGCGGCCCGGAGGGCGTTGTCGATCCGTGCCTTGGTGGGGTAGGTCGGCCCGCCGCCGTCGGTGATGTTGTCGTCGAGTCCCAGCCAATACATGTTCGTGCCGGTGAATCGGAACGGCTGTCCGGCCACCTGCAGGGTCGAGCCGGCACGGGTGACGAACTGGCCCCGCAGATCCGGCGTGACGGACACGACGATCTTGTCCACGGAAATCCAGGGGCCGGCGGAGGCGGGGCGTCGATCCCCGGTGACCCGCACCCGGACGATGTGCGGGGCGGCGGAAAGTCCGGTCACCGTAAGGATCGCCTGTTGATC
Organism: Nakamurella sp.; assembly: GCA_044223435.1. Taxonomy (GTDB): domain Bacteria; phylum Actinomycetota; class Actinomycetes; order Mycobacteriales; family Nakamurellaceae; genus Nakamurella. The sequence continues at coordinate 1,673 of JBGALY010000067.1, forward strand.
GGCGCGCGTGGGGGCATACATGTCAACCCGGTGCTCCGGCCCGCCGTCGACGGAGTAACCGGCGACTCCGTGCCAGGGGGCCCTGGCGCCGAAAACGCTGACGCCGGTGCCGGTGAATCGGACCGTGGCCAGGGCGCCGGTGCGATCGGAGTAGTGGTCGTCGCCCCCGTACTTGTCCGGCCCTTCGCCGACGTGCCAGGTTCCGGAGTACTCGACCCGGATATTCCCGGCCGAGCCGGCGACGTCGTTGACGACCACCCAGGTTCCGGCCAGCGCAGCCGGAGCGGTGATCGTGACCAGACCGGTCAGCAGGGCCAGGACTGCGACCAGCGCGCTCGCGAAGCGTCGTCGAGGCCACCGAGCGGGGGAGCGGTGACCAGCCAATTCCCGCCTCCCGCCAGTGGGATCGCCTCGACTCCGGACATTCAGCGTAGTCGATCGACTACTGAAGGTGATATTCCCGAGAGGGGTAGAAATATGTGGCGCGGGTGGTCGAAGGTCGACGGCGCACCGTTCGGCGAAGGTTCACGAATTGGTGATCACATGCCCGGATCGTGTCCCGAGATCACGGCGGCGTCAGCAGTCCGTCATGAATACAACTTCGTTTTCCGGCACCGGTCCACCGCGGTTGGATATCGCGCAATCGGGGCGCAGGTCCGCCGACCATTCGAATCACCGGTCCGCGCGGCCACCGACCGGAGGATCCGTCATCCGGTGGAAATCCGGGGTTCACGAATACTCGCACCCTGCGATCCGTCGCTGACATATGGTGACGGGCGGTGCATCTCGGGTGTGGTTGATCCCACTCCGCGCGCGATGTACCACCGTGTCGGGATAGCATCATTGCAGCGCGTATCGGTCGGGGGTCTGGCGCGACTTCGTTCCGATCCCGCCGAGCGCGCGAGAAACACCACGCCATAGCAACTTCGCGAACGCTTCGACAGTGATGACGATCGGGCCCGACGACTCGACCCCGACAACGTTAGCGCGAAGGACAAGGACGTCCGGTCGATTGCCGGTACAACGGTTCCGTCGGGCGCATCCCGATCGCGACCGCCGGACCGGTCCGCGGTGAATACGGACGGACGGTCTGCACCCATGCTCGTTTCCACCGACACCCCTCGCCGGGTCCGCCCGGACGGCCCGGCGCCGCCGGCCCGACCCACGGGTGGCCGGCGAATTCCGGTTCAGGCCGGTCTGCGCCGGGTCGCCGGTATCACCGGCTCATTGGTCGGCACCCAGGCACTGACCAGCGTTCTCGGTCTGGTCTTCTGGACGCTGGCCGCACGTACCTTCGTCGAATCCGAGGTCGGCGTGGCGGGTGCGGCCGTCTCGATGATGATGCTGCTGGGCACGTTCGGCTCATTGGGCCTGGGCACCCTGCTGATCGCGCGGTTGCCGATCACGCCGGCCGGTCAGCGACGGGTCTTGGTCCGCACCTGCCTGGCCGCAGCGGGTGCCGCGGCCGGATTGCTCGCGCTCGTGGTCCCGCCGGTCGCGGTCCACGCCTTCGGCGCGCAGAACCTCGCACCCTTGGTCGACACCCCGGCAGCACTGGCCGGTCTGGTGGTGGGAACGGCTTTGTTCTCGGTGACGATCGTGCTCGACCAGTCCGTGCTGACGATCGGCATCGGCTCCCTACAGCTCGAACGGAACATCGCCGCGAGCGTCATCAAGGTTCTCGCGCTGCTGGCGCTGTCGGCGCTCGGCGCCGGGGCCGGGATGGCGATCTTCCTGGCCTGGACCATCGGTAGCCTGCTGTCCCTCCCGCTGATCCCGTGGCGGACCCGAGCCGGTCGCGGCGCGATCGGGGGGCGGGCCGATGCGGACCGTCGCTGGATCGCGCCTGCGATGTTGCCCGGCCTGGGCCGGGACGCGATGTCCCACCATGCGCTGAACATCACCGTGCAGGCGGCGCTGCAGATCCTGCCGATCCTGGTGACGGTGCTGCTGACCGCGCAGGACAACGCCTACTTCAATTCCGCGGTCCTGCTGTCCGGGTTCGTCTTTGCGCTGCCGTACGCGATCACCATTGGCCTGTTCGCCGCGGCCGGCGGAGATGAACGCCAGACCCTGCAACGCATGCGGGTCACCATCCCGGTCGGCCTGATCGTGAGCCTTGGCGCCTACCTCGTGCTGTTCCCGTTCGCCGGAGTCGCGTTGAGCTTGTTCGGGTCGAACTATGCCGAACAGGGCGGGGACATTCTGCGGGTCCTGGTCCTGGCCGGACTGCCGTTCGTCGTCAAGGACCACTACGTGGCCCTGCGCCGGGTGCAGAACCGGACCGCGTCGGCGGTGCGGTTGGTCGGCATCTTCCTGGTCGTCGAACTGGCCGCGGCCGGTGCCGGTGCCGTCGCGGGCGGGACGCTGGGCCTGTGCGTGGCCTGGGTGGCGGTGCTGTTCCTGGAGGCCGGGGTCCTGGCCGTGCCGCTGCACCGGGAGTGGCGCCGCATCCGGTCGGGCAGTCCGATCGCGCCACGGGCCGGCCGTCGTCCTCCGGGCGCGCACCGCTGGACGGCCTCGGCGCCCGGTACCGCCGGGTGCGACGTCGTCTCCGTCGCCGCCGCCGCCGGCTTCGACCTCGATCTGTCCGCGCGCCGGCGACGGAGGTGACCGCGATGACCGCTCACCTTGAGGACGAGACCGCCGTCGAACGGCCGGTCCGACCCGCCGCCGGCCGACCACGGCATGCCGCACCGATCCCGGCGTGGCGTCGCTGGACGGCGGCCCCGGTCGCCTGGGTGGTGTTGGCCGCTGCGGCCGGCGTGCTGATCATGGCGCTCGGCGCGGCGATCGCCCGGGACGATGGCTCCGCCGGTTGGGCGCAGACGCTCTGGGTCGTCGGCCTGCTCGCCGTGTTCGCACCGGCTCTGCTCCGGGTGCTGCGGCCGGGGACCGGGCCCCGCGAACGCGTCGCCATCGCGCTGGTCATCCCGGTCGTGCTGCAGGTCAGCCGGCTGACCCTCTTTCCCGTTTTCTTCGCCTTCCACGACGAGCTGATCCATGCCACGACCCTGCGACAGCTCGTGGAGTCGGACGGCCTGTTCTCGGCAAACCCGCTGCTGCCGGTGTCCGCCTTCTATCCCGGCCTGGAGCTGGTGGCGGGTGCCCTGCACGACGTGACCGGGTTGTCGTTGCTCGCGTCGGGGGTGCTGACGCTGACGCTCGCCCGGATCATCCTGTCCGGTGCGATCGTCGGCCTCGCCCGGCTGGTCACCCGGTCCGGCCGGGCGGCGGCGATCGCCGGGCTGCTCTATGTCGTCAACCCGCAGTTCCTGTTCTTCAATTCCCAGTTCTCGTACCAGACGTTGGCCCTTCCGCTGGCGGTGTTCACCGTCTACGTGTTCGCCACCCGGCCGCGCGGCCGGTGGTGGTCGTGGCTGCTGCCGCTGACCGGGATGGCGATGGTGGTGGTCACCCACCATGTCACCGCGATGCTGCTGATCGCGGCCTTCGCCGTCTGGCTGGCCGTCGACGTCCTGCTGGCCCGGCGGCGGTCGCGAACCGGGGACGTCGCCCCGGGTTCCGGTACCGCCGGGCTGGTGGTGATGGTGCTGGCCGGCATGTCCATGTGGGTGGCGCTCGCGCTCCTGCCCGGCAATCCGGTCGGGGGCTACCTGGACGCGATCGTCAACAGTTCGGCCACCGACGTCGACAGCCTCACCCAGGGCGAGCAGACCAAGGCCGTCTTCGCGAACACCGCCGGCGTCGGGCCGGCCCCGTGGGAACAGGGACTGCTGCTGGCGGCCGTTGCGATCTGCATGGTCGCTTTGCTGACCGCGCTGCTGTTCGGACGCGAGAGCCTGCGCCGCCGCGATTCCCTCGGTGTCCTGCTCGCCCTGGTCGGGCTGCTCTATCCGGTGATCCCGGCCGGCCACCTGACCCGGGCGACCGCCGAGGTCGGGGACCGGGCCGCGGGGTTCGTGTTCGTCGGCCTGGCCATCGCGACGGGCTGGTGGCTGGCGCGGCGCGTCCGCACTCTGCGGGGCGCCCTGGTGGTCACCGTCGTGGCGTCGGTGGCCTACCTCGGCAACATCGTGCTGGGGGCCGGCCCGACCGCCGGACAGTTGCCCGGGCCGTACCTGATCTCGGCGGACGCCCGCAGCGTCGACGCCGACAACCTTGCGGCCGCGCGCTGGTTGGCCACCGGGGTGCCGGCGGGCAGCAATGTGTACGGCGACCGAGTCTCCGGGCTGCTGGCCGCGGCGGTGGGCGGCCAGGAAACGGTGCGGCACGTGTCCACCGGGATCGACGCGTCCCGGTTGCTGTTGGACCCGGACTTCACCGACGCCGACCTGGATCTGATCCGGCGGGCGGACCTGTCGTACCTGATCGTCGACCGCCGGCTGGCTGCCGGTCTGCCCCAGCAGCAGGTGTACGTGGAGAACGGCGAGTTCGGGCAGAACGGCCGCACGGCGCCCGTTCCCGCCGCCGCGCTGGCGAAATTCGCTGCGGTACCGGGAGTACAGCTGATCTACGACAACGGCTCGATCGCCATCTACGACCTGCGGGAGTTGCGCGATGACCACTGAGACACGTTCCCTCGGCCCGCGGTCGACGCACTCGGCTCCGACCTCATCACTCACGCGTGACTTCTCGACCGACATCGCGCCGTGGATGGCGATTCTCATACTGGCGCTGGGCATCGTCGCCCTGCGACCGTCAACTCTGGTCACGCTCGGGGTGTTGGTCGCGGCGGTCGTGGTGGTCACCGAGCGGCTGGTGCGGCACCGGCGGCGCGGACTCCTGGATGCCGTCCTGGTCGGCTCCGGCGGCGCCACGAGCGCCGTCGGGCTGCTCGCCTTCGGCCTGGCGGCGTCGCCGCTCGGGTTCACCCCGGTCACCCTGCTCGCCGCGGTGGGCCTGCTGGGCCTGGTCGCATTGGCGCTGTGCGTCGGGCGTCCGCGGCCACCGAGTCCGGTCCGCTCCTACCTGTCCGGTATGCGTCCGGTGGCCACCCTGGGCACCGCCGCCGTCGTCGTGACCTCCCTCGGCCTGATCGGCGGAGCGCTGGGCCTGACGGTGGTGTCGACCGACGCCGCGCAGACCCCGCCGCTGGCCATGGCGGCGATCGTCGACGGGTCGAGGGTCACTGTGAAAGTGACCGCCGGAACCCTGACCGGCCCGCTGAACGTACAAAGCGTGGCCGACGGCCAGGTGGTGGTCGTCGCCTCCGACGTCACCGTCGGCCCCGACCGTGCCCTGCAGGTCGTCCTGGCCCCCGCGCCCGGCATCCCCACGATCGTCCAACTGGTGCCCGTCGGCTCCGCGACTCCGGTTCGCGGGCTGGTGCTCGACACCCCACCCCCGAGCGGAGGCTCGTAAGCGCATGACCGACCTCGAACCGTCCCGATTCATCCCGCCCGGTCCGGCCGTCGACCGGCCGCTGCGAGTGCTGCAGGTCGTCCAGCGGTTCTTCCCCGAACTCGGCGGGCTGGAGACCCACGTCGCCGAGGTGAGCCGGCGGCTGGACGCCCGCCCGGACATCGCCATCACCGTACTGACCACCGACCGCAGCGGTGAACTGCCCCGGGCCGACACGATCGACGGGTACCCGGTGGTGCGTCGGCGGTCCTGGCCGCGGGAGCGCGACTACTACCTGTCGCCGGGTATTGCCACGGTGATCGCACGCGGCGACTGGGACGTCATCCACGTGCAGGGCGTGCACACCTTCACCCCGCCCGTCGCCATGCTGGCCGCGCTGGCCGGCCGGGCTCCGTACGTCCTGACCTTCCACAGCGGTGGACATTCCTCCGCCGGGCGGGACCGGATCCGGGGAACCCAGTGGAAGGTCCTGGCTCCTTTGCTTTCCCGAGCCGGACAACTGATCGCGGTCAGCCGATTCGAGCGCCGCCGGTTCGCCGAGGCGACCGGCATAGACCCGTCGCGATTTGTCGTGATCCAGAACGGCGGGGCGCTGCCCCCGGTGGTCGGCGACGTGCCCGTGGTGCCCGGACGATTCCTGTCCAGCGGGCGGCTCGAGCAGTACAAGGGGCACCATCTGGCCATCCAGGCATTGCCGCGGGTGCGCCGGCAGATCCCGGACGCGCACCTGGTCATTCTCGGCCGCGGGCCGTACGAGCAGCAGCTGCGGGACCTGGCGGCCGAGTATGACGTGTCGGAACTGGTCACGTTCCGGCATGTTCCGCCCGACGACCGCAGCGCGATGGCCCGCGAGTTGGCCCAGGCCCAACTCATGGTGGCCTTTTCGCAGTACGAGGCGCATCCCGTGGCGATCATGGAGGCGGTCGCGTCGGGGTTGCCGGTGCTCGGTTTCGACATCGCGGGAACGGGTGATCTCGTCGAGGACGGCCTGGTGGACGGGCTGGCGCCGGACGTGGGGCCCGAGCCGATCGCGAACGCGATCGCCGCGCGCCTGCGGGCCGACCGGAATCGGCCCCGGGTTCGTCCGGACTTCACCCTGCCGACCTGGGAGACCTGCGCGGACCAGTTGGCCCAGGTCTATCGCCGGGTCGCGGTGCAGCGGGTCGGCCGGTCGGGGGCGGCGGCGTGACCGGGCTCGCCGCGACCGAACCCCAGGCCACAGCCACCGGCCCCGGCGCACCGGCCCGCCGGCTCCGCGTGGTGCACGTCATCACCACGCTCACCACCGGCGGAGCGGAGCGCCAACTCGAATGGATCACCGCGCACACCGAACACGAGCCGCAGGTGATCGCTCTCTACCAGGCCGGCGCGGTCGCCGAGTCCATTGAGCGGGAGGGGGTGCCGGTGCACGTTCTGGGTATGGACGGCTGGCGCAAGGCGCTGGCGGTGCCCCGGTTGGCCCACCTGATCCGCCGGCTACGGCCCGACGTCGTCCATGTGCACCTGCTCGCTGCGCAGCTCTGGGGGATCCCGGCGGCCCGCCTGGCCGGGGTGCGAACCGTGGTCTCGACCGAGCATTCATTGATGGACAGCAGCATCGAGAACCGCCCGCTGACCGGGTCGCTGCGGCGGCTCTATCTCGCCCTGGAGCGGTTGACGACCCGGACCGTGGCCGTCTCGGCGACCACCCGCGACCGACTGATCCGCTGGGGGGTGCCGGCGGGCCGAATCACCGTCATCGACAACGGTATCGACTTTGTGGCACTGCGCTTCTCGCCCGGCGGGCGGGACCGGGTCCGGGCCGAGCTGGGCGTCGGGGAATCGGCGGTGGTGCTCGGCGCCGTGGGACGGCTCGAGGCGGTCAAGCGATTCCCGGAACTGCTCGACGCGATCGCCGACCGGTTGCGGCCCGGGGAGCTGGAGCTGCTCATCGCCGGCGGCGGACCGCTGTTCGCGGAGCTGCGCCGGCAGGCCGAGATCCGCGGAGTCGCCGATGCGGTTCACCTGCTCGGCCCCCGATCCGACGTGCCCGACGTGCTGTCGGCGGTCGACGCGATGATCAGCCCCTCGCGCGACGAGACCTTCGGCATGGCCGTCATCGAGGCCCTCGCCGCCGGCCTTCCGGTGGCCTACGCCCAGTGCCCGGCACTGGACGAACTGTCCGACGTTCCCGGCTGGGCGATCGCCCTGGCCCGACCCGAGGGCGAGGCCGGGGCCGGCTCCGAGCGGGATGCGCTCCGGGCCGCGGTCGAGCGGTTGCAGGCCCTGCGCGGCCCGGAACCGGCCGCGGCGAAACGCTTCCCGGTCCCCGAACCGCTTGTCCGGGCCTACGGAATCGCGTCCACCAGCCAGGCGCTGGACGCGCTGTACACCGGCCTGGTCCACGCCCGGCCGCAGCAGATCTCCAAGGAGTAGCCGTGTCCGCTGATCGCCTCCGCGGGGAACGACGCGACCCCAACGAAAGGTGAGTACTCGTATCCGAGATCGCCTACATCGTCGCTGGTTTCGACGGTCGGTGGTGCTGCTCGCACTGCTGACGGCCGCCGGCTGCACGGCGGCCGTCCCCCCGGGCCAGGACGTCGCCCCGCCGGGGAACGCCGGGACGTCAACCGTTGCGATCACGGTCCCGGGCCGGCCCGAATCGTTCGTCCGTGCTGCTGGGACAGCGTTTCGGATCGACGGCTCCGACTTTCGGTTCGTGGGCGTGAACATCTACGACGCCGCGGCCACCGACCGGTACAGCTGCAATGCCGGTGCTCGGATGTCGGACGACGAACTACGGTCGACCCTGACGTTCCTGCGGGACACGGCCGGGGTCAGCGTGGTGCGATTCTGGGCCTACCAGACCTACACCCAGGCCGGCACCGACTGGACAGGTGTCGATCGAGTGATCCGCATTGCCCGCGACCTGGACCTTCGGGTGCTACCTGTGTTGGAGGACGGCCCCGGCAACTGCACCACCTCGTCCGATCGGGTGCCGAAGGCCAAGTACCGAGGTGACACCTGGTTCTCCACCGGATACCGGGAACCCTACGGGAACGCGTCCATGCCCTACCGGGACTACGTCCGGGTGATCACTGCCCACTACGCCGCCGAACCCACCATCATGGGCTGGAGCATGATGAACGAGGCGGACACGTCCGCGCGGGACGATCGGGGCCGTTCGGTGCTGGTGTCGTTCGCCCAGGACATCGCCGGGGTCATTCGCCAGGTCGACTCGAATCACCTGATCACCCTGGGTACGCAGAGCAATGGTGCGCCCGGGGCGAGCGGTCCGGACTTCCGCGCCGTCTACTCGTTGCCGGACCTCGACTTCAGCGAGGTGCACGACTGGGGTTACTGGGGAGCGGACGACGAACCGATGCCGGGGGCGGATTCGGGCCGGCCGCCGGATCCGGCATCCGCCGCCTGCGCGGTGTCGAACGCGCCGATCGCCTGCTCCTTCGCCGTCGCGCCACAACTGGGCAAACCACTGCTGGTCGGGGAGGCCGGGATCGACGGGCGCGATGCCACCGAGCGGGCCACCCGCGCCCGACAACTGGGAGCAAAAATGAACGCGGCGTTTACCGCCGGGGCCGGCGGCTACCTGGTCTGGCACGTCAACACGATCATGACCGATGGCTATGACGTCCTCGTCGACCGTCCCGATCCACTTTTCGGTGTCCTGCACCGAACGGCCGCGAGTATTGCCGGATAATCCTCCGTTCAGCCCAGCCAGGCAATACCGCGGGCCGCGCGAAGTGGATGGTGTCGACCATTTGTCGGCACGTCCATCAGATAGCGGCAGGGCAAACAGGTGATCGACATCTCCTGGCAACAAGCATGTTCAGCCGAGTTCACGTGCCTGAAAGGTCGTGTCCGGCCGATTCGTCCGGCAAGAGATAATTGCTCCCGAACGCCCTGTGCGTTTGCTATTCTGATGATGATCACATGGGGGTGGCGATAATCCACCCGGTGATCATCGGTCGCCTGGGCCGGGTGGGGAGCCAGTGGCGAGACCGCCCCTCGTGGATCCCGACAATATCCAAGGGGAGATTCGTGATGACCACACGTCATCTATCGGCGCGTCCGCGAGTGAGCATTGTGGTGCCGGCCCGCAACGAGGCCCGCAATCTATGGGTGGTCCTGCCGAAACTTCCACAGGACGCCGAGATCGTCGTCGTCGATGGTCATTCCAGCGACGACACGATGGGGGTCGCGCGGCGGGTGCGGCCCGACGCCCAGGTACTGCAACAGACCCGGCGGGGCAAGGGCAACGCGCTGGCGGTCGGCTTCGCCGCGGCCAGCGGGGACATCATCGTGATGTTCGACGCCGACGGATCGGCCGATCCGGCCGAGATCGATCGATTCGTCGACACTCTCGTCGGTGGAGCCGATTTCGCCAAGGGCAGCCGCGTCATGCCGGGCGGCTCGAGCGCGGACATCACCTTGCACCGCGACCTGGGCAACCGTGTCCTGACCTGGTTGACCAACATCGGCTTCCGGACCAGGTACTCGGATCTGTGCTACGGGTACAACGCATTCTGGGCTGATGTGCTGCCGTACCTGGACCTGCCCGATCCGACATCGACCGATCCGGCGATGGTCTGGGGTGACGGCTTCGAGATCGAGACGATGATCAACTGCCGGGTGGCCGCGGCGGGCCTGGACGTCGTCGAGGTCCCGTCGGTGGAACTGGAACGGCAGTTCGGCCAGAGCAATCTGCATGCGGTCAGGGACGGCCTGCGAGTGCTCAAGACCATCAGGCGCGAATGGGCCCGCGCTCGCGGTATACCCAAGATGGACGACGACGCTCGCGCGCGACGTCGACAGGCGCGCGGCTACTCCTTGACGCCGCCGACCGGTCGGCCCGCGCCACGGCTCGAGGAGGCATCATGAGGATGCTCGATCCGCTCCCTGCGGTGCCGCCGTCCCCTTCGGTCCTCGTTATCGGGTCGGGATGGCATTTCACGTCCGGAATCAGTTACTACACCTGCCGTCTGGCGAACGCATTCGCCGACCAAGGATCGACGCGGGCCCTGCTGATGCGTCGATTGGTCCCGCGGGCCCTGTACCCGGGTCGGTCCCGGGTGGGCCAACGGGTCAACGACCTGGAGTATGCCGAATCGGTGGATGTGTACGACGGGGTCGACTGGTACTGGGGTCGCAGCATGCGCGGCGCTGGTCGGTTCCTGCGACAGGATCCCCCGGATGTGGTTGTCCTGCAATGGTGGACGGGTGCGGTTCTGCACTCCTACCTCCGGCTGGCCCGGCAGGCACGTTCGATGGGTAGTCGGGTGGTCATCGAATGGCACGAGGTCCAGGACACGGGTGAGGCTCGAATCCCGGGAGTGACGAACTACGTCAGGCGGGCCATGCGTCGGCTGTTGCGGATGGCGGACGGCCACGTCGTGCATTCCGAGTATGACCTCGCGCTGCTCGGCCAGGCGTACGGGCTGACCGCCGAACAGGTGGTGATCGCCCCCCACGGACCATACGATCACCACCTCGTCGCGGACCCCGCGCCGGACCTGGATGGGGCGGCGCTGAAGGGTTCGCCGAACGACTACACGTTCCTGTACTTCGGCACGATCCGCCCGTACAAGGGTGTGGAGGACGCGGTCGCCGCCTTCGACCGGTTGCCCCCGCGGATCCGCGCGCGATCCCGGCTGCTGGTCGTGGGGGAGAGCTGGGAGGGCTGGACTGCGCCGTTCGATGCAATTGCGGCCAGCCCGAACGGCGACCGGATCACGCTGGTCAACCGGTACGTGTCGGATGCCGAGGTGGCCGCCTACTTCAAGCTCGCCGACGCGGTGGTGTTGCCGTACCGGCGGTCGTCGGCGTCCGGCCCGTTGCATATCGCGATGAGCAGCGGTCTTCCCGTGGTGGTCACCGAGGTCGGCGGTCTGGCGGAGGCGGCCGGTTCCTATTCCGGTACCCGATTCGTGCCACCCGCGGCGCCCGATGCGCTGGCCGCGGGCATGGTCGACGTGTTCGGATGGCGGGGGAGGCGATTCGAGGATCCGCACAGCTGGGACGCGACCATGGATGCCTACCACCGCCTGTTCGCGCAGATCGGCGTGCCCGAATCGGCCGCGGTGTCGTCGGCGGACGGCCGGGAAGGCGTCGACGCGGCCTGAGGTCGTCGGTCAGGGCACTGGGGCGTTCCGCTGCTCGATGCCGGCATGGTGTGCCTCTGCGCCATCGCGCGCAGCACGTCCAGCTCCCGGGGGGTCTGCGATGTATCTGCGTTCCGCTCATCGCCTCAGATTCATATGGTCGATCTGTCCGATTCGGCCGACGTGGCGACGAGATGGGAGCGCGCGATGCGCAGATTGTTCGTGGTGGTCGCGAGTCTGCTCGTGGTCGCCGAGGTGATCCAGTTCTACTTCGCGGCATTCGGCGCCTTTCAGCACCCGGCGCCGGAGGATGCCTTCCTCCTGCATCAGATGAACGGCCGGATCGTGCTGCCGTTGCTGTGCCTGCTGGTGATTGTCGCTGCCGCACTGGCCCGCGCGCCCGGCCGGCTCATCGGGTTCAGCGCGATCCCGTTCGGGCTGCTTCTCCTGCAGATCGTCTTGTTCCTGCTGGCCGGCCTCACCGGGACGACCCCGGAGAAGACGAATCTGGCCGGGACGAT
>JBGALY010000024.1:0-89532 GCA_044223435.1 Nakamurella sp.
GAGGGCATCACCGCCGAGACCGAGTTCGACGAGGTGCGGGCCCAGTACGGCGTGGTCGACCACTACGACGAGCAGGGCAACTTCGTGCCGCCGGAGGGCTTCGACGTCGAGACCGGCGAGTGGCTCGAGGGCTTCGACACCCAGCGGGAGGCGTGGGAGAAGCAGTACGCCGACGCCCACACCGTGTACGAGTCGCATCTCAAGCAGATTGCGGCGGCGGCGGCGGCGGACGCCGATGCGGCGGAGCCGAGCAACTACTCGTCCGACACCGCGGTGGCCTCCGGCGCCGCCCAGGCGCCGGCCGGGTCGCTGGTCAACGACGAGCAGCTTGCCGCGCTGCGGGAGCGGCTGGCGGGCAACTGAGCCGTAACTCACAGAAGTCCTCGAAGGGCCGTCACCGTCCGGTGGCGGCCCTTCGGGGTCTGCTGACCAGGTGAAAGCATTGACACGCCGGTGAAGTCGGCGTTGGAACCTGCCCGGTCGCGGGCCGGCCGGCAGTTACCTTAGGGGCATGCGACGTCACCTTGTGTTGGCCGCCGCCGTCTCCGGCGTGCTGCTCGTGTCGGCCTGCGGCTCGGACACCGGTACCCGCCGGACGGTCACCGCCGTGGTCACCGTGTCCAGCGGCGCCGAGGCGCCGTCCGGGTCGGCGGAGGCGTCGGCCGGCCCCGAGGCCAGCGGGTCCGGCGAAGCGTCCGGGAGCGCGGCAGCATCCCCGTCCGCGACGCCCAGCCCAACGGTGACCGCCGCACCGGTTGTCACCGGCATCGACCCGCTCAAGGTCGACTGCGGGGCGATCATCAGCGCGGCCGACGTCAAGAAGGCGCTGAACATCGACATCCCGAACGACCGCCTCAAGGTGGCCGTCGCCGAGGTCAACACCGACGCCGGCCAGACCGGTTCGGTGCGGTGCCTGTACGGCCTGTCCGCCGACAAGAAGACCGGGCAGATCACCCTGCGGCTGACCAGCTACACCGACGCCGCGGCCGCGCAGAAGCAGGTCGGGGTGACCGTGCAGAACGAGACCGACAACGGCGCCCAGGTCAGCCCGACCACGGTCAGCGGGTACCCGGCGACCGTCGCGCTGCGCGACGGCGGGCTGCTCGTCATGGATTACGACAACTGGACCCTGGCGATCGCCGCGCCGGCCTCGGTCGACGCGGCCACCCTGACCGCCGGGCTGCCGCAGCTCGCCGAGGCCGGCCTGAGCCGGATCATCAAGGCATAGCGGCCGGCGCTAGCGCGACCGACGGGGCAGTCTGAGCAGGTGCCGCCCCGGTCGGAGCAGGTGGCTGAGCCATCCCCGGTACACGACGACGACCAGCGAGCTCGCCGGCACGAGCCCGGGCCGGCCGAGCCGGTGCCGTCCGCCCTGGTCGGTCGCCGGGGGACGGGTCAGCGTGATCGTCACGATGCTGACGCTACGTCCGGGCCGGGGCGACGCACGGTAGCCGGGTGAGCGTGTCGGGCGCGGTGCGATGATCGCCTCATGATTGTTCTTGCCGTGACCGGCGGCATCGGCTCCGGCAAGTCGACCGTCTCGGCCGTCCTGAACCAGCGCGGGGCGGTGGTGGCCGACTCCGACCGGCTCGCCCGGGAGGTGGTGGCCCCGGGCAGCCCGGGGCTGGCCGCCGTCGAGGCGGCGTTCGGCCCGTCCATGCTCACCGGGGACGGGGCGCTGGACCGGGCCGCGCTGGCCGCGGTGGTGTTCGCCGATCCGGCCGCGCGCCGGACCCTGGAAGGGATCACCCACCCGCTGGTGCGGGAGCGGTTCGAGCGGATCCGGCGCTCCGCCCCGGACGACGCGATCGTCGTGAACGACATCCCGCTGCTCACCAGCCTGGACGTGGCCGCCACCTTCCATCTGGTGGTCGGCGTGCGGGCCGATGCCGAGGTGCGGGTGGCCAGGCTGGTCGGCCGCGGGCTGACCGAGGCCGACGCCCGGGCCCGGATCGCCGCCCAGCTGACCGACGAGCAGCGGGCCCCGCTGTGTGACGTCATGCTCGACAACGACGGGGACCCCGGGGCGCTGGCCGAACGGGTGCGGACACTCTGGACGGATCGGCTGGTGCCGTTCGAGCGCAACGTGCGGGCCGGTCGGCGGGCGCGCCGGGGACCCACGGTGCTGGTCGACCACCGGCCGTCCTGGGCCGCGGACGGCCGCCGGCTGGCCGCCCGGATCTCGGCCGCCTGCGGGGGCCGGCGGGTGGACCACATCGGCTCGACCGCCATCCCCGGGATGCCGGCGAAGGACGTGCTGGACCTGCAACTGGGCGTCGAGTCGCTCGCCCAGGGCGACGCGGTGGCGACCGCGCTGACCGCCGCCGGGTTCCCCCGGTCCGAGGACTCCCGGCAGGATCTGCCGCGGCCGGCCGGTGACGACCCGGACCGCTGGGTCAAGCGATTCCATGCCAACGCCGATCCCGGGCGCGCGGTCAACGTGCACGTGCGCGTGCTGGACCGGCCGAACTGGCGCTGGGCCCTGCTGTTCCGCGACTGGCTCATCGCCGAGCCGGTGGCGTTCGCCGAGTACCGGGACCTGAAAGTCGCGGTCGCCACCCGCTACGCCGACGACCCGACCACGCTGCGGTACGCCGAGGCGAAGGAACCATGGTTCGGCTTCGCCCACGACCGGGCCGAGCGGTGGGCGATCGAAACAGGATGGCGACCTGCGGCAGCGGGCTTGGCGGACAGAGGAACCGAGGACAAGGGCACTGTCGGAGGGTCCGCGTAGCCTGCATTCCGTGGCCTTCGCAACCGAACACCCCGTTCTCGCCGTCTCCGAACACCGGCCGGTCGGCGATATCCCGCGCACGTCGGGCCGGTTCGAGGTGGTCAGCGAGTACACCCCGTCGGGCGACCAGCCGCAGGCGATCGCCGAGCTGCAGCGCCGGCTCGAGGCGGGGGAGAAGGACGTCGTGCTGCTCGGCGCCACCGGCACCGGCAAGTCCGCGACGACGGCCTGGCTCATCGAGCAGGTGCAGCGGCCGACGCTGGTCATGGCGCCGAACAAGACGCTGGCCGCGCAGCTGGCCAACGAGCTGCGCGAACTGTTTCCGAACAACGCGGTCGAGTACTTCGTCTCCTACTACGACTACTACCAACCCGAGGCGTACGTCCCGCAGACCGACACCTACATCGAGAAGGACTCCTCGATCAACAACGACGTCGAGCGGCTTCGCCACTCGGCGACGATGTCCCTGCTGTCCCGGCGGGACGTGGTGGTGGTCGCGTCGGTGTCCTGCATCTACGGACTGGGCACCCCGCAGTCCTACCTGGACCGGTCGCTGCCGGTCGCCGTCGGCGACGAGATCGACCGGGACACCCTGCTCCGGGCCCTGGTCGAGATCCAGTACTCCCGCAACGACGTGTCCTTCAGCCGGGGTTCGTTCAGAGTCCGCGGCGACACGGTGGAGATCATCCCGGCCTACGAGGAACTGGCCATCCGCATCGAGTTCTTCGGCGACGAGGTGGAGAAGCTGTACTACCTGCACCCGCTGACCGGCGACGTGACCCGCGAGGTCGACTCGCTGCGGATCTTCCCGGCCACCCACTACGTCGCCGGGCCCGACCGGATGCGCCGCGCGATCGCCGGCATCGAGTCCGAGCTGGCGCAGCGGCTGGCCGAGCTGGAGAAGCAGGGCAAGCTGCTCGAGGCGCAGCGGCTGCGGATGCGAACCAGCTACGACGTGGAGATGATGCGTCAGGTCGGGTTCTGCTCCGGCATCGAGAACTACTCCCGGCACATCGACGGCCGCCCGGCCGGGTCGGCGCCGGCCACCCTCATCGACTACTTCCCCGACGATTTCCTGCTGGTCATCGACGAGTCGCACGTCACCGTGCCGCAGATCGGCGCCATGTACGAGGGTGACGCGTCCCGCAAGCGGGTGCTGGTCGACCATGGCTTCCGGCTGCCGTCGGCGATGGACAACCGGCCGCTGACCTGGGAGGAGTTCGCCGGCCGGATCGGCCAGACCGTTTACCTGTCGGCCACCCCCGGCCCGTACGAGATGGGCCAGGCCCAGGGCGAATTCGTCGAGCAGGTGATCCGGCCGACCGGACTGGTCGACCCCGAGGTGGTCGTCAAGCCCACCCGTGGCCAGATCGACGACCTGATCGGCGAGATCCGCGCGCGGACCGACCGGGACGAGCGGGTTCTGGTCACCACCCTGACCAAGAAGATGTCCGAGGACCTCACCGACTACCTGCTCGAGCTGGGCATCCGGGTCCGGTACCTGCACTCCGAGGTGGACACCCTGCGCCGGGTCGAGCTGCTCCGAGAACTGCGACTGGGCGAATTCGACGTGCTCGTCGGCATCAACCTGCTGCGCGAGGGTCTGGACCTGCCCGAGGTGTCGCTGGTGGCGATCCTGGATGCGGACAAGGAAGGGTTCCTACGGTCCGAGACCTCGCTCATCCAGACCATCGGCCGGGCCGCGCGGAACGTCAACGGCGAGGTCCACATGTACGCGGACAAGATCACGCCGTCGATGGCGCGGGCGATTGAGGAGACGAACCGGCGCCGGGCCAAGCAGGAGGAATACAACCGGGAGCGCGGTATTGATCCGGCGCCGTTGCGCAAGAAGATCAACGACATCCTGGAACGGGTGTATGCGGAGGCGGAGGCGTCGCTGGAGGGCGAGTCGGCGCCGCCGACGGGTGGCTCGGGCCGCAGCCAGTCGCGCGGTCGGCGCTCCCAGGGCGAACCGCGGGTCAAGACGTCCGGGGTGTACGCCGGGCACAACACCGCTGGTATGGCCCGCAGTGAGCTGGCCGACCTGGTTCACCAGCTCACCGATCAGATGACGGCCGCGGCCCGCGACCTCAAGTTCGAATTGGCCGGGCGGCTGCGCGACGAGATCCATGAGCTCAAGCGGGAGATCCGCGACATGGACGCTTCCGGGGTGACAGCCGCGCCGGATTCGGGCCCCCGGTCGGGTGGCAAGGCCGGCGGGCGGGGCAAGGCCAAGCTGCACGCGGTGAAGTAGCCCCGGCGCCCGGCCCGGGCGCGGCCGATCGGACACATGCCTGGAGGCGTGCCGCCGGCCGGACGACGGCGCCACGTGAACGTTGTCAGGCACCTGAGCGTCGCCAGTCACGTGAACGTTCCCGCGGCGACGTTCCCGCGGAAATGTTCCTGAGTCGTCGGCAGCGGCGTTTCCGCAGCGACGTGGCCGCTTTCAGTGGAGGCCGTCGGCGGCCCGGAGCAGCGCGGAGAACTCCGCCATCGCCCGATCTGCGGCTGCTCGATCCCCGGTGATGGCGAGTTCGAGAAGCAGGCCCCGGGTGGTGGCAACGGCGAGCCGGGCCAGGTCGGCGGCCCGCTCGGCGGGCAGGCCGGCCCCGACGAAGGCGGCAGCCACCTCGTCGACCCAGCCGGTAGCCAGCCAGGCCCGGAGCGGCGCGGCGTAGTCCCGGCCGTGCATCGCATGCGCGGACAGCTCGAAGAACAGGGGTGCGAAGGTCTGCGCGGCCTGCGCCACGTGCGGCCAGAACCGGGTTCCGGCCTCGAACGGATCGTCCGCCTCGCCCAGGTACGCCGCCAGCACCGCCTGCTCACCGCGTTCGACCTGTTCCACCACGGCGGCGAGCAGGCCCTCCCGCGAGCCGAAGTGGTAGTGCACCATGCGGCCGCTGGTGCCGAGCTCCGCGGCCAGCGTCCGCATGCTGGTGTCGCCGATGCCGTGTTCGGCGAACCAGGCGACGGCCCGGTCCAGCAGTTCGTCGCGCGGGGTCACCGGCGCGCCGCGGCGCCCTCCGCGTGGGCGGCCAGGGCTGCCGCTTCGGTGGCCACATACCGGCGGCTGAGTCGACCGTAGATCGCCTCGAGCACCCACCGCAGCGGGCCGCGCCACCGCAGTTCCAGCTCGACGCGCGTGCCGTCCGGAGTCGGCGCCAGGTCGTGCACCCCGGTGCTGTGCAGGCCGGGTGCGTGCGATTCCCAGGTGAAGCCCTCCCCGGGGCGCCACGAGGTGATCGTCCAGGTGGCAACCGGCAAGCTGGGCTGCCGCACCCGGTAGGCCGCCCCGACCCCCGGCTCGCGGGTCGGATCCACCGCAGCCACGGAGCGAACCGTGGGGCACCAGGCTGGCCAGTTCGTCAGGTCGGACAGCACCTGCCAGGCCTGGTCCGGCGTCACGCTGGTGGTTGCCGTTGCAACGGCCACCGGGTTCCTCGTCATGTAACAAACGTTACACCCGACCCGGTCGGTGGTCAGCTGGTGACGTCCTTGCGCCGGAAGTGCAGCACCGCGATGACCCCGAACACGACCGCGTAGGCCAGGCTGAGGAAGCCGCCCCGCACCATGTCGTCCCAGCGGATGGGGTCGACCAGCGCCCCGGTCCAGGCGAACGCGTACTTGGTCGGCAGGTAATTGCGCAGGTCGCCCAGGGCGTCGATCTGGTTCAGGATCTGCGACAGGATCGAGATCAGCACGGCGCCGCCGACCGCCCCCAGCGGGGCGTCGGTGAGGACGGACAGCATCAGCGCCAGGCCGGCCACCCAGGTGAGTTGGATCGCCACGTAGCTGACGATCAGCCCGATCCGTAGCAGGCCGTCAGCGAACGTGAATTGTTCGCCGACCGGGGTCGACAAGGGGTTCCAGCCGTAGGCGATGCCGCCGACGATCAGCGCGCTGATCGGCAGGATGAGCAGTGCGAACAGCGACAGCAGCCCGGCGACCAGCACCTTCTGCCGGATCAGCCGGACCCGGGGGACCGGCATGGCCAGCAGGTAGCGCAACGACGACCAGGACGCCTCGGACGCGATGGTGTCGCCGAAGAACAGCGAGATGACCACGATCAGCAGGAAGCTGGCCGAGAAGAACAGCGACACCAGCGCGAAGTTGATCGAGCCGGACGTGGCCAGGTCGACCAGGTTCACCGCCCCCCGGGCCCCGGAGTTGGTGCCGAACGCGAATGCGATCACCAGGATGACCGGGAGCAGCGCCATGAAGCCGAGGGCCAGCTGGGTGCGGCGCCGCCGCAGCTGCCGGCTCAGCTCGACCCGGACCCGTAGGGTCCGGTTCGCGCTGAAGCCCACCGGGGTGCCGTCCGGGCTGACCGGAACGGCGTCCCGCACGTTCACCATGGCGGCGACCGCGGCGTCCGCCGAATGGTCGTGGTGCACGGGGCTCATGCCTGCCCTCCCGGCTGGCTGGTGACGGGCGTCCGGTCGCTGTCGGGTGGTGGGGGCGGCGCGCCGCCGGTGGGCGGCCGGCCCGAGGGCACCGGGTGGTCGCTGGACGACCCGGCCGCGCCGGACGCGTCGACCATCGCCAGGAACACGTCCTCCAAACGGTTACGCGGAGCGGCCGCCCGCACGGTGATGCCGGCAGTGACCAATGCCGCGACCGCCTCGCCCGGCGGTGTCGTGCCCAGATCGGCCTGAACCCCGGCCTCGGTCCTTTCGACATCGCCGGCCATGGTTCGCAGCACCCGCTCGGCGGCGTCCTGGTCGTCGACGTCGAACACCATCTCGCCGGAGGTCGACACCAGCTCGGCGACGGTGCCGGCCGCGATCGTCCGGCCCAGGTGCACGACCACCACGTGCGTGCAGGTCTGCTCGACCTCGGACAGCAGGTGGCTGGACACCAGCACGGTGCGGCCCGTCGCGGCGTACCGGCGCAGGACCTCCCGCATGGCATGAATCTGCGGTGGGTCCAGGCCGTTGGTGGGCTCGTCCATCAGCAGCAACTCGGGCAGGCCGAGCATGGCCTGGGCGATCGCGAGCCGCTGCCGCATGCCCTGGGAGTACGTGCGGACCTTCCGATCGATTGCCTTGCCCAGGTTGGCGATTTCCATCGCCTCGGCCAGGTGGGCGTCGCCGGCGGGGCGACCGGTCGCCTTCCAGTACAGCTCCAGGTTGGCCCGGCCGGACAGGTGCGGCAGGAAACCCGAGCCCTCGACGAAGCTGCCGATCCGGGACAGGATCGGCGAGCCCGGCCGGACCCGGTGCCCGAACACCCGGATCTCGCCCTCGGTCGGCGTGATCAGGCCCATCACCATCCGCAGGGTGGTCGTCTTGCCGGCGCCGTTCGGACCGAGCAGGCCCAGCACCTGGCCGGCCTTGACCTCGAAGCTGACGTCGGTGACCGCCTTCACCCCGCCGGGGTAGGACTTGCCCAGGTTCTTGATCGCCAGCGGCACGTCGACCAGGGCGGGGTCGACGTCGGACCGGCCGGACCGGACCCGGCCGCCGAGGATCAACGCCAGCACGAGGAGCACAGCCAGCACGATCAGGCCGATGAGTTGGAACACCGGAATCTCCGACGCCGAGACGCGCTCGCCGCCGACCTCCGGTGCGCTGACCGCGCTCGCCCCCGACACTCCGGCGGTCTGCTCGCCGGGGTTGTCGGACAGCGCGATCCGGTAGGCGGCCGGGGCCGTCGGTCCGGCGTAGGCCTGGTCGGTGGTCGAGAAGCTGACCTCCAGGGTCGACCCGGCCTCGATCTGCAGGGCCGCCGCGGGCAGGCTGACCGTCACCGTCTGCGTCTGACCCGTTCCGGTCTCCGGTAGCCGGATGGGTGCGACGCCACCGACTGTGGAGCGGACGCCGCCGGGGGAGACCTTGGCGATCGACCCGTAGAGCACGATGCCCTCGTCCGCGTTGTCGGCCGCCTGAGCCACGCTGCCGGGCACCGGTAGCCGGGTGACGTCGATGCTCACCCTCGGCGTCCCGGTCAGGACGGTCAGGGTGTCGAACGGCGCCGAGGCGAACCGGGCGGTCTGTCCGGGCAGGCCACCGGCGAAGGTCGACAGGGCGGTCGAGGCCAATCCGGAGATGCCGGGCAGGCTCGAGATCGACGCGGGGGTCGCGCCGGGCGGGTTGACCACGAACTGGGGGCCACCGGTCAGGGCGATGGGCGTCCGGTCGGTGCTCGACCCGGCGGCCAGGCCCGGGTACTCGGGCGCCTCGAGCGTGCGGCTGCGGGCGCTGCCGGTGTCGCTGATCGGCCCGTCCACGGTGTAGCGGAACGCGGTCGACGGCGCCGGCCCGCTGCCGGCCAGGTAGTACTGGAACCATTGGGTGATCCGGGACTGAGTGGCCGCGTCGGGGGTGCTGCCCCCGTCATGGCCGCCGTTGTACCAGGTGACCGCCACCGTCGCCCCGTTGGCAGCGATCGCCCGCGCGTTGGCGTCGGCCTCGGACAGCGGGAACAGGGTGTCCTTCTCGCCCTGGACCAGCAGGGTCGGTGCCGTGATGTTGCCGACCACCGCCGCCGGGCTGGACCGGGCCAACAGGGCGGAGAACTCCGGGCCGATCCGGCCGGTCTGGGCCGCCTGGGCGTAGCCGGCGCACAGCTGCACCATCATCCGCCCGCAACTGCCGGCGAGCGCCGCGGCGGCCGCCTCCGGGGTGATGCCCGGCGTGCCGGTGCCCGATGGGGCGGCGTCGCCCGG
This sequence comes from Nakamurella sp., assembly GCA_044223435.1. Taxonomy (GTDB): domain Bacteria; phylum Actinomycetota; class Actinomycetes; order Mycobacteriales; family Nakamurellaceae; genus Nakamurella. Next base: position 9,402 of record JBGALY010000024.1, read on the forward strand.
CGCGGCACTCGGCGCGGCCGAGGAGGTGCCGCCGCCGGTGCCACGACGGACGAAGTTGCTGTCCCCGGTGTCGCCCTGGGCGACCCCGGTCGCGGACAGGGCGGCGCCCGTGGTCACCGACGCCATCAGCGTCGAGGTCCAGAACTTCTTGAATACGCCGTCGTCGACGCCCCCCGCCGCCGCCGGCGTCTGCGCGGTCAGATCGGCCGCCGTGGCCTGCGCGTTGGGGAACAGCGACTGCTCCAGGTCGTTCCAGGTGATCAGCGGCACGACGGCGTCGACGCGGGGGTCGGTGCCGGCCAGCATGAGCGACAGCGCCCCGCCGTAGGAGCCGCCGGTGACGCCGACCCGCGGATCACCCGGCGCATCGAGTTGCACCTCGGGCTGCTGGGCGAGCCAGTCGACGATCGCCCGGGCGTCGGGGATCTCGTAGTCCAGGGAATCGAGCCCGATCTGGCCGGTGGAGCGGCCGAAGCCGCGGGCCGAGTAGGCCAGCACGACGAATCCGTTGCGCGCGGCGTCCTGCGCATCGGCGTCCACCGACAGCTTCGATCCGCCGAAACCGTGCGCCATGATGATCGCCGGCGCCGGGGTCCGTTGCGGTAGGTACACGGTGGCATCCAGCTGGACCGGAGCGTCGACGCCGGGGCCGCCGGGTGCGGTGATGGTGACGTCCCGGGTGGCCACCGGGGCGGGGGCGGGTTTCGGCCAGGCGACCAGCACGACGCCGAGCACGACGACGGCGACGAGGACAAGTGCGGTGATCTTGCGCGGTCGGGTGTTGACGAGCCGACGGAGTCGAGCCTTCACCGGGCGCGCCCCGCCGGTTGCGCGTCCGCGGCGCCCGGGTGAGTCATCCCACCAGGGTGCCAGACCGCTACACCGGGGTTGGTCCGTTCGGGTCGTCGTCGTCCTGCCCGCGCAGCTGGTCCAGATGACCGGACATCGCCTCGGTGCGCTGGTCCAGCAGGGCCTCCTCCAGGTCCAGCCCGTACTCGATCTCCCGCATGACCTCTTCGGACAGCCGGCCGGTGTTCCGGAGCTGGACGAAGACGTCCCGTTCGATGCGCATCATCTCCCGGTTCCAGTCGGCCATCCCGCTCAGCACCCGGCCGGTGTCGTCGATGGACGACGATCGCCGCTCGGCCAGCCGTCGCCAATCTCGGGTCTCCACCCACAGCCGCATGCGCCGGGCCTGGTCGTCGGGCAGGTCCCGGTCGGCGATGTCCTTCTCCACCGCATCGGCGATCGCCTTGTTGGCCTCGTCCCGGGCCGCCATCCGTTCGGCGTCGATCTCGGCGGCCGGGTCACCGGGGAAGTGCAGCCAACTGATCACCCGCGGCAGGCTCAGGCCCTGCACCACCAGCGTGCCGAGGATCACGACGATGGTGCAGGCCAGCAGCAGCGGCCGGTACGGCGTGTCCAGCGGCAGGGTCTGCGCCGCGGCCAGCGACACCACGCCCCGCATGCCCGCCCAGGACACCGCGGCCAGCGGGCGCCAGTCGGCGAACGCGCCCGACCTGCGGAACAACCGACCGAGCCCGTTGAGCAGGAAGATCCAGATCGGCCGGATCAGGATCACCGTCAGCAGGACGGTTCCCGAGATCAGCAGGACCGGCCGCCGTCCGATGTCCGGCGCGGTGACGATGGCCCACAGCTGCAGGCCGATGAGGGCGAACACGGTGCCCTCCAGGACGTACTGGATCGTGCTCCAGGTGGCGCGCAGGGTGAGCCGGACCTCGGGTGCCAGGTCGTACGGGGCGCGGAAACCCAGGACGAGGCCGGTGGTGACTACGGCCAGCACGCCCGACGCCTCGGCCCGCTCACCCAGCTGGTAGGCGACGAACGGCGCGACCAGCGACACCGCCGTGGTGGCCAGCGCGGACCCGCTGAGCCGCCGGCCCCAGGACAGCACCCAGCCGACGACCCCGCCGATCAGCAGCCCGCCGACGGTGGCCCAGGCGAACTCGAGCACCGCCTCGCCCCAGGACATCGACCCGACCGCGACGCCGACGAGCGCGACCCGCAGCAGCACCAGTGAGGTCGCGTCGTTGAACAGCGACTCGCCCTCCAGCACGGTCACCACGCGCCGCGGCAGGCCGGCCCGGCGGGCCACCGCGACGGCGGCGACCGCGTCCGGCGGCGCGACAATCGCCCCGAGCGCCAGCCCCGCCGCGAACGGAATACCCGGGATGAGCAGGTACACCACGGTCGCCACGGCGAATGCGGTCACCAGAACCATGCCGACGGCCAGCTGGAAGATCGACCGCAGCAGGCTTCGGATCGCGACGACCGAGGACTCGGTGGCCGCCGCGTACAACAGCGGCGGGATCAGCACGGTCAGGATCAGTTCTGGATCGACCTCGACGGCGGGCATGCCGGGGACGAAGGACACCGCCACCCCGACGATCACCAGCAGGATCGGGGCGGGCATCCGGATGCGCCCGGCCAGGCCGTTCACCGCGACCACCCCGAGGATCAGCAGAACGACCGGTCCGATGTCAGGCATGTGCGCCACTCCCGCCTCGGCCGCTGCCGGGCGACCTACCATGGGGCATTGTTGACCCGGGGGTATCTGATCTTCCGCCGGGGGCACCTGAGAGTGACCCGTGTCGCCTGAGTTGAAGGAGTTCATCGATGACCGACCTCGACCTCGGATCCGGTTCCGGATCGCCGGCCGGCGCCGCCGGGGGTGCCTCGGGTGCGCTCGTGCTGACCCCGCCTGCTCCGGTTCAGGTGGTCGAGCCCGCGCAGGCGGCCGGTGCGATCGCCGTCGCCGATCCGCGCAAGGCGGAGCTGCAGTCCCGGGCGAGCGCGTTCGCGATGGAGCTGGCCGGAATGGACGTCCGGTCGCCGGAGTTCGCCAAGAAGGTGGAGGCGATCACGGCTCTCGGCGACCGGGAAATGCGGGAATCGGCCAACGTGTCCAGCCGGATGCTCGACCGTCCGGCCGCTGTGTTGCAGGGCAGCAAGGGCGGGCGCAGCGGCGACGCGCAGACCCGGGTCGCCGGCACGCTGTCCGACCTGCGCGTCACCATCACCGAGTTGGACCCCAACCGGGCCGACCTGACGGGCATCAAGAAGGTCCTCAAGTGGATCCCCGGCGGGGACAAGATCGACCGTTACTTCGCCAAGTACCAATCGGCGCAGAGCCACCTGGACGCGATCGTCCGGGCGCTGGCCTCCGGGCAGGATGAGCTGCGCAAGGACAACGCCGCCATCGAGGTCGAGAAGGCCAACATGTGGACGTTGATGGGCAAGCTGACCGAGTACAACGAACTGGCCGGCGCCCTCGACGCGGCCGTCGAGGATCAGGTCCGCAACCTTGAGGTGCAGGGCCGCACCGAGGACGCCAACACCCTGCGGGCCGACGCATTGTTCCCGATCCGGCAGCGCCGGCAGGACATCATGACCCAGATGGCCGTGGCCGTGCAGGGTTACATGGCGCTGGACCTGGTGCGCAAGAACAACCTCGAGCTCATCCGCGGCGTCGACCGCGCGCAGACCACGACCATTGCCGCCCTGCGCACCGCCGTCATCGTCTCCCAGGCGCTGGCCCGGCAGAAGCTGGTGCTGGACCAGATCACCGGCCTGAACGCGGCCACCGGCGACCTGATCGCGCGGACGTCCGAGCAGCTGAAGATCCAGGGCGCGCAGATCCACGAGCAGGCGGCCAGCGCCACCGTGTCGGTGGAGAAGCTGCAGCAGGCGTTCGACAACGTGTTCCAGGCGATGGACGCGGTCGACACGTTCCGCGCGCAGGCCGTGGACAGCATGGCCCAGACGGTGACCGCGCTCGAGGGTCAGATCCAGCGCGCCCAGCCGTATCTGGAGCGGGTGCGGCGCGGCGAACTGAACGCCGGCGGCTGATCGGAGGGCGTCGGGCAGCGTGGTGATCAACTGGTTGTTCGGCCGGCAGGACGAGCCGCGCCCGCCGAACGACCCGATCATGCAGCCGCCGGCTCCGGAGGAGGACAGTCCGGCGGCGCTGGCGGCGTTACGGTTCTCGGCGAACCGGTTCATCAATGCCTCCGCCGGGCAACTTCCGGTGGCGGCGGTGGTCGCCGCCCGCCGGGTGACCGACGTCGTGGACACCGTGCTGTTCACCACCCGGGACCGGGATCTCGACATCCATGCGCGGGTGTCCATCAACGGGATCCTGCGCGACTACCTGCCCACCACCCTGAAGACCTATCTGGCACTGGACCCGTCGCTCCGGGACCGTCCCGGCCGGTCGGGCATCACCCCGACGGCGGCCCTGATCGAGCAGCTCGACTTCCTGCTGTCCTCGGCGTCCGAGGTGCTGGCCGCGGTGCAACACGACGACGCCAATGCCCTCATCGCGCAGGGCAACTTCCTGCGCTCCAAGTTCGGACAATCGGAGCTCGACCTTTAATGGCCCCAGCACTGCAGCGCGGCGCCAACGTGGCGCTCACCCAGGAGATCCCCTCGCTGAGCGGGGTGGTGCTCGGCGTCCGCTGGAACGCCGGCGCCGAACAGGCCCTGTCGGACAACCTTGTCGCGGCGACCATCCTGTGCGATCGGGACAGCCGCGCCCCGTCCGAGCGGTACTTCGTCTTTTTCAACCAGGTCGCCTCGCCGGAGGAATCGGTGACCCGCCGGTCCCAGCTGCTCGGCGACGACCGGGAGCAGATCGAGGTCGACCTGTCCGACGTGCCGGCAGAGATCGCCCGGATCGTCGTCGCGCTGTACATCAACGACGGGCCGGGCGCGCGGCGCTCGCTCGGTCAGCTCCGGGACTGTTCGATCCGGGTGCTGGATCTGCGCAACGGTCAGGAGCTGGTGCGGTCGGAGAACCTGGCGCCGGCCCTGCGATCGGAGACGGCCATCCTGCTGGGGGAGTTGTACCGCCACACGTCCGGCTGGAAGTTCAAGGTGATCGGGCAGGGATACGACAACGGGATCGCCGGCATCGCCGCCGACTACGGCGTCCCGCTGTGACGATCGATCCGCGCGCCCCCGGCCGGGCCCCGGCCCGGCCGGACCTGACCTGGCTGCGGCACCGGTCCCGGGCGGTCATGGCCGGGCCGCCGAGCCCGGCCCGGGCGGCGCCCGGCGCGGCGTCGTCCGCGCTGGCCGAATTCGTCGCCGGCCGGTCGACCGCCCGCCGGCCGGCCCCGGCGCAATCCGCGCCGCCCGCACGGCCCGCCCAGCCGGCGGCTTCGTCGTCGCTCGACCTGGGCGCCCCGGCCGCGGCCGCACCGTCGTCGGGCGGTGCGCTTGATCTGTTCGGCCCGTCGGAGGACACGCCGGCGGCTTCCGGATCCCTCGACCTCTCGGCTCCCGCCCCGTCGCTCGCGTCGTCGCCCCCGGGGGGCTCGACGTCGCTCGACCTCGGTGGTCCGCCGGCCGCACCACCCCGGCCGTCCGGGCCACCGGCCGGCAGCACATCACTCGACCTCGGCGCGGCCCCGCTCCGACCCCCACCCGTCGGACCACCTGCGGCCTCGACGTCGTTGGACCTGGGCGGCCCGGCCGTCCCGCCGGCCTCGCCGCCGGGGGTTGCCCCGCCGGGCCTGCGCCGCCCGGCATCGACGTGGGTCGAGCCGCGGATCACCGCCGGCGTGCCGACGACGCTGACCCCGCGGCGGCCCACGGTCACGTTGAACCGCGTGCAGTCGGGGGTCGGCACGCTGACATTCGAGGCGGTGGTCACCGCCGCCGCCGGCGATCTGCGGCTTGGCTGCGCCTACCAATTGCGGTCCGGCCGGGCGTCGACGGTGCAGCACCAAGCCGGCCGCCGGTACGGGCCGCCGGGGGAGACCCGCCGCCCGATCGTGGTCGCCGCGCGGTCGGAGTACGAACGCATTGCGGTCGACCTGCGCCAGGTCGATGAGCTGGAACGACTGGTGGTGTACGCGTTCTCCGGGAACGGGCGGCCGCTGCAGTGGGGCGGCACGTTGATCGTCAGCACCTTCGGCGGCGACCGCATCGAGATGCCGATCGACCTCGCACCGGCCCCGGCCGTCGCCGTTCTGGTGTCGATGTACAACGTGGCCGGCGAGCTGGTGGTCCGGTCCGAGATGGACCTGATCGCCCCGAACATCCGGGATGCCTGCCGCGGGTACGGGTTCGACCGGATCAGCTGGGTGGACGACGCGACCCCCATCGACTGACCGGCCCGACCAGTAGGGTGGCTGGTGGGGGAGCACACCGACGGGCACGGACATCTCAGTGAGGAGCGGCGTCGACCATGGGCGTGAGTTTGAGCAAGGGCGGGAACGTCAGCCTGACCAAGGCGGCGCCGAACCTGTCGGCGATCGCCGTCGGGCTGGGCTGGGACGTCCGGTCCACCGCGGGCGACGACTTCGACCTGGACGCCAGCGCACTGGCGTTGGGGGAGAATCACAAGATCCTCTCGGACGAGTGGTTCGTCTTCTTCAACAACCTCAAGTCCCCGGACGGGTCGATCGAGCACCAGGGCGACAATCTCACCGGCGAGGGCGAGGGTGACGACGAGGTCATCAACATCGACCTCAAGAGCGTTCCGCCGCAAGCAGTCTCGATCGTGATCACGGTATCGATCTACGACGCGGAGAGTCGCCGGCAGTCGTTCGGGCAGGTGCGCAACGCCTACATCCGGGTGGTCAACCTGGCCAACGACGTCGAGCTGGCCCGGTACGACCTGACCGAGGACGCCTCGGTGGAGACGGCCATGGTGTTCGGCGAGGTGTACCGGCACAGCGGTGAATGGAAGTTCCGGGCGATCGGGCAGGGCTACGCCAGCGGTCTGGCCGGCATCGCCAAGGACTTCGGCGTCAACGTGGGCTGATCGAGCCGGTCGCCAGTAGGGTCGTTCCGGATGCGCCGGTGGGTCCGGCGCCGGGGACACATGGCACCGAAGGAGTTGGACGGATGGGCATCAGTCTGGTCAAGGGCGGGAACCTGTCGCTGACCAAGGCGGCACCGGGCCTGACGAAGGTCCTGGTCGGCCTGGGCTGGGACGCTCGCACCACGACCGGCGACAAGTTCGACCTCGACGCGAGCGCCCTCGGCTGCGCCGCGTCCGGCACCGTGATCTCCAACGACTACTTCATCTTCTTCAACCAGACCCGGTCGCCCGAGGGCGCCATCGAGCACCTGGGGGACAACCGGACCGGCGAGGGGGCCGGCGACGACGAGGTCGTCTCCGTCGACCTCTCCGGCGCACCCGCCCAGCTGGACAAGGTGGTGTTCCTGACGTCCATCTATGACGCCGAGACCACCGGCGTCACTTTCGGCCAGGTCCGCAACGCCTACATCCGGGTGGTGAACGCCGCCGACAACACCGAACTGGCCCGGTACGACCTGTCCGAGGATGCATCGGTGGAGACCGCGATGGTGTTCGGTGAGCTGTACCGGAACGGGGCGGACTGGAAATTCCGGGCGATCGGCCAGGGCTACTCCAGCGGTCTGGCCGGCATCGCCAAGGACTACGGCGTCAACCTCTGACGTTCGAACAACTGAAGGGTAGGCAGCGACGTGGGTGTCAACCTGACCAAGGGGCAGACGGTCAGCCTGGTCAAGGAGAGTGGGGGGTCCCTGTCGCAGGTGCGGATGGGCCTGGGTTGGGACGCGATCAAGAAGAAGGGCTTGTTCGGCGGCACCAAGGAGGTGTCGGTCGATCTGGACGCGTCGGCCATTCTCTTCGCCGCGGACAAGCGGGTGCTCGACGTCGTCTACTACGGCAATCTGCGGTCGGCGGACAATTCGCTGATCCACACCGGTGACAACCTAACCGGGCAGGGCGAAGGCGATGACACATCGTGTTCGTCGTCAGCTCCTACAGCGGGCAGAACTTCTCCCAGATCGAGAACGCGTTCGCCCGCGTCGTCGACTCGGCCGATCGGGACAAGGAACTTGTCCGCTACCAGCTCACGGGGTCGGGGACGCACAGCGCGGTCATCATGGCCCGGGTGTCCCGGCAGGGCGCCGGCTGGACCTTCACCGCCATCGGCACTCCCGGCAACGCGCGCACGGCCGACCAGCTCGTTCCCTTGGCTGCACAGTCCCTCTGACGCGCCGAGTGTGCAGAAACCGTCCTCAAAGCCGCTTTTGAGGACGGTTTCTGCACACTCGGGGGGACTGGTCGCGTCGGACCCGCCGCCGGCCGAACCCGAACGCCGAGCGTCGGCATCCACCCCCGACTGAGCGGAACCCGTTGGCGCATCGCCTCGTTATGGGGGTGGGTCGTCCGGATGGTCGGCCCTGTCGTCGCTATCAGGGAGAGCCACATGGCGTTCTGGGATTCGCTCAAGGCCAAGACCAAGGAGATGAACGGCCAGCTGACCACCAAGGCCGGTCAGTTCAAGAACAAGGAGTTCGCCAACGGCAGCATGGCGATGTGCGCTCTGATCGCGGCGGCCGATGGCTCGATCGACCCGGCCGAGCAGGCCAAGACCGCGGGTTTCATCCGGAGCAACTCGGTGCTCGCGGTGTTCCCGCCGGACGAGCTGCAGCAGAAATTCGACTGGTACTGCAGCAAGCTGGCCGGCGACTTCGAGTTCGGCAAGATCGAGGCGATCGCCACCATCGGCAAGCTGCGGAACAAGCCGGATCAGGCGCGCGCCGTCATTCAATTGGGCATCATCATCGGCGGGTCGGATGGCAACTTCGACCCGCAGGAGCGGGCCGCGGTGCGGGAGGCCTGCAATGCGGTCGGCATCCCGCCCACCGAGTTCGACGTGTAGATCGCCGCGGCGGGGCGGCTACTTGCGCCCCGCCTGCCAGTTCATCCCCCAGTTGTAGGCGCGGTCCAACGCCATCTGCCCGCCCTGGACGTACTTGACCTCGCGCTGAAAGACCAGCTCGCCGCCGGAATCCACCAGCTGGGCAACCGCACACATGCGGGCACCGGGGTCCGGGTCGTCCAACCGCACCTCGAACGACTGGCCGGCGGCCGACGTCAGGGTGACCACCCCGTCGACCGCCGCCCAGTTCGGCGCGCCCTCATAGATCATCGCGAAGATCAGCACCCGGCGGAACCGGCCGGGGGCGCCCAGGTTGATCGACATGTTCTCGCCGCCGACGACGCCGCCGGTGCGGTCGTCGCCGTCCAGTTGGATCCACGGCGGCGCGGTCAAGGAGCCGAACGCGTTGCCCAGGGCCTGGATGACGCCCTTGCGACCGTCCCCGAGTTCGTACAGGCAGCCCAGGTCCAGGTCGATGCCGCCGGACGCCGGCGCCGCGGCGGCCGCCTTCAGCTTCGAGAAGAAGCCGCCCGACGGGGCGGGCGGCGGCGGGGCCCCGGTCGACCAGTTCAGATTGACCCGGGCGGTACCCCCGACCGCGCCGGACTTGGTCAACGACACCTTGGGTGCGCCCTTGGTCAGGATCACCTTGCCGCCGCCGGACGGTGCGGCCGGCGCCGTCGCGGCGGCCGGGGGCTGCTGCGGACGTTTGGTGTAGTCGATGGCCATGGGACCGCGTCGTCCTTCCAGAGTGCTGTTGCTGTGTCGATGGGTGGAGGGGCACAGGGTCGGGTCAGGCGTGGATGGTGCCGACTTCCTCGCCCCGGGCCCGCAGCCGCTTGTTGCGCTGGATGCTGCTCCACAGCGCCGCGCCGATGAAGCCGACGCCGAGCAGCCCGGTGATGAACTCGCTGATGTGCACGCCGATCGAGATGAACAGGATGATCGCCAGGGCACCGATCGCCCAGTGCGCGCCGTGCTCGAGGTAGACGTACTCGGACAAGGTGCCCTTGCGGACCAGGAAGACCGTCAGCGAGCGGACGAACATCGCGCCGATCAGGCCGAGGCCCAGCGCAATCAGGATCGGGTCCGAGGTGATCGCGAAGGCCCCGATCACCCCGTCGAACGAGAACGATGCGTCCAACACTTCCAGGTACAGGAACAGGAAGAAGCCGGCCTTGCCGGTTGCCCTGACCAGCTTGGTGTTGCGACTCAGCGCCGACGCCGGCTCGTGATCGACGTCGCGCTCGGGCTCCTCGTCGGGATGCTCGGCGTTCTCGAAGAACGAGCCGAGGCCGTTCACGGCGAGGTACACGACCAGGCCCAGCAGCCCGGCGAACAACACCGTCTCGGCGTCCTCGGCGAGGGTTTCCGATGTCACCAGCAGGATCAGGCAGGCGACCATGATGGCCATCGAGTCGAGCCGGCCGGCCTTGGCCAGCGGTCTTTCCAGCCAGGTCAGCCAGTGGTGTTCCTTCTCCTCGAACAGCCAGTTGAGGAACAGCATCAACAGGAACATCCCGCCGAAGGCGGCGATGATCGGGTGCGCGTCGGTCAACAGCGTTTCGTAGCTCGGGGAGCCGTCCGGGAAGTACGGGGCGTCGTCGGCGGGCGGGTTCATTGCGAGCTGGAACGCCTCGACCGGGCTCAACCCGGCGGCGAAGTAGACGATCAGCAGCGGCAACAGCAGTCGCATGCCGAAGACGGCGATGACGATGCCGACCGTCAGGAACATCTTCTGCCAGAAGTCGCTCATCCGTTCGAGGATCGTGGCATTGATGACCGCGTTGTCGAAGGACAACGAGACCTCGAGGACGCCCAGGATGGCGCAGAGGACGACGCCGGACCAGCTGTCGTAGACGAACGCCACCACCAGGGAAATGGCGGTGACGATGTACGACCACATGAAGATCTTGAGATGCACTCCAGGCCTCTGCATGACGGACGGGCGCGGTGGGCGCGGTGGGTCGATTCACCACGGAGCAGAACCCGACCGCAGCCCGTCCTCCGCGTCCGGCTGGGTCAGATGTTGACTCCGAAGTCGCGGGCGATGCCCGCCAGACCAGAAGCGTAGCCCTGACCGATCGCGCGGAACTTCCATTCGGCGCCGTTGCGGTACAGCTCCCCGAAGACCATCGCGGTCTCGGTGGACGCATCCTCGGACAGGTCGTAACGGGCCAGCTCGTTGCCGTTGGACTGGTCGACCACCCGGATGAACGCGTTCCGGACCTGGCCGAAGGACTGACCGCGGCTCTCGGCGTCGTAGATCGATACCGGGAACACGATCGAGTCGACGGTCGCGGGCACCGACGGCAGGTCGACGTTGATCACCTCGTCGTCGCCCTCACCCTCGCCGGTCAGGTTGTCGCCCTGGTGCACGATGGAGCCGTCCGGCGAGCTGGTGTTGTTGAAGAACACGAAGTAGTCGTCCGCGACGATCCGGTGGTTGGGATCCAGGCCGAGCGCGCTGGCGTCCAGGTCGAAGTCCGTGCCGGTCGTCGAGCGGACGTCCCAGCCGAGGCCGATGGAGACCGCCTTCAGGCCGGGAGCGGCCTTGGTCAGCGAGACGTTGCCGCCCTTGGTCAGGCTCACACCCATGGTTCAATCCCCTTAGTCGCTGATCGAGCGGCCTGGCTCGATCGGTTGTTCGTCCGGCGTTCACCCGCCGCGTCGGGCGGGCCGGATACCCTGCGCGCAGTCGCTCGCGGCATCCGATGAGCGAACTCCCCGTGCGGGTACAGAGTTCCCGACCCGCACCCGGCGCTCAACCCGACAGGCCGGGCACCACTCGACAGGAGGACGATGCGGCACTTCGACCAGCTGGCCGAGGGCGTTCGCCAGGAGCTTTTCCATCGCGAGCCGGCCACCTTCGAGCGGGACAGCGAGCGATCCGTGCTGGCCCACGCCCTGGGCGCCACGTTGTACGTGCCGGCGACCCGGGACGATCTGGCCCGCACGGTGCGCCGGCGGGCCGCCCGGGGCGCCCGCTCGATGGTGATCGATCTGGAGGACGCGATCGCCGACCCGTCGGTCGACGCCGCGGTCGGTTCCACCGGCGCCGTGCTGACCGAGCTCGGCCAGGACCCCCCGGACAGCCTGCTGTTCGTCCGCGTCCGGTCGGCCGCGCAGATCCGGGAGCTCGCGCTGGCCCTGGGCCCGGGCCAGCGGATCGTGAGCGGCTTCGTGCTACCGAAGTTCTCCACCAAGACCGGCGAGGAGTACCTGCAGGCGGTCACCGAGATCGACGCCCGGTCCCCGCACCCGGTCTACGCGATGCCGGTGCTGGAGACCCCCGAGGTGCTGTACCGGGAGACCCGGGAGAGCGAGCTGGTCGGCATCCGGGAGCTGCTCGACCGATACCGGCCCCATGTGCTGACCGTGCGGATCGGGGCGACCGATCTGTGCGGGTTGTTCGGCATCCGCCGGGACCGGGACCTGTCCATCTACGACGTCGGGGTCGCCGCCGATCTGATCACCCAGGTGGTCAACCAGCTGGGCCGCACCGACGGAACCGGGTTCGCGATCACCGGGCCGGTGTGGGAGTACTTCGCCAACCACGAGCGGATCCTGCGCCCCCAGCTGCGGCAGACCCCGTTCGCCGAGCGGCACGCCGACGAGCTCCGGCAGTCGCTGATGAGCCGCGACCTGGACGGGCTGATGCGCGAGATCATCCTGGACCGCGCCAACGGGCTGACCGGCAAGTCGGTGATCCACCCGTCGCACATCGCGCCGGTGCACGCGCTGGCGGTGGTGCCGCACGAGGAGTACCTGGACGCGCTGGACATCGTGGAACCCGAGTCCGCCCACGGCGGCGTCCGGACCTCCGGTTACCGCAACAAGATGAATGAGATGCGTCCGCATCGCAACTGGGCCGAGCGCACCCTGCTCCGGGCCCGGGTGTTCGGCGCCGCCGCGGCCGGCATCTCGCACATCGACATCCTCACCGCCCAGCAGCAGTCCGAACTGCAGGAGGCCGGATGACCGCCGCCACGGCGCCGTCGTGGGCCGCCGAGCGCTACGGGATCAGGGTCACGGACGGCCCGGCGGGGCCAGGGTCGGTGGGCCTGACGATGGCCGACCTCACCCGCATCGCGCTGCGCCGCAACCCCAAGCGCGCCCAGCTGCTGGTGTCCACCGTGCTCGGCAAGCATCTCCCGATCGATCCGCGGATCGCGTGCGGCGCCGGCCGGCTGCTCGGGGCGTTGGTGGCCCGATGCCTGGCCGGCGAACCGGAACCGCCGGAGGACTGGGCGTCGGCCGCGGCAGCGACCGTCCGCGGTGCGGATCCGGGACGGCTGGCGGCCGTGCTGCCCGCACCGATGCCGGCGCCCGGCGTGCTGACATTCGGGTTCGCCGAGACCGCCACTTCGCTCGGCCACCTGGTCGCCGACCAGGTGGGAACGCCCTACCTGCACTCCACCCGGCGTCCCGACGGCCCGGTCCCTGTGACCGCCGAATTCGTCGAGTCGCACTCGCACGCCACGGACCACCTGCTGCGGCCGGATGCGCGGCTCTCCCTCGCGGGCGACGGGCCGCTGGTCCTGGTCGACGACGAGCTGTCCACCGGGCGGACCGCGTTGAACGTCATCCAGGCCCTGCACGCCCGGTTCCCGCGGGACCGGTACGTGCTGGCCGGCCTGGTCGACGTCCGGTCGCCGGCGTCCGACGCGGTCCGGGCCGAGCTGGCTGCCCACCTCGGTTGCCGGATCGACGTCGTCTCGCTGGCCCGAGGCACGGTGGCGGTGCCCGAAGGCAGCACCGAGCGGGTATCCCGCGACCTCGTCGGAACACCGCACCCCGCCGACGGTCCACGCCCCGAACAGCCGATCGCGGTCCGGGAGGTGCCGTTGCCGTGGCCGGCGCGGCTGCCGCACGGTGGGCGGCACGGGTTCGCTGCCGCCGACCGGGTGGAGTTCGACGTGACCGTCCGGCCTGCCGCGGCCGCCCTGGCCCAAGCCTGCGGCGACGCCGGCCGGGTGCTGGTACTGGGCACCGAGGAACTGATGTACCTGCCGCTGCGGCTGGCCCTGGCGCTGCGCTCGTCGGGGCGGGCAACGGCGTTCCAGTCGACCACCCGGTCGCCGGTGCACGCGATCGACGACCCCGGGTACCCGATCCGGCGGCGCATCGACTTCACCTCGATGCCATACCCCGGCAGCCTCGACCGGGCCGAGCGCCATGTCTACAACGCGGGCTGGCCCGATGCGGCCGGCGGGGGCGAAGCCGAGCTGATCGTCGTCGTCGACGACGGGCACTCCATCGCCGGTCCCGCAGGTGTCGCCGAGGCGGTGGCCCGGGCGACCGGGACGCCGGTGGTGCTGGCCCGGCTGGCGGCGGTCGCCGGATGACGGCGGCCCCCGTGTTGCCGGTGCCGCTGGCCGGCCCGGCGTTCGGCAGCTACCGGCCGGACGAGGTGTCCTGGCTGCTGACCGATCTGTCGGCGGTCGACCTGGAGGCCGACGCGGCGCACCGGGAGGCGGCGATCCAGGCCGGCCGCGCCCACTATGCCGAATCGCTGCCGGTGGAGTACCAGCCCGACCCGGCGTACCAGGCGTTGTTCGACACCATCCTGGCCGCGTCGGCCGCCCGGCTGGCCCACGCGGTCGGCGCGGTGACCGAACTCGTGCTGGCCGAGCGTGGACCCGACGTCGTGCTCGCGTCCCTGGCCCGGGCCGGGACCCCGATCGGCATCCTGATGCGGCGGTGGACCCGGCGGTTCCATGGTCGCGACCTGCCGCATTATGCGGTGTCGATCGTCCGGGCGCGGGGGATCGACGAGGTCGCGCTGCGTTACCTGGCCACCCACCACGACCCGGCGACCGTGGTGTTCGTCGACGGCTGGACCGGCAAGGGGGCGATCGCCAGGGAGCTCACCGCCGCGCTGGACCAGGTCCGGGCGGCCGGCGGGCCGGCGTTCTCCGACGACCTGGCGGTGCTCGCCGACCCCGGCCACTGCGTTCGGACCTTCGGCACCCGGGACGACTTCCTCATCGCGTCGGCCTGCCTCAACTCGACCGTCTCCGGATTGGTCTCCCGGACCGTGCTGAACCGCGACCTGATCGGGCCCGGCGACTTCCACGGCGCGAAGTTCTACGCCGAGTTCGCCGACCGGGACGTCTCCGGCGTCTTCCTGGACGCGGTGTCCGCCCGATTCGACGAGGTCGTCGACCGGGTGCGGGCGGAGGCGCCGCAGCTCGCCGCGGCGGACCGGGCCATCACGTTCGCCGGCTGGGCGGCGGTGGAGGCGATCCGCGAGCGGTATGGCATCGACTCGGTCAATTTCGTCAAGCCCGGTGTCGGTGAGGCGACCCGCGTGCTGCTGCGCCGGGTTCCGTGGAAGATCCTGGTTCGCGAACCCGACCATCCTGATCACGAGCATCTGCGGCTGCTGGCCGCGGATCGCGGCGTCCCGGTCGAGGTGGTGCCGGACCTGGCGTATTCGTGTGTGGGGCTGGTCCGCCGGGTCGGCGCCGAGACCGGCGAGGGCTGAACCCCGTGAGCACCGTCATCGCCTCCGATCTGGACCGCACGCTGATCTACTCGGCCTCGGCGGTCGGCGCCGTCGACCCCGAGCTGGTGTGCGTGGAACTGCTGGACGGCCGGCCGCAGTCGTTCATGACCGCCGCCGCGCATGCCCGGTTGGCCCGGGTGCGGGCCGCGGCGATTCTCGTGCCGACGACCACCCGGACGCCGGCGCAATTCGGCCGGGTGGAGTTGCCCGGCGGGCCGGCACCGTTCGCCGTGGTCAGCAACGGTGGGCACATCCTGCTCGACGGTGCGCCCGACGCCGCCTGGCGGGCCCGGGTGCAGGAGCGCATCGCCGCCGCCGGAGCGACCCTGGCCCAGGTGGTCGCGCACCTCGACGCGCGCACCGACGATTCCTGGGTCCGCAGCCGCCGGATCGCCGACGACCTGTTCTGCTACCTGGTCGTCGACGTCGCCGCGCTGCCGCGGCACTTCGTGGCCGACCTCGCGGGGTGGTGCGCGGAGCGGGGCTGGGTGGTGTCCAGGCAGGGCCGCAAGATCTACGCGCTGCCGGCCGATCTGACCAAGGAGGCGGCGATCGCCGAGGTCTGCCGGCGGGTCGGCGGCACCCGGCTGCTGGCGGCCGGCGACGGTGCCCTCGACGCCGGCATGCTGGCGATGGCCGACGACGGGATCCGGCCGGCGCACGGCGAGCTGGACGACTGCGGCTGGAACTCCCCGCGTGTCCGCGTCACCGCGAACATCGGCGTCCTCGCCGGCGAGGAGATCGTCCGCTGGTTCGCCGAGCAGATCAGCTGACGCAGAACTCGTTGTCCTCGGGGTCGGCCATCGTCACCCACCAGTGCGGACCCTGGCGGCCCCGCCACAGCTCGCGCGCCCCGGCGGCGGTCAGCCGCTCGACCTCCTTCTCCACGTTCTGTTCGCCGACCCGGATGTCCAGGTGCATCCGGTTCTTCACCGTCTTGGCCTCGGGGACCAGCTGGAAGAGCATCCGCGGCGCCCCGCCGTCGGGGTGGTTGATCGCCTGGCCCTCGCGCCAGACCAGCACCCCGTGGTGGGTCTTGGTGTCCGCGTCCGACGCGTAGCCGGCGTCGATCATCTTCCGGATGAACCCCTCGTCACTGGGTTCGACCTGCCAATGCAGAGCCTGCGCCCACCAGTCCGCGAGGGCGTGCGGATCGGAGCTGTCGACCGCGACCTGAAATGTGTATGCCATGGGGACAGGCTACGAACGGGGTCCGACAGCGGCGGCGACGTTCCCGCGGAAACGTGAACGATATATCGATGACGTTTCCGATACATCGTTCACGTTTCCGCGGAGACGTTGTCGGGGCTGAGCGGCCCCATGAACCCGGGCCCGCGGCACGCTGCCCACGCCGGTGGGTCACCGGCCCGCAGCGGGGAACTGTCACCGGAGGAGGTGGTCGTCATGCCCAAGTCGACCAAGAGTGGCAAGCCCATCGAGGACGAGTTGCCCAGCACCCTGCACCGCTCCGACGACAAGGCCAAGCGCACCTTCGCGCAGACCTACGACTCGGCCATCGAGCAGTACGACGGCGACGAGCGGCGGGCCCACCAGACCGCGTTCGCCGCGCTCAAGCACACCCACGAGAAGGTCGGCGACCACTGGGAGCCCAAGCAGGAATGGGGCCCGTCCGACGCGCACGCCGCGGGTGGCCGGGACGACCCACATCCCACCGCGGGTGGCGTCGACGCCAACGCCACCAAGGAACACCTGTACGAGCTGGCCCAGCGACTGGACATCGAGGGGCGCTCGACCATGACCAAGGACGAGCTCGTCGAGGCGTTGCAGAAGGCCAACGACCGGGCGAGCGCAAAGGCCCGGGACCAGGGCTAGATCCAACCCCGCTCGGTCGCCACCCGCAGCGCGTCGGTCCGGGTCGCCGCCCCGGTCTTGCCGATCACCGACGACAGGTGATTGCGCACGGTGCCCTCGGACAGGAACAGCCGTTTGGCGATCTGACCGATGGTGCCGCCGTCCGCGGTGGCCAGGAGCACGTCCCGCTCGCGGCCGGTCAGCGGGGATTCGCCCAGCGCCAGGCTCTCCGCGGCCAGGTCGGGATCGACCACCCGCAGCCCGGCGTGCACCCGGCGGATCGCGTCGAGCAGCGTCTCCGGCGGTGCGTCCTTGACCATGAATCCGGCCGCCTGCGCCGCCATCGCCCGGCGCAGGTAGCCGGGCCGACCGAAGGTGGTCAGGATGACGACCCGGCACGCGGGCACGTGCTCGGCCAACTGCGCGGCGGCGGCCAGCCCGTCCAGGCCAGGCATCTGTACGTCCAGCAGCGCTACGTCGGGGTGCTCGCGCAGCGCCGCCGGCAGCACCTCATCGCCGCTGCCGACCCGGGCGACCACCGTCATGTCCGGTTCGAGGTTGATCAGGGTCGCGAACGCACCCCGGATCAGCGCCTGGTCGTCGGCGACCAGCACCCGGATCATCGGCCGGCCCGGGCCGGCACGGGCACCGATGCCCGCACCGCGAACCCGCCACCCGGTCGTGGTCCGGCGGTCAGCGTTCCGCCGGCGGCCCTGACCCGTTCCGCCAGGCCGGAGAGCCCGGTCCCGGCATCCGCCGGGCCGCCGCGGCCGTCGTCGACGACCTCCACGGAATCGGCACCGACCGTGATCGTGCAGGTGCGGGCGTGCGCATGCCGCACCACGTTGGTCACGGCCTCCCGCACCACATAACCGAACAGCGTCCGTGCCGACGGCTCGATCCGGTCGACCGCAGCGTCGATGTCGGCGGGCAGGCGGACCACCACGCCGGCCGCCTGCAGCACGCTGCCGGCGACGGCGAGCTCGCCGGGGAGGGACACCTCCCGGAAGCCCGACGCGGTGGCCCGCACGTCGGCCAGCGCATCCCGGGCCAGTTGCTCCACCTCGCCGATCTCGGCGACCGCGGCCGCATCGTCCCGGCCGACCAGCCGCCGGGCCAGCCCCGCCTTCACCGTGATCGCGGTGAGCGAATGCCCCAGGATGTCGTGCAGGTCCCGGCCGATTCGCTCCCGCTCGGCGGCCACCGCGGCCACCGCCAGCGCCTCCCGGGTGAGCTGCAGCTCCCGGTTCAGCCGGATGTTGCCGACGAAGCCGGTCATGAACGCCGTCATCGCGATGATCGTCAGCGCGAGCTCCCAGCTCAGCGGGTCATCGAACACGAGGTCGACGGCGAGCACTCCGCCGGCCAGCAGGATGCCCAGGCTCATTCCCACCCAGGTGCGGAGCAGGAAGCCGGCGACGACCGCGGGGTAGATCCACAGCGTGGCGGCCGTCGATCCCAGGACCGGCAGCTGTGCGGCCGGCAGGACCACCAGGACGCCGACGACGGCCAGCTTCACCGGCAGCGGGCTGAACAGGCAGCGGCCCGGCACGAAGATGTAGAAGAGGGTGAAGGCCGCCAGCAGCGTCAGCGACCACGCCTTGGTCGCGACCGAGATATCGGCGGCGGTGGCGACCGCGACGTACACCGTGATCAGGAAGACCTGGGCGATGACGCCGCCCAGTTCCCAGCGTCGCGGGCCGTTCATCCGGCGGCCGGGGACGGCCGGATCGTTCTGCGTCACGGGCCCATCCTGCCTCGTCATCGTCCGCGGGATCAGACCTTGCTGCCGCTGCGTCGGTACGCCAACACCCCGACGACCCCGAGCGCCAGTGTCCACCCGCCGAGCACCAGGACCGCGGTCGCCGGCACCCCCTGGCCGGCCAGCACGGATCGGCCGAGGTCGGCCAGCCAGTAGGAGGGGGTCACCCTGGCAACGTCCTGCAGGAACGCCGGGAACGCCTCAACCGGAAACCACAGGCCGCCCAGGATGGACAGGCCGAGGTAGGTGATCATCGAGATCGGCTGCACCGTGTCGACCGTGCCGGCGAACCCGATGACCAGCCCGAGCACCGCGAATGGGATCAGGCCCAGCCAGACGGCGAGCCCGGTGCCGACCCACTGGCCGGCGCTGAGGTGAACATCACCGACGGTGCCGCCGGCCAGGAACACCAGCAGCAGCGCCGGCAGCGTCACCAGCATCGACACGACGGCCTTCGCCACGAGGTACGACGACCCGGGCAGCGCGGTCAACCGCAGCTGCCGGTTCCAGCCGACCTGCCGTTCGATCGCGATGCGGGCTCCCGTGTTGATCGCCGCGCCGATGCAGCCGAAGGCGGCCATCGACACCATCAGGTAGGCAACGACGCTCAACCCGTCACCCGCGTCCTGACCCTGATACAGGTTGGCGTACAAGAGGAAAAGCAACAGCGGCAGCGCCACGGTCAACACCAGGAAACGAGTGTTGCGGTATGCCAGGCGGGTGGACATCAGGGCGTAGCGGACGGTCATGGCCACGGGTGGCGCTGTGGTGTTCATCGGACGGTCTCCTGTCGGGCGGTGGCCACCAGCTCCAGGAACGCGTCCTCGAGGTTGCCGGCGGCGATGGCGATGTCGTGGGCCTGCGGGTACTGCGCCAGTAACGCGCGCAGGGTGGCGTCGGAGTCGCTGCAGTGCAGCAGGGTTCGGGTGGCCTGGTGCTCGGCGCGGAGCACGCCGGGCAGCCCGGCCAGGTCGCCGGGGTCCGCCCCCGTGATCACGGCCGAGACGGTGCGGCCGCCCACGCGCGCCTTGACCTGCGCACCGGTGCCGTCCGCGACGACCTGCCCGGCGGCGAGCACCACCACCCGGTCGGCGAACTGGTCCGCCTCCTCCAGGTAGTGCGTCGCGAACAGCACGGTCCGCCCGGTCGCGGTGAACTCGCGCATCGACGCCCAGAACGCCCGCCGCACTTCGACGTCCATCGCCGCGGTCGGCTCGTCCAGCACGAGCAGGTCGGGGTCGGGGGTCAGGGCGAGCGCGAACCGGACCCGCTGGGCCTGGCCGCCGGAGAGCTTCTGCGTCTTCCGGCCGGCGATGTCGGCGACCCCGGCCAGGTCCAGCGCGCGGGCCACCGGCATCGGGTGCCGGTGCAGGCCGGCGAACATCGTCACCAGTTCCTTGACCGTCAGGTCCGGCAGCAGGGCCCCGGCCTGCAGCATCGCGCCGACCCGGCCGGCCTGGACGGCGCGCACCGGGTCCGTGCCGAACAGCCGGACGGTGCCGGCATCCGGGTGGGTCAGGCCCAGCAGCATGTCGATGGTGGTGGACTTGCCGGCGCCGTTGGGGCCCAGGACGGCGACGACCTCGCCCGGCGCGATCAGCAGATCGACGCCGCGGACGGCGTGCACCGGGCCGAATCGCTTGTGCAGCTGAGTGAGTCGGACGGCGGCACCGTCGGGGACGGACGTGGGAGCGGTGGTCATGTGACCACCGTGCCCCGGCCGGGACGACGGCCCGGATGGCGGGTGTCACGGATGAGCCGTGACATCTGTCATGGTCACGCCTGGGTGACGGATTCTGCGCCAGGGGTAGTGATGCCCGTCACCATCGGGCATGCTGGGGGCATCGACGCCGGCCGGCCTGGCCGGCCCGGTGACCGACGAACACCGCCCGGAACGTGTCATTCGAGGCAGGAGCGCCAATGTCCGGAGTACTGATCGGCATCGACAGCAGCGAGGCCAGCGATCGTGCCCTGCGCTGCGGTCTGGAGATCGCGGCCGCCGAAAGGGTTCCCGCGCTCGTCGTGCACGCCATCCCGTGGTCGCCCTACTCGTTCACCACCGCCGAGGACAACGACCGCCGGGCGGCCGTGCGGGAGCGGGAACTCGAAGCGGCGCAGCAACAACTGCTCGAACCGGCGTTGCGCCGGGCGGCGAGCACCGGAGTGCCGGCCGAAGGTGTCGTCCAGCACGGGCATCCGGTCGACCTGCTGGTGGATCTTGCCAAGGAGCGCCATATGTCGCACATCGTCATCGGCCGGACCGGTGAGAGTCGGCTTAAAAACAAGCTTTTCGGTGGCTTACCGGGTCGCTTGATCGCGGCGGCGCCGGTCCCGGTGACGGTGGTCCCGTGACCGCCGCGCTGCAGGAGGCCGAGCCGGCCGATTTCGACGCCACGGTCAACGAGGCGATCGGTCCGGTCGCCGAGTGGTTCACCGGTCTGGTGTTCTACGAGTTCACGCTGTTCGGCGTCGGTGTCCCGGTGATCGTGGTCTGGCTGATCACCGGCGCGGTGTTCTTCACCGTCTACCTCGGATTCCGCAATATCACCGGATTCAAGCACGCTCTCGACCTCGTCCGCGGCCGCTACTCCAAACCCGAGGACTCCGGCGAGGTCTCGCACTTCCAGGCGCTGGCCACCGCGGTGTCCGGCACGGTCGGCCTGGGCAACATCGCCGGCGTCGCGGTGGCCATCAGCATCGGTGGCCCGGGCGCCACCTTCTGGATGATCGTGGCCGGCTTCTTCGGCATGAGCCTGAAGATGGCCGAATGCACCCTCGGGGTGAAGTACCGCAAGGAGCATCCGGACGGCACGGTCTCCGGCGGCCCGATGTACTACCTGCGGGACGGCGTCGGCAAGGTGGCCAACCGGCGGTTCGGCGCGATTCTGGCCGCCGTGTTCGCCGTGTGCTGCGTCGGCGGCTCGCTGGGCGGCGGCAACATGTTCCAGTCCAACCAGGCGACCGCATTGATCGTCGACGTGTCCGGGGGCGCACTGGACGGCTACCGCTGGGCCATCGGCCTGGTGTTCGCGATCCTGGTCGCTGCGGTCATCATCGGCGGCATCAGATCGATCGCCCGGGTGACCGACAAGGTCGTCCCGTTCATGGCGGCCATCTATGTGAGCGCCTGCCTGATCGTCATCGTCGTCAACATCGGGGCCGTGCCGGCCGCCTTCGGCGCGATCATCTCCGGTGCGTTCGCCCCCGAAGGCATCACCGGCGGCATCATCGGGGTGCTGATCGTCGGTTTCCAGCGGGCGGCCTTCTCCAACGAGGCGGGTGTCGGTTCGGCGTCCATCGCCCACTCGGCCGTGCGCACCAAGCAGCCGTCCACCGAGGGCTATGTTTCGCTGCTGGAGCCGTTCATCGACACCATCGTCATCTGCACGATGACCGCGCTGACCATCGTGATCACCGGGGTGTGGGACGACCCGAACGCGCCCGATCTCGGTGGTGTCGGCCTGACCACCGCGGCCTTCCAGACGGTGCTGCCCTGGTTCCAGTACGTGCTGGTGGTCGCGGTGACGCTGTTCGCCTTCTCGACCATGATCGCCTGGTCCTACTACGGGATGAAGGCGACCGGCTACCTGTTCGGTGACAGCGCCCGCGCCGAGAACGTCTTCAAGGCGGTGTTCTGCACCTTCACCCTGATCGGCGCCATGCTGTCGCTGGGCCCGGTCATCGGATTCTCGGACTCGATGATCTTCCTGATGTCCGTGCCGAACGTCGTCGGCCTGTACATCCTGGCGCGCACACTGAAGCGAGAGATCGGGCAGTACGACCACAAGATCAGCACGGGGGAGATCCGGATGGTCGACAAGCACTGAGGGACGTCAGAGGCGGCGGCGTTCCCGGATCGCCAGCACGACGCCGCCGGCCATGGCCGTCAGGCCGAGACCCAGGATGACGAGGCCGAAGACCAATGACGCGTCGGTCAGCACCAGGCCGAGGACCAGCGCGACCATGCCCATGACGAACACGGCGATCGCGACGACGATGCGGGGGCGCCGCAGGCCGGCGTCGGTGATCCGGTGCGCGAAGGTCGGATCCTCCAGGGTCAGGCCGGCGGCGATCTCGTCCAGGCGGCGCTGTTCGCCCTCGGACAGAGCCATGGTGTTCCCCCTTGCGTTCGGGGCGGCCCGGGGCTGAACTGCCCTGATCGATCCGGCCCTGGGCGGGCCGGGACCCGGTCGGACAATGGTACGTCCGGTGGCGGCCGACCGCTGCTGGCAAGGTGGGCGGGTGACGTCACCCGGGTTCTCCCGCGCCCTGGCCGTGCTGGTGGCCGGCGCGTTCTTCATGGAGAACCTGGACGCGACGATCATCGCGCCGGCCGCCCCGGCGATCGCCGCCGACCTCGGCGGCCAACCCGTCCAGGTCAACGTCGCCATGACCGCCTACCTGTTGACGGTCGCGGTGCTGATCCCGGCCAGCGGCTGGCTGGCCGATCGGTTCGGCGCGAAAGCCGTTTTCGCGCTGGCCATCTCAGTCTTCACGCTGGCGTCTATCGGCTGCGCGGTGGCCCCGACCATGGGCGTGCTCACCGCCGCTCGGGTCGCCCAGGGGGTCGGCGGCGCGATGATGGTGCCGGTCGGCCGGCTGGTCGTGCTGCGCAGCACGGCCAAGGCCGAACTGATCAAGGCCATTGCCTACCTGACCTGGCCGGCGCTGGTCGCGCCGGTGCTGGCCCCACCGCTGGGCGGGTTCCTGGCCGAGTTCGCGTCGTGGCGCTGGATCTTCCTGATCAACGTGCCGCTCGGCGTCATCGGGCTGGTGCTGGCGCTGCGGCTGGTGCCGGATATCCGGGCCCCGCAGCGGCGCCGGCTGGACTGGCGCGGGTTCGGACTCACCGCGGTCGGCGTCGCCGCGCTGGTCATCGGTCTGGAAAGAATCGGCACGGGGCAGCTGCACCTGGGCTCTATCGCCATCACGCTGGGCACCGCGGCGCTGGTGCTGGCCGCGGACGTCGGCTACCTGTTGCGGGCCCGGCATCCGCTGCTGGACCTGCGGACCCTGCGCATCCACAGCCTGCGCGCGGCGGTCGCCGGCGGCACCGTGTTCCGGCTGGTCATCAGCGCGATCCCGTTCCTGCTGCCGCTGCTGTTCCAGCTCGGATTCGGTTGGTCAGCAGCCGCCGCGGGCGGGGTCGTCATCGCGTTGTTCGCCGGCAACGTCGGCATCAAGCCGGTGACCACCCCGCTGATGCGCGGGCTCGGGATCCGGACGGTGCTGCTCATCGCGCTGGTGATGTCGATCCTGAGCCTGCTCGCGATGGCCGGGTTGCAGGCGACGACTCCGCTGACCGTCATCGTTCTGGTGCTGGCGATCAGCGGGGTGTTCCGGTCGGTGGGTTTCTCGGCCTACAACAGCGTCGCCTTCGCCGACGTCCCGGCCGAGCATATGTCGCACGCCAACACCCTGCACGCGACCCTGCAGGAGCTGGGCGCCGGCCTGGGCATCGCGGTCGGCGCGCTGCTGGTGCGGCTCGGCGACCCGGTGGGCGCGGCGCTGGGTCTGGCCGACGACCCGGCGACGCCCTACCGGGTCGCCTTCGTGCTGCTCGGGGTGATCATGCTGGTGCCGCTCGTCGAGGCGTTGTTGCTGCCGCCCACCGCCGGCCGGGCGGTGACCGGCCGGGGCTGACGGGGGCTCAATGCCGGGTGTTGATCGCGGCCAGGTGCCGGCGGCCGAACACCGCGATCATCAGCAGGCCGCCGACGACGCAGGCGCCGCCGAACCAGAACGGCGCGGACAGGCCGATCTCCTCGCCGAGCTTGCCGCAGATCCAGGGCGACGCGGCGGCGCCGAGGAACCGGACGAAGTTGTACCCGGCCGAGGCCACCGGACGCGGGACGGGGGAGACGTTCATGGCCGACTCGGTGAACAGGGTGTTCAGCACGCCGAGCGGGGCGCCGCAGGCGATGACCAGCACGGTGACCGCGACGTGGTTGTCGACGGTCAGCGCGAGCGCGACCAGGATTGCGGTGAACAGTCCGAGGGTGATCAGGAACGCGTTGGTCAGGCCGAACCGGCGGTGCATCCAGGGAGCGCCCCACACGGCGCACACACCGAGCAGCACGCCCCAGCCGAAGAACAGGAAACCGATGCCGAACGCGCTGTAGGGCAGCGTGAACGGGGTGAACGCGAGCACCGCGAAGAAGCCGCCGTTGTAGAGCAGCGCCGCGATGCCCAGCACCAGCAGGCCGCCGTGGCCCAGCGCGCGGAGCGGGTCGGCCGGCCGGATCGCATGGGTGACCCGGACCTTGTCCTTGAGGAACAGTGAGATCGCCAGCAGGGCGACGCCCATCAGCACGGCGACACCGAAGAACGGGGCCCGCCAGTTGATGGTGCCGAGGAACGCGCCGACCAGGGGGCCGACCGAGATGCCGACACCCAGCGCGGCCTCGTACAGCGTCACCGCCTTCTCGGCTCCGCCACGGGCGACCGCGATGATTGCCGCCAGCGCGGTGGCGATGAACAGGGCGTTGCCCAGGCCCCAGCCGGCCCGCCAGCCGACCAGGGCGGCGACCGAGTCCGAGGTCCCGGCCAGGGTGGCGAACACGATGATGACGACGAGTCCGGCCATCAGGGTGGTGCGACCGCCGAGCCGGCTGGAGACGAACGAGGTGACCAGCATGGCGATCGAGGTGACCAGCAGGTAGCTGGTGAACAGCAGCGAAACCTCGCTGGGGGTCGCGTCCAGGTTGGCCGCGATCGACTTGAGGATGGGGTCGACCAGGCCGATGCCCATGAACGAGACCATCGCGGCGAACGCCAGGACCCAGACGGCGACGGGCTGGCCCGATCTCCTGGGCGCGGCCTCGGTGGCCGGGTCGATGGGGTGGGAGAGAGCCGTCTCCTCCCCGCGGGCGAGCGTCATGGTGGGCCTCCAAGTAGTTACTGTTGCTAACTATCTTAGAACGGCCGGTGGATCGATGTCGATGCGCGCCGGCTCACACCCGCGGCGGCGCACCGTTCGCGGGCAACCGCGCGGCCAGGGCGCGGACGCCGGCCAGGAACAGATCGATGCCGTCCGCGTAGTACGCCTCGGGGTCGTCGCATTCGAACATCGCGACGGAACACTGGACAAGTTGCGGGAACCGCTCGCCGGGCAGGGCGGCCAGCGCCGCCTGCTTGCGCTCCCGCATGGCCTGCCGGTCGGCCTCGGGCACGGAGATCTCTGCGCCCGGCGCGCCGACCACCAGCATCACCGCGATCTGCAATGCGGCGCGGGCCAAGTCCGCGCGCCGCTGCAGATCGAAGCCGGCCTCCGCGAACACGGTCAGCGCCTGCTCGGCCATGACCTGCCCGCGCGGGCATTGCAGGATCCGGAACTGGACCAGTTCGGTGCTGCCCGGGTGCCGGGCCAGGGCGTCGACCAGGCGCTGCAGGATCGGGCGCAGCCGTTCCAGCCCGCCGTCGGCCGGCAGATCGGGCACGTCGACGGGTTCGATCACCCGGTCGCCCATCGCGGCCAGCAGCTCGTCCTTGTTCTTGACGTGCCAGTACAGCGCCATCGGCGTGACGTCGAAATCCTGCGCGATGCGGCGGATGGAGACCGCGGCCAGCCCTTCGCGGTCGGCCACGTCCAGTGCCCGGTCGATCACCGCCTCCCGGGACAGTGCCGGGCCGGCTTCGGCTTTGGCAGCCGCGCGAGCGGGCGTCCGGGAATGGGCGGGAGGAGCCATGTTGACAACTTTACACCGTAGAGCGTTAGCTTTACGGTGTAAATGTACGGCGTAAAGGAGGAATCGTGAGACGACCCGGACTGACATTGCTGGCGGTGGCGCTGGCGACGTTCATGAGCTACCTGGACAACAACATCATCAACGTCGCGATCCCGGCGATCGAGCGCGACCTGCACCTGACGACGTCCGGGATGGAGTGGATCGTCAGCTCCTACATCCTGGTCTTCGCCAGCCTGCTGCTGGCCGGTGGCCGGCTCGCCGACCTGTGGGGACGCAAGCGGGTGTTCCTCATCGGTCTGGCGATCTTCACCGGGGCATCGCTCGTCGCCGGGTTCGCGGGCTCGGTCGATGTGCTGGTCGCCAGCCGGGCGGTGCAGGGTCTGGGGGCGGCGTTGATGACGCCGACCACCCTGGCGATCATCTCGGCGACCTTCGCCGAGGGTCGACAACGGGCCGCCGCCGTCGGCATCTGGAGCGCGGTCGGCGCCCTTGCCCTGGCCGTCGGGCCCCTGCTCGGTGGCCTGCTGTCCGAGCACCTGAGCTGGGGGTGGATCTTCTTCATCAACGTGCCGGTCGGCGTCGTGACGTTCGTGCTGGCCGCCGTGGTGATCACCGAATCGCGCAACCCGCAGACGCCGCGCCGCTTCGACGTCCCCGGCGTGCTGACCTCGGCCGCCGCCCTGTTCGCGCTGACCTTCGCGCTGATCGAGGGGCACGACCGCGGCTGGACGTCGCCGGTGATTCTCGGCTGCTTCGCCGTCGCGACCGCCCTGGCCGTGGCCTTCGTGCTGGTCGAGGGGCGGTCGGACGAGCCGATGGTCGCGCTGTCCCTGTTCCGGGAGCGGGTCTTCACCGGGGGTGTGCTCGCCCTGATGATGTGGGCCTTCGGGCTGTTCGGGATCTACTTCTTCACCTCGCTGTACCTGCAGGGGGTGCTGGGCTTCTCGCCGACCGAGGCCGGTGCCGCGTTCGTGCCGATGGCCCTGCTGATGGCCGGGTCCGCTGTGGTCTCCGAGCGGATCTCGCACCGGTTCGGGGCCGCCCGGGTGGTCCCCGTGGCGATGCTGCTGATGGCCGGCGGGATCGCCTCGGTCAGCCTGCTCGGCGCGGACGCCGGGTTCGCCTCGCTGATGCCGGCGTTCGCGGTCATCGGCATCGGCGGCGGGCTGACCGTCCCGCTGACGGCGAGCGTGCTCGACGCGATGCCGCGCGGCGAGGCCGGGGTCGCGTCCGGCATCTTCAACGCCACCCGGGAGGTCGCCGGCCTGCTGGGCATCACGGTGATCGGCGCGGTGCTGACCGCCCGGCAGGGCGCGCTGCTGGCCGCCGGCGAGACCCCGACCGACGCCTTCCTCGGCGGGTACCGGGCCGGGTTGCTGCTGGCCGGGGCGCTGGTCGCCGCCGGTGGGCTGGCCGCGTTCATCGGGTTGCGCCGGGTGCGGACCGGGCGGCGCGCGGCACGCAGCGGCGCCGAGCCCGAGCCGGTGGCCCTGGCCGGCTGACGGTCGCGGGCCCGCGGCCGCCGGGGAGGCCGCCCGGCTACCAGCCGCGGGCCCGCCACTGCGGCAGGCTGGCCCGCTCCCGGCCCAGGGTGGTGTCGTCCCCGTGCCCCGGGTAGACCCAGGTGTCGTCGGGCAGTACGCCGAACACCCGCGCCTCCAGGTCGTCCATCAGCGAGCCGAAGTCCTCCGGGCTGTTGGTCTTGCCCGGGCCGCCCGGGAACAGCGAGTCGCCGGTGAACAGGTGGCCGTGCCCCTGGGGGTCCCGGTAGAGCACGGCGACCGACCCGGGGGTGTGCCCGCGCAGCGCGATGATCTCGAGGGTGCAGTCGCCCAGCGGGACCGTGTCGCCGTCGTCCAGGGACCGGTCGACGGCAACCGGCAGACCGTCCGCATCGTCCCGGCCGGCGGCGGTCTGCGCACCGGTGGCCCGGGCCACGTCCGGCAGGGCGACGTGATGATCCCAGTGCCGGTGGGTGGTGATGATCGAGCGGACCGGTACCGGCGCCCGGCCCGCCGTCACCAGCGTCAGAATGCGGTCCGCGTCGTTGGCCGCGTCGATCAGCACCCCCTCACCGGTGTGCTTGCACACCAGCAGGTAGGCATTGTTGTCCATCGGCCCGACCGACAGCTTGGTGATCGTGATGTCCGGCAGGTCGCGGGTCGACGGGGCGCCCTTGGCGTCGACGTGTCCGGTGTAGGTGGGGGAGCTCATGGCGTCACCGTAGGAGCCGGGGCGCCGCCGCACCACCACGCGTCTCACCCTTGCGGCGGCCGGCCCGCCGAATCACCAGGGCGGCAGTGCGGGCAGCGGACCCGCACTGTGTACTTCGGACGCACCGCGCCCGGACAGCCAGCGGACCAGCCCGAGATTGGTCCCGGCCACCACGACCCCACCGCCGCGGACGGTGATCGGCGCTGCCCCGTCGGGCCGCAACGTCATCGCCGGCACGGCCCGGGTCCGGACGTACGAGTGCTGGATGGCGGCCAGCAGCCGGCCGGCCTGGGCATCGCTGAGCTGATCGAGCCCGTCGTCGACACCCAGGTCGGCGTGATGCAACTCCACCTCGCCGAGTCGGGTCGTCAGCACGACCGATGCCGGGGCCGGCCCGCCCCGGCCCAGGTCGATGGTGAAGGCCCACGAGTGCTGGGGCAGGTCGTCGATCGTCTCGGCGAGGTGCCGATCGGCGGCGACCAGATCCAGGGCGATGGTGTCGGTGCTCCGGGTGGCGCCATGCTCGATGTCGTCCACCCGGGCCTGGGGCGAGTCGTACGGCAGCAATTGCTGCTCCACCCGGGCGCCCACCAGAACCCGCCGCAGCCCGTCCGCGTTGCGGGCCAGGTGCGTCACCACGTGGCCGACGGTCCAGCCGGGCAGCAGCGAGGGAGCGGTGAACGCGTCGTGACCCCGGTCCGCGCGAAACCGGGCGACTGCGGCCTCGACGCGGGTCGTGGCGTCCCGCAGGGCCTCGATGGTCGCCTGCACGTCGGGGATCTCGGGGCCCGTCACAGCTGCACCACCGACCCCTCCGCCGCGGACGTCCGGGCCGCGTCCAGCACCCAGGCCGTGCCGACCGCGTCGGTCGCCGCGACGGGCGGGGCGGCCGCGCCGCGGACCGCGTCGGCCACGGCCGGGTAGAACGTCTCCCAGGCGCCCCGCTCGCTGGGCACCGGCTCGCCGCCGGCCGCCGCATCGACCCCGTCGTACAACCGGCCCCAGGCCGACTCCGGTTCCACTCCCCAGGCGTCGCCCAGGCTCGCCGGGGTGTGGCCGGCCTTGAGCTGATCCTCCTGCCCGTCGAACCCGTCGACCACGAATCCGGCGCGGTCGCCGTTGACCAGGAACCGGGGACCCGGCGCGGCCGCGGCCAACCCGGCCGCCAACGTGGAATGCACCCCGCCGGCGTGCCGCAGGTGCAGTTCGATCTGGTCCTCGGCGCCGGCCCCGGGCCGAACCGTCTGCAGATCCGCGTGCACCGCGACGACGGTGCCGAACAGCTGCAACGCCTGATCCACCAGGTGCGGTCCGAGGTCGAACAGCACCCCGCCACCCTGTTTGGCGGTCGCGCCGTGCCAGCTCGACTTGACCGGCCGGAACCGGTCGATCCGGGAGACGAAGGTGTGCACCCGGCCGAGCGTGCCGTCGTCGAGCAGGCGCCGGATCGTCCGGAAGTCGCTGTCCCACCGGCGGTTCTGGTACGGCACCAGCACCCGGCCGGCCCGCTCGGCGTGCGTGACCAGCTCCGCGGCCGACCGGAAATCGAGCGCGAACGGCTTGTCCACGACGGCGTGCAGGCCCAGATCGAGTGCCTCGTGGGCCAGCGGCGCGTGGGTCGCGCTGGGTGTGGTGATGGTGACCCCCGCCACACCCAGCGCCGGCAGCTCGGCCAGCGAGCGCACGGCGACCGCCGCCGGGAGCTCGTCGCGCACCTGCGCCTGCCGCTCGGGCGACCCGGTGACGACCGCGACCAGATCCAGGTTCGCCGCCGATCGGATCAAGGGGGCGTGGAACGTCCGGCCGCCGGCGCCGTAACCGGCCAGCGCCCAGCGCACTCGAGGTTCGGTCATGGCGTCCACCTTGGCAGATCGCTCGGACAGCCCGGGCCCGGGCCACCGACCTGCGCGGATCGGGACTGTCGGGGCCCGCGCCTAGCATGTGCAGCGTGATGGACCACCTCATCGTGCGCGGCGCCCGCGAGCACAACTTGCGGAACGTCGACATTTCCATACCGCGGGATTCGCTCGTCGTGTTCACCGGGCTGTCCGGCTCGGGCAAGTCGTCCCTGGCGTTCGACACGATCTTCGCCGAGGGTCAACGCCGGTATGTCGAGTCGTTGTCCTCCTACGCGCGGCAGTTCCTCGGCCAGATGGACAAGCCGGACGTCGACTTCATCGAAGGTCTGTCCCCGGCGGTGTCGATCGATCAGAAGTCGACCTCCCGCAATCCGCGGTCGACCGTCGGCACGATCACCGAGATCTACGACTACCTGCGCCTGCTGTACGCGCGGATCGGCCACCCGCACTGCCCGATCTGCGGCGAGCCGATCTCGCGCCAGACCCCGCAGCAGATCGTCGACCGCGTGCTGGAGATGCCGGAGGGCACCCGGTTCCAGGTGCTCGCCCCGGTCGTCCGGGAGCGCAAGGGCGAGTACGTCGACCTGTTCGCCGAGCTGCAGGCCAAGGGGTACTCGCGGGCCCGGGTGGACGGCGTCGTGCACCCGCTGACCGAACCGCCGAAACTCAAGAAACAGGAGAAGCACTCCATCGAGGTGGTGGTCGACCGGCTGGTCAACCGGCCCACCGCCAAGCAGCGGATCACCGACTCGGTGGAGACCGGACTCGGGCTGGCCGACGGCGTGGTCATTCTCGAGTTCGTCGACCTGGACGAGCACGACGAGCACCGGGAACGCCGCTACTCCGAGCGACTGGCCTGCCCGAACGACCATCCGCTGGCCATCGACGAGCTCGAGCCGCGGTCCTTCTCGTTCAACTCGCCCTTCGGTGCCTGCCCGGAGTGCACCGGCCTGGGCACCCGCAAGGAGGTCGACCCGGAGCTGGTGGTGCCCGACCCGGGCGCGTCGCTGCACGATGGTGCGATCCAGCCGTGGGCCGGCGGCACCACCAGCGAGTACTTCGGCCGGCTGCTCCAGGGACTGGCCAACGGCCTGGGCTTCTCCATGGACACCCCGTGGGAGAAGCTGCCGACCGCCGCCCGGAAGGCGATCCTGCACGGGTCCGACCAGCAGGTACACGTCACCTACCGCAACCGGTACAACCGGCAACGCTCGTACTACGCGGAGTTCGAGGGGGTCATCCCGTTCCTGGAGCGGCGGGCCGCGCAGACCGACTCGGACTTCGCCCGGGAGAAGTACGAGGGGTACATGCGGGAGGTGCCGTGCCCGGTCTGCCTGGGCACCCGGCTCAAACCGGAGATCCTCGCCGTGAGCCTGCAGCACGCCGAACGCGGGCGGGTCAACATCGCCGAGTTGTCGGCGCTGTCCATCAAGGACGCCGCCGCGTTCTTCCCCGGTCTGGCGCTGAACGAACGCGACCGGATGATCGCCGAGCGGGTGCTCAAGGAGGTCAACGCCCGGCTGGGCTTCCTGCTCGACGTCGGCCTGGACTACCTGTCCCTGGACCGGCCGGCGGCGACCCTGTCCGGTGGCGAGGCCCAACGGATCCGGCTGGCCACCCAGATCGGGTCCGGTCTGGTGGGCGTGCTGTACGTGCTCGACGAGCCATCGATCGGCCTGCACCAGCGGGACAACCACCGGCTGATCCAGACCCTGACCCGGCTGCGCGACCTGGGCAACACGCTGATCGTCGTGGAGCACGACGAGGACACCATCCGCACCGCCGACTGGGTGGTGGATATCGGTCCCGGCGCCGGGGAGCACGGCGGCAAGGTCGTCGTCTCCGGCACCGTCGAGGAGATGGAGAAGTCCACCGAGTCGGTGACGGGCGCCTTCATCTCCGGGCGTCGCGAGATCGCGGTGCCCATGGTGCGACGACCGATCGATCGCAAACGCAAGCTGACGGTGGTCGGGGCGCGGGAGAACAACCTGCGGGACGTCACGGTCGACTTTCCGCTGGGCACGCTGATCGCGGTCACCGGGGTGTCCGGGTCGGGCAAGTCGACCCTGGTCAACGACATCCTGCACGCGGTGCTCGCGAATCGGATCAACGGCGCCCGGATGGTGCCGGGCCGGCACACCCGGGTGACCGGGGTCGACCAGGTGGACAAGGTGGTCGGCGTCGACCAGTCACCGATCGGCCGGACCCCGCGCTCCAACGCGGCCACCTACACGGGCGTGTTCGACCACATCCGCAAGCTGTTCGCGGCCACCACCGAGGCCAAGGTGCGCGGGTACCAGCCCGGCCGGTTCTCGTTCAACGTCAAGGGCGGGCGGTGCGAGGCCTGCTCCGGTGACGGCACCATCAAGATCGAGATGAACTTCCTGCCGGACATCTACGTGCCGTGCGAGGTGTGCAAGGGGGCCCGGTTCAACCGGGAGACCCTGGAGGTGCACTACAAGGGCAAGAACATCGCCGAGGTGCTGGACACCACCATCGAGGAGGCCGAGGAGTTCTTCCAGGCCATCGGCCCGATCCATCGGCACCTGAAGACCCTGGTCGACGTGGGCCTGGGCTACGTGCGGCTGGGGCAGCCCGCGCCGACGCTGTCCGGGGGTGAGGCGCAGCGCGTCAAGCTGGCCTCGGAACTGCAGAAGCGGTCGACCGGTCGCACCGTGTACGTGCTGGACGAACCGACCACCGGCCTGCACTTCGCCGACGTCGAGAAGCTGCTCGGGGTCATCAACGGGCTCGTGGACAAGGGCAACACGGTGATCGTCATCGAGCACAACCTGGACGTGATCAAGTCCGCCGACCACCTCATCGACATGGGCCCGGAGGGCGGGTCCGGCGGTGGGCTGGTCATCGCCGAGGGCACCCCGGAACAGGTCGCGGCGATGTCCGAGTCCTACACCGGCCAGTTCCTGGAACCGATCCTGGAAGGTCGGGCCGCGACGACCGGCCGGCGCCGGCTGCGGGCGGTCAAGGGCTCGGCCAAGCCGCCGGTGGCCCGCCCGAAGGCGGCGATCGCGCCGGCCGCGGCCAAGGCCCGGCGGAAGGCGGCCAAGCTGGTCTGAGCGAGCCCGAGCCGGCCGGCTTCGGTGCGAGGATAAGGAGACCGGTGTCTCATCCGCCGAACCGGCGCGCGCCCCCGTCATCCACTGACCGGGAGGCGATGACGATGGACAACCCGTGGGATCTGTTCAACGCCGGCTGCTGGCTGGTCATCCTGGTCTGGATCGTGGCGATCCACCTGGTCCTGGCCGGCCTCGACGAGCCGGACCCCGAGCGCGGTTGAGCGCTCGTCGCCGACGTTGCCCCGCACACCCGCTGACGTTTCCGCGGCAACGCGGGATGCGGTGCCCAGCCGATGGACGCCGTGGCCGTCGCCCCGGCCGCTGGCGCGCTCGCGATCGTCGTGGCCGTGCGGACCGGGCCCTTCGGCTCTGGCCGGGCGGGCCCGCGGAGGGCGACACTGCTGCCGGACGGAGCCGCTGGCGGACATCCTGCCGCGATTCCGCCGGCGAGGAAGTGGGTCATGAGCAGCCCGCCGTCGACGAGGGGAGCCGCCCCGGCGCGACCACGCCGGTCCCGGTCGGTGGTGGCCGTGGTCGTCGCCCTCGGCGCGATCCTGGCGATCGCCGTGGCCGCGGTCGTCGTCGAGCTGATCACCGACGCGAAGTGGACGCCGCCGGACTTCCCGTCGCTGGCCGCGGAACCCGATCCGTCACTGCAGGGGACGGTCGCGTACTTCGCCGGTCAATCCCGATGCGTCCGCGTCGTCGCGGCGTCCGGCCAACCCGAGAAGGAGGTGCTGTGCGTCGGGGACCAGGTCGACTCGAGGACCGGAACACCGTTCAAGGAGATGGGGCCACAGCTGGTCTGGCTGCCCGACGGCCGCCTTGAAGTGACGATGTTCCGGCTGGCCCCGGCCGACTCGCCGTCGACCGCGACAACGCAGCTTCCCCTGGTCGCGGGCTGGCGCAAGATCATCGACGTGCGCACGGGTCAGGTCGAGGACGTGCCGGCGGCCGACCTTCCTGCCGAACCTGCCCAGCTGCCGGCGCCGACCGTCAACGCGGCCGGTGAACGGATCGATACGGTCGCCGCGGCCGGCCGGACCGAGGTGGTGCTCGACGACGGCTCCGGGTCCCGAACCCTGCTGTCGTTCCCGGCCGCACCCCCACAGGCCAACTACCAGTTCGGCCCGGCATTCTGGGCACCGAACGGGGACTGGATCGCGGCCGGCGACGGGAGAATTCTGGTCATCACCACCGGCGACCCCGCGGTGACCCGCGTGCTCCGGGACGACGCCCGGGCCGCCAGCCTCGTCTCTTCGCCCGAGTTCGCCGTCACCGAGCAGAACCTGCTGACCCCGGCCGGCTGACCGGTGCGGCTACAGATCGTTGCCCGCGTAGGACAGGTTGAAGCTCTTGTTGGCCAGCGGGAAGTCCGGGACGATCGTGTCCGTCATGGCCAGGGGCAGCGCCGGCCAGTTGAAGAACGACGGGTCGACGATCCGGGCCCGGGTGAGTTGTCCGTGCCCGTCCAGCTCGACCCGGTGCACGATGGTGCCCCGCCACCCTTCGGCGATCCCGACGCCCGACGCCGGCCGGCCACCCCGCGGGGGCGGAACCTCGCGGGGTGCGGCGGTGTCCACGGATTCGACCAGCGCGGTGACGATCCGCACCGAATGCTGGATCTCCCGCGCCCGCACCAGGAACCGGGACAGCACATCGCCGTCCGCCGGGCCCGGCTCGGCCGGCGGGTAGGTCACGCCGGGAACCGGGTGGTCGTACCGGGCATCCACCGCCACCCCGCTGGCCCGGGCCACGTAGCCGAGCGTGCCCAGGTCGGCGGCCTGCCGGTCGGTCAGCACCGCCGTCCCGGTGAACCGGTCCCGGACGACGCTGTGCCCCAGGGCGAGGTCGACCACCTCGGCACAGTCGGCGGCGATCGCCGACAGCTCGGCCGGATCGGGCAGGGCGGAGATCCGCACCCCGCCGGGCACGATCGCGCCCCGGAGCAACCGGTGCCCGGTCACCCGGTCGTTGACCCGCAGCAGCCGCTCCCGGATCCGCAGCGCCTGGTTGTTCAGGATGGCGTGCCCGACATCGTTGGCCAGCGCGCCGATGTCGCCGATGTGGTTGTACAGCCGCTCCAGCTCCAGCAGGATCGCCCGGATCCGTTGCGCCGCCGGGTCGATCGGCACCGAGACGGCGTCTTCGACGGCCCGGCAGAACGCCAGCGAGTGGCCGACGGAGGTGTCTCCGCTGACCCGCTCCGCCAGCGCCAGGGCAGCCGCGGGAGTGGCTCCCTCGAAGATCTTCTCGATGCCCCGGTGCACGAACCACAACCGGGCCTTGAGGTTGAGCACGGTCTCGCCGACCACCGAGAACCGGAAGTGACCGGGCCCGATCATCCCGGCATGCACGGGGCCGACCGGGATCTCGAAAACCCCCGGGCCCTGGACGGTGCGGAACGCGAAGGGCCCGTCGACGGCGCCGAACGCCGGCGGCGCGCCGGCGTCGCGGCGCATCGGATGCCAGCCGCGCGGCCAGTGGAAGTGCCGGACCAGGCGGCTGGGCATGGGGTGCCCGTCCGGCACGATGCCGAACAGGTCCCGGATCTCCCGCTCGAACCGGCCGGCCGGGAACGACAGGCCGGCCAGGCTGGGCACGTGCGCGTCGGCGGCCCGGCAGCGAAGCTGCAGCTCGACCGGGCGGTCGGGGCCGGGCCGGGTGAACACGTACACCACGCGCAGGCCGTCGCCGTCGTCGTGCCCGGCCATCAGGGCCAGGCGGAAACCCCGGGCCAGCAGGGATTCCGTCGCCGGGCCCAGCTCGGCGGCGGTGACGTCGGAGTCGTGCGCGGGTGGGCCGATCACGGACGGCCGACCGTGACGATCGAGACGGCCTGATCGAGCAGGCCGGTCAGCGGGCCGAGGGTGATGCCGAGCAGGCCGCAGGCCGCGAGGGCGACGAAGATCGCGGCGGTCGTCGCATCGAGCCGGGTACCCCGGCGGGTGGTGACGGCCACGGCGCCGCCCGTCGCCGCGGACCCTTCGGGCGGGTCGGTGGCCGAGGCGCCCAGCAGCATCCGGCTGGTGTGCCCGACCAGCGACCCGGCGGCGACCAGGAGCAACAGCAGGGCGACCGCGGTCACCCAGCCCTGCCCGCCGGCGAACCCGGCCCGGACGATGCCGATCTCGCTGGCGAACAGGCTGAACGGCGGCAGCGCGATGACGGCCAGCACGCCGAGGCCGAAGCCCCACGCCAGCAGGGGTTCCCGGGCCGCCAGCGCCCGCACCCCGTCGATCCGGCTGGTCCCGGTGAGCTGCAGCATCCGGCCGGCCCCCAGGAACAGCGCGCTCTTGACCAGTCCGTGGCCGAGGATGTGCAGCAGCACCGCAGCGATCGCCAGCGGGCTCCCGATGGCCGCCCCGAGGGCCAGCAGGCCCATGTTCTCCATGCTCGAATAGGCCAGCATCCGCTTGGCGTCGCGCTGGGCGATCAGCAGCGACGCGGCCAGCGCGACCGACGCCAACGCCAGCACGACCAGTAGCCCGCGCGTGAAGCTCGGGCCGAGCGCCAGGTCGGCCACCACCTTGACCCGGAGCACCGCGTAGCACGCCACGCTGATCAACACCCCGGACATCAGGGCGGACACCGGGGCCGGCGCCTGCGAGTGCGCATCCGGCAGCCACGCGTGCAGGGGCGCCAGACCCGCCTTGGTTCCGAAGCCGAGCACCAGCAGCAGCACCGCCAGCCGGGTGACGCCCGGATCGAGCTGCGGTCCGACGGCGGTCAGGCTCGCCCAGCCCAGATCGGCCCCGGCGCGGTGGGCGGCGGCGTTGAGCACGAAGGTCCCCAGCAGCGCCAAGGCGATGCCGGTGGAGCAGATGATCACGTACTTCCACGCGGCCTCCGCCGCGGCGCGACCACGGCCCTGACCGACCAGGAGCGCGGTCAGCACCGTCGTCATCTCCAGCGCCACCCAGAGCACGCCGAGGCTGCCGGCCAGCACCGCGAGCGACATCGCGGCCAGGAACAGCTGGACCAGCACCAGATGACGGGCCCGCCCCGATTCGTCCAGCCGCCCGGCGGCGACCTCGACCTGCAGGTGGGCCGGGGTGGCCAGGCCGACGACCAGCGCGACGGTGCCGATCACGAGCAGCATGAACGCGCTGAGCGCGTCCACCGTCAGGAACCCGGCCAGGCCGGTGACGGGTCCGGCCCCGGTGACCGTCACCGCGAGCGCGACGGCCACGGTCAGCATCCCGGCCGCCCCGGCGACGCCCACCCGGGCAACGGCGATATGCCGGCGCAGGAGCACGACGACCGCTGCGGCGAGCAGGGGAATCAGCGCCGGAGCCACCGTCAACAGCTGATTCGGCAGGGTGGTCATCAGTCGTGCAACTCCCTGAGTTCATCGATGTCGGTGCGGCCGAAGGTTGCCCGGATCCGGGACTTGAGTACTTGCAGCACCAGCACCACGAGCAACAGGTCCATCGAGACACCGAGCTCGACCACCAGCCCGATCTCGGCCGTGGTCAGGAAGCCGACCGCGGTGATGCCGTTGTCCAGCAACAGGAAGCCGACCAGTTGGGACAATGCCAGCCGGCGGGTGACCAGCACGAAGAAGCCGATCAACGCCACCGCCAGGCCGGCCGGGATCGCGTGCGCGGCGGGCGAGGGGTCGAGCGCGACCAGCGGCTGGGCCACCGCGTAGGCGAGCAGGGTCAGGCCGGCCGCGGCCAGCAGCGAGGTCACCACGTTGACCAGCGGCCGGGTCTCCCGCCGGTTCGGTCCGGCCGCGGCCAGGGTGCGGCGCAGCAGCCAGGGCAGCACTCCGGCCCGCAACACCAGCACCAGGGCCGCGACCACCCCGAGTTCGACGGAACCCTCCTGCCCGGCGATCAGCGCGACCGTCGCGGCCAGCGCGACACCCTGCGCAGCGAACAGCGTGAGGATCGACGACAGCTCGCGCCGCCACAGGATCAGGACCGCGACGAGCAGCATCGCACCGACCGTCAGATTCAGCAGCTGCGTGAAGAGTTGTTCGTTCATGGTCTTCTCACGCCAGGAAGTAGGAGGCGCCGACGGCCAGCAGGCCCATGACGAAGGAACCCGCGAGCAACTCGGGAATCCGGAACAGTCGCAACTTGGCCAGGAACACCTCGCCGGCGGCGAGCAACGACCCGAGGACCGCCACCTTGATCGCGAACGCGACGATCGCCGCCGCGATGAGCAGCGGGCTGCCGCCGGTGGCGATGCCCCACGGCAGGAACAGGTTCGCCAGCAGCCCGAGGAACAGGGTCAGCCGCATCGATGCGGCCAGCTCGACCAGGGCCAGGTCGGGGCCGGCGTACTCGAGAGTCATCGCCTCGTGCACCATCGTCAGCTCCAGGTGCGTGGACGGGTTGTCGACCGGCAGCCGGCCGGTCTCCGCGATGATCACCACGACCAGCGCGGCCGCGGCCAGCAGGCTGACCGGAGACAGCACCTGCGCCGGGTCGTCCAGCGTGGAGGTGACGATCGCGCCCAGGTTGGTCGAGCCGACCGGGACCGACAGCGCGAAGATCGCGACCAGCATGGTCGGCTCGACCAGGGCGAGGATCGTCACCTCGCGGCTGGCACCCAGGCCGCCGAAGGCGGTCCCGGTGTCGATCCCGGCCAGGGCCAGCGCCACGGTACCCAGGGTCAGCAGGGCGACGACGGCGAACAGGTCGGCGACGGGGTCGAGCTCGGCCGCCGTGCTCACCAGCGGCGCCACCCCCGCGACCACCAGGCAGGTCGCGACCAGCACCAGCGGTGCGGTCCGGAACACCACGGACGTGCCGTTCGGCGCGATCGGTCGCTTGCGCATCAGCTTGCGCAGGTCTCGCCACGGCTGCCCGATCCCGGGACCGGCCCGGCCCTCCAGTCGGGCCCGGATCTGCCGCATGAGCCCGGTCAGGAACGGCGACGCGGCGGCGACGAGCAGCACCTGCAGCGGGACGGTCACCATGCCGATCACCGGCTCACCACCACCAGCAGCACGAGCAGCCCGCACACCGTGTAGAACCCGTACCCCAGGTACCGGTGCACGCTGCCGGGGGCGAGCCGGCGGCCGACGCGTCCCCAGCCCGCCACGGCGTGCAGCACTGGGTCGTAGAGCCGCTTCTCGATCCGGTCCGGCACCCGGCGCCGGAATTCGACGGTCTGGACCAGGTACCGCGACTCGTCGTGATGGGAGACGTCGACGTCCTGCTCGGCGCGCAGCACGTCGTCGAACACCCGCTGCAGCGGTTCGGCGAACGAGGTGGCGGTGTACTCCATCCGGGCGGTGAGCGGCCCGCCCCCGCAGTCCCAGAGTCGCGCCGTGCGAGCGGCGCGCCGGGTCGCCAGAGCGCGCCCGCCGGCCAGCGCGACCACCCCGCCGATCAGCAGGGCGAGCGTCAACAGCAGCGGGGACAGCGCACCGGCGATCCCGGCCAGCCGGATCGTCAGGCCGTCGATCCGGACCGGATCCCCGGCGCCGACGGCGGTCCCGGCCACGGTGCCGATGGTCGGCAGGAGCACCGTCGGGGCCAGGGCCAGCCCGACGCAGGCCACCGCGGCAATGCCCATCCCGACGAGAGTGCTGGCCGGACCCTCGCTCGCCGAGCCCGCCTCGGGGGAGCGCGGCTTGGCCAGGAACCCGATGCCGAACGCCTTGACGAAGGTGGCCACGGCCAGCCCGGCGGTCAGCGCGATTGCGGCAACGGCCAACGGCAGGACGATCGCCGCCGCTACCCCGGCCGCCGGCAGCCCGTGGATCAGCGCCTGCAGCAGCAGCCACTCGCTGACGAACGCGGCACCCGGCGGCAGGGCCGACGCGGCCAGCGCGCCCACCCCGAAAGCCGTTGTGGTGAAAGGCATTCCGGTCACCAGGCCGCCCAGATCATCCAGGTCGCGGCGCCCGGTGGCGTGCACCACGGAACCGGCCGACGTGAACAGCACCGTCTTGAACGCGGCGTGGTTGACCAGGTGCAGCAGCGCCGCGGCCATGGCGAGCGCGGCCAGGTCGAGCTGCCCGACGGTGCGGTAGAAGCCGGCCGCGCCGACGCCGATCAGGATCAGGCCCATGTTCTCGGTGGTCGAGTTGCCCAGCAGCCGTTTGAGATCGGTGCCGACGGCGGCCTGCAGGATGCCGTAGATCGCCGACAACGCACCCAGCCCGAGGACGAGCAGCCACCACCAACCGGTGGAGTCGGCCCCACCCAGCAGATCGAAGCCGACCCGGACGATTCCGTACACCCCGAGGTTCACCATCGCCGCGGACATCAGGGCGGACACGTTGCTCGGCGCCTCCGGGTGGGCCCGGGGCAGCCAGGCGTGCAACGGGACGATGCCGGCCTTGGAGCCGAAGCCGATGCCGGTGGCCACGAAGACCAGCCCGGCGACCGCCGGCGTCAGCGCCGGGGCGGCGGCGCGCAGCGCCGTGAACGAGCCGTCCGTCGCGTGCGCGGCGAACACCGACAGCCCGATCAGGATGGTCACCAGACCCAGCTGGGTCATCACCGCATACCAGCGGCCGGCGCTCGCCACGCCGGACCGGCGGCGGTGCTCGGCGACCACCAGCAGCAGCGAGGTGAGCGCCATCAGCTCCCAGGTGAGCAGCAGGGTGCCGACGCTGGCCGCGGCCGGAACGGAGAGCATCGCGAGCACGAACAGCGGCAGCACGGCCTGGAAACCGCGGGAGTCCAGGCCGTGGCCGTGCCGGTCCCGGCGGCAGTAGCCGATGCCGTAGACCCCGACCGCGACCGTCACGCCGCCGGTGATCGCCAGGAACAGTCCGGCCAGCGAGTCCACGGTGAACAGCAGGCCGAACAGCGGCAGCAGGTCGGGCACGGCGACCGTCAGGGTCTGCCCGGACATCGCGGCAACCCCGGCGAGCAGGGCGGCCGCGCCGACCACCGCCAGGCCCCCGCCGACCACCGCGGTCCGGGCCGGGCGGGGGACGAGCAGGCCGGCCAGCGTGGTCAGCGACCCGGCGCCGAGCGCCCCGGCCAGGCCGACGGCGAGCGCCGTCACCGGCCGGTCAGCTTTCGCAGGCCCTCGACGATCGCCTCCGGGTGGGGCGGGCAGCCCGGGATCTCCAGGTCCACCGGGAGGAAGTCGGAGACGGCGCCCGCGACTCCGGGCGCGGACCGGAACAGGCCGCAGGTGCGGGCGCAGTCGCCGACGGCGACCACCAGCTTCGGATCGGGCACGGCCTCGTACGTCCGGCGCAGCGGGTGGGCCATGTTCCGGGTGACCACGCCGGTGACGATCAGGGCATCGGCATGTCGGGGGGAGGCGACCAGGCGGGCGCCGTACCGGTCCGCGTCGTACACCGGCCCGAACGCCGCACCGAGCTCGACCTCGCAGCCGTTGCACGACCCGGCGTCCACGTGCCGCAGCTGCACGGAGCCGCCCAGCTCCCGGGCGCTCGGCGGGACCTCGGCGGCCGCGGGCGGTGGCGGCGCCGGCTCGGCGACCCGGCCGGTGGCTCGGATCTTGCGCCACAAAGCGAGCATGACGGACTCCCTGGACTGCGAGAACACAACGGCGACAGGACGACTGGTCCGGGTTGGTCAGGCCGGCGAGCTGGGCACCTGCAGATCCTGGATCAGCCCGACCTGCTCGGTCAGCACCTCGGTGAGGATGCTGCGGGCGACCGCGAGCAGGTCGGCCACCTGCGGGCTGGTCAGCGAGTAGAACACCGCCGAACCCTCCTTGCGGGTGGACACCAGGCCGGCCCGGCGCAGCACGGCCAGCTGCTGGGAGAGGTTCGCCGCCTCGACGCCGACCTCCGGGAGCATCTCCGAGACGGCGTGTTCGCGGTGCCCGAGCAGCTCCAGGACCCGGATCCGGACGGGGTGACCGAGCGTCTTGAAGAACTCCGCCTTGACCTGGTAGAGCGGTCGAGTCACGCCATCTCCCTGCAATTGCGAATATTTGCAATTCAACAGGAATATAGCACGGGGTGGGCGCCGGCGGTCCCGACCGATGCCCGGAGCAGCTCTG
The DNA here is from genome assembly GCA_044223435.1 of Nakamurella sp. GTDB lineage: Bacteria > Actinomycetota > Actinomycetes > Mycobacteriales > Nakamurellaceae > Nakamurella. The sequence continues at coordinate 51,970 of JBGALY010000024.1, forward strand.
CCACAATCGACGCCCGTGAAGACGTTCGACACCCTGTATGCCGAGCTGGTCGACCGGGCCCGCACCCGCCCCGAGGGATCCGGGACCGTGCAGGCGCTGGATGCCGGGGTGCACGCCCAGGGCAAGAAGCTCCTCGAGGAGGCCGGCGAGGTCTGGCTGGCCGCCGAGCACGAGGACGACGACAGCCTCGCCCTGGAGGTCTCGCAGCTGCTCTACCGGGCGCAAGTGATCATGATCGGCCGGGGGATCACGCTCGAGCAGGTGTACCGGTACCTGTGATCTCGCCCGGTCATGACACAGTGGCTTGCCGCCCCGGCCGCACCCGACCGGGCTGAAGGAGAAGCGCCGCCATGTTGAAAGTTGCCGTGCCCAACAAGGGCACGTTGTCCGAACCGGCCGCGTCGATGCTCCGCGAGGCGGGTTATCGCGGTCGGTCGGAGTCGCGCGACCTGAGCGTCCTGGATCTGGCCAACGACGTGGAGTTCTACTTCCTGCGACCGAAGGACATCGCGGTCTACGTCGGCTCCGGCGAACTCGATCTGGGCATCACCGGCCGCGACCTGGCCGCCGACTCCGGCGCGCCGGTCCAGGAGCTGACCAGCCTGGGCTTCGGCTACTCGACCTTCCGGTACGCCGGACCGGAGCACAAGGATTGGCACGTCGCCGACCTGGCGGGGGCCCGGATCGCGACCTCGTACCCGAACCTGACCCGCAACGATCTGGCCGCCCACGGCATCGCCGCGGACGTCATCCGGCTGGACGGGGCCGTCGAGATCTCGATCCAGCTCGGGGTGGCCGACGCGATCGCCGACGTCGTCGACTCGGGGCGGTCGCTGCGCCAGCACGGCCTGGTCGCCTTCGGCGACGTGATCCTCAAGTCCGAGGCCGCGCTCTTCACCCGGCTGGACACCGAGCCGTCGGCGGCCGCCCGCCAGCTGGCCAAGCGGCTGCAGGGCGTGGTGTTCGCCCAGCAGTACCTGATGCTCGACTACGACTGCCCGATCGAGCTGCTGGGCCGGGCCACCGCCATCACGCCCGGGCTGGAATCACCGACCGTCTCCCCGATGGCCGACCCGGCCTGGCGGGCGGTGCGGGCCATGGTCCGCCGCACCGACGTCAATCCGATCATGGACGCGCTGCACGAACTCGGCGCCCGGGCCATCCTGGCCTCCGACATCAGGACGTGCCGGCTGTGACCGGCTCGGGCGGGCCGGGGTAGGGCGGTGGCGTCCCGCCGAATTCGGGGCACAGCGCCTGGTGCCGGCACCAGCGACACATCGGGCCCCGACGGGCGGGGAAGTCGCCGGTGGCCAACGCGGACGCCACCGCCCGCCACAGGGCACCGACGGCGTTGCCGAAGCCCAACAATTCCGACTCGGACGGCGTGTACTGCAACGACAGCCGATCGGCGAGGTAGATCAGCTTCAGCTGGGCCGGCACGACGCCGTGCAGCCGGTAGATCATCAGCGCGTAGAACTTGAGCTGGTACAGCGCCGCGCCCTCGAAGTCCGGCCCGGGCGAGCGGCCGGTCTTGTAGTCGACGATCCGCAGCTCACCGGTCGGGGCCAGGTCCAGCCGGTCGATGTAGCCGCGCAGCGGCACTCCGTCCGGCGAATCGATCTCGATGGCGAACTCGCACGCCTGTGGCTCGAAACGGCGCGGGTCCTCCAGGGTGAAGTAGCTGCGCACCAGCGACTTGGCCGACTCCAGCCACCCCTCGACGTCCTCGGGCGGCAGCATGGCGGCCAGCTCGGGACACTCGCCGACCATCCGGGACCAGGCCGACGGAACCTCCTGCACCGTCCGGGCGGGGGTGCGCTCGCCGGCCGGCCGGCCGAACATCTCCTCCAGCACGGTGTGCACCAGGGTGCCGCGGACCGCGGCGGGGCTCGGCGGCTCGGGCAGCCGGTCGACCGCGCGCAGCCGGTAGAGCAGCGGGCACGCCTTGAAGTCGCCCGCCCGGGACGGCGACAGCGCCGGCCGGCGGCGCGGGCGCTCGGGCGCCGGTAGCCCGGCGGCGACACCGCCGACCGGCTCGGCCATGGTCAACGTCATGGCCCACACCGTAGGACGGCGGTACGACAGTCCGATCCGCGACGCGCGCGGCCGGCGATCCGATCTCGCGTCCGGCGCGGCCCCGGGCGCGCACTACCCTTCGGGCGTGAGTTCCGGCCGCCGATCCGCGCCCCGATTCGCGCCGGCCCGGGGCTGGCCGGTCGGCCGGATCGGCGGCGTTCGGGTCCTGATCACCCCCTCCTGGATCGCGTCGGTCGCGGTCATCGCGGTGCTGGGGGTGCCGGTGGTCCGCCGTGTCGTGCCGGGAACGTCCACGACGGTGGCGGTCGTGGTGGCGATCGGCCTCGGGGTGCTGCTCGGGGTCAGCGTGCTCGCGCACGAGCTCGGCCATTGCGTCGTGGCCCGGATGCTGGGCATCGAGGTGGTCGCCGTGCGGTTGTACCTGCTGGGTGGCGTCAGCGAGCTGGCCACCGGACCGGTCGGCGCCCGCGACGAGGCGCTGGTCGCGGCGGCCGGACCCGCCGTGTCCGGCGTGCTCGCCGGCGTCTTCTGGCTCGCCCTGCAGCCCACCACGGACGGCACCGTCGGCTGGCTCGTCCTGCTGCTGCTGGCCCTGTCGAACCTGGTCATCGCCGTGTTCAACCTGCTGCCGGCATTGCCGCTGGACGGTGGGCGGGTGATCCGGGCCGGCATCTGGGGCGCGACCGGCAGCCGGCGGGCCGGCACGGTTGCGGCGGTCGTCGGCGGCTACCTGCTGGGCGCCGCGCTCGTCGGCTGGGCCGTGCTGCTGCTCGTCGGCGACGGCGCGACCGCCCTGCTGCCGGCCGGGATCGCGGTCACGATGGCCCTGTTCGTCGTGGCCGGGTTGGTCGGTGAACTCGGTCCCGAACCGGTCGACCCGACCGCCACCGACGATCCCGCGGCCGGGCCCGCCGGCGCCTCCCTGTGGTCGCTCACCCGGCCGGTCGTCCGGTTGGCGACCGACACCCCCGTCCGGGACGCCGTCGCCGCCAGCGACGCGGCCGTGGTGATCCTGGCCGAGGCGGACGGCATTGCCAGGGGAGTGCTCGACGAGGACGCCGCCCGTGGACTGGCCGCCCGCGACCCGCTGGCGCCCGCCTCGGTGGTCGCCCGGCCGATCCGGCCCGAGGCCGTGGTGTTCGTCACCGACCTGCCCGACGACCTTCTCGCCCGGGCCCGCCGGGCGCAGGTCCACACCTTCGTCGTCGTCGACGACGGCGGCGTGCCCACCGGGGCGATCCGCGCGGTCGACCTCCTGGCGGTCCGCCAGCGAACCGGAAGGAACAAGAAGGCGTGAGCGTCTCCGGCGCATTCCGGCCCGGCGATCGGGTGCAGTTGACCGATCAGAAGGGCCGCAAGTACACCGTCGTGCTCGAACCGGGGGCCACCTACCACACCCACCGAGGAGCGCTGGCGCACGACAACCTCATCGGGCAGCCCGAGGGCTGCGTCGTCACCTCGGCCGGGGGTAGCCCCTACCTCGCGCTGCGGCCGCTGCTGACCGACTACGTGCTGTCCATGCCGCGCGGTGCCGCAGTGATCTACCCGAAGGACGCCGCGCAAATCGTGCACTGGGGGGACATCCACCCGGGCGCCACGGTGCTGGAGGCCGGCGCCGGGTCGGGCGCGCTGACCTGCTCGTTGCTGCGGGCGGTGGGGGAGTCGGGCCGGGTGATCTCGTACGAGCTCCGGCAGGACCACGCCGACCACGCGATCCGCAACGTCGAACGGTTCTTCGGCGAGCGCCCGGCCAACTGGACGCTCACCGTCGCCGACCTGAACGAGCACCGGGAGCCGGTCGACCGGGTGGTGCTGGACATGCTCGAGCCGTGGGCGGTGCTGACGACCGTCGCCGACTGCCTGGTGCCGGGCGGTGTGCTCACCGTGTACGTGCCGACCACCACCCAGCTGTCCCGGATCGCCGAGGACATCCGGTCGCACGGTGGATTCACCGAGCCTTCCGCCTGGGAGACCCTGCACCGCCCGTGGCACCTGGTCGGGCTCGCGGTCCGGCCGGAACACCGGATGGCTGGGCACACCGCGTTCCTGCTGACCGCCCGCCGGCTGGCGCCCGGGGTGACCGCGCCCCGTCCGCAGCGCCGGCCCACCACGAGTGGCCGGTAGGACCGGCCCGGGAATCCACAAGGCGGGAATCCACAAGGCGGGAATCGAGGAGCCGGGAATCAAGATTGTGGGGGCATGACGGGGCGGTAACAATCCCGCGACGCGGCCCACGACCGGCCGGACCGGCGGAAAGCCGCCCACCGATCCCGTTGCCGGCGAAACTGCCTGTTCACGGGATCAGAACGGGTCCGGCCGTCCTCTGTCCTGGTGACGGCCCCGGCGGGGGGCAGGGCGTGGTGTCGGCTACAGGATCCGAACCTGGGGCGGAACGCCCAGGTAGGCTTGCTTTTTGCAGCTCCATGATGAGGGAGGCACTGTGACCGGCTTTGATTCCTCGGAAGAGGCCGACCGGGACGCGAGTCCCGCCGATGGTTACCGCCAGACCCCAGCGCAACTGACCGCTCAGATCCGGGTCCTCAACGACGAGATCGCCCAGCTGCGCCGCCGGCTGGCCATCACCCCCACGGACACGCGTCCGCTGGAACGCCAACTCACCGAGTCGGCGAACCGGATCAACGCGCTGTCCGAACGCAACGAGAAACTCGTCGTCACCCTGCGCGACGCCCGGGCGCAGCTTCTGCAGTTGAAGGAAGAGGTCGACCGGCTCGCCCAGCCGCCGAGCGGCTACGGCGTCTTCGTCAGCGTCGGCCCCGAGGGAACGGTCGAGGTCTTCACCGGCGGCCGGCGGATGCGGCTGGCCGTCTCCCCGACCGTGGACATCGACACCCTGCAACGCGGGCAGCAGCTGCGGCTGAACGAGGCGCTGACCGTCGTCGAGGCGGCCCAGTTCGACGTCATCGGTGAGGTCTGCGCCCTGCGCGAGGTGCTTGGCGGCGACCGGGCCCTGGTCGTCGGTCATGCCGACGAGGAGCGGGTGGTGCACCTGGCGGCCCCCCTGCTGGAGCAGCCGCTCAAGCCCGGCGATTCCCTGCTGGTCGACTCCAAGGCCGGCTACGCCTATGAGCGGGTGCCCAAGTCCGAGGTCGAGGACCTCGTGCTGGAGGAGGTGCCCGACGTCGCCTACGAGGACATCGGCGGGCTGAGCCGGCAGATCGAGCAGATCCGGGACGCGGTCGAGCTGCCGTTCCTGCACGCCGACCTGTTCCGCGAGTACCAGCTGCGCCCGCCCAAGGGCGTGCTGCTGTACGGCCCGCCCGGCTGCGGCAAGACGCTCATCGCCAAGGCGGTGGCCAACTCGCTGGCCAAGAAGGTCGCGGCGCTGCGCGGCGAGGAGACCGTCACCAGCTACTTCCTCAACATCAAGGGTCCCGAGCTGCTGAACAAGTACGTCGGCGAGACCGAGCGGACCATCCGGCTGATCTTCCAGCGGGCCCGCGAGAAGGCCTCCGAGGGCACCCCGGTGATCGTGTTCTTCGACGAGATGGACTCGGTGTTCCGCACCCGCGGCACCGGCGTTTCCTCCGATGTCGAGACGACGATCGTGCCCCAGCTGCTCAGCGAGATCGACGGCGTCGAGGGCCTGGAGAACGTCATCGTGATCGGCGCCTCCAACCGGGAGGACATGATCGACCCGGCCATCCTGCGACCCGGCCGGCTCGATGTGAAGATCAAGATCGAACGGCCGGACGCCGAGGCGGCACGGGACATCTTCGGCAAGTACCTGGTCGACCAGCTGCCGATCCACCCGGAGGATCTGGCCGAGTTCGGCGGGGACCGCTCCGCCTGCCTGGCCGGGATGATCCAGCACACGGTCGAGCGGATGTACGGGGAGACCGACGAGAACCGGTTCCTGGAGGTCACCTACGCCAACGGGGACAAGGAGGTCCTGTACTTCAAGGACTTCAACTCCGGCGCCATGATCCAGAACATCGTCGACCGGGCCAAGAAGGCGGCGATCAAGTCGCGCATCGAGACCGGGATCAACGGCCTGCGGGTGTCCCAGCTGCTCGACGCGATCGCCGACGAGTTCGCCGAGAACGAGGACCTGCCCAACACCACGAACCCGGACGACTGGGCGCGCATCTCCGGCAAGAAGGGCGAGCGCATCGTCTACATCCGCACCCTGGTCTCCGGCAAGCAGTCCGAGGGCTCGCGGGCCATCGACACCGCGTCGAACACCGGTCAGTACCTGTAGGTTCCGGGCGTGCGCCCGCGAAGGCCGTGCCGTCCGTCGGACGGCACGGCCTTTCCGGCATCAGCACGCCGCACCTTTCCGTGCGCCGCGACGAGAAGGCCCACCGGTAGGTTCGGCCCGTGCCCGACCCGATCTTCGACCTGCCCCCGAACCCCGGCCCGCGTCGCCCCCGGCGGGCCCGATGGGCCCTGGGCACCGCCGTGCTCGGCCGCCCGGCGTACATCAACACCGGCAGCGCCGGTCAGCTGCCGGCCGATCGGTCCGTCGAGGCGTACCGGGCGCACACCGCGCTGATGCTGGACGCGGCAGTCGCCGCCGGGGTCGACTGGATCGACACCGCCCGGTCCTACGGCCGGGCCGAGGAGTTCGTCGGCGACTGGTGGCGCTCACGAGCGGCGGCCGACCCTTCCTTTCCGGAGCGAGCGCCGACGATCAGCAGCAAGTGGGGCTACCGGTACGTCGGCAACTGGGACATGCGGGCCGCCGTGCACGAGGTCAAGGACCACTCGCTCGCCCACTTCCGCGAACAGCTGGCGCTCACCCGCCGGTGCCTGCCCCGGCTGAACCTGTACCAGGTGCATTCGCTGACCCCGGACTCCCCGTTGTTCGACGACGAACCGCTGCTGCGCGCGCTGGGCGAGTTGCGGGACAGCGGCGTGGCCGTCGGCTTCTCCGCGACGGGTGCGCAGCAGGGTGAGATCATCCGGCAGGCGATGGAGATCGACGTCGACGGCGCCCGATTGTTCTCCGCCGTGCAGGCCACCTGGAATCTGCTCGAGCCCTCCGCCGGCCCGGCGCTGCGCGAGGCCTCCCGCCGGGAGCTGACCGTCATCGTCAAGGAGTCCCTCGCGAACGGCCGGCTCGTGGTCGACCCGCCGCCCGCGCTGCTGGCCGCGGCCGACCGGCACGGAGCCACGGTGGACGCCGTCGCCCTGGCCGCCGTCGCGCAGCAGCCATGGGCCGACCGGGTGCTGCTCGGCCCGGCCGGGGTCGAGCAGCTGCACGCCAACCTGCGGGCGGACGCGGTCGAGCTCGACCCGGACGAACTGACCGGGCTGGTCACCGAGCTGGCCATGGACCCCGGCGACTACTGGCGGGAACGATCCGCGCTGGCCTGGCACTAGCCCGCCTGCTCGCCCCGGGTTCGCTGATCAAAGCCAGGCCGTCGCCGGCGAAACGTCCGGTTCGGCGCGGGATTGATCAGCGCACCACCGGGGATTCAGTGCTCCGCGGCCGGCTCGTCGAGGGCGGTGAGCCCGGCGCCCAGCTCGTCCAGGATCCGGCCGGTCTCGACGACCAGGGTGCCCAGGAAGACGCCCCGGGACAGGTTGGCCGCCAGCATGTCGGCCAGGTCGGCGTTGATGACGTCGATCCGTTCCCGGGCGATGCCGATCGCGCGCCGAGCCGGCCCGCCGACCACGTCCAGGCTGGTGCCCTTCTCGGCCCGCAGCACGGTGTGCGCGAACGCCTCGATGGCGTCCGCCGTGGCCAGCAGCATCGCCGACGCCATCGGCATCGGCAGCTGCCGGCCGTCCCGCTCATCGATCTTGACCGACAGGTCGCGGACGGTCCGGGTGATCGTCCGGTTCTGCAGCTCGACCACCTGCAGCGTCTCGTTGGCCTGCCGCAGCCGCACCATCGCGGCCGCCCAGGACGCGCGGGTGGGGTGCAGCGACAGGGACTGATCGGCCTTGCGGACCTGGGCCTCGGCGGTCGCCGAGAGCCGGCCGAGCGCGCGGGCGTCCAGGAGCCACTCCAGCGCGACTCGGCTGGGCCAGGGCCGGGCGATGCCGCCGGCCAGCGTGGTCAGCGAGTCGACGATGCCGTCGGCCAGGTCGGCGACCGACCGGGTGGCGGCAGTGACATGGTTGGGCGGGATGATCACGAAGTTGACGACCACCGCGACCCCGGCCCCGATCAGCGTGTCCAGGAAGCGCTGCTCGATGCCGGCACTGCCCAGGGCCAGCACGAACAGGCCGTTGATGGGGATCTGCGCGGCCGCCCCCGGACCCAGCCGGAGCACCCGGCCGGCCAGGAAGCCGATCCCGGTGATCAACGCGATCGACCACGCGTGCAGACCGATCAGGCTGCCCAGCCAGATCGCCACCAGGATGCCCAGGGTGACCGCGAGCACCTTTTCGGCGGCATCGCGGATGGACGCGCGGACGGTCAGCAGCGCGATCAGCGACGCGGTGATCGGCGCCCAGATGGGCGCCGGCGAGTCCAGCCACCACTGGGCCAGCGCCCAGGACAGGCCGGCGGAGACGGCGACCTTGATCGTCTGGACGATCACCCCGCGGTCGATGTCCAGCAGCTCGCCGATCGACCGCTTGCGCCGCGCGTCGGTCCCGCGCAGCGCGCGCCAGCGGCGGCGGATCAGGTCCAGGGACGTCGGGTCGGTGCCGTCCCGGGTCGTCGGTGCGGGTGCCGGATCCATGCGACCGATCCTGCCCCACCCCACGTCACGGGATTCACTAGATTCACTGTCATGTCTGTGCGGCGCATCATGGGGACCGAAGTCGAGTACGGGATCTCGGTGCCCGGCGAGCCCGGGGTGAACCCGGTCATCTCCTCCACCCAGGTGGTATTGGCGTACGCGGCTTCGGTGGCCGCGCCCCGGGCCCGCCGACCCCGGTGGGACTACGAGGTGGAGTCGCCGCTGCGGGACGCCCGCGGCTACGACCTGTCGACCCTGTTCGGCGCGGCCGAACCGGACGTCGACGACATCGGCGCGGCGAACGTCATCCTGTCCAACGGGGCCCGGCTGTACGTCGATCACGCGCATCCGGAATTCTCCTCACCCGAGGTGACGAACCCGTTGGACGCGGTGCGGTACGACAAGGCCGGCGAGCGGGTGATGGAGGCCGCGGCCCGGCTGGCCGCGTCGCTGCCGGGTTCCAAGCCCATCCAGATGTACAAGAACAATGTCGACGGCAAGGGCGCGTCCTACGGCACCCACGAGAACTACCTGTGCAGCCGGGACACCCCGTTCCCGGCGATCATCAGCGGCCTGACCCCGTTCTTCACCACCCGCCAGGTGTTCGCGGGTGCCGGCCGGGTCGGAATCGGGCCCGCCGGTCAGACCGAGGGCTTCCAGCTCGCCCAGCGCAGCGACTACATCGAGGTCGAGGTCGGCCTGGAGACCACGCTCAAGCGCGGCATCATCAACACGCGTGACGAACCGCACGCCGACGCGGACAAGCACCGCCGGTTGCACGTGATCATCGGCGACGCCAACCTCGCCGAGATCGCCACCTATCTCAAGGTCGGTACCGCCGCCCTCGTCCTGGCCATGATCGAATCGGGTTGGGCGATGCCGTCGGTGGAGCTGGCCCACCCGGTGTCCGCGGTCCACCAGATCTCGCACGACCCGACCCTGAAGGTCACCGTGCCGCTCACCGACGGCCGTCGGCTGACCGGGGTGGATGTGCAGCGGGCCTATCACGAGGCGGCCGCCAAGTACGTCGAGGCCGAGTACGGGTCGGATGCCGACGAGCAGACCCGGGACGTGCTCGACCGCTGGATCAGCGTGCTCGACCGGTTGGCCCACGACCCGATGGACCTGGCCGGCGAGCTGGACTGGCCGGCGAAACTGCGCCTGATGGAGGGCTTCCGGAGCCGGGACGGCCTGTCCTGGGGCGCCGGCCGGCTGGCCCTGGTCGACCTGCAGTACTCGGACGTGCGGCTGGACAAGGGCCTGTACAACCGGCTGGTCGCGCGCGGGTCGATGCAGCGACTGGTCAGCGAGGACGAGGTCCGGACCGCGATCACCGAACCGCCCGACGACACCCGCGCGTACTTCCGCGGCCGGTGCGTGGCCAAGTACGCGGACCGGTTGGCGGCGGCGTCCTGGGATTCGGTGATCTTCGACATCGGGCGGGAGTCGCTGGTCCGGATCCCGACGATGGAACCGACCCGGGGCACCAAGCGGCACGTGGGTGCGCTGCTCGATGCCGCCGCCGACGCCACCGAACTGGTCGATGCGCTGACCCGCCGCTGACGGGCAGACCGGATGTGCCGGGCGGCTTGTCGGCCCCCATCGGTATCCTCGCGAATAGCTTCGACAGATCGGAGAACTCCAGATGGCCCAGGAACAGACGACCCGCCACGGCGGCGACGGTGACGACGAGGGCACCGGCGCCGACGCGGCCGGTCAGGAACGACGGGAGAAGCTGGCCTCGGAGACCGACGACATCCTGGACGAGATCGACGACGTGCTGGAGTCCAACGCCGAGGACTTCGTCCGTTCGTACGTGCAGAAGGGTGGCCAGTGACCGTTGACGGTCAGGTCGGGCGCTGGCCGGTGTCGGCCATCCCGGCGGCGTACATGCGACCCGGCAACGGATCGTTCACCGAGTTCCTGACGGCCGCGGAGCCCCACCTGCTGCCCGGGCACGGTGCCGCGGCGTTGTCCCCGGCGGCTCCCATCACGGTGCCGCACGGCACCACGATCGTCGCGGTGACCTGCCAGAACGGTGTGGTGATCGCCGGCGACCGGCGGGCCACGATGGGCAATATCATCGCCCAGCGGGACATCGAGAAGGTCTTCGTCACCGACACCCACTCGGCGGTCGGCATCGCCGGCACCGCCGGCCTGGCCGTGGAGCTGGTGCGGCTGTTCCGGCTCGAGCTCGAGCACTACGAGAAGATCGAGGGCATCCGCCTCTCGCTCGACGGCAAGGCCAACCGGCTGGCCACCATGATCCGGGGCAACCTGGGCATGGCGATGCAGGGCCTGGCCGTGGTGCCGCTGTTCGCCGGGGTCGAGTCCGACCCGGCGACGGATCGGAGCGGCCCGGCCGGAGCGGTGCCGCAGCGGGGCCGGATCTTCTCCTACGACGTCGCCGGTGGCAAGTACGAGGAGCACGACTACTACGCCGTGGGCTCCGGGTCCACGTTCGCCCGGTCCGCCCTGAAGAAGCGGTACGACGCCTCGGCGGACCTGCCGGTGGCGGTGCGGTCCGCGGTCGAGGCCCTGTACGACGCGGCCGACGACGACAGCGCGACCGGCGGGCCGGACCTGACCCGGCGGATCTTCCCGGTGGTCGTGGCCATCACCGGGGACGGGGCGGTGCGCTGGAGCGACGACGAGGTCGGCGTGGTCGCCGAGGCCGTGGTCGCCGGCCGGATGGTCAACCCGGGCGGCTGACCGGCCCGCACCGCCCGACAGTCCCAGCACATTCAGCGTTCGAGGAGCCCAGCCCGCCGTGACGATGCCGATCTACGCCTCTCCCGAGCAGTTCATGCGGGACCGTTCGGAGTACGCCCGCAAGGGCATCGCGCGCGGTCGGAGCGTCGTGGTCACGCTCTTCGAGGGCGGTGTGCTGTTCGTCGCCGAGAACCACTCGCCGGCCCTGCACAAGGTCAGCGAGATCTACGACCGCATCGGGTTCGCGGCGGCCGGTCGTTACAACGAGTTCGAGAACCTGCGGACCGCCGGTATCCGGCTGGCCGACGTCCGCGGGTTCTCCTACGACCGCCGGGACGTGACCGGCCGATGGTTGGCCAATGCCTACGCCCAGACCATCGGCTCGATCTTCTCCGAGCATCAGAAGCCGTTCGAGGTCGAAATCTGCGTCGCCGAGGTGGGGCCGCCCGGGACCGTTCCAACGGCCAACGACAGCGGTCCGGGCGTGCGCGACCAGCTCTACCGCATCTCCTACGACGGGTCGATCGTCGAGGAGCGCAAGTTCGTCGTGATGGGTGGCGTCACCGACCCGGTGATCACCGCGCTGAACTCCTCGTTCCGCGTCGGCTGGGATCTGCCGACCGCATTGCGATCGGCGGTCAGCGCGCTCGGCTCGACCGGCGAGAACGCGCCTCGCGAACTGCTGCCGACCCAGCTCGAGGTCGCCGTGCTGGATCGCAGCGCGCCGGGACGCACCTTCCGCCGCATCCAGGGCAGCCTGCTGGCCACGCTGCTCGCCCCGCCGGCCGCGACCGAGCCGGCGGCGGCGCTCGAAGGCCCGGAGAACGGTCCCGAAGACGGCTGACGCCGAACTTCCGTGAGTGGGTTGCATCACTGTGACCCACATCACATCGCTCCGGGTGGATGCTCGTATCACCCGGACGTGGTTGCCCGTCCTGTCCGTGTTCCCGTGAGGGCCTGGCTGAGGGGTGCAGGTCCTTTCGCGATCGAAAGAACCGCCCCTAAGCTGCTGTCGACGTCTGTCGGCAGCGGAGACCGCCGCTCCGGGAGGAACCGTGCGCATCCATTGCCGTTGCGGCATCGTCCCGGTCGCGGCCGGTCGCCGCGTTCGAATGGGGAGGTACGGGCAGTGATCGGCTCCGATCAGAACACCGTGACGGAGCCGATGCCCGGGACGCCGATGCCCGGGACGCCGATGCCCGAAGCGCAGCCGGCATCGACGACGATCGGTGACCCCGAAACGCCGGTAGCGGCCGGCAGCACCACACCCCAGGGCCTGCGCCGGCGGGCCGACGTCGGCGACCTGGTGGTCCGGGCCGGTACGGCCTTCGACGAGTACCGCCAGGGCGTCCCGGGCGCGATCGACACCCTTGTCCGGCTCGTCAGCCCGTTGCTCTGGCATACCGCGCGGCAGTGCGGACTGTCTGCGGCCGAGGCCGAGGACGTGGTCCAGCAGACGTTCCTGTCGCTGGTCCGCAGCAAGGAGAGCATCAGCGACCCGCTGGCCGTCGTCCGCTGGCTGACCGTCAGCCTGCGCCGGCTCGCCTGGCGGGAACGCGCCAACAGCGCCAAGCGGTCGGGTGAGGAACCCACCGACGACGACCTGCCCCGCGCGCCGTCCGCCGAGCATGCGGCGGTGCTGACGGACCAGCAGCGCCGGTTGTGGGAGCTGGTTTCGGAAATGTCCGAACGCTGCCGGCGGTTGCTGGCGGTCATCGCATTCGCACCACGACCTGACTACGCCACCATCGCGGTGGACCTGGGAATACCGGTGGGATCCATCGGTCCGACACGAGGGCGCTGCTTGGCTAAGCTGCGCGCCCGCCTCGACGGGGGAGACTGGACATGACGGCATCGAGTGGCAGCGTGGCCGGCCCCGGACGTGACGGCGGCGTCGAGCGCCGGGTCCCGGTTCCCTTCGACGGCTCGGTGCGGCTCCCGGACCTGCTCGGCAGCCTTGACGTGAACGCCGGATTCGACTGGGACGATGACGCCGTCGACGCCGCGCCGGAGCCGATGGACCGCGCCGACCTGCGCATCCTGGCCGATCTGCAGGCCATCTACGACACGGTCGACCCGATGCCGCCGATGCTGCCCGAATTGGTGATGTTCGGGCTGGAGGTGCAGGACTTCGAAGCGGAGTTCGCCCGGCTCGTCGAATCCGAACTCGCGGTCGCCGGCGGCGCCGGCACCCGGTCGGTGGAGCATGCTCGACGGGTGACCTTCGCCAGCGACAATCTCACCGTCATGGTCGTGGTGAACCCGCAACGGGACGGCCGGGTCCGGCTGGACGGCTGGGCCGCGCCGGGCGGCCGGTTGCACGCCGAGCTGCGGGTCGGCGAGTCGACGATGACCGCGGAGTGCGACGAATCGGGGCGGTTCGTCTTCGACGCCGTGCCGGCCGGCCCGGCCCAGCTCGTCCTGCACCCGACATCGGACTCGGACCCGTCGCTCACGCTGCCGGTCGTCACCCCCGCCGTGCACCTGTAGGGGTGACCTGAACGATTCGGCTGCCTTCGTCGCCGAATCGCCGCACGGGCACCGGGCCCGGCAACCCGGCCACGCCTGAGCCGGCATTTTCCCAGAGCCGGTCAGGCCGACCCGGCAAACGGCTCGGCATCTCCGACCCGGCGCCCGGCATCGCCAGCATCCGAATGCTCGGCGAGGCGCCGGCAGCAGGCCACGTCGTCGGGGTCGGGGTCGGGTGACCGCACCCATCAATGCGGACGCGCGCCATCCGGTGACCGCAACCGGTCGCCGGCCGACCCGAGCGCGCCGACGAGGGCGTCGCGGCGGGCGCGCCATCGCTGCTTGGCCGAGGGGGTGCGGAAAGTCGGGCACGAGCGCGGTAGAACTGAGGGGTTCGCCCGGCAGCGTCGCACCGACCCGCCCGGCGGGAGTAGGACTGCACCCGAGATGTCGGATCGAGCGACGTCGTGGATCCTGGACAGGTGACGAGGAGTGATCGATCGGTGACTCCTTCGGCCGATCGCCGGCCCAAGGCCGCTCCGGTGACGCTGACGGCGGCCGAGCTGTGGGGCCGGGCCCGGGGCAGCGTGGACCTGGGCCGGCCGGGCACCGGGTACCGTCTGGGCAGCCGGGCGCTGACCCGGCTGGGCCGCGAACACCTCCCGGCGGCTGCGGCCGCGGCGTTGCGCGCCCGGATCCTGATCACCATGGCCGACGCCCAGGTGGAACTGGGGGAGGTCGAGCAGGCGGCGTCCCTGCTCGACGCGGCCCTGCAGGCGAGTCCCGACGTCGGCGCGATCGTGCAGGCGTCCCGAGGAGTCCTGCTGGCCCGAACCGGCCGGCTCGATGCATCACGTGCGCACCTGGACGATGCCGTCGCCGGGCTGTCCGGGTCCGGCGGCTCGCGGCACAATCTCGTCCGTGCCCTGCTGTGGCGGGGGCTGCTGCACCTGAGCGAGGCCCGGTTGGAACCGGCGACCGCGGACTGCGAGGCGGCGGCCGAACTGGGCCGGCAGGCGGGGTTGGACGCCGCCGTGGTCATCGCCACCCACAATCTGGGGCTGGTCAAGTACATCTCGGGTGACCTGCCCGGTGCGCTGCAACAGATGACCAGGGCGCAGGAGGCCGGCCCGCAGGTCCGATCGGGGGTTCGGGCGCTCGACCGGGCCAAGGTGCTGCTGGCGGCGGGGTTGCTCGCCGAAGCCCGGGAGGTCGCCGAGCAGGCCGAGCACGTCTTCGCGGCGGAACGGTCCCGGGTGGATCTGGCCGATGCCCTGCTGGTGACCGCCGAGATCGACCTGGTCGCCGGCGCGTCGGCACCGGCCCGGGCGGCGGCCCGGCGGGCCGCCCGCACCTACGCCGCCGCCCGGCACGAGCGGGGAGTCTTCGCCGCGCGGGTGATGGAGATCCGGGCCGACGGGCAGGCCCGGGCGGCCCAACGCGCCCCGTCCCGCGGGCGGGCCCGGCAGTCGGCCGAACTCGCCGACCGGCTCGCCGGCGCACTGATCGACGCCGACCTGCGCGAGGACGCCCGGGCGGTGCGGCTGCTGCAGGCCCAGGCGCTGCTCGAGGCCGGCGACGTCGAGGGAGCCGAGCACGCCGCTGCCGACGCGGCCGAGCTCGGTGAGCCGGCCCGGGACACCGGCCGCAGCGCGCGGCGTCGTCCGCCGCGGGTGCCGTTGATCGCCACCGAGCTGCACACCCGGGTGGTGGACGCGCGCATCGAGCTGGCCCGGGGCCGCCAGTCGTCCGGGCTGCTGCACATCCGGCGCGGGCTCGACGAACTGGCTGCCTACCAGGCCCGGTTCGGCTCGCAGGACCTGCAGTCGGCGTCGGCCGTGCACGGTCTGGAGCTGACCCGGTTGGGCCTGCGGACGGCCCTGCAGACCGGCTCTCCGGCGGCCATCCTGCAGTGGCTGGAACGGTCGCGGGCGGCCAGCACCCGGCTGGCGGCCGTCCGGCCGTCCGCCGACGGCGTGCTGGCCCGGGAGCTGTCCAAGCTGCGCATGGCGATGTACCGGGCGCGCATGGCCGAGCGGGCCGGCGAGCCGGATGCCGACCTCGAGGAGCAGGTCGACGAGCTGCGGCGGCGGGTCCGATCCCGGTCCTGGCTGGTCGGCGGCAGCGGGTCGGTCAACCGGCCGCTGTCCCTGGCCGCCGTGCAACGCCGACTGGCCGAATCCGGCGGTCAGGTCAGCATCGTCGCCCCGTTCCGCGGCGCCGGCCGGTTCCACGCACTGGTGATCACCGCGCACACGGCCCGGTATCTGCAATTGAGCCGCGACTTCGGGCTCGACGCGGAACTGAACCGGATCATCGGCGACCTCAACGTCCTGGCCGACCACCGGGTGCTGGCCCCGTTGCGCAAGGTGGCCAGGTCGTCGCTGCAGGCCGGACTGAACCGGGTCGCCGACTACATCGCCCGTCCGGTCGAGCCGCTGGTACAGGACGGTCCGGTGGTGGTCGCGGCCGCGGGATCGGCGGCCATCGTGCCCTGGGCCCTGCTGCCGGGCCTGTCCGGCCGAGCGATCTCGGTCAGCCCGTCGGTGACCGCGGCGGTGGCCGGGATGGGCCGCACCGCCGAGGAATTCCGGCACGGCGTCCTGGCGGTCGCCGGGCCCGAGGTGCCGCACGGTGTCGAGGAGGCGCAGGCCGTCGCCGACGTCTATACCGCCGACAGCCCGTTCGGCGCGACGAACCGGCTGCTCACCGGCGCCGAGGCGACCGGCCGGGCCGTCCTCGACGCCATCCCGGCGGGCGGCCTGCTGCACATTGCCGCGCACGGGCACCACGAACCGGAGAACCCGCTGTTCTCCGGGGTACTGCTGGCCGACGGGTTGCTGTACGGGTACGACGTGGCGCCCAACCCCAACCTGCCGTCCCAGGTGGTGCTGTCCAGCTGCGATGTGGGCCGGACCGACGACCGGCCCGGTGGGGAACCGTTGGGGCTGGTCGCCGCCCTCCTGCGCAGCGGCGTCGGCACCGTCGTCGCCGGCACCAGCCGGATCTCCGATCGAATGGCCGCGGCCGTGATGACCGCCTACCACCAGCGGTTGTTCAAAGGTGAGGCGCCGGCCATCGCGCTGGCCGGGGCGATCAAGGCGGCCGCCGAGGTCGAGGACGATCCGGCGCCGTTCACGTGCTTCGGCGCCGGCCTGTAGAACCCATCCGGATGTGGCCCCCGACCGGCGACGTCGAGCCGCGTCAGGCGACCGGATGCTCCCCGGGGAGCGGAGCGATCGCCGGCCGGGGTGAGGTCCGGTCGGACCGGCTGTCGGGCGTCGCGTCCGGGCCGGTCCCGTCCACCACGCTGCCGTCGACGACCGTGCCGTTCGCGTATGGGCTGCTCCGGAGGGGATCCGTGCCGGTCCACATGCCGGGCACCGGACCGCCCAGATGCACGACCCGGACCTGCGCCGCGCTCCGCTGCGCCCACGCCTGCATGCGGCGCCGGACCAGCGACCGCACCGGCGGAAGCAGCAGGGCCAGTGCGGCCAGATCCGAGACGAAGCCCGGGATCATCAGCAGCACGCCGGCCACGACGGTCAGGAACCCGCCGGTCACCGCGTCGTCGGTGACCTGCCGGGACCGGGCGGCTTGGTTCACCGCGCTCATCGCCTCGCGGCCACCGCGGCCGACCAGCGCCAGGCCCAGCATGAAGCCGCCGAGCAGGAGCAGCAGGGTCCAGCCCACGCCGATCCACGAGCCCACGATCAGCAGGCTGGCGATCTCCAGGAACAGCAGCAGCAACACCGTCATGTCCATGGCAACGCGCGGCGGCCCCGAATCGCTCCCGAAGCGGGTGGGAGTCTCATGTGGGTCGGCGCCGGGCCGGACCGACGGTTCGGGGGCGGAAGGGCATCGCCCATCCGTTACCGTCGTCGGTACAGCCGTCATCTGCCCGGGAGCAGCACAGAATTGATCACGCAGTGGATCATGGTCGGCGTCGGCCTGATCCTGATCGTCGGCACCGCACTCTATGTCGCCGCCGAGTTCAGCCTGGTGACCGCCGACCGGGCGGCGACCGCCAAGCAGGCCGCCCAGGGCGATCGCGGCGCCAGGTCGCTGATGATCGCTCTGCGGTCACTGTCCACCCAGCTCTCCGGTGCGCAGATCGGCATCACCATCACCACCCTCGCGTTGGGCTTCGTCATGCAGCCCGCGTTGGCCGAGCTGGTCGCACCGGTCCTCGACTGGATCGGGCTGGGCGAGACGGTGGCCCAGTCGATCGGCACGTTGTTCGGATTGATCGTCGCGACGGTGCTGTCCATGGTGTTCGGCGAGCTGGTGCCCAAGAACATCGCGATCGCCGAACCGCTGGAGACGGCCAAGACGGTGGTCACCCCGATGCGGGTGTCGACCATGCTGTTCAAACCGCTGATCGTGGTGCTGAACGGCACCGCAAACGCGGTGCTGCGGATGATCGGGGTCGAGCCGCAGGAGGAACTGCGGTCCGCCCGGTCCGCGGTCGAACTCGACTCGCTGGTGCGCCGGTCGGCCGCCCAGGGCACCCTCGAGCAACCCACTGCCGGCCTGCTCGCCCGCTCGATCTCGTTTTCCGGCAAGACCGCCGACGACGTGCTGACCCCTCGGGTGCGGGTGCGGTTCGTCAGGGCCACGGACTCCGCGGAGGCACTGCTGGTCGCCGCCGCCGAGACCGGGCACTCCCGGTTCCCGGTATCCGGGGAAGATTCCGACGACGTCGTCGGGTTGGTCCACCTCAAGCGGGCGGTGGCCATCCCGCCCGGCCAGCGGGCCGGGGTGCGGGTCGAGCAGCTGATGGTGCCGCCGCCGGTGGTACCCGGATCCATCCCGCTGGACGACGTGCTGGACGAGCTGCGCGGTGGCCTGCAGATGGCCGTCGTCGCCGACGAGTACGGCGGCACCGCCGGCATCCTGACCCTCGAGGACGTCGTCGAGGAACTCGTCGGCGAGATCACCGATGAGCACGACCCGGTGGACAGCCCGGCCGAGCGCCGCGCCGACGACACGTGGCTGCTGCCCGGCACCCTGCGCCCGGACGAGATCGTCGACGTGACCGGGGTGCGGTTGCCCGAGTCAAACGCCTACGAGACGGTGGCCGGCCTGCTGATCGCCCGGCTCGGCCGGATGCCGCGCGAGCACGACACCGTCGAGGTGGACGCGACCATGGACGCCGCGGCCCGGCTGGGCGTGCCGGAGCATCAGGTGCTGCACTCCGACGACGCGCGGATCGAGCCGGAGACCGAGGACGACCTGCCTCGGGCGGTGACCGTCCGGCTCACCGTGCACGGCTTGGACCGGCGGCGCATCGAATCGGTGGTGATGTCGGCGGTCAGCCTGAACACCGGCGAGGAGAACGAGGCCGACGAATCCGGGGACCGGCGAGGGGAGCGCCGATGACCACCGAGTGGCTGCTGCTCGCGCTGGTCGTCGTGCTGCTCGCGGCCAGCGCCTTCTTCGTCGCGGCCGAGTTCGCGCTCATCGCTGCGCGCCGATCGGTGATCGAACCCGTCGCCGTGAACAGCGCGCGGGCCCGTTCCACGCTCAAGGCGATGGAGCACGTGTCGCTGATGATGGCCTGCGCGCAGTTGGGCATCACGCTGTGCGGCGTGCTGCTGGGCGCCCTCGGCGAGCCGGCCGTTGCGGCCCTGCTCGAACCGGTGTTCCACGCCGTCGGCGTGCCGGAGGCGTGGCTGCACCCGGTGTCGCTGGTGATCGCGCTGCTGCTGGTGGTGTCCGCGCACGTGGCGTTCGGCGAGATGGTGCCCAAGAACATCGCCATCGCCGACCCCGAGCGCACCGCGCTGGCGCTGGCGCCGGCCCTCCGGGCGATCGCCACCGGCATCGGCCCGATCATCCGATCGCTGAACTGGTTCGCCAACGCGGTGGTCCGGCTCACCGGCCGGGAACCCAAGGACGAGGTGGCGTCCGCGTTCACCCGCGAGGAGGTCGCCGAACTGGTCGCCGAGTCCCGGCGGGAGGGGCTGCTGGACGACGAGGAGCATCAGCTGATCACCTCGGCGCTGGGCTTCGACACGACCGTCGTCGCCGCCGTCATGGTGCCGATCGCCGAGGTCGAATCGGTGCATGAACGGGCCACCCCGGCCGAGGTCGAGCTGATGTGCGCGCGGACCGGATTCTCCCGGTTCCCGATCCGGGTAGCGCCTGCCGCCGGAGCCGCGGACGGCGGGGCCGAGTTTGCCGGGTACCTGCACATCCGCGACGTGGTCGACATCCCCCCGGATCGCCGGGACGACCCGGTGCCGGCGGAGCGGATCCGCGAGTTGCCCGCGGTGGCCCCGACCACCGATCTGCGCACGGCCCTGGACCGGATGCGCCGGATCGGCGCGCATCTGGCCCAGGTGGTGGACCCGGCCCCGGATCCGGCCCCGGCCCCGGCCGGCGGTGCGGCCGGTGTGGTCGTCGGGGTCGTGATGCTCGAGGACGTCATCGAGGCGCTGATCGGCGAGGTGCAGGACGCGACCCGCCGGACGCCGGGCCGTCCGGCGACCGACCTGCGGCCCCCGACCGGGCGTTCCGGGGCATAGGGTCGGGCCCATGCAGCGGCGGATCATGGGGATCGAAACCGAGTTCGGCATCACCTGTACGTTCCACGGACAGCGCAGGCTCAGCCCCGACGAGGTGGCTCGCTACCTGTTCCGGCGGGTGGTGTCGTGGGGCCGCTCGTCGAACGTCTTTCTGCGCAACGGGTCGCGGCTGTACCTGGACGTGGGGTCGCACCCGGAGTACGCCACCGCCGAGTGCGACGAGCTGCCGGTGCTGATCGCGCACGACAAGGCCGGCGAGCGGATCCTGCAGGACCTCGTCGTGGACGCCGAGTCCCGGCTGGCCGAGGAGGGCATCGGCGGGGACATCTACCTGTTCAAGAACAACACCGACTCGGCCGGCAACTCCTACGGCTGCCACGAGAATTTCCTCATCGCCCGCGGCGGCGAGTTCGCCAAGATCGCCGACGGGCTCATCCCGTTCCTGGTCACCCGGCAGCTGATCGCCGGCGCCGGGAAGGTGCTCCAGTCGCCGCGGGGCGCGTCGTACTGCCTGTCCCAGCGGGCCGACCACATCTGGGAGGGCGTGTCGTCGGCGACCACCCGGTCGCGTCCGATCATCAACACCCGCGACGAGCCGCATGCCGACGCCGAACGGTACCGCCGGTTGCACGTGATCGTCGGCGACTCCAACATGAGCGAGACGACCACCTTGCTGAAGGTGGGCACCGCCGCGCTGGTGCTGGAGATGATCGAATCCGGGGTGCCGCTGCGCGACTTCACCTTCGAGAACCCGATCCGGGCGATCCGGGAGATCTCGCACGACACGACCGGGCGCAAGGCGGTCCGGCTGGCCGGCGGCGGTGACATCAGCGCCCTGGACGCGCAGACCGAGTACTACGAGAAGGCGGCCGCGTTCGTCGCGAACCGGGGGACGGACCCGGTGACGCACCAGGTGCTCGACCTGTGGCGGCGCACCCTGGAGGCGGTGCAGACCCAGGACTTCACCAAGGTCGACACCGAGATCGACTGGGTGATCAAGAAGAAGCTGATCGACGCCTACGCGGCCAAACACGGCCTGGACCTGACCCACCCGCGGATCGCCCAGCTCGACCTGACCTATCACGACGTGCGCACGGGCCGCGGCCTGCACTCGCTGCTCGCCGCGCGGGGCCGGGCGGCCCGGGTGGTCACCGACGGGCAGATCACCACCGCGATGACGGTGCCGCCGCAGACCACCCGGGCCCGGCTGCGCGGCGAGTTCGTCGCCGCCGCCCAGGACGCCGGCCGGGACTACACGGTGGACTGGGTGCACCTCAAGCTCAACGACCAGGCCCAGCGCACCGTGCTGCTCAAGGATCCTTTCCGGTCCACCGACGACCGGGTCACCAAACTGATCGAGGCCATGTAGCCCTCCTCGCCTTGCGCGGGCCAGGAGCGGGGGTGTGACAGGCTGGTTCGCGTGGTGACGACGAAGGCGGCAAAGGCGGAGCGCCTGCTCAACCTGGTGATCGCCCTGTTGAACGCGCCGACGTTCCGCACCGCGGCGTGGATCCGCGCGAAGGTGGCCGGGTACGGCGACGCGCCCTCGGAGGAGGCGTTCCTGCGCACCTTCGAACGGGACAAGAAGGAGTTGCGGGAGCTGGGTGTGCCGTTGCAGACCCCGCCGAACGGCGGCGACGGCTACCGGATCCCGCGCAGCGAGTTCACCCTGCCGCCGCTGTCCTTCACCCCCGCCGAGACCGCGGCACTGGCGCTGGCCGGCCGGCTGTGGGAGACCACCGCGCTCGACGCCGCCGGATCGGGGGCGTTGCGCAAGATCCGCGACGCCGAGGCGGCCGACCCCGCCGACCCGGCCATCGCCGCCGAGGATGAGGGCGCCCCTCCGGAGGACTCCGTGGTTACCCTGCTGCAGCCGCGGGTGCGGACCTCGGACCCGGCCTTCGAGCCGATGCTGGCCGCGGTGCGGGCCGGCCGGATCGTCGAGTTCGACTACCGCAAGGATCCGGGCGGCCCGGCCGAGCCGCGTCGGCTGCAACCGTGGGGACTGGTGTCGTTCCGCGGCCGCTGGTACGTCATCGGCCACGACGACCGGCGCGGTGACCGCCGCACGTTCCGGCTGTCCCGAATCACCGGCACGGTTCGGACCGCCGGCCGGGTCACCGTCCGGGCGCCGGCCGGCATCGACCTGCTCGCCGCGGTGGCCGGCAGCGTGCAGCGCCCGGTCACCGACCGGCAGGCCACCGTGCGGGTGCGCTCCGGGGCGGCGGTCGGGCTGCGTCGCAGTGCCGTCGACAGCACGCCGATCGCCGACCGGCCGGGTTGGGACCGGGTGCGGATCCCGCTCGGACCGCGTTGGGACACCGCCCGGCAGATCGCCGCGCACGGCCCGGACGTCGTCGTGGAGGAGCCCGCCGACCTGATCGAAGCGACCGTCGCCCTGCTCGCGGGCACGCTCGCGTCGGTCCGGACGGGCGCCGGGCCGGGCGGGGGCGGGTCGGGCGAGCCCGACGTCGCCCTCTCCTTCGACGAACTCGGCGGGGAGGGATCGGTGTGACCGAGAACGCCACCGACCGGTTGGCCCGCATGCTGTCGCTGGTCCCGTACATCTCCCGGCGCCCCGGGGTCGGCATCGACGAGCTGGCGCGGGAGTTCGGCGTCGGCCGCGACCAGATCAGCGCGGACCTGGACCTGCTGATGGTCTGCGGGCTGCCCGGCTACTACCCGGACGACCTGATCGACGTCGTGCTCGACGACGACGGCGGCACCGTCTCCATCACCTTCGACGCCGGGATCGAACGGCCGGTGCGGCTCACCGCCGACGAGGCCCAGGCCCTGCTGGTCGCGCTGCGCGCGCTGGCCCAGACGCCGGGGCTGGTCGAGACGGACGCGGTGCAGTCGGCCCTGGCCAAACTGGCCCAGCTGGACCGGCGGGCGGCCGAATCTCCCGACGTCGTGCAGGTGGTCCCGGCCGACCCGGCCCGTGAGCTGGGCACGGTCCGGGACGCCCTGGACCGCAGCCGGCGGCTGTGGATGCGCTACTACGCCGCGTCCCGGGACGCCGTCACCGAACGGACCGTCGACCCGCTGCGCATCCTGGTCACCGACGGGCACGCCTACCTGGAGGCGTACTGCCACCGGGCCCGAGCGATCCGGCACTTCCGGATCGACCGCATCGAGGCGGCCCGGGTCCTCGACGAACCGGCGCAGGGCAGCCTGTGGGTGGACTCGGCGGTACCGGACCGGATCTTCCACCCCGATCCGGCCGTGCCGCCGGTGGAGCTCGAGCTGACCGGCGGCGCCCGCTGGGTGGCCGAGTACTACCCGGTCGAGTCGGTCAGCCCGTTGTCCGGACCGCAGCCGGGAGTCCGGGTGACGATGCACGCCGGCAGCGACGAGTGGCTCGCCCGCCTGGTCCTGTCGCTCGGCGGGGATGCGGTGGTGACCAACCGGCCGGAAGTGTCCGCGCTGGTCGCAGACCGGGCCGAGCAGGCCATCGCCGCCTATGACCGTGCCTGAATCCGGGCGGGACGGACGCTCGGTGGGCCGGTCGTTCGCCCGCCGCGGAGGATGCCCCGGCCCGGCCCCGGCTGCGACCGTGCAGCCATGCGCACTCCCTCCCGGTACGAGGACCTGACCCGCGGGCAGCGGCACCGGATGGCCGCCGTGCTGATCCTGCGCGCGGTGGTGTCCGTCGTGGTGATCGTGGCCGCCTACTTCCTGCTGCCGCTCAAGGAGCCGGCCGGGACCGGCATCGTGGTGCTGGTCGTCGGCGTCCTGGCCCTGGCCCTCGTCCTGGCCTGGCAGGTGTGGGCGATCATCGGGTCGCCGTTCCCGCGGCTGCGCGCGTTCGAGACGCTCGCCGTCGGGGTCCCGCTGCTGCTGATCACCTTCGCCGCCGGGTACTACCTGATCTCGCAGGGCGATCCGTCGGCGTTCTCCCAACCGCTGGACCGGGTCGGTGGCCTGTACTTCACCATCACCGTGTTCTCGACCGTGGGCTTCGGCGACATCACGCCCGTCGGCGACCTGCCCCGGTTGCTGGTCAGCCTGCAGATGTTGCTGAACCTGGTGGTGTTCGGGCTCGTCGCCAAGCTGATCTTCGGGGCCGTCGAGATGAACCTGCGCCGGCGGTCGGCGCCGCGGGCCGAGCCGGACCCGACCGCTCCGTAGGATCGACGGCGGCGCCCCGGGGCGGCGCCGCGGACGACGAGGAGCCAGCGGATGCGGGTGTTCGGGCGGCAGCTGCCGAGCCTGCGCGTGCGCAAGGGGCGCCCGCCCAAGTCGCCCGACGGCACCATGCCGCTGATGGAGCACCTGCACGAGCTCCGCCGCCGGCTGTTCCTGGGCACGCTGGGAATCCTGCTGGGCACCGTGATCGGCTTCATCTGGTTCGGTCACGGCATCCCGGCGATCGGCCTGCCCAGCCTCTCGGACATCCTGACCGGGCCCTACTGCGCGGTCCCGGTCGATCGGCGCTACGACTTCGGCAGCCCCGACGAGTGCAAGCTGCTGGCCACCGGCCCGTTCTCGGCGCTGGAGCTGCAGCTCAAGTCCGCGCTCATCGCCGGGGTCGTGCTCTCCAGCCCGGTCTGGCTGTACCAGCTGTGGGCATTCGTGACGCCCGCGCTCTACAGCAAGGAGCGCAGGTACGCGGTCGTCTTCGTCGGCACCGGCGGGGTCCTGTTCGCCGCCGGCGCGGTGCTGGCCTACGTGGTGATCCGGGAGGGCCTGACCGTCCTGCTGGGTTTCGGCGGTGACGCCACGATCACCGCACTGTCGCCCGACAGTTACTTCTCCTTCCTGATCGCCATGCTGATCATCTTCGGGGTCTCGTTCGAGCTGCCCCTGCTGTTGATCATGCTCAACCGGATCGGCGTGGTGCAGGGGGCCAAGCTGGCCGCCTGGCGCCGCTACGCGATCTTCGGCCTCACCGTGTTCGCCGGGCTCGTCGTGCCGGGCAACGACCCCATCACCATGCTCGCGCTCGCCGTCTCGCTCGCCCTGCTGTACGAGGTGTCGGTGCAGGTGGCCAAGCTGCACGACCGGCGCAAGCGGCGGCAGGAGGCCGTTGCCGAACTGTCCGACGACGAGGCGACCCCGCTGGCCGACCTGCCGACCAGCCGGGTCACCGCGAGCGCCGACACGACGGTGCAGCCGGTCGCCCCCGCTGCGCCGGTCGGCGCGCCCGGGCGGGTGCCGGGCCCCGGCGGACCGGTCGGATCCACCGGGCGCGCCAGGGCGCCGCGACAGGGATATGACGATCTGGGGGACGTCACCTGATCCGCCGGGGAAACCGCGGCGGATGCGGTCGTCCCATTCGGTTGGGATGATGCCGAGCACCCGCCGGGCGGGGTGTGCTGTGCACCACAACGGTGCGTTCGCACCACGGCGTCCGGCCCCTCGTCCGGCGCCGTGTCCGACCGATCAGGAGGGCTCCCGTGGCCACCCCCAAGATCCTCACCCACCTTTCCGTCGCCGACCGGCAGGCCAAGGGCGCGGACGCGCGGGAGAAGTCCCCGCTGGAGCGGCAGATGGGGTGGACCCCGGCCGCCGACCGGTTCGATCCGGTCGCGCTGCTGGAGCAGCAGAACACGACCCGCGAGCCCGACCTGGTGCCGGTGCGGCACGGTCGGATGGCCGTCTCGCCGTTCACCTTCTACCGCGGCGCGGCCAAGATCATGGCCGCGGACCTGGCCGGCACACCGACCGGCGGCCTGGACGCCCAGCTCTGCGGTGACGCCCACCTGTCCAACTTCGGTGGGTTCGCCTCGCCCGAGCGGCGCCTGGTGTTCGACCTGAACGACTTCGACGAAACCCTGCCCGGCCCCGTCGAGTACGACGTCAAGCGGCTGGTCGCCAGCTTCGTCATCGCCGGGCGCAACAACGGGTTCACCGCCGAGCAGAGTGCGGCCGCGGCGCTGGCCGCCGCGCACCGCTACCGGACGGCGATGGCCGAGTTCGCGGGCATGGGCACCATGGAGCTCTGGTACACCCACCTGTCCGAGGACACGATCAAGGACGCGCTGGCCAAGCTGGCGGCCCAGACGGAGCCCGGCGCCACCACCAAGGCGGACAAGGCCAAGGCGGAAAAAGCGAAGGCCGAGAAGGCCAAGGCGGAGAAGGCCAAGGCCGACAAGGCCAAGGCGAAGGGGAAGGCCAAGGGCGGCAAGGACCAGCCGACGAAGGACAAGGCGGACACGGCCGGCCCGACCGGCGACGACCTGGCCCGCGCCGCGCGGAACATGCAGAAGAACATGGACAAGGCCCGGACCCGGGACTCGTTGCAGGCCCTGTCCAAGCTGGGCGAACTGGTCGACGGCCAGTACCGGATCGTGAGCCAGCCGCCGATCGTCGTGCCGATCCGCGACTACGCCGGGCAGGCGAGCGCCGCCGGCCTGTCCCCGGAGGCGCTCGAGACGCTGCTGCGCAACCAGTTCCGCGAGTACCGGGCCACGCTGGAGCCGGACCGCCGGCATCTGCTGGAGAAGTTCTCGTTCGTCGACATGGCCCGCAAGGTGGTCGGGGTCGGCAGCGTCGGCACCCGCGCCTTCATCGTGCTGCTCCAGGGCCGGGACGAGCACGACCCGCTGTTCCTCCAGGTCAAGGAGGCGACCCGGTCCGTGCTGGAGGACCACCTGCCGGCCAGCCGGTACGCCAACGCCGGCGAACGGGTCGTCCGGGGCCAGCGGATGATGCAGGCGGCCAGCGACATCTTCCTGGGCTGGACGAAGGGCGTCCAGAACGACCGCTTCTACTACTGGCGTCAGCTGCGGGACATGAAGACCTCGGCCGACGTGGAGGCGATGGGTCCCATGGCGTTGACCTTCTACGCCGAGCTGTGCGGCTGGACCCTGGCCCGCGCCCACGCCCGGTCGGGGGACGTCGTCGCGCTGGCCGCCTACCTGGGGTCCGACGACACGTTCGAGCGGGCCATGACCGACTTCGCGGTGCGGTACGCGGACCAGAACGAGCTGGACTACCAGGCGTTCACCGCGGCCATCGACTCCGGCCGGCTGCCGGTGCAGCGCGGCCTGTAGCGCCGTGTGACACTGCTGACCGCAGCCGCAGACGTTTCGACGAAAGGCACGTGATGACCGAACCCATCGACGAACTCGGCCCGGTGGACTACCTGGTGGTGGAGTTCCCCGGCAGCCAGTTCAACGGTGAGATCCTGCCGGAACTTCTCGCCCTGGTCCGGCACGGGGTCGTCCGGGTCCTGGACCTGGCGGTCATCCGCAAGAACGACGACGGGTCCTACGAGGCCTTCGAGTTCGAGGATCTGCAGGAGGGACCGCTCGCCGAGCTGCGGGAGATCGAACGCGATCTGGCCGAGTTGCTGTCCGACGACGACGTGGCCGCCGCCGCCGACGCGCTCGAGCCGGGCAGCACTGCGGCGCTGCTGATCTACGAGAACCTGTGGGCGGCCCCGCTGGCGTCCGCGGTCCGGCGATCCGGCGGGCAGCTGGTGGCCAGCGGTCGCATCCCGGTGCAGCAATTGCTGGCGGCGGCCGAGGCGGAGCTGGCGGAGGAGATCGAGGCCGAACTCGAGGCCGAGGCCCTCGTCGCGGAGGTCGCCGCGGACATCGAGGCCGACGAGCAGGCGGACGCGGGCAAGTCCTGACCCGGGGCCGGCGCGGCACGCCTTTCCGGGGGGCCGGGTCCCGGCCGTCCGTGTGACACTCTGGACCGGTGACCCGACACGGCTGGACGCAGGAATCGGCCGGGTCGCCCGCCGATCGGTACGCCCACGCGATGGCGTCGCGGGGCGATCGGGCGCACCCCCGGCTGGCCGAGTTCGCGTTGACTCGCCCGTTCCCACTGGATCAGTTCCAGATCGACGCCTGCCGGGCGTTGGAGGACGGGCGCGGCGTGCTCGTGTGCGCCCCGACCGGGGCCGGGAAGACCGTCGTCGGCGAATTCGCCGTGCACCTGGCCCTGGGGTCCGCCGGGAAGTGCTACTACACGACGCCGATCAAGGCGCTGTCCAATCAGAAGTTCGCCGACCTGATCGCCCAGTACGGGCCGGACCGGGTCGGCCTGCTCACCGGTGACACGTCGGTCAACCCGCACGCCCCGGTCGTCGTGATGACCACCGAGGTGCTGCGCAACATGCTGTACGCCGGTTCGCCCGACCTGGCCGGGCTGACCCACGTGGTGCTGGACGAGGTCCACTATCTGGCCGACAAGTTCCGCGGCCCGGTGTGGGAAGAGGTGATCCTGCATCTGGCCGCCGAGGTGTCGGTGGTCGGCCTGTCGGCGACCGTGTCCAACGCCGAGGAGTTCGGCGCCTGGCTGGCCGAGGTGCGGGGCGAACTGGCCGTCGTCGTCGACGAGGTGCGGCCGGTGCCGCTGTGGCAGCACATGATGGTCGGGCGCCGCCTGTTCGACCTGTTCGGGGTGGGTGAGGATGATCAGCCGGCGGTCGGGCCACCCGGCGCGCTGCGCATCGACCCGGCGCTGACCCGGGCGATCCACGACGCTGAGGCGATCGCCGAACGGTTCGGCGGCGGCCGGTCCGGCCGTCCCGGCCGCCGTGGCGAACGCGGGCGGGCGGCCGGTGGCCCGCGCTGGCGGCCGCCGGGCCGGGTCGACGTCATCGAACGACTGGACGGGGCCGGCCTGCTGCCGGCCATCACGTTCATCTTCTCCCGGGCCGGCTGCGACGCGGCCGTCGGCCAGTGCGTGCGCGCGGGGCTGCGGCTGACGACGGAGAAGGAGCGCGAGGAGATCCGGCAGATCGTCGACCGGCGCACGGTCGAGCTGATGGACGTCGATCTGGGCGTGCTGGGCTACTGGGACTGGCGGGACGGACTCGAACGAGGCGTCGCCGCGCATCACGCCGGAATGCTGCCGGTGTTCAAGGAGACCGTCGAGGAACTGTTCGTGGCGGGGCTGGTCAAGGCGGTCTTCGCCACCGAGACCCTCGCGTTGGGCATCAACATGCCGGCCCGGACGGTCGTGCTGGAGAAGCTGATCAAGTTCAACGGTGAGAGCCACACCGATCTGACCGCGGGGGAGTACACCCAGCTGACCGGGCGGGCCGGCCGGCGCGGCATCGACATCGAGGGACACGCCGTCGTCCTGTGGTCGCCCGGGATGGACCCCCGGATGGTCGGCGGGCTGGCGTCCCGGCGGACCTACCCGCTGCGGTCCGCGTTCCGGCCCAGCTACAACATGGCGGTCAACCTGGTCGACCGGCTCGGCCGGTCGGCGGCGCGCGACCTGATCGAGCAGTCCTTCGCCCAATATCAGGCCAACGGTGCGGTGGTCGGCATGGCCCGCCAGGTCGCCCGCAACGCCGAGGCCGTGGTGACCCACGAGCGGTCGATGCAGTGCCATCTGGGCAGCACCACCGAGTACCTGGACCTGCTCACCGCGCTGGCCGACGCGGAAAAGGAGATCGCCCGGGCCGGTGCGGCTCGCCGTCGCGACCGGACCGCGCAGGACCTGGCCGAGCTGCGCCGCGGCGACGTCATCGACGTGCCGTCCGGACGCCGGTCGGGTCTGGCCGTCGTGCTCGACCCGGGCATCGAGCCGGACGGTACGCCGCGGCCCCTGGTGGTGACCGCCGGTCGGTGGGCGGGCCGGCTCTCCGCCGCCGACTTCCGCGGTGCGGTGCCGGCCCTGGGCCGGGTGAAGCTGGGCAAGTTCACCGACCACCGCTCGCCGAAGGTGCGCCGGGACCTCGCGTCGGCGATCGCCTCCTCGGGCATCCGGCCGCCCGGCCGGGAGGCACGGTCCGCCCGGCACGCCGATCAGGTGTCGACGCAGGAGATGGATCTGGCGGTGCTGCGCAAGGCGATCCGGGCCCATCCGGTACACGGCTGCGCGGACCGGGAGCAACACCTGCAGTGGGCCCGTCGCTGGCGCCGGCTGACGCAGGAGAACGAGGCCCTGGCCGCGAAGGTGGCTGCGGCCACCGGTTCCCTGGGCCTGGCGCTGGACAGAATCATCCGGCTGCTCGAGCAGAACGGGTACCTGCGTGGCGACGAGCTGACCGGGGACGGTCGGATGCTGGCCCGGATCTGGGGCGAGAGCGACCTGGTGGTGGCGGAATGCCTGCGGCGCGGCGTCTGGTCCGGGGCGTCCGCGCCCTCGCTCGCGGCCGCGGTGTCCTGCCTGGTGTACGAGTCGCGCCGGGAGGGTCCGGGCGGGAGCCGGCCGGTGGCCGGCGAGGCGGGCGAGCTGGTCGGCGCCACGACCGCGGTCTGGCTGCGGGTCGCGGCCGCCGAACGGGAGATCGGGCTGCCGGCCACCCGGGACGTCGACCCCGGGTTCGCCGCGGCGATCGCCGCGTGGGCCCGGGGCGCCACCCTGGCGGAGGCCCTGGCCGTGGCGGTCGGAGGCGGAACCGACCTGTCCGCGGGAGATTTCGTCCGCTGGTGCCGCCAGGTGGTCGACCTGTTGGATCAGATCGCCGGAGTGGCCGGGCCGGACGTCGCGGCGGTCGCCCGCTCCGCGGTCGGATCCTTGCGGCGCGGCGTGGTCTCCCTCGGCGCTGCGTGAGCGAGGCTCGCCGAGTGGACCAGGTGGTGGCGCGGAGCGGGGCACCGGGGCAGGCCCGGAGGGTCTTCGCCGTGCCCCGCCCCGCGCCCGGCCTCGTCGTGGTTGGATCATCATCAATCACCGTCCCGGCGTGGTGACGCGGCGGGACGTCGCGCCGGATCGATCGGCGGATTCGAGGAGGAAGCGATGAGTACCCCACAGGGTGGTCAGTCGGGGAGCGGCCAGCAGCCGGGATCCGATCAGCCGGCCGATTCGGATGCCACGACCGTCTACCGTCCGGGTGACTACGGCGTGTCCGGCCCCGGCGGCTCGGGCGGCTCCGCTGCCGGCGGTTCGTCCGGGTCGGCGGCCGGCGGGTCGTCGGGTTCCGGGTCGTCGCCGGGCGGCGCCGGCGATTCCTACGCCCCGCCGACCAGCGTGCAGCCCTCGTACGGCCAGCCACCCGGCTACGGCGGGCAGGCGTCGTACGATCCGTCGTCCTACGGTCAGCCGGGCGGGTCGGGCGGCCAGCAGGGCTACTACCAGCAGCCGGCCTACGGCCAGCCGGATGCCGGCCAGCAGGGCTATTACCAGCAACCCGGCTACGGGCAGTCCGGGGGCCAGTCCGACCCGAGCGCCGGCCAGGGTTACTACCAGCAACCCGGGTACGGCCAGCCGTCCGGCGGGCAGGACTACGGCCAGCCGTCCTACGGGCAGGGCTCCGGGTACGGCCAGCCGTCCTACGGGCAGGCATCGGCCGGCTACGGTCAGCAGCCCCAGCCCGGTTACGGCGGCTACGGCCCGTCGTCCGGCGGCTTCCCGGCCACCACCGACGCCCCGAAGAAGTCGAACCAGGGGCTGATCATCGCGATCGTCGTCGTGGTGGTCCTCGCCGCGCTGGCCGCGGTCGCGTTGTTCGTCTGGCCGGGTTTCCTGAACAAGAAGGTGTTCGACGAGAAGCAGGTCGCGCAGGGCGTGACGAACGTGCTGACCGGGAACCCGCCGTCCGGGTACGGGCTCAGCGGGGTCAGCGACGTGACCTGCCCGTCCGGTCAGCCGGTGACCGCCGGTACCAGCTTCCAGTGCGACCTGAAGCTTGACGGCACGGCCACCAAGGTGACCGTCGTGGTCAAGGACGGCAACGGGCTGTACGAGGTCAACCCGCCGAACTGACGGTCGCGGAGACCGGCTGTCGCCGACGAAAGAGGCCGGATCCGCTGGGATCCGGCCCCTCTTTCGTGCCTCGGCCAGGACGAGCTCCGCGCCCCCGGTCCGTCAGCGCCCGGACACCCGCACCAATTGGTGGTTGACGAACTCGGAGATCCCGTAGGAGCCGAGCTCGCGGCCGAACCCGCTGCGCTTGACGCCGCCGAACGGCAGCTCCGCGCTGCTGCCGCCGGCTTCGTTGATCGAGACCATGCCGGCGTCAAGCCGGTCGGCGACCCGAAGGGCCCGGTCCGGGTCGTCGGAATGAACGGATGCGCCGAGACCGAACGGGGTGGCGTTGGCCAGCGCGACCGCCTCGTCCTCATCGGCCACCCGGTACACGACGGCGACCGGACCGAACAACTCCTGGGTGAAGACGTCCAAGTCGGCGGTGACACCCGTGAGCACCGTCGGCAGGTAGCCGAATCCGGGACCGTCGGCCGGCCGGCCACCGACGTGGACCGTGGCGCCCTGGCTGACGGCGCCGTCGACCTGAGCCGCGAGGTTGTCGCGGGCGGCCGCCGACGATAGCGGCCCGAGGAACGTCGAGTCGACAGTGGGGTCGCCGGGCTCGATCCGGCCCATCGCGGCCACGAAGCGGTCCAGGAAGTCGTCGTACAGGTCGTCCAGCACGATGAACCGCTTGGCGGCGTTGCAGGCCTGACCGGCGTTGGACAACCGGGCGTGCACCGCCCGCTTGACCACCCGATCCAGGTCGGCCGCGTCCAGCACGACGAACGGGTCC
Organism: Nakamurella sp.; assembly: GCA_044223435.1. Classification (GTDB taxonomy): domain Bacteria; phylum Actinomycetota; class Actinomycetes; order Mycobacteriales; family Nakamurellaceae; genus Nakamurella. Next base: position 84,771 of record JBGALY010000024.1, read on the forward strand.
GAGCCGCCCAGCTCCAGGACGACCTTCTTCAGGTGCCGGCCGGCGACGGCGGCGACCGCCGCACCGGCCCGCTCCGACCCGGTCAGTGACACGCCCCGGACCCGCGGGTCGGCGATCATCGTCGCGATCTGCTCGTTGGTGGCCAGCACCGTCTGGTAGGCATCGGCGGGCAGCGCGGACTCGGAGAGCGCTTGCCGGATGATCGCCTCCTGCGCGGCCGCCGAGCTGGGACACTGCGGGGCCGGCTTGAGCAGGATCGGGTTGCCGGCGGCCAGGTTCGGCGCCGCGAACCGAGCCACCTGGTAGTAGGGAAAGTTCCACGGCATGATGCCGAGCAGCGGGCCGATCGGCAGCTTCCGCACGATCGCGGATCCGCCGTTGCCGACGTCGATGTGGTCCTCGCCCAGGAACTCCCGCGCGTGATCGGCGTAGTAGTGGTAGATCGAGGCGACCAGCCCGACCTCGCCCCGGGCCTGCCGGATCGGCTTGCCGACCTCGGTGGTGACCAGGGCGGCCAGCTCGTCGCGGCGCTGGTCGTGCAGCTCGGCGATCCGGAGCAGCGCCGCGCAGCGCCGGTCCAGGTCGGCGCCGGCCAACTCGCGCGCCGCAGTCTCGCTGCTGGCCAGGATCTGCTCGATCTCGGCGTCGGTCGCCGTGGCGTACCGGGATTCCTCGCGACCGGTCGCGGGGTTGGTGACCGCATACATGAGGGCAATGGTCTCCGGACGGGCGACCGTGGACAACCGGAGACCGGGCCGAAGGGCACGACTCTGCCCGGTGGGATCCGGTGCCGGGCTCGTCGACCGGCCCGCCAAACCTCCACCACAACGGTCGAAGAACGTTGTTGACGTAGATCCCGTCGCACCCGGCTCCATCCGAAGCCCGCCTTGCGTGACCGGCCGACGATCAAGTCGGCAGCGGCACACGGAACCAGCGGTGCGCGGTACCGCCGTAGGCGGCCTGGCGTTCGTCCGCCGAGCAGCCGGCGAGGACACGGTCATAAACCCGGTAGAGCCGGTCGACACCGTAGGACAGACCGTCGATGGGCAGGTGGCTGCCGAACATGCAGCGGTCGGCGCCGAACAGCTCGACCACGATGGAGATCCAATCGGCGGCAACGTCCTCGTCCCAGTCGAGTCCGAAGATGCACTCGACCGCGGAGATGCTCGCCACCGTGTTGTCACACCGGCTCAGCGCCGCCATGTCCGCCCGCCACCGGGCCTGCCCGCCCGCGTCCAGCTCGGTCGGCCAGCCGAGAACGGCGACGGTGAAGCCGATGTCCGGGTGGCGTCGCACCACCGCGGTGAGGTCGGCCAGCTGCGGGGAGAACACCTCGAGGCCGCATCGCATATCCGTCCTCGCCAGGCGCGTGAGCCCGGCATCCCAGACGGGGTCGGTGAGGTAGTCCGGCCGCGACGCCATCCGCCGAAGCGGATCCGCCGGGTTCCAGCCGAGATGCTGGCGGACGGCCGTGACGTTCGCCAGCGATGCGAGCAGCTCCAGCCGTTGCGGGAGCCCCGGATCGGCGAAATCGGCGAGACCGACCAGCGCCATGGGCAGCTCGCAGCTGTCGGCAAGTCCCTGGGCCCAGAGGATCTCGGCCACTGGGTCGTCGGCGATGAACTCGTGCCAGACGATGCCATCGACCGGCCGTGCCGCGGTGTCCCGGCGATAGTCGGCCACGCCGTACCGGCTCGGCAGCGCCGAATAGTCACCGACCAGGGCTTCGAACGTCGGGTCGCGCCGCTCGAAGATCCCGTAACCAATGGCGGTGCTGTCGTAGAGATGGGCATGGGCATCGATGATCGGCACCGTGCGATCTTCGGGCGGCGGTCGGTGATTGTCCACCCAGGCGGACGGGACACTCGCGCCCGAACCGGCCCGTTGGCACCGGCCCGGCCACGTCGGGCCGCCCGAGACCAGCGCGGTCAGCAGGCCAACCTGATCAGCGTGGGCCGATCGGCGGTCAGCGCCTGCCGGATGAGCCCGGTGACGGCCGCGGCGTCGGCGGCCTCGACGCCGTGGGCGCCGCAGGCCCGGGCCAGGGCCGGCAGGTCGGGGGTGATCAGGTCGACGCCGATCGGCGGGATGCCGCGTCGGGCCTGCTGGTCCTTGATCTCGGCGTAGCCGGCATTGTCCACCACCACGATGGGCAGCGGCAGGCGTTGCTCGACGGCGGTGACGATCTCCTGGACCGAGAACATCAGGGCGCCGTCGCCGAGGAGCACCGCGACGGCCCGGTCCGGGTCGGCCAGCTTGGCCCCGATCGCGGCGGGCAGTCCGTAGCCCAGGGTGGCGAACCCGGCCATGTACAGGAACTCGGCCGGGGCGGCGGCGTCGAAGAAGTGCGCGGCGCCGAAGTACGTGACCTGGGACGAGTCGCCGACCAGGGTCGCGCCGTCGGGCAATGCGCGCCGAACCGCGTCGACGACGGGTTGCCAGGGTGCCCCGCCGTCGGCCACCGCTTCGGCCCGGCACTCCGCCCGCAGCGCCGCGGTCCGTTCGTCGGCGCCGGGATGTGTCCTGTCCGAGGGCAAATCGGCCAGCAGCGCCCCCAGGGCGGCGGCCGCGTCACCGAGCAGGTGCAGCTGACCGGTCCGGTTCTTGTCCAGCTGGCCCGGATCGATGTCCAGCCGGATGACGGTCGGCGTGTCGACGCTGCCCTCCCACAGCTCCGAATCGCCCAGCTCGCTGCCGACCACCAGCGTGACATCGCCCTCGGCCAGGTACTTCTGGGCCGCGCGCAGCCGGATCGAGGCGCCGATCGCCAGCGGATGATCCTCGGGCAGCACGCCCTTGCCGTTGGTGGTGGTGATCACCGGAGCGTCCAGACGTTCGGCCAGTGAACGGATCTCGGCCGTCGCACCACGGGCGCCACCACCAGCGACGATGATCGGCCGGGCGGCGGCGGACAGGACGGCCGCGGCGGATCGGACGGCGTCGACGGACGGAACCGGCGGCTTCGGAACCGGAGTCACCACCGGGGTCCCGGTCCACGGCTGCTCCAGCACGTCCAGCGGCACCTCGATGTGCACCGGGCGGGGCCGGCCGCCGGCGAAGAACGCGAAGGCCTCGGTGACCGCCCTGGCCGCCTCGTCCGGTGAGCCGACCCGGCGGCTCCACGCGACGACCCGATCCATCGCGCCTGAGGCGTCCTTCGTCTCGTGCAGCTGACCGGCGTCGCCGCCGTCCGTGCCGGCCGGCAGACCGGGCGAGATGATGAGCACGGCGCGGGATTCGGCCCACGCGGTGCCGGCCGCGGCGGCCACGTTGAACACCGCGGGCCCGCTGGTGGTGATCACCACGCCGGGCCGGCCGGCCACCTGGTGGTACCCGTCGGCGGCGTACCCGGCACCCTGCTCGTGCCGGGTCGTGATCGTCCGGATGCCGGCCGCCGGCAGGTGCCGGAACAGCTCCAGATTGTGCGTCCCGGGGATGCCGAACACGGTGTCGACGCCGTGCGCGGCCAGCGATTCGACGATCGCCGCGCCGCCGTTGCGATGCCCGGTCGGGGCGCCGGCCGTCATGCGGTCGTCCGGTTCTTGGCCAGCACGGCCAGCAGCTCGTAGGCCACGTGCGCGGCGGCGATCCCGGTGATCTCGGCGTGGTCGTAGGCCGGGGCGACCTCGACGATGTCCGCGCCGACGACGTTCAGCCCGGTCAGCCCGCGCAGCGTGTGCAGCAGCTCGCGGCTGGTCAGCCCGCCGGCCTCCGGGGTGCCGGTGCCGGGGGCGTGCGCGGGATCGAGCACGTCGATGTCGATGGAGACGTACACCGGGCCGTCCCCGAGCCGTCGGCGCATCCGGTCCACCGCGCCGCGCACGCCGTCGGTCTCATAGTCGTCCGCCCGCACGATCTGGAAGCCCAGTGCGGCGTCGTCCTCCAGGTCGCTCGCCGCGTACAGCGGACCGCGGATGCCCATGTGCTGGCAGCGTTCCAGGTCCAGCAGACCCTCCTCGGACGCCCGCCGGAACGGCGTGCCGTGCGTGTACGGGGCGCCGAAGTAGGTGTCCCAGGTGTCCAGGTGCGCGTCGAAGTGCAGCACCGCGATCGGGCCGTGGTCCCGGTACAGCGACCGCAGGATGGGCAGCGCGATCGTGTGGTCGCCGCCCAGGGTGAGCAGCGACGCGCCGTCGGCCCGCACGGTCGTCACGGCGTCGTCGATCTGCTGGACCGCCTCGGCCAGGTCGAACGGGTTGACCGCGACGTCCCCGGCGTCGGCGACCTGCTGGTCGCCGAACGGGTGCACGTCCTGGGCCGGGTGGTACGGCCGCAGCAGCTTGCTGGAGGTGCGGATGTGGCCGGGACCGAACCGGGCGCCGGGCCGGTAGCTGACCCCGGAGTCGAACGGGACGCCCAGGATCGCGACGTCGGCGCGGGAGACCTCGTCGAGGCGGGGGAGCCGGGCGAAGGTGGCCGGGCCGGCGTACCGGGGCACCCGGGTGGCGTCGACCGGGCCGATGTTTCCGGTGATGGAGACGGTGTGCGGGAGAGTCATCGGAATCGTCCTCAGGCGTGCGGGGTGGCGGCGGGGGAGTCGGTGGCGGTGCGCTTGCGGTTGACCCGGCTGTCCCACTCGGCCCGGATGGACTCGGGCGTGGCCGGGGTGGCCAGGCTGACCGCGACGAAGGTGACCAGGCTGGCGATCAGGCCGGCGTAGATCGGTTCGTTGGCGTAGATGTCGCCGACGACGGCCATGGTGCCCAGGGTGAACACGACGCCGGCCGCGATGCTGACCAATGCGCCCTTGAGAGTGCCCCGC